>DASZMV010000096.1:0-19351 GCA_035551675.1 Caulobacteraceae bacterium | reverse complement strand
CATGATCTGCCGGGCGGCCATGCCGGTTGGGTGCACAAATCGATGCTCGGCGACGTGCGCGCGATTCACGGCTCGATGATGTACGCGGCGCCGAGCGACCGGGGGAAATACATCTACAAGTTCGATGACGAGACGGACGTTGTCGCCATGGGCTGTCAGGGGCCGTTCGTGAAGATCCAGTACAAGGGGACCGTGGGCTGGAGCAACATGATCTGCTCCAATGACCGCACCACCTGCGTCTGAGCGACGGAACCGCAAATCTCACCGCGTTGATACAGTAAGTCCCGCGTAAGGCCTCGAGCCGAGACGACGGTGAAAGACGTGCGTCCATTACAAACCCAAGGGCACGAACCCAAGAGAGGAGCCAGCCTGTGATCTCCCGTTCGGTTCTCATCGTTTCGGTGGCCTGCGCGGCCATGGCGGTTTCGTCCTCGGCCTTCGCTGGCTCGCCCAGCGGCGGCGATCACAGCGGCGCTTCGTCGACCTCGAGCGGCGGCGGTTCGCACGGCGGCGGCGGCGGCGGCGGTGGCGGAAGTTCGGGCGGCGGTCATTCAGGCGGCGGTGGAGGCGGACATTCGAGCGGCGGCTCAGGCGGCGCCGGTGCTCACGGCGCATCCGGCGGCGGCCATGGAAGCATCGCACCGTTCAGCGCGGCGTATGCGGGCGGCGTGAGCGCGTCGCACGCCGGCGGCGCCCCAGCGGGCGGCGGCCTCTCGCCTCTTTTGCAGCACGGGGCCGTGCAGCCGGATCGACCCACCGCGCTCACCGCCTGGATGGGTTCGAACAACACGCCGCAACGCGCGCATCTCGCCGCCGTATGGCGCAGTCAGAACCACGACCTCGACAAACACGCGCCATGGAAGCACGGCGGCGACTGGTGGAAGGGTCGTCCCGGCTTCAAGGGCTATCACGGCCATCGTCACCATCATCGGTTCATCCCCGACATCGGCTACGTCGAGCTAAGCGACGACTGCTCCCTCGACACCCTGGCGATCGGCGCCTTCGCACCGCGCTGCATGCTGACCTACACCGTGGCGGACTGGGCGTCCTACGGGCTGCCGCCCCCGCCGGGCGGATGCGAGTGGGTGTGGCTCGATGGCGCGATCGCCCTGGTGCAGATCTCCGACGGCTACATCATCGAAATCGTGCCGCAGGTGTTCTGAGGCGACGCCTCAGTCGCCGTTGGCGGCCTGGGTGAGACGTTCGGCTTCGCACTTCGATCTGGTGCGGAAGATCAGATAGTCCTTGTCCGGGTGCGAACGTTTGCAGTCGGTCGCGAGGCCGCCGCTCTGCGTCTTCGTCTCATGCAGGTCACAGACGTAGGCGTCCGAGTAGACGTCCTTCAGCAGCTCGCCCGAGACCTCGACGCACTTTTGCCTGGCGGGGTCGCCGCTCCAGTTGAACGCCCAGCGGCCCTTCAGTTGCGCCAGGGGCGAGGCTGCGGAAGCCTGGGCGGCCACGCCCAGCAGAACGACGATGGCGGCAATCCAGCGGATCGGTCGCATGGTGGTCCCCTCAGACGGGCCATTGTCGCAGTGGGCTAACCGTCTCGCCATGAAAAAAGCATGCGATTTTCAATCTCGGAAATTGTCGGGGCGGCCAAAGGGTCCTAGCTTGCCTGCGTCGTCGACCCCGGGGCCGGGTGTGGCGGCCAGGAGAGGAATCGCGCCCCGTCCCGGAGGACATTCCAGTGACCCTTTCGACGCCGCGCCGGCTCGCCGCCCTAATCGTTCCCAGCCTCGCCATCCTGGCCATCGCCTCGGTCGCCAACGCCGCGCCGGCCGCGAAGGCCGCCAAGGCGGCGACCGCACCGGCGCCGACCGCGCCCACGGTCAAGGTGGACCCGGCGGCCTTTTCGGGGCTGCACTGGCGAGGCATCGGGCCCTATCGCGGCGGCCGCGCCATCGCGGTGACCGGCGTGGTCGGCGAACCTGGCGTCTTCTATTTCGGCGGCGCCGCGGGCGGGGTGTGGAAGTCCACCGACTCCGGCGCGACCTGGCGGCCGATCTTCGACGGGGTGGACGAATCCTCCATCGGCGCCATCGCGGTGGCGCCGTCCAACCCGAACGTGATCTACGTCGGCTCCGGCGAAGGCGCGCTGCGCGGCAACATCACGTGGGGCAACGGCGTCTATAAGTCGGTCGACGCCGGCAAGACCTGGACCCACATCGGCTTGGAAGACACGCGGCAGATCGGCGCCGTCATCGTCGATCCGACCAATCCCGACATCGTCATGGTCGCCGCCATCGGCCACGCCTTCGGCCCCAACAGCGAACGCGGCGTGTTCCGCTCCGCCGACGGCGGCAAGACCTGGACCAAGGTGCTCTATCGCGACGACCACACCGGCGCGATCGACGTCACCATGGATCCGAACAATCCGAAGATCGTCTATGCGGCGATGTATCAGGTCGAGCGCCAGCCCTGGACCTTCACCAGCGGGGGCCCCGGCTCCGGGCTGTTCCGCTCCAGCGACGCCGGCGTCACCTGGACGGAGCTTAAGGGCAACGGCTTGCCCGGCGGCATCCTCGGCCGCATCGACGTGTCGGTGTCCAAGGCGGACTCCAACCGCATCTACGCCATGATCGAGGCGAAGGACGGCGGCCTCTATCGCTCCGACGACGCGGGCAAGTCGTGGACGCTGGTTTCCGCGGACGGCCGCATCCGTCAGCGCGCCTGGTACTTCTCCAAGACCTACGCCGACCCGAAGGACCCCAACACGGTTTATGTGCTGAACACCGGCGTGTTGAAGTCGACCGACGGCGGCAAGACCTGGAACCTGGTGCCGGCCAAGCACGGCGACCACCATGGCCTGTGGATCGATCCCAGCGACCCCGCGCGCATGATCAACGCCAACGACGGCGGCGCCTCGGTCTCGCTCGACGGCGGCAACACCTGGTCGACGCAGGACAATCAGCCGACGGCGCAGTTCTACCACGTGTCGGTGGACGCCAAGCGCTGGCCCTATTGGGTCTACGGCGCGCAGCAGGACAACTCGAACCTCGCCATCGCGAGCTTCGACGACGACGGCACCATCGGACCGCGCGATTGGTTCGCGGCCGGTGGCGGCGAGGCGGGCTATGTCGTCGCCGATCCGAACCATCCGAACGTGATCTATTCGGACTCCGAGAACGGTTTCAACAAGTACAACATCGAGACGCGTCAGGACGAAGACATCTCGCCGTGGCCGGTGGACAACTCCGGCCACCCGGCGTCTGAGCTTTTGCACCGGTTCAACTGGACCTCGCCGCTGATGATTTCGCCGCACGATTCGGACGCGCTCTACGCGGCTTCCGAAGTGGTGTGGAAGTCGACCGATCACGGCCAGAGCTGGAAGATCATCAGCCCCGACCTGACGCGCAACGACCGGACCAAGCAGTTCGCCTCGGGCGGTCCGCTGACCAAGGACATCACCAGCGTCGAATACTACGACACCATCTTCTCGCTGAACGAGTCGCCCCTGACCAAGGGCATGCTGTGGGCCGGCACCGACGACGGCCTTGTGCAGGTGACGCGCGACGACGGCGGCCACTGGGCGAACATCACGCCCAAGGCGATGCCCGCCTGGGGGTCGGTGGATTCGGTCGAGCCGTCGCACTACGACACGGAGACCGCCTTCATCGCCGTTGACCGGCACAAGCTCGATGACATCGAGCCCTATGCCTTCAAGACCAACGACGGCGGCAAGTCATGGTCCCCGATCGTAAACGGCCTGCCGCACGGCGCGGTGGTGCATGTCGTGCGTGAAGACCCGGTGCGCCGGGGCCTGCTCTATGCCGGCACCGAGAAGGGCGTGTTCGTGTCCTTCGACGAAGGCGCGAGCTGGCAGAGCCTGCAGATGGACCTGCCGGCGTCGCCGATCCACGACCTGACGCTGCGCGGCGCCGACCTGATCGCGGCGACACACGGGCGTTCGTTCTGGATCCTCGACGACATCACCCCGCTGCGCCAGGCCAGCGCCCAGATGGCCGATGCGGTGTTGTACAAGCCGCAGACGGCGCTGCGCCTGAGCTACCCGGACTCGCTGGATCACAGCGCCTCGCTCGGCGAAAATCCGCCCGCGGGGGTGCTGATCGACTACTATCTGAAGGAAGCGCCCAAGGGCGAACTGACCGTCGACATCTACGACGCGTCGGGCGCTGAGGTGCGTCACCTTTCGAGCGCGAAATCGGACAAGGTGGTGCAGCCGCCGGAATGGCCCGACCAGATCGTGCCCGACGACAAGATTCCGGCGAAGGCGGGCATGAACCGCCTGGCGTGGGACCTGCGGATGAGCGATCCGGAACAGATTCCGGGCGCCTTCTACTCTGGCCCGACGCCGCGCGGCCCGCGTGTCGTCCCCGGCGTCTATCAGATCAAGATGAGCGTGAACGGCCAGAGCTATACCCAGCCGCTGACCGTCGTGGTCGATCCGCGCGTGCCCGACTCCGAACCGGCGGTGCGCGCCAAGGTCGCCATGGCCATCGCGACGGAAAAGGATATCGACCGGCTGCACCGCGCGGTGAACGAGATCCGCGCGACCGAGGCGGCGCTCGACAAGATCAGCGCGCCGATGGCGGGCAAGCCCGCGGACAAGAAGCTGATCGCCGACGCGGTGGCGCTACGCGGTCACCTCACGCCGATCGAAGAGCAGCTGATGCAGGTCAATATGAAGGGCTCCGAGGCGAACCTCGCCTTCCCCGGCATGTTGAACGAGCAGTATGCGACCTTTGCCATGACGCTCGACGACGCCGACACCATGCCCACGGCCCAGCACCAGGCAATGTACAATTCGCTGCATACCCAGCTGGAGACCCAGCTCGCCAAGTGGGAGGCTCTGAAGAGCGGCCAGGTGAAGGCTTTCAACGCGCGCTGGACGGTCGCCAGCAGCGGCTCGACGGCGCGAAGCAGATAAGACCACCGCGATCGCGCGAGGCTCAGCTCGTCTGGGCCTCGCGCGGACGAGCGTGCACGAACAGCGCTTCGATCTTGGCGGTCAGTTCTTCGGGCTTGAATGGCTTTTGCACGATGCGCTGTTCGCCGACCTCGCCCAACAGCGCAAGGTCGCCGAAGCCGCTGACGAACAGCACCGGCAGGTCGGGCCGGATGGCGGCGATCTCACGCGCCACTTCCGCGCCGTTCATCCCCGGCATGGCGAAGTCCATCACTACCGCGTCGATGTCCTTGCGGTCGCGCACCTGCTCGATGGCGGCGCCGCCGCTCCCGGTTTCGATGACGCCATAACCTGCGGCGCGCAGGGTCTCGGCTTCGACCTCGCGTACGGCGGCGTCGTCATCCACCAGGAGCATGAGGCGATGCAGCGGCTTCGCGGCGGTTGCGGAGCGGGGCGCCTGCCTGGCTTCCGCCGCCGACATCGCGCGCGGGAGATAGACCTTGACCGTTGTGCCTTGGCCGGGCGCCGTCTGCAACGACACGCCGCCGCCGGACTGTTTCGCGAAGCCGAAGACCTGGGCGAGGCCGAGGCCCGATCCCTTGCCAACCGGCTTGGTGGTGAAGAACGGTTCGAACGCCCTCTCCGCAATCTCCGGCGCCATGCCGGCGCCGTTGTCGCGCACCGCGATGACCACGTAGTCGCCGACATCGGCGTCTTCCGGCCGGGTCGATCGACGCTCGATGGTTTCGTTGTGCGTCTCGATGGTGAGGTCGCCGCCGACAGGCAGCGCGTCGCGCGCATTGATCGCGAGGTTCAGGATCACCAGCTCGATCTGGGTCGGATCGACCAGGGCCGACCAGAGGTCCGGCTCCAGCACGACGCGCAGTTTCGCGGCGCCGCCGAGGGTGCTCTGCAACAGGTCCTGCATGCCGGTGACGGTGTCGTTGAGATTGAGCGCCTTGGGCTCCAGCCGCTGCCGGCGCGAAAAGGCGAGGAGCTGCGCGGTCAGTTTGGCGCCCCGTTCCGCCGCTTCGCGGGCCAGCGATATACGTCGCTTGTTCGTCGCGTCGGTCGCGTCCCGCTGCATGAAGTCGAGACTGCCGATCACCACGGTCAATAAGTTGTTGAAATCATGGGCGACGCCGGAGGTGAGCTGGCCCACCGCCTCCAGCCGCTGCATCTGGCGCAAGGTCGCCTCGACCCGTTCCCGCTCCTCGATCTGACGCACCAGCTGGCGGTTGGCCGCGGCCAATTCCGAGGTGCGTTCGGTGACCTTGCGTTCGAGCTGCTCTTCGCTTTCGCGGAGCGCCTGTTCGGTCATGGCGCGGCGGCTGATCTCGGTCTGCGCGGCCTGGTAGAGGCGGGCGTTGTCGATGGCGATGGCGGCCTGGGCTGCGATGCCGATCACAATACGTTCGGCGCGCTCGTCGAAGACGTTTTCCTCGGGGTGGCCGAAGAACAAGCCGCCCACGACCTCGCCCGACCGCGAAATGACCGGCACGGCGAGATAGCTGCAGACCGGAAGGTGGCCCTTGGGCATCCCGTAGTAGGGCGCATTGTGACCGTAGCGCGCGTCCTTCACGATATTGCCTGAGCGCACCACGCCTTCGCCGACGAAGGTCGGGCCGAACACCTGGGTGTTGCGCGGCATCGGGAATTTGGAGAAGGCCTCCCGTGGCGCCCCCGACAGGGTGTAGAGCGTGTACCACTCGCCCTTCTCGTCCAGCACATTGTAGAAGAAGGCGCCGAATTCAGCGCCCGACAATTCCTTCGCCGCATCGGTCACCGCCTGCACCGCGCGGGAAAGGTCGAGTTCGGCGGCGACCGTGGCCCCGACCTCGTTCAGGAGCTCGAGCGCGCGAGCCTCCTCGCGTAGCGCGTCGGCGGCATCGCGGCGCATGCGGGCGAGCTGCAGGGTCGAACTGACCCGCGCCAGCAGTTCGCGCGCGGAGAACGGCTTGACCAGATAGTCGTCCGCGCCCGCGTCCAGTCCCTCGACCCGTGCTTCCTCGCCCGCCCGCGCGGACAAGAGGATCACCGGCACGTCCTGAAGCTCCGGCGCGTGGCGGAGCGCCTCGAGCAAGCCGAAGCCGTCTAGTTCGGGCATCATCACGTCGCTGAGCACGAGGTCCGGCGGATTGGCGCGCGCGGCCTCCAGCGCGGCGCGGCCGTTGGCGACGGCCTCGACGTCGAAGCCGCGGCTTTCGAGCAGGCGGCAAACGTAGTCGCGCATGTCGGTGTTGTCGTCGGCGATCAGCACCCGCTGGCCTTGAACCTCGTCGCTTATCGGTTTGACGCTGTGGTCGGATATTTGTTCAGCGGCGACGGCGTTTTCAGCGCCGGGCGTCTGGGGCAGCCAGCGCAGCGCCTCGTCGACATAGGTCTGAGCCCAGCGCGCGCCCGCTTCACTGCGGCCTTCATGCACGCGGTCGAGCGGCAGGTGCCCGCTTCCATAGGGCAGGCGAATGGTGAAGCGCGTGCCGTGGCCGGGTTCGCTCTCCACGGTGATCTCGCCGCCGTGAAGTTTCACCAGCTCGCTGACCAGGGCGAGGCCGATGCCGGTGCCTTCGATGGTGCGCCCACGCACGCCCTCGACGCGATGGAATCGTTCGAACAGGCGCGGCAGCTCGGCGGCGGGAATGCCGATGCCGGTGTCGCGCACGCTGACCTCAGCGCCCTGGCCGTCTGCGCTTTCGCGCACCTGGATGACGATCTCGCCCTCGAGGGTGAACTTGAAAGCGTTGGAGAGGAGGTTCAGCACCACCTTCTCCCACATGTCGTGATCCACGCTCACCAACTGCGGCAACGGCGGGGCGTCGACCACGAGCTTCAAGCCCGCGCGGTCGGTCGCCGAACGGAAGCTCGACGCCAGTTCGGCGGTATAGGCGGGAAGGTCGGTGGGCTCGTAGGTCGCGTGGGAGCGTCCGGCCTCGAGGCGCGAAAAGTCGAGCAGATTGTTGACCAGCTTGAGCAGACGCAGGCCGTTGCGGTGCGCGGTCTCGATCAGCTGCCTGCTGTCGCCCAACTGGCCCTCGGCCAGCGCGTCCTCCATCGGTCCCAGCATCAGGGTCAGGGGGGTGCGGAACTCATGGCTGACGTTGGAGAAGAAGGTGGTCTTGGCGCGGTCGAGCTCGGCCAGGGCTTCCGCGCGCCGCCGCGCTTCGTCGTAGGCGACCGCGTTGTGGACGGCGGCGGTGACTTGATTTGACACCAGGTCGAGAAAGCTCAGCGCATTGTCGTCGACGAGCCGGTAGGGGTTGAGACCGGCGACCAGGGCGGCTGCGGACGATGCATCGGCGGCAGGCGAGATCGGCAGGATGGCGACGCGCGAAGGTGCGAGATCTTCGCCGGTTTCGAGGTCGTCGGCCGACAACTCGAGATCGGTCAGGATACGCGGCGCCTGGTTATGGATGACCTCGGCGACAGGCAACGGGGCGGCGCCCTCGAGCGGCAAGCTGAGGGGCGCGATCGCCGATCCGGCGGCGATGCCGCTGGCGGCGGCCAGCACCAGGCGATTGCCGTCTTCACTCAGCATGTAGATGAGCGCGAACGGGATGTCGCGGCCATTGGTGGTGACGGCGCCGACCGCGCGTTCGCAGGCTTCGCGCGGGGTGCGCGCGTCGGCGGTTTCGGCGGCGAGGTCGCGCAGCAACGCCATTTGCCGTTGGCCGATGACGCGCAGGGTGTCGTCGGTGTTGGCGCAGATGATGCCGCCCACCGTGCCGTCGTCGTTCGGCACCGGACTGTACGAGAAGGTGTAGTAAGTCTCTTCCGGATAGCCGTTGCGCTCCATGACCAGGCGCTGGGCCTCGACATAGGTGCCTTCCGCGCCGGAGAGGGCCTGGTCGAGCATGGGGCCGATGTCGGACCAGATCTCGCGCCATACTTCGCTGGTGGGCCGGCCGAGCGCCCAGGGGTGCTTGCCGCCGATAATCGACTTGTAGGCGTCATTGTAGAGGTAGGTGAGTTCGGGGCCCCAGCCGATCCACATGGGCTGGCGCGAACTCAGGATAATGCGGACGGCGGTCTGCAGGCTGAGCGGCCAGGCCTGCGGGGTGCCGAGGGGACTGGCGTCCCAGTCGTGCGCGCGCATCAAAGCGCCGAGTTCTCCACCCCCGGACAGGAATAGCGGCGAGGCCCTTGAGTCCCTTGTCCTTTCGTTCTGCCCAATCGGACCCGACCCCATCAGTGCCCCCGCTGTGCAAGACGTCCCGCCGAGGAAACGCGGTCCAGCTAAGCCGGGTTCCGTATACGATTTTGTTGAGGCCCTGGCCGGGTCTGCTAGGGTGATGGCTTGGGTTCGTCCCGGGGGAGTTAACGATGCGCAGGTTTGGCGCGGCCTTGGCCGGTCTGGTTCTGATGCTGGCGGGCGGGCTTTTGGCGAGCGGGCCGGCGTACGCCCAAAAGGATGAGACGCCCAAGAAGCCCGAGGCCCACGGGCCGTCGTTCCGCTTCTTCGGGCCCGAGGTGGGCAACCGGGTGGCCGCCATCGCGGGCGTGCCGCAGGATCCCAGCGTCTACTACGCCGGCGCCGCTTCGGGCGGCATCTGGAAGTCCACCGACGGCGGCGTGCGCTGGAACCCGATCTTCGACGATCAGCCGGTGGCCGCGATCGGCGCGCTCGCGGTGGCGCCGTCGGATCCGAACATCGTGTGGGCCGGCACCGGCGAAGGCTGGGCGATCCGCGACATCGACGTGGGCGGCGACGGGGTCTACCGCTCGGCCGACGCGGGCAAGACCTGGAAGCACATGGGCCTGCCCGAGGCGGGCCGCATCGGCCGCATCGTCATCGATCCGAGCGATCCCAAAATCGTCTTCGTCTGCGCGCTCGGCCGCATGACCGCGCCACAGAAGGAGCGCGGCGTCTACAGGACGACCGACGGCGGCGAGAGCTGGACGCACGTTCTGTTCGTCGATCCCAACACCGGGTGTTCCGGTCTGGCCATGGACGCGCACGACAGCAAGACGCTGTTCGCGGGTATGTGGCAGGTGGAGATGCACCCGTGGGCCGAACTGTCCGGCGGGCCGGGCAGCGGTCTCTATGTTTCTCACGACGGCGGCGAGAGCTGGAAGAAGCTGGAACGCGGCCTGCCGCATTCGCCGGTCGGCAAGATCGACGTGGCGGTGGCGCCCACCGACTCCAAGCGCGTCTATGCGCTGATCCAGACGGCGGGGCAGGGCTCGGTCTGGCGCTCCGACGACGGCGGCGAGACCTGGGCGGTGACCAGCTGGGACCGCACCCTGATCGGCCGCGCCGGCTATTACATCCGCATCGCCGTGTCGCCCGGCGACAAGGACAAGGTTCTGATCGCCAACTCCGGCTTCCACGTCTCCACCGACGGCGGCAAGACTTTCCCGGAAGTGCGCTGGGGCGGCGACAATCACGACATCTGGATGGATTCGAAGGATCCCGAGCGCTTCGCCATCAGCTTCGACGGCGGCCTCGGCATCACCACCGTCGGCGGCAAGGGCATGCACTATTCGCAGCTGCCGATCGCGCAGATCTATCACGTCGCGGTCGACGACGAGATTCCCTACCAGATCTACGGCAACATGCAGGACGATGGCACCATGCGCGCCCCGACCTATCCGGTGGGCGACGACGGCGGCTGGCAGCACCATCTGGGCGGCTGCGAGTCCGGTTTCACGATTCCGGATCCGCGCGATTCCAACATTGTCTGGTCGTCCTGCTACGGCAGCGAAGTGACGCGGTGGGACAACCGCACCAAGCGCGCTCGTTCGGTCCCGCCGTGGATTCACACGCTCGACTCGCAACCGGACCAGGTCAAATACCGCTGTCACTGGACGCCGCCGCTCGCGGCCGATCCGTTCCAGGCCAACACCATGTATTTCGGCTGTCAGATGGTCCTGAAGACCACCGACGCGGGCCAGACCTGGAGCGAGGCGAGCCCCGATCTGTCGACCAAAGACCCGAGCCATGTGGTTTCGTCCGGCGGCATCATCGGCGACAACCTGGGCCAGTTCTACGGCGAGGTGGTGTTCGCCATCGCGCCCTCGCAGATCAAGCGCGGCCTGGTCTGGGCCGGCACCAACGACGGCAAGGTCTGGTACACCACCCACGGCGGCGGCGACTGGACCGACGTGACGCCCAAGGCGCTGCCGACCTGGGGCACGGTGACCTCGATCGAGCCGTCGCATTTCGATCCGAACACCGCCTACGTCAGCGTCGATGCGCACCTGACCGACGATCGTCAGCCGTACATCTTCAAGACCTCGGACATGGGGCGCAGCTGGACGCCGATTTCCGGCGGTCTGCCGCACGACGGCGAGCTGACCTATGTGCGCAACGTGTCGGAAGACCCGAACGTGAAGGGCCTGCTGTTCGCGGGCACGGGACATGCGCTGTTCTATTCGCTGGATGACGGCGGACACTGGACCCAGCTGAAGGACGGCCTGCCGCCGGCGCCGGTGACCTGGACGGTGGTGCAGAAGCGTTTCCATGACCTGGTCATCTCGACCTACGGCCGCGGATTCTATGTGCTCGACGATATCAGCCCGCTGGAACAACAGGCGTTGAAGCCGACCACGACGGACGTGCGCCTGTTCGACCCGCGCCCGACCTGGCGTCTGAACCGCGGCGAGGACGTGCCGATCACCTTCGAGCTGAAGGCCGCATCCGCGGCGCCGGCCAAGGTCGAGATTCTCGACAGCGCGGGCCACGTGATCCGCACTCTGCATCAGCCGGCGAAGGCGGGCCTGAACCGCGTGAAGTGGGACATGCGCTATGAAGACCTGCACACGGTCATCCTGCGCACTATCCCGCCGGAGGATCCGCACATCTGGGAAGAGGCGCGCTTCAAGGGCAAGGAGTCGCGTCCGGTGGTGCACTGGGGCATGTCCACCCACCAGCGCGGACCGATGGCGGCGCCGGGCCGTTATTCGGTGCGCCTGACCGTCGACGGCAAGGTCTTCACCGCACCGCTCGACATCCTGCTCGATCCGCACGGGCCGAGTTCGGCCGCCGACCTGCGGGCGCAGACCGATATGCAGCTGCGCATCGCGGGCGACGTCGATCGCACCGCCAGCAAGGTCAATCTGCTGGAGCAGATGCGCCATCAGCTCGAAGAGCTGCGCGCCAAGACCAACGACGCGGGCCAGCTGCAGGCCTATGCGGCGATGGACGGCAAGCTGCAGGCGGTGGAGTACGAGATGTTCTCTAAGGACCTCGCGCCGGCGGACGACAAATATTACATCTCGGCCTACAAGGTTTACTTCAACCTGCTGTGGCTGAACGCGGAGGTCGGCCAAGGCGCCGGCGACGTGGCGGGCGGCGCCGAACACGGCCCCACCGCGGCGGAGCCGAAGGAACTGGCGTGGATCGAAGCCAACCTCGCCACCGCCGAGGGCCACTACGCGACCCTGATATCCGGCGATGTCACGGCCTTTAACCAGGCGCAGGCGGCCAAGGGTCTGCCGCCGCTGCGTACGACCATCGACGGGCCGTCGGATGCGGAGAAGAAGCGTCGCGAGCAGGAGAACAAGGAAGCGGACGAGGACTATTCCGCCGACTGAGTCGCCGCCTTCACGTGCTTCAAACCAAGCGTTGCCGTAGCGAGCCGCCCTCGATGGGGCGGCTCGTCTGCCTTGGCATGCCGGGCTGTGGACCTAAACGCGTCTCTCAATCGTTGAGCTTGAGCCGCCCCGGGCGGGGGCGATCACGCGTGCTGGGACGCCGATGGCGCAGATCTTCACGCCGGCGGCCGACACCTGGCTCAGGGCGACAACCTTGGCGACCATCTTCCTGTTGACCCTGGGCGCGTTCTTTTTCGCCGGCTATGTGAATTCCGACTACGCAACGGGCGTGGGGATGGTCGTCGACCAGCCGGTTCCGTTCAGCCACAAGCACCACGTGGGCGACCTCGGCATCGACTGCCGCATGTGTCACACGGGCGTGGAGACCTCGGCCAACGCCGGATTTCCGCCGACCCATACCTGCATGACCTGCCATTCGCAGCTGTGGACCAAGGCCGCGGTCCTGGCGCCGGTGCGCGACAGTTTCGCGCAAGACAAGCCGCTGGTGTGGAACCGGGTGTCGGAGGTTCCGAACTACGTCTTCTTCAATCACTCCATTCACGTCAGCCGCGGCGTGCCGTGCGTCGCCTGTCACGGCCGCATCGACGAGATGCCGCTGACCCGACGGGCGCATCCGTTCCTGATGCGGTTTTGTACCGATTGCCATCGCGATCCGGCGCCGAACCTGCGTCCGCCGGGGGAGGCCACGCGCATGGACTGGACCGGCTGGGACGCGATCCCGGCGCACCGCAAGTATGGCGCGGAGGCGATGAAGCACTTCGGCATCGAGCCGTCGCGGCTGATCAATTGCGAGACCTGTCACCGGTGAGCGGGCGCCCCGACATCGACGTCTCGCGTCTGACCGGGCGAACCGGCCGCCAGTTCTGGCGGACGCTGCGCGAGCACGCGAACCTCGACGAAGCGATCGAGACGGAGTTCGCCGCCGCCTTCGAGGGACTGAGCGACCGCGGACGGCGCGAGCTGTTGAAGGTCATGGGCGCCTCGCTGGCCCTGCTGGGCGTGGCCGGCTGTTCACAGCAGGGCGACGTGCGCGCCTTGCCCTATGTCACCCAGCCCGAGTCCGAAACGCCGGACCGGCCCAAACACTATGCCACCGCCGTGATCATGGCCGGCTGGGCCCAGCCGGTGGTGGGCACGACGCATGTGGGACGCCCCACAAAGCTCGAAGGCAATCCGAACCATCCGGCAAGCGGCGGCGCCACCGACGCCTTCACCCAGGCTGCGATCCTGGGGCTCTACGATCCCAACCGTTCGCAAGGCCCGCGCTTCCAGGGGCGTCCGGCGGCGTGGTCGGCGTTCGACGATGCGATGGTCGAGAACGCGGCCCGTCTGAACGCACGCCAGGGCGAAGGATTTCGCATACTGACCGGCGCCTCGACCTCGCCGACGCTGGCGCGCCAACTCACCGAGATGATGCAGCGTTGGCCCAAGGCGCACTGGCACGTTTTCGAACCGTTCGACGATGGACTGCGTCTCGAAGCGTCGCGCCTGGCTTTCGGACGCCCGCTTGAGCGCCGGCTGAATCTGGATCGGGCGGAGGTCATCGTCAGCCTCGACGACGATCTGCTGGGACCTGGACCGCGCCAGACGCTGAACGCGCGCCAGTGGAGCGTGCGCCGCCGTGCTTTCCAGGCGGGGCAGGGACAGGCGCGCCTCTATGTGGCGGAGCCGACGCCCAGTCTTATCGGCGCGATGGCGAGCGACCGCCTGATCGCGGCGCATTCCCGGATACCGGTGCTGACCCAGGCTCTGGCCTTGGCATTGGGGGACGGCGGCGCGACGGTCACGCTCACAGCGCGCGAACAACAATGGGTCGAGCGTGCGGCGCGCGACCTGAAGGCGGCGACGGGCAAGGCCTTGGTGAGTGTCGGTGCGCAACATGCGCCCGAGGTGCAGGCGCTCGGCGTGGCCCTGAACAGTCGCATCGGCGCGCTCGGCCATACCATCGGTTTCGCGGAGCCCTCGACCCTGACACCGCCCGACGGCGCGCAGTCGCTGTCGGCGCTGGTGCGCGACCTCGACGCGGGCGCGGTCGATACGCTTCTGATCCTCGACGCCAATCCCGTGTTCATGGCGCCGGCCGACTTCGCCTTCGCGCGCGCCATGGAGAAGGCGCGCCTGCGCGTGCACGCGGGTCTGCACTATGACGAGACGGCGTCGCACAGCCATTGGCATGCGCCCATTCAGCACGCGCTGGAAAGCTGGACCGATGTGCGGGCGGTGGAGGGAACGGCAAGCATCGTGCAGCCGCTCGTGCGGCCGTTCTATGACGTCCGTTCGGCGCATGGGCTCCTCGAAGACGCGCAGGGACGTCTGGGCCAGATCGATCACGAGCTGGTGCAGGCGACCTGGCGCGCCGCCTGGGGCGGATCGTTCGACGAGAGCTGGCGTCGCGCGCTGCTTGACGGTTTGGTGGCCAATTCCGCGTCTCCGGAGGTCGCGGTGTCAGTTGGGAATGTCGCGACCCCAGCGCCGACCGCGTCGCCCACGGGCGTCGAAATCCTCTTCCGCCCCGATCCATCGCTGTGGGACGGCCGCTTCGCCAACAATCCCTGGCTCCAGGAACTGCCGAAGCCGCTCAACAAGATCACCTGGGACAACGTCATCGCCATCAGCCCGGCGCTGGCGCGCGAACTCAACCTCGAGAGCGGCATCGATCACGGCGACATGGTCCGCATCGACGCAGCCGGACGCAGCATCGAGGGTCCGGTGTGGATCACGCCCGGTCAGGCGGCGAACAGCGTCACCGTGTTCACGGGCTACGGCCGCACGCTGCCGGGACAGCTCGGCGATGGTCACGGCTTCAACGCCTATCCGTTGCGCACCTCGACGGCGCCTTTCGTCATAACCGGTGCAAAGCTGACCCGCATCGGCGGCCGGCGGCTGCTGGCCTGCACCCAGGATCACACGGCGCTTCGCGGGTTCGATTTTGTGCGCACGGTCCCGGCGGCGCAGGCGCGACGCGAACGGCTGGAACCGCCCATCCATGAGCCCAGCCTCTATCCCGACGTGCGCTACAAGGGCCCGTCCTGGGGCATGTCGGTCGATACCGACGTCTGCATCGGCTGCAACGCCTGCGTCACCGGCTGCGACGCCGAGAACAACGTCCCCATGGTCGGCAAGGATCAGGTGGCCAAGGGCCGCCAGATGCACTGGCTGCGCATCGATCACTATTTCGAGGGCGAGCCGGAGGAGCCGAAACTTTACTTTCAACCGGTGCCCTGCATGCACTGCGAGAAGGCGCCGTGCGAGATGGGCTGTCCGGTCGGCGCGACGGTGCATTCGCCGGACGGCCTGAATCTGCAGGTCTACAATCGGTGCATCGGCACGCGCACCTGTTCCTCCTATTGCCCCTACAAGGTGCGGCGGTTCAACTGGTTCGATTTCACCGGCAAGGATTCGCCGGAGCTGCAAGCCGCGCGCAACCCCGACGTCACCGTGCGTTCGCGCGGGGTGATGGAGAAGTGCACCTACTGCATTCAACGCATCCGCGAGACGAGCATCACCGCGGAGTTGGAGGGACGCCCGGTCAAGGACGGTGAGATCAGAACCGCGTGCCAGCAAGCCTGCCCGACCAACGCCATCGTCTTCGGCGACGTGATGAACCCGGAAAGCGAAGTCAGCCGCCGCAAGCGCTCCGCCCGCGACTACACGTTGCTGGAGGAGGTCAATACCCGCCCGCGCACCACCTACCTCGCCCGCATCGACGATGAGGAGGGCGGCTGAGCATGCGTCGAGCGCAGAAGTCCGCAATCGTGCCCGCCCGATGGCGCCCGGTCACCGATGAGATCACCCGCATCCCGCTGCAGCACCCGCAGACGCGCAACTGGTGGATCTGCTTCGCGATCGCGGCATCGCTGCTCTTGCTCTATGTCGTCTCGGCAGGCGTGTTGTTCTGGAAGGGCGTCGGTGTCTGGGGAAACAATATCCCGGTCAACTGGGGCATCGCCATCTCCAACTATATCTGGTGGCTGGGTCTCGGCCACGCCGGCACGCTGATCTCGGCCATGCTGCTGCTGCTCGGCCAGAAGTGGCGCAATTCACTCAACCGGTTCGCCGAGGCCATGACCCTGTTCGCGGTGGTGTGCGCGGGGCTCTATCCGATCCTGCACCTGGGAAGGCCCTGGTACTTCTATTGGATGGCGCCCTATCCTTCGACCATGGGCGTGTGGCCGCAGTTTCGCAGCCCGCTGACCTGGGATTTCTTCGCGGTCCTCACCTATCTGATCGTGTCGGTGCTGTTCTGGTACATCGGCATTGTGCCGGACCTGGCCTCGGTGCGCGATCGCGCCAAGAACCCGCTCGCGCAAATTCTCTACGGCCTCTTCGCCCTGGGCTGGCGCGGCGCATCGCGGCACTGGGCGCGGTGGCAAAAATCCTATCGTCTGACCGCCGCCATCGCGGTGCCTCTGGTGGTGTCGGTGCATTCGGAGGTGTCGTTGCTCCTGGCCGCCGGACCGCTGGCGGGTTGGAACTCGACGGTGTTTCCGCCCTATTTCGTGCTGGGCGCGGCCTTCTCCGGGTTCGCGGTGGTGGCGATGATCGCGGTGGTCCTGCGTCACGCCTTCGCGTTGCAGAACCTGGTGACGGAGCGTCACCTCGACCTCTTGGGCCTCTTCATCCTCGCGACCGGGATGATGACCAGCTACGGCTACGCCAGCGAGATCTTCAACGCGCTCTATTCCGGCGAGCCGTTCGACCTGAACACCCTGTCGGCGCGGATGACGGGACGTTACGCCTGGGTCTATTGGGGCGCCATCGTCTTCAACTTCGTGTCGATCCAGCTGCTCTGGGTGCGGCGATTCCGGATCAATCCGTGGAGCCTGTTCTTCGTCGGCCTCGCCGTCGCGGTCGGCATGTGGCTCGAGCGCTATATGCTGGTCGCGACCTCGCTCTATCGTGACTTCCTCGTCTCGTCCTGGCGGCACTATCACGCGAGCTTCTGGGAGTGGTCGCTCTACCTCGGCTCGCTGGGCCTGTTCTTCACGCCGTTCCTGCTGTTCATCCGCTATCTGCCGATGATCTCGTCCTTCGAAATCAAGGAGACCATCGTCGAGGAGCCGGCTCATGGCTGACCTTTTCGCGCTGGTGGCCGAGTTCAACAATCCCGACGCCCTGCTGGAAGCGACCAGACAGGCGCGCGCCAAGGGCTTCACGCGCATCGAGGCCTATTCGCCGTTTCCGGTGGAGGGCGTGGCCGAAGCGATCGGGTTCAAGGAGCGGTGGATCTCGCTGATTACGCTGGCGGGCGGTATCGTGGGCGCGCTCGTCGGCTACGGAATGCAGGTTTATGTCAACCTGGATTATCCGCTGAACATCGGCGGCCGGCCGCAAATTGCACCCCCGGCCTTCATGCTCATCACCTTCGAGCTGTTGGTGCTGTTCTCGGTCCTCGCCTGCATCATCTCCATGCTGGCCCTGAACGGTCTGCCGCGGCTCAACCACCCGATATTCGACGTCGAAGGTTTTCGGCTGGCGTCGTCGGACAAATTCTTCCTGGCGGTGATGGCCGACGACCACAAGTTCGACCCCAAGGCCACGCGTCGTTTTCTCGAAGGCCTGTCGCCCATCGCGGTGAATGAAGCGCCGCTGAGCGGGGCGCCGGAATGAGGCGGCTTGTACTCCTCTTCGCCCTTTTGGTCGCGGGCTGCGATCAGATGGCGCGCCAGCCGCGTTATGACGCATTCAAGCCGGCCGTCCTGTTCCGCGACGGCAAGACCATGCAGGCGCCGCCGGCGGGAACACTGGCGGCGGAAGACGCGCCGCTGCAGGCGGCCGAGCGGACGCCGCCGCCGATGACGCCGGTCCTGATCGCGCGAGGTCGCGAGCGCTACGACATCTTCTGCTCGCCCTGCCATGACCGGGCCGGCTATGGCGAGGGGATCGTCGTCGCGCGAGGTTTTCCGCGGCCCGCGAGTTTCCATACGCCGGCGCAACGCGCGCTCAGCGACCGACAGATCTTCGACGCCATCGGCCAGGGCTCCGGCATGATGTACGGCTTTGCCGATCGCGTGGGGCCGCAGGATCGCTGGGCCATCGTGGCCTATATCCGCAGTCTGCAAATGAGCCAGGCCGCGCCGGTTGCGAGCCTTAACACGGACGAGCGGGCGAGGGTGGACGATGGCCGCTGACGGCGCGCGCAAAGGTCCCGTTCTGGCCGGCGTCGGCTGGCTCCTGTGCGTCACCGCGTTGGCGATCGCGGTCGTGGAGGGCGGCACAGCATGGCGCGCCTGGATGGCGGCGGCGTTTCTTGCCTTCGGCGCCTGCGCCGGATCGATCGGCTTCCTCATGATCCTGCGCATCGTGCCCGGACCGTGGCGCGAAGAACTGGCGGCGCTGTTCGACGCGCATGCGCGGCTGCTGCCCATCGGCGTTGTCGCGGGCGTACCGGTGCTGTTCACGCTGGGAAGCATCTATCCGTGGACGCACGAGCACGAAGCAACCGCATTCCGCGCGGCCTATCTTTCGCAGGGCTTCTTCATCGGGCGAGCTCTGATCTGGTGGGCGGTGCTCGGCGCGCTCGCCGTGCTCGTCACCGGGCCGCGGGGACGCAAGATCGCCATCTCCGCAATCGGCCTGATGCTGTTCGTGTTGCTCGGGACCACCGGCGCGGTGGACTGGCTCGAGTCCATCGACCCGCATTTCGCGTCGTCGGGCTTTGGCCTCTATCTGATCGCGACCCAACTCCTGACCGCGCTGGCGCTCTGCGTGTTCGAGGCGGCGAATGGGCCGGGGCCGATCGAACGGCCGCAGGTATTGGGCGGCGTCCTCGTGACGCTCCTGTTGTTCTGGAATTACCTCGCCTTCATGCAGTACGTGATCGTCTGGTCGGGCGACCTGCCGCCGGGCGCAGCCTGGTATATCCGCCGCGCGCGCCACGGCTGGGGCGCGGTGATCTGGGCGGTGGCGCTGAGCCGCCTCATCCCC
>DASZMV010000095.1:0-1970 GCA_035551675.1 Caulobacteraceae bacterium | reverse complement strand
CCGCGCTGCTGATGGCCGGCCTCGACGGCATCGCCAACAAGATCGATCCCGGCGCGGCGATGGACAAGAACCTCTACGACCTGCCGCCGCGCGAGCAGAAGCGGGTCCCCGAGGTCTGCGGCAGCTTGCGCGAAGCGCTCGCCAACCTCGACAAGGACCGCGCCTTCCTGAAGGCCGGCGGCGTCATGGATGACGACTTCATCGACAGCTACATCGAGCTGAAGATGGAAGAGGCGCACCGGCTCGACATCACCCCACACCCGATCGAATTCGACATGTATTACAAGAGCTAGGAAGCTTCTCCTGAGGTAACTTTCAGGGGGCCGGGGCGCAAGTCCCGGCCCTTTTCTCTCGCCGCGCTTCGACGCGTCCCAAGCCGAGCTTCGGGCGCGACGCCGGGCATGGCCGCGCCTGGAGTTGGCGCTCGAGCTGCCGCGCGAGGCGACGCGCCACGCACCCCTCAATGACGGCAGCGGTTGGAACCGGACGCCCGCCCGCGGGTTGGCGGCTGTCAAGGGGCCGGAGTATCGAGCGTCCGAATGAGCGACGATCAGGCGAGCGCGCGCGTCGCCGAGTACCTGAAGCTTGCCGAGCAGATGCGTATCGCCGCGGACCGGGCGTTCGACCCGACCATCGCGGCCGCCTACCTGGCGCTCGCCTCGAAATGGGTGCGGCTCGCCGAGCAGACCCAGCGCGCCATCGGCTACATCGACCGCACGCAAGGCGACGCCGACACGCGCGGCAAGCTGGATTAGCGCCGGCGCCGCAGCGACAGCGCCAGGAAGATCGCGCTCAGCGCCATGACGATCGCGCCGTGGTGGGCGGGCGGGTGACGACCGTTCGCGAGCGGCGACAATCCCGACCCTCGCCGCGCTGACGAGACCATCGACTGTCGGCGAAAGCTTACGCAACCTGGCGACGCGGCTGGCGGCGGGCGGTCAGGCGGCGCTGAATTCCTGATCATTCCGCGGCCGGCCGACGCAATTGGGATTTACCGAAGCGTCACAGTAGCTAACGCTGCGGGCGCACCGGTTCGGGGGAATCATGAGCGAGCAACAGCGATTCGGGCGGTCGGCCTGGCGATACGCGTTCGTCAGCGCGCTGCTGGCCTCGGTGAGCGCGCTGCCCGTGCGGGCGGCCACCTCCGCGGCCGCCAGCGCCGACGCCTCCACCGCCGCGGTGGGCGAGGTGATCGTCACCGCCACCAAGCGCGAGGAGAACCTGCAGAACGTGCCGATCAGCGTCCAGGCGCTGACGCCCAGCACGCTGGCGGCGCACCAGGTCTCGTCGTCCGACGATTACATCAAGCTGTTGCCGAGCGTCAGCTTCCAGTCGTTCGGCCCCGGCCAGTCGCAGCTCTACTTCCGCGGCCTCACCAGCGGCGGCGACGGCCTGCATATCGGATCGGAGCCGGCCACCGGCGTCTATGTCGACGAAGTGCCGCTGACCACCATCGCCAACAGCGTCGACCTGCACATCTACGACATCGCGCGCGTCGAGGCGCTCTCCGGGCCGCAGGGAACGCTGTTCGGGGCGAGCTCGCTGTCCGGCACCCTGCGGATCATCACCAACCAGCCGGACACGTCGCACTTCTCAGCCTCGATCGACGCCCAGGTGGACGGCTTCACCGACGGTCAGCCCGGCGGCGAGATTCAGGGCTACGTCAACATCCCGGTCAACGACAAGGTGGCGATCCGCCTGGTCGCGTTCGACGACCACGAAGGCGGCTACATCGACAACGTCTTCAAGACGCGCGTCTTCAATCTCGACCCCGGCTCGGATCCGGCCACCGGCGACACACTGACCGAGAACAACAGCCGCTTCGTCAGGAACGACTTCAACGACGTCGACACCTACGGCGGCCGCGCGGCGCTGAAGGTCGACCTCAACGACAGCTGGACCATCACGCCCGACGTGATCTACCAGCACCAGAAGGCGGACGGGAACTTCCTGGCCAACCCGAAGCTGGG
>DASZMV010000094.1:0-1944 GCA_035551675.1 Caulobacteraceae bacterium | reverse complement strand
CCGCGCTGCTGATGGCCGGCCTCGACGGCATCGCCAACAAGATCGATCCCGGCGCGGCGATGGACAAGAACCTCTACGACCTGCCGCCGCGCGAGCAGAAGCGGGTCCCCGAGGTCTGCGGCAGCTTGCGCGAAGCGCTCGGCAACCTCGACAAGGACCGCGCCTTCCTGAAGGCCGGCGGCGTCATGGACGACGACTTCATCGACAGCTACATCGAGCTGAAGATGGAAGAGGTGCACCGGCTCGACATCACTCCGCACCCGATCGAGTTCGACATGTATTACAAGAGCTAGCGCTCTTGTCCTGAAGCGACCTGCTAGGGCCGGGATTCGAAGTCCCGGCGCTTTGCTCCTGGAGGCGGCTCGATACGTCCCAAGCCGGGCCCCGGGCGTTGCGTCGCGCAAGGCCGCGCCTGGAGCCGGCGCTCGAGCTGCTGCGCGAGACGTCGCGCCGCGGACCTCGATGAAGGCAACGGTTGGAACCTGACGCCCGCCCGCGGGTTGGCGGCTGCGAAGGGGCCGGAGTACGAGCGTCCGAATGAGCGACGAGCAGGCGCGCGCGCGCGTCGCCGAGTACCTGCAGCTTGCCGAGCAGATGCGCATCGCCGCGGACCGGGCCTTCGACCCGACGATCGCGGCCGCCTACTTGGCGCTCGCCTCCAAATGGGTGCGGCTCGCCGAGCAGACCCAACGCGCCATCGGCTACATCGACCGCACGCAAAGCGACGCGGACCCGCGCGGCAAGCGGGATTAGCGCCGGCAGCTCAGGATCGCGACGACGATCGCGCCGCAGCGGGCGGGCGGGTGACGACCGTTCGCGGGCGGCGGCAAACCCGACCCTCGCCGCGCTGACGAGACCTCCGACTGTCGGCGAAAGCTTACGCAACCTGGCGACGCGCCTGGCGGCCGGCGGTCAGGCGGCGCTGAATTCCTGATCATTCCGCGCCCTGCCAACGCATTTGGGATTTACCGAAGCGTCACAGTAGCTAACGCTGCGGGCGCACCGGTTCGGGGGAATCATGATCGAGCAACGGCGCTTCGCGCAATCGGCCTGGCGATATGCGTTCGTCAGCGCGCTGCTCGCTTCGGTGAGCGCGCTGCCCGTGCGGGCGGCCACGTCCACGGCCGCCAGCGCCGACGCCTCCACCGCGGCGGTGGGCGAGGTGATCGTCACCGCCACCAAGCGCGAGGAGAACCTGCAGGACGTGCCGGTCAGCGTCCAGGCGCTGACGCCCAGCACGCTGGCGGCGCACCAGGTCTCGTCGTCCGACGACTACATCAAGCTGTTGCCGAGCGTCAGTTTCCAGTCGTTCGGCCCCGGCCAGTCGCAGCTCTACTTCCGCGGCCTCACCAGCGGCGGCGACGGCCTGCATATCGGGTCGGAGCCGGCCACCGGCGTCTATGTCGACGAAGTGCCGCTGACCACCATCGCCAACAGCGTCGACCTGCACATCTACGACATCGCGCGCGTCGAGGCGCTCTCCGGGCCACAGGGAACGCTATTCGGGGCGAGCTCGCTGTCCGGCACCCTGCGGATCATCACCAACCAGCCGGAGACGTCGCACTTCTCAGCCTCGATCGACGCTCAGGTGGACGGCTTCACCGACGGTCAGCCCGGCGGCGAGATCCAGGGCTACGTCAACATCCCGGTCAACGAAAAGGTGGCGATCCGCCTGGTCGCGTTCGACGACCACGAAGGCGGCTACATCGACAACATCTTCAAGACGCGGGTGTTCAATCTCGACCCCGGCTCCGATCCGGCCACCGGCGACACGCTGACCGAGAACAACAGCCGCTTCGTCAAGAACGACTTCAACGACGTCGACACCTACGGCGGCCGCGCGGCGCTGAAGGTCGACCTCAACGACAGCTGGACCATCACGCCCGACGTGATCTACCAGCACCAGAAGGCGGACGGGAACTTCCTGGCCAACCCGAAGCTGGG
>DASZMV010000093.1:0-78898 GCA_035551675.1 Caulobacteraceae bacterium | reverse complement strand
CATGAGCGGCGCCCGCCTGGCGCTGACCGCGACCGAGGAGCTCCAGCGTGAGAAGGCCCGCTACGCGCTCTGCACCATGTGCATCGGCGTGGGGCAGGGGATCGCGACCATCCTGGAGCGCGTCTGATCCGCCCACAATTTCGCCCAGCTTTGCGGTCCATCCTCCCTCATTGGTTTAGGGAGGCCGCCATGCTCGTACGCGTCGTCTGTGCTGCTGCACTCGTCCTGGGGCCGGTTGCGCCCGCCTATGCCGGGGGCGTCATGCCCGAGCCGTCGGCGACGGCTTCGGCGCACTGTCCCGAGATGGCGTCGGCGCATGTCGAGAGCCTGCCCGCCTCGTCCTGGGCGCCGGTGGACTATCCGGCCGCGAACGAGGATGCGCTGCGCGCGGCCGCTGGCGACAGCCATCCGATCGCCGGACCCAGCGTGCACGTGTTCTGCACGGACGTCACCGACGGCCGCACGGTCAGCGTCATCGCCGAGAAAGCGGGCGGCGCCTGGAAGCTTTCGATCGCCGACAGCCGCGGCGGCAAGGCCGTTTCGCGCAAGGTCACCCTGCGACCCGACCGCGCGCACAACCTCGATGTCATCTTGGCCGACGCCTGTTTCTGGGCCGAGCCCACCGACCTCTCGACCCAGCCGGCCGACGCGGCGTGTCCGGAGGCGATCGAAATGCATCTCGAGGCGCTGGTTCCGCAAGGCCGCCGCAGCGCCGCTCAGCACTGTTCGCCCTCGGGCCTCACCGGCCAGGTCGCCGAGCTGTTGTGGAACGGTGCGGATATCGAGTGAACCGGCGCCGCTTCATCGTTCCGCTGATCTGGCTCGGCGCCTTGGTGTTCACGGCGGCATGGGCGATCGTGACGCCGCTGTTGCCGCCGCCGACGCCTGCGGGTCACACGACGGTGTTCATGGTCTACTCGCCATCGCGGGCGGGCGCGTTGCTGGCGCCGCTCGGGGTGTTCACGGCCGCGGCCTGGATCATCGACGCGTGGCTGCAGCTCGCCTACCGCCGCTGGCTGGCGTGGGCGCACCTGGGGCTGATCCTGTCGGGGGCGGTCGCGATCTACCTGATCCCCGCGATCGTGTTCCGGATCGTCCTGGCCGGGGCGCCCGTGGCCGGGCTCATGGGCGCCTTCCGGGTCCTCAACCTGATCGGCAGCACCGGCTATTTCCTGGCTCTGGCTGGCCTGTTCGCCTTCTGCGCCATGCTGATCAGCATCGTGATCAGGCTCTGGACCCGGCCAAAGCCTTGGCCGAATTAATTGACCGATCGGTCGATTAATTCTATAATCCGGGCTCAGATTGGGAGTCCGCGCGTGTACACGACCGAGCTTCAGAACCAGCCGGGCCCGAAAAGTAAGGATGGGGCCAAGGCCGCCGTCGCCTCGACCGAGGATCCGGCGCTGCTGGAGGCCTTTGAGGCGCGGGTGGCGGCGGACGACTTCATTGAGCCCAAGGACTGGATGCCCGAGGCCTATCGCCGGACCCTGATCCGCCAGATCTCGCAACACGCCCATTCCGAGATTGTGGGCATGCTGCCCGAGGGCAACTGGATCGGCCGTGCGCCGTCGCTGCGGCGCAAGATGGTGCTGCTGGCCAAGGTGCAGGACGAGGGCGGCCACGGGCTCTACCTCTACTGCGCGGCCGAGACGCTGGGCACGTCGCGCGACGAGATGGTCGAGGCGCTGCATTCGGGCAAGGCGAAGTATTCGACCATCTTCAACTATCCGACCCTGACCTGGGCCGACATGGGCGCCATCGGCTGGCTGGTCGACGGCGCCGCGATCATGAACCAGGTGCCGTTGCAGCGGACGTCCTACGGGCCCTACGCGCGGGCGATGGTGCGGGTGTGCAAGGAAGAGAGTTTCCACCAGCGCCAGGGCTACGAGATCATGATGGCGCTCAGCGCCGGGACGGAAGACCAGAAGCGCATGGCGCAGGATGCGCTCGACCGCTGGTGGTGGCCGTCCTTGATGATGTTCGGGCCCCCGGACGAGAACTCCCCCAACACGGCCCAGTCCATGCGCTGGCGCATCAAGCGCGACACCAACGACGAGCTGCGCCAGAAGTTCGTCGACGTGACCGTGCCGCAGGCGACGGCGCTCGGTCTTACCGTGCCGGACGATGACCTGAGGTGGAACGAGGCCAAGGGCGGCTACGATTTCGGCCTGATCGATTGGGAAGAGTTCTACGCCGTGGTGCGGGGTGAAGGCCCGGTCGCCAAGGAGCGGATGAAGGCGCGCGTGGACGCCTGGGTAGACGGCAAGTGGGTGCGCGACGCGGCTCTGGCCCACGCCGAGAAACGTTCGCGGAGGGCCGCGGCGTGAGCGATCCGAAACACGAGTGGCCGCTCTGGGAAGTGTTCGTGCGGGCGAGGAACGGCCTGTCGCACCGGCATGTGGGCAGCGTGCATGCCGCCGACGCCGCGATGGCGGTGGAGGGCGCGCGCGACACCTATACGCGGCGCATGGAAGGCGTGAGCCTCTGGGTCGTGCCGTCGAGCGCGATCACCGCCTCCGATCCGGCGCAGGCGGGGCCGATGTTCGAGCCGGCCGAGGATAAGGTCTATCGCCACCCGACCTTCTACACGATCCCCGACAACGTGAAGCACATCTGATGTCATCGGCCGTCTTTCGCCTGCGCAAGACGTCATGGCCGACGCTTTCGGTGCTCGCCGGTCCCGCTATCGCGCTTGGCGCCTTGGCCTTTATATATGCCATGACGGCCGACCTGAATGTTCTCTGGGGCGCGCTCGCGGTTATCCTGCTTTCAGCATATCTCCTTTGGACCCAGCGCGCGTACGGAGTATCTGTCGAAGGTGGCGAGGTGATTCAGCGTGGCGCGGGTCTCCGCAAGCGTATCCCCGTCTCCGACATCGTGCGCGTTGAGAAAGAATCCAGTATTTCGGGTGCGCTAAGCGGACATGCGTTTCGCCGGCTGGCCATCTATGGGCACGGCAAGGACTTGATCGGTGTGTCGCTGAAACATTTTGAAATCGCTGACATCCAGAAGCTGCTGGACATACTGAGGTCGTCCAGACCCGACTTGGCCTTACCGAAAGCACCGCACGAATGATGTCGTCTGGCCACGCGCTCCGCGACTACGCCATGCGCCTCGGCGATGACGCTCTGGTGCTCGGCCAGCGGCTGTCGGAGTGGTGTGGGCATGCGCCCATGCTCGAGCTCGACCTGGCGTTGGCCAACATCGGGCTCGACCTGCTGGGTCAGGCGCAGCATTTCCTGGCCTACGCCGGCGCGCTGGAGGGCAAGGGCCGCGACGCGGACGCGCTGGCGTTTCATCGCGACGTGATGGATTTCAAGAACTGTCTGCTGGTGGAACAGCCGAACGGCGACTTTGCCCAGACCATGGCGCGCCAGTTCCTGTTCTCGACCTGGCATGAACTCTACCTCGACGCGTTAACGGGATCGAACGATGCGACGCTCGCGGCGGTCGCGGCCAAGGGGGTGAAGGAGACGACCTATCACGCCAAGCTGTCATCCGAATGGATCGTGCGCCTGGGCGACGGCACCGAGGAGAGCCGCGCGCGGGTGATCCATGGGTTGGATTGGATGTGGCGCTTCGTGGACGAGCTGTTCCACGACGACCTGGTCGATGAGAGCGTGACGGTTAGCGGCGCGGGCGTCGCGCGCGCAGCGCTGCGCCCGGCCTGGGACGCGCGGGTGGACGCGGTGCTGGCCGACGCGGGGTTGGAGCGTCCGGCGCCGAGGCGCGGGATTATCGGCGGCCGTGTGGGACGTCACTCCGAACACCTCGGTCACATGCTGTCGGAGATGCAGTTCCTGCAACGCGCCTATCCGGGAGCGACGTGGTGAGCGCGCTATTGTCGTCGCGCGTGTTGGACGTTCTGGGCGACGTACCCGACCCTGAAATTCCCGCGGTGTCGGTGGTGGACCTCGGCATCGTGCGCCGCGTCGACGACGAGGCCGTGCACATCACCCCGACCTATACCGGCTGTCCCGCGACGATTGCGATTGAGCGCATGATCCGCAAGGCGCTGGACGACGCGGGCATGCGCGACCTCGACATCGTCATCGACCTGTCGCCGCCCTGGACCACCGACTGGATCAGCGACGAAGGCCGCGAAAAACTGCGCGCCTACGGCATCGCGCCGCCTCCGCGCGGGGATGGGCGTGGGACGCTGAAGGCCGAGGCGGCGGTGGAGTGTCCGCGCTGCGGCTCGACCGAGGTGGAGGAGATCAGCCGGTTCGGCTCCACGCCGTGCAAGGCCTTGATGCGGTGCTTGTCGTGCGCGGAGCCGTTCGACCGGTTCAAATGTCATTGAAAGTAAAATTAACCACCAAGCGCACAAAGCGCACGAAGAAGGGTTCGGCCGCGAGGTGTGCGCCCTTGTCTTTTTCGACCGCGCCTCGCGCGGTCAGTAACGGACGTCCTGGCGGGTTGGCGTTTGAGCATCTTCTTCGTGCGCTTTGTGCGCTTCGTGGTTCACTTTCCCTTCCTGAGGTCACATCGTGAGCGCAGGCTCGCAATTTCACAAACTCAAGGTCGCCGAAGTTCGTCGCGAAACGGCCGATTCCGTGTCGCTGCGCTTCGAACTCCCGGAGCACCTGCGGGAGCGGTTCGCGTTCCGTGCCGGGCAGCACCTGACGTTGCGCCATGACCTCGACGGCGAGGATGTGCGCCGCAACTATTCAGTTTGCGTTGCGCCGGACGAGAATGAACTCCGCATCGCGGTGAAGCAGATCGCGGGCGGGGCGTTTTCGTCCTTCGTCAACGGAACGGTGAAGGCCGGCGACGTGATGGAGGTGATGGCGCCCCACGGCTCCTTCACCTGGAAGTTCGATCCGGACGCGCGGCGGCGCTACGTCGGTTTCGCCGGCGGGTCGGGGATCACGCCGATCCTGTCGCTGTTGAAGACGGCGCTGACGGTGGAACCGAAGAGTTCCTTCACCTTGCTCTACGGCAACCGTTCGTCAGTGACGATCATGTTCCTGGAGGAGCTGGCGGCGCTGAAGAACCGCTTCCTCGACCGGCTGGAGGTCTATCACTTCCTCGAGGACGAGGCGGAGGAGATCGAACTGTTCAACGGCCGCCTTGACGTCGCCAAGACCGAGGAGGTGCTGGGCGCGCTGGTGGACGCCTCGATCGTCGACGCCTTCTTCATCTGCGGCCCGGGGCCGATGATGGATGCGATCGAACAGGGCCTGCTGTCGCGCAAGGTCGATCCCGCGAAGATCCTGATCGAGCGCTTCACTGTCGGGCGCCCGACCGCGCACGATCTGGCGCGCGCCGAGGTGCTGGAGGCCAAGGCCGCGGGGCTCGAGATGAGCGTGACGCTGGAAGGACGCCGGGTGAAGGTGTCCTTCGATCCCGCCAAGGGCGCGATCCTCGACAATGCGCGCGCGGCGGGCCTGCCGGCGCCCTTCGCCTGCAAGGCCGGCGTCTGCGCGACGTGCCGCGCCAAGGTGGTGGCCGGCGAGGTCGAGATGAAAACCAACTACGGCTTGAGCCCCGAAGAGCTCGCCGAGGGTTATGTGCTCACCTGCCAGGCCGTGCCGGTGAGCGAGGGCGTCGCGGTGAACTATGATCTCTAGGGGAGCGGGATGCTGAAACCGAAACCGTCGGTCCTGGCCGCGCCGCGCTACCAGCCCGCCAGCCGCAACGTCCCCGATCCCTCGACCGCAATCTATGTCGACGCCAACGAGTCGGCGCTGGGCCCGTCGCCCGCCGCGCGCGCCGCGGGGATCGCCGCCGCCGCCAATCCGGAACGCTACCCCGATGGTCTGTCGACCGCGCTTCGGCGCAAGATCGCCGGCAAGATCGGCGTCGACCCGGCGTTCATCGTCTGCGGTCACGGCTCCGAAGAGTTGATCCACTTGTGCTGCCGCTCGCTGCTGGAGCCGGGCGACGAGATCGTCTGCGGCGCCACGGCGTTTGCGATCTACCGCATCGCGACGATGGCCGCCGGCGGCAAGGTGGTCGACGCCGAAGAGGTCGACTACGTGCTCGACTCGAAGTCGGTGGCGGCGAAACTCACCGACCGGACGCGCATCGTCTTTGTGGCCAATCCGAACAACCCAACCGGCGCCCTGATCGAACCCGAGGCGCTTGACGCCATCCGCCGCGCGATTCCGCCGGAGGTGCTGCTGGTGCTCGACACCGCCTACGCGGAGTACGTCACCGCACCCGGCTACAGCGCCGGCCACGAGTGGGTGAGCGAGGACGGCAACGTCGCGGTGATGCGCACCTTCTCCAAGGCCTACGGCCTGGCGGCGATGCGCGTGGGTTGGCTACATGGGCCCGCAGCGCTGGTCGATGCGCTGGATCGCGTCCGGCCGGTGTTCAACATTCCGACGCCTTCACAGGCCGCCGCCGAAGCCGCCTTCGGCGACGAGGGCCATCTCGAGGCGGTGCGCCAGCACGCCGAACGCAGCAAGGCCATGTATCGCGCGGCCGCCGACCGCCTGCCGCCGATGCTGCTCGGTTACACCAACTTCGTGTTCTTCCCCCACGCGCCGGGGCTGACGGATCACCTGAGCGAGAACAACATCGTGGCCTTCGGATTGAAGGGCTACCGCATGCCCGACGCGGCGCGGGTGAGTTTCGGCACGGACGAGGAAAACGCGCGGGTAATCGACGCCATCGCGGGCTGGCCAGGCCCGAACGCCTGATAAGATTGTCGCGGTTGGGATGAAGCTGCGCCTGATTCTCTTACTCGGGAGGAACTCTATGATCCGACGCCATGTAGTTTTTCTCTTCGGATGCTTTTTCGCCGTTGGGCTGTCGATGGCCCAGGCGGCGCCAGCCGAAGATCCGGTTCTGGGAACCTGGAAGCTGAATGCTGAAAAGTCGACCTTCACACCGGGTCCGGGATGGCGGAGCCAGACTCGAGTGTATCGAGCCGTTCCTACCGGAGTGTTAGTCTCGTGGTCAGGCGTCGACGCCGGCGGCGGACGCATGCAGGTCGACTACATCTACCAATATGATGGTCATGATTATCCGATGAAGGGTTCCGCCGTCTACGACACCCTCAATGCCGTGCGCGTTGACGCACGAACCGTCAGATCGGAAGAAAAGCGAGACGGCAAAATCGCGGGCGTCGCCGTTCGGTCGGTCTCTCCGGATGGCAAGGTCCTGACCATCACCGACGACGGTACGAACAGAAAAGGTCGGAAGTTCTCGCAGGTGCTGGTGTTCGACCGGGAAGCCGCGAACTGAAGAGTGCGCGCGGATGAGGAGAATGCGCGGGTCATCGACGCCATCGCGGGTTGGCCGGGGCCGAACGCGTAAGGGAGCGCGCGACCCTAATAATATACCCGTCATCCCGGGCTTGTCGCGGGACCCAGCGTTCGGCTCGCAACTAGCGTGGTGTGAGCGCTTGCGCGAACCTGCGAACAGAAGAGTTCACACACCGACCCCGGGTCCCGGGACAAGCCCGGGATGACGGTAATATTTGAATGTCCAGATATGCCAATCGGATGTCAGGCGACCGCCGCATCCCGAATCATCGGGCCGATGTGCCCGAGGTAGTCGCGTTTGCTGAGGTCGACGCCCTGGTTGCGCAGGATGTCGTAGGCCGTGACCAGGTGAAAATAGAAGTTGGGCATCAGCCAGTCGCGGACGTAGGCGAGGCCCTTCGCTTCCAGAACGCGCGTGCCCTGCATCGGCTGGACGACGTCGCGATCGTCGGCGCCGGCGAAGTCGCCGGCGTTCATGGCTTCAAGGGCCGCGACGGCGGCGGCGATGCGCGTCTTCATTGCCGTGAAGGTGGCATCGGGGTCGCCGGGAGGCACGGCGAGCTTGCCGATCAGGCGTCCGGCGCCGGCGGTCGGGCCGTAGCAGGCGAACTGGACCTGGCGGGCGAGGTTGAACATGTCGGGCGCCAGGCGGGCGTCGACGTAGTCGTCGGCGGACTTGCCCGACGCTTGCGCGTGCGCTTCGGCCTTGTCGAGGATGGCGGCGAGATTGCGCAGCATGGGCGCTGCGCTCTGGATCAGGATGAAGGCCGTGCTCACGCCGCCGCCCCCGCCCTGTCCACGATCATCGCGCCGATGTGGGCGGCGAAGTCGGGCTTGCCGAGGGGGACGCCTTCGTGGCGCAGGATGTCGTAGGCGGTGGTCATCGCGAAATAGAAGTGGGGGAAGGTCCAGTCGCGCAACATGCTCTCGCCGTCGGTGACGAGGTGCTTGGTCCCGAACAGGGGCATGTCGACGACACGGGTTTCGGCGCCTTCGAAACTCTCCGGCGTGGCGGACGCGACATTGGCGAGGGCGGCGGACATCCGCGCTTTCAAGTCTTCGAGCGTCGTGTCGGTGCATGCGCCGGGGCGTACGACCTCGCCGGCGTTGGTGAAGATTGTGATGGCGTCGTTCACCTGTACGCACGCGACCTGGATCTGAAGCTTCAGCGGGAACATGTCGGGCGCGAGTTTCGCCTCGACATAGGCATCGGGGTCGAGACCCTGGCTCTTGGCGTGGTCGGCCGCCTTGTCCAGCACCTTGATCAGATTGGTCAGCATCTGAGTGAAGGTGACGGTGGCGAAGTCGTAGAACTGGCGGCTCATGGCGGTTCCTATTTGGCGGGACCGTCGAGCCCTTCGACGGTCGCGACCGAGGCGGGTTCTAGCGCCTGAAGCTTCTTCGCTTCCACCTCATTGTCGCGCATGACCCGCAATATATTGCCGCCGGCGACCTTGGCCAGGTCCTCATCGCTCCAGCCGCGGCGCGCGAGCTCTTCCAGGACCGCTGGGAATTTGTCGACGCCGCTCAGGCCCTGGGGCGCGTCGGGGATGCCGTCGAAATCCGAGCCCAGGCCCACGCAGTCGTGGCCGCAGACCTTGGCCACGTGGTCGATGTGGTCGGCGACCATGGCGACGGTGGTGACCGGCTTGGGATGGGCCTTGTCCCATTCGGCGAGCGCGGCCTTGGCGCGCTCCGGCTGGCCGATGTAGAGGCCCGCGTAGGGCGGGGCGTTGAAGCGGGTGATCTCGGCGGCGCGGTCGGCTTCCCACTGGGCGCGCGCGGGGTCCACATAGCCGGGATAGAAGTTCACCATCACCACGCCATGGTTTTGCGCCACCAGCTTCAGCACGTCGTCGGGCACGTCGCGCGGATGGTCGACAATGGCGCGTGCGCCCGAGTGCGAAAACATCACCGGCGAGCGCGTCGCGGCCAGCGCCGTGCGCATGGTGTCGGGCGAGACGTGGCTGAGATCCACAAGCATGCCGAGGCGATTCATCTCGTGCACCACCGCGACGCCGAAGGGCGTCAGGCCATGGTGCTTCGGATCGTCGGTGGCGGAGTCGGCCCAGTCGATGTCCGACGTGTGGGTGAGCGTCATGTAGCGGGCGCCGAGCGCATAGTAGGCGCGCAGGGCCGCCAGTGAATTGTCGATCTGGTGGCCGCCTTCGACGCCGATCATGGCGGCGAACTTGCCCGACTTATGGATGCGCACGACGTCGTCCGCGGTGGAGGCCATTTCGAAATCGTTGGGATAGGCCGCGACCATGCGATGGACGAGGTCGATCTGTTCGATGGTGGTCTGCACCGCAGCCGGACCGGTGGTGCTGGCGGGAATCCACACCGACCAGAACTGGCCGCCCATTTGGCCTGCGCGCATGCGCGGGATGTCGGTCATCAGGCCGGTGTCGCCGCCGTGGATCGGCAGGCGGCTGGTGTCCTTGGTCAGGTCGATCTTGGAGAAATCGCCGCCGAAGCGGCTGCGGATTTCCCAGGGCAGGTCGTTGTGGCCGTCGATCAGCGGCGTGCGTTCGAGCACGCGCGCGACCCGCGCGGCCGGATCGGCCGCGGGGACCGGCTTGGGCGGGGCCTTGGCCTGGGCGGTCAGGGCGAGCGCCAGGGCCGCCGCGGCGGCGAGCGTGGTGACGTGGGAGAGTTTCATGGCCGCCCCTTGGGAAACTGAGGACCCGAGGCTATCGGCCGCCGGGCTGGTCCGCCAGATATTTTCCGGATCGGAAAATGATTTTCAGCTTCGTACGGCGGCCCTTAAGCGGCTTGACATTCACTTTACCGATCGGTGAAGTGTATACCGTCGAGGGCCAGCACAGGTCGGGGGCGGGTTTTCCGCGTCCGTGGGAGGTTTCATATGTCGACGACACTGTCGCGCCGCATCCTGTTCGCGGCTGGAGCGGGGACCGTCGCGGGGACGGCGTTGGGACCGAATCCGGCGACCGCACAGGGCCGTGCGGGCGAGATCGCCAGGAACAAGGCCCTGATCACGCACTACTATAAATCCTGGGAGGTCAGGGACTGGGCCCCGTTCGACGCCATGCTGGCGCAGGGATTCATCTTCACCAGCCCCAACGACGATCACATAGACCGGGCGGCGTTCAAGGCACGCTGCTGGGATTCGCAGGTCGACTTCATCAAGGGGTTCGATCTCGAGGTCCTGATGGCGAAGGGCGACCAGGTTGTGGTCGAATATCTGTGCCACACCAAGAACGGCAAGGCGCTCCGCAACGTCGAGATCCATCGCGTGCGCGGCGGCAGGATCCAGTCGATCGACTGCTACTTCGGCGGCGCGGCGAGCTTTCCCTCGGCGGTGAGCGCGAAGAAGAGCTAGCCGCCAATCAGCCGCCCAACTGCGCCAGGTGCCGTGTATCGCCGGGGTCGTTTTCGGCGAGGCGGTGCGCGGCGGCCTTACCGTCCATGGCCGCGACGATGCGCTCGACCAGCGCGTCGCGGTCGTCGTCGCTTTGCAGCAGGTCGCGAAGATCGACGCCGCCATCGCCAAACAGGCACAGGCGCAGCTTACCTCGCGCGGTGACGCGCAGGCGGTTGCAGCTGTCGCAGAACCCCTGGCCGTACGGGGCGATCAAGCCGATGCGACCCTGGTAAGCGGGGTGGATGAACTCGACCGCGGGACCGTCGTCGAAAGCGCGGGTGCGGGGAATCCAGCCTTCGCGATCGAGCCAAGTCTTCAGAACCCCGCCGCTCAGGTGCTGGTCGTTGAAATAGGCGACGTTGTCGCGCGTTCGCATCAGCTCGATGAAGCGCACGGCGATCGGGCGGTCGCGCACATAGTCGGCGAAGGCGCGGAACTCCGCCTCGGCATTGTCGCGCAGCAGCACCGCGTTGAGTTTCACCGACGCATAGTCGTGCGCAAGCGCCGCGTCGACACCGTCCAGCACGCCCTTCAGTCGATCGTGGCCGGTGATTTGAGCAAAACGCGCGGGGTCGAGCGAGTCTATGGAGACGTTGAGCGCGGTGAGGCCCGCGTCGCGCCAGGCACGCGCATGCTTGTCGAGATTCCAGCCATTGGTCGTCATGGCGATCTTGTCGATGCCGGGCGTCGCGGCCGAGCGCGCGATGAGCGCCCCGATATCCTTGCGCGTAGTCGGCTCGCCCCCGGTCAGGCGCAGCTTGGCGACGCCGATGGCCGAGAAGGCGGAGGCGACGCGGCCGGCTTCGTCCACGCTGAGGAAGGCGTCGTCGCCGGTCTTGTGAAAGCCGTCGGGCAGGCAATAGGCGCAGCGGAAATTGCAGACCTCGGTGACCGAGAGCCTGAGATAATAGAACCGCCGGCCATGTCCGTCCGTGAGCCGCGCCACAGTCGCTCCTCGTCCCCGATCTCGCGTTGTTGGGCCAAGGCTGAATGGGCGGGCCGCGAGACGGGTTCCTCGACTCTAAGCCATCGCAAGCGCGGCCGGGAGACGAATTCTCCTACAGATCGAGGCCGTCGACGACGTCGTGCCGGGCCGCGGCCTTGGCGCCGGGGCGCCGCCGGATCAGGAACTGGCTCCGCGCCAGCGCCTTTTGGGCGCCGGAGGCCTGGTCGGGCAGGGGTTCGGCGTTGCCGCCGCGGTTGAGCGTGGCGCGCCAGAACGTCTCGCGATCGTCGGTGGCGTCGAGCGGCGCGGCGAGGCGCACGGCGCGCCAGCTGAGCGCCATCCTGGGGTCGCGCCCGCTCAGCCCCGCAACCAGGGGGGCTAGGAACAGTCGCGCGGTGACAAAGGCCGAGGTCGGATTGCCGGGCAGGCCCAGCACCAGCCGCTCAGCCACGCGGCCGAACCAGACCGGCTTGCCGGGCTTCATCGCGACCTTGGAGAAGATCGGCGCGAGACCGAGCGGCTCGAACATGGCGCGGGCGAAGTCGCGGTCGCCCATCGAGGCGCCGCCGATTACCACCACCACATCGGCGCGGTCGAGGGCGATGTTGGCGGCCGGGACCATGGCGTCGAGGTCGTCCTTCAACCGTTCGCGCCCGATGACGTGCGCCCCCCATGCGGTGGCGAGCGCCGCAACGCCGACTGACGCGCTGTCGGGAATGCGATGTGCGGTCTTGTGCGCCTGACCGGGTTCGGCAAGTTCGTCGCCGGTGGAGAGGATGAGGATCTGCGGACGGCGCCAGGTTTCGACGCTGGCGTAGTCGGCGGCGGCGGCGGCGACCAGGGCTTGCGGCATGAGCGGTGTTCCCGCCGGCAGCAGCTCTTCGCCGGCGCGAAAGTCGTCGCCGGCGTTGCGCAGGAAGCGCGAGGCGGACGGCGGCGTCTCGAACACCGCGTGATCGCCGTCGGGACGAACGATCTCCTGCATGACGACGCGTTGGGCGTTTTCGGGGACCGCGGCGCCGGTGAACACGCGGGCGCATTCGCCGGGGTTCAAGCCTTTCACAAAGGGAACCTCTGGACGCGACTCGCCGGCGATATGCAAGCGCGCGGGGAGGTTTGCGAGGTCGTCGTCGCGCACGGCCCAGCCGTCCATGGTGGAGACGGCGTTGGGAGGAAAGTCGCTCTGCGCCTGCACGGGCTTGGCCAGCACGCGGCCGAGCGCATCGGCGACCGGGGTGTGTTCGACACCGAGCGGACGCGCCTGGGCGAGGACGAGGGCGCAGGCGTCGTCGAAACTGATCATGGCGCGGACTCATAGTCGCCGGACGCGCCGCCGGTCTTTTTCAGCAGGCGGATGGTGTCGATCCGCATGGTTTTGTCGACGGCTTTCAGCATGTCGTAGAGGGTGAGACACGCGACGCTGACGGCGGTGAGCGCCTCCATCTCCACCCCGGTGGGGCCGGTTGTCCGCGCCTCGGCGTGCACGTGGACCGCGTCGACCGCGAGCTCGCACACGACCTCGACCTTGGTCAGCGGCAGCGGGTGGCAGAGCGGGATCAGGTCGGCGGTGCGCTTCGCCGCCATGACGCCGGCGAGTTCGGCGGTGGCAAGGACGGCGCCTTTGGGCGCGCGGCCTTCACGCACGAGATCCAGCGTTGCGGCCGAACAGACGAGCCTGCCTTCAGCGATCGCGACGCGGGCGGTTGCCGGTTTATCCGAAACGTCGACCATGCGGGCGCGGCCTTCGGCGTCGAGGTGCGAGAGCTTGCTCATGCGCAGACCTCGCGCAGGCGCGGCACCAGGCCCGCGAGCGAACAGGGACGATGACGGCTGTCGAGTTCTTCCGCCAGCACCAGGTCCCAGCCGTCCTTGCAGGCGCCGGTCGAGCCGGGGAGGCAGAAGATGAAGGTCTCGCCGGCCTGGCCGCCGAAGGCGCGCGACTGCAGGGTCGCCACGCCCACGGTGCTGCGGCTGGCCTGATGGAACAGGACGGAGAAGCCGTCCATCTCGCGCGTCAGCAAGGGCTTCACCGCCTCGGGCGTGACGTCGCGCGGAGCAAAACCGGTGCCGCCGGTCGTGATCACCACCTCGACCTCGGGGTCCCCGATATAGAGATGCAGTTGCGCGCGGATGGCGCCGACGTCGTCGGCGACGATGGTCTTGTGGGCGAGGGTGTGACCCGCGGCCTGGATGCGCGAGGCGAGAAGCGCGCCGGAACGGTCGGTCTCCTCGTCACGGGTGTCGGAGATGGTCAGGACCGCGATCTTCAGCGGATGGAAGGTCAGGCTGTCGTCGATGCCGCTCATAGCTTGCTCCAGCGCGCGGCGTCCGCGCGGTCCTTGCCGGACGGGTCGATCCATTGCGAGCCGGATGCGCTGTCCTCGCGCTTCCAGAACGCCGCTTCGGTCTTAAGTTTGTCCATCAGGTAGTCGCAGGCCTCGAAGGCGGCGCGGCGGTGCGGCGCGGCGGCGGCGGCAAAGACGATGGGCTCGCCGGGTTGAATGTCGCCGCAGCGGTGGACCACCCGCACGTCGCTGACCGAAAAGCGCGCCGCGGTGTCTTCCGCGATCTTGGCGATCGAGGCTTCGGTCATGCCCGGATACCAGTCGAGGTGCAGGCGTTCGAGCGTCTGTCCGTCGCGGCCCTGTCCGCGCATGACGCCGGTGAAGGAAACGACGGCGCCGTCCTGGTCGCGGCCGTCGAGAAACGCCGCGAGTTCCCGCGCGGGATCGAACGGCTCGAGGGCCAAGCGCGTGTGGACCGCCATCTCAGCCTCCCGAAAAGACCGAGAAGAAGGCGATCTCCTGATCCGGGGCTATGCGGGCGTCGTCGCCGACGATCACCTGGTCGACGCACGCGCGCACGTCGGGGCGGTCGAGCGCGTCGCGCGCGGTTTCATCCGCGTTGCACAGGCGTTGGCGCAGGTCGGCGATGCTCAGGCCGGCGGGCGGAATCTCCACCTCGCGCGATCGGCCGAGGCGATCGGCGGTGCGACCGAAGAACAGGACCTTGCTCATAAGCCGCACCCTAGCACTTTGAAGCGGGGGCTTGTCAGGTCTTGGGGGGCCAGACTTCGAGCCCCTCGGCCTTGTGGACCGCGCTCCAGGCCGGGCGGGCGGTGGTCTTGGCGAGCCAGGCGGCGACGTGCGGCCAGCGGTCGGCGGGCTTGGGCATGTTGCGCGACCAGCGGCCCAGCATGGTCGCGTGCATGTCGAGCGCGCTGTAGTCGCCGGCCATGAAGCCGCCGCCGGCGAGGTGGTTGTCGATGCGGGTCCAGGCGGCCTCGATCCGCCGGCGCGCGTTGTCCTTAATCTCGGCCTCGCGCTCGGGCGCCGCGTCGTCGCCGGGATAGAACCAGCGGCGGTACTGCGGCTGCAGCGTGTTGGCGAGGAAGAACATCCACTGCAGGAACACCGCACGGTCCGGCGTGCCGGCCGCCGGCGCCAGGCCCGCATGCGGAAAGCGTTCGGAGAGAAGGATCAGGATCGCCGCGGCTTCTCCCACCGCCTGGTTGTCGACGATCAGGGTCGGCACCACGCCCGCGGGATTGATCGCCAGATAGGCCGGCGTCTTCTGCTGGCCGGTCTCGATGTCGATCAGCTTCAGCTCGAAACGGACGCCCAACTCCATCAGCGCCTGATGCACCACCAGGCTCGCCGCGCCCGGCGAATAGTAGAGCGTGTACATGGCGATCCCCCTTTGATCCGGGCCCCTTTGATCCGGCCCCTGATTTACGACACGGCCGGGTTTGTCCACCGATTCCGCCGCAGCCAGCTTTGCGCCCGTCGCCGACACCGGCCTTACGGTCAAGCTTGACGCGGTGGGGAGGCTCCCGGACAGTCGCGGGGCTGGAGGCTGGACCCATTGATTTCATTGGGACGAATCCTGAAGGCCGCCCTGGTGGCCGTGGTGCTGGCGGGCTCGGCCTATGCCGTCGCCAAGCTCAACCTGTTCGGGCTGGAATCCGCGTCGGACCGGCTGGCGGACCGGGTCTATCAGCGCATCACCGCCGCCGACTACGGCCGCGACCGCAAGGGCCAGAGCCGCATTCGCCTGGTCTATCTCGACGACGCGTCGCTGGAAGCGATGAAGGGCTTCGGCTGGAAGCGGTTTCCGCCGACCTTCGACCAGCAGTGGACCATGCTGGATGACCTGATGAGCGTCGGGGGCGCGCCGCCGTCGGCGATGTTCGTGGACTTCATCTATCGCGGCGAGGGCGGCGAAGGCGATGGGTTCGATACCTTCGTCAAGGGCGTCGGCGACGCGACGCACGCGAGCGCGTGGGCGGACAAGCCGGCCTGTCTCGCCAATCCGCTGATCAAGCTCGCCTGTATCGAACAGGTGGGCGGCGTGCCGATTATCCTTGCCAAGCCGTCGCCGGCGGACCTGGAGATGTTCACCGACGTCCAGCGCGCGCTCGACCGTGTCACCGTGCTGGCGCCGGCGCTGGTGGGCCAGGAAGCCTATCCGACGATCATGCGCTACGCCTTCGACAAGACAAAAGCCGAGCGGCTGGGCGTGCACGACTTCGACGTGTCGCCGGCGATGGCGATGTACGCGGCCTACTGTCTGCGCCGCGCCGACGGGTGCGGCGTGGAAGGCTTTCGGCGCCTGCGCACGCGCGCCGTCGCGGCGCTGGCGGACAAGCGCATGGCGCCGGTCTTCGCCGACGCGCCCGAGCGGCTGAGCACGGTATTCAAGGACCCGGTGGACGTGGTCTGGGGCTCGCGGCCCGATCCCGCCTATCTCGCGCTTACCCATGCGGTGACCGGCAAGGCCGCGCCTTGTCGCGGCGCCGGCGGCGGCTGGATCCAGAGGCTCGGCGAACAGATGGCGGGGTCGCGCGCGGCGGGATCGGGCGCCCGCCAGGAATGCCCCTACACCGAGAGCCTCGGCTACGACCGGCTGGTGTCGGGCGAAGGATTGCAAGCGGGCGATCTGAAACAACTGCTGGCGGGCAAGCTGGTGATGGTGGGCGGTCAGTTTCACGCGTCAAACGACTGGGTCGAGAGTCCGGTGCACGGTCAGGTTCCGGGCGTGCAGTATCACGCTATGGCGCTCGACAACCTGGTCGAAGACAGCGCCGAGTATCGGCGCAACGCCAGCATGTTCCTCGATTCCGATCTTCTGAAGGCGTTGTTGATCGCCGCGCTCGCCTTCTGCGACGTGATGGCGGTGATGGCGCGAAACAGCCTGCTCGACCACGCCTTCTCGCGACGCGCGGAGGAGAAGCTGCGCGTGCACGTCTACGGGCCGCTGTACCTGGGGCTGCTGTTGACCTCGGTGGGCGTCATCGCGCTGGCGACTTGGACGGGGGTGGCGCTGTTGCATCGCTCGCCGATCAACTGGATCGGGCTGGGTTTCTGCGCCATCGGCTTTCTGTTCTATGCGACCCGCCAGACCCTGCCCGCGGATATTTGCGGTTCGGTCGAGCACATTGCGCTGGTTCGTCGTATAATGGCCGCCGGCCAGCGTTGCCGTACGGCCTTGAAGTTCGAGGAGGATCGCCTGGTCGCGCCAAGACCGGCGCCGACCTCCGCCAGTGCACCGCGTGAGCTTTCCCCCACCGCGTCAGTGTCCGCCAAGGACCAGCCTCCGGAGGTTCCTGTCCATGTGGAGACCTAGTCTCGTCGCGCTGTTTGTCATCACTGTCGCGAGCGCCGCGCTCGCCGGCGATCTCGGCCGCGTCACCAAGTTCCTGCGCCCCAGCGTGCACACCTTCGACGCCGCCGGTCAGCCGACCGGCACGCTGAACGCGTCGGACGTGCGCCTGCCCGCCGCCATCGTCGGCCTCGGCAAGGGCAAGAGCATTGGCATCAGCGTGAAGGGCAAGACCGTCTATCTGCGCGGTCTCGACGTGCAGACCGAGGGCCTGCAGACCAAGTGCGAACCAGTGCAAACCGCTTCGCGCGGCAGCGGCTCGGCCTATGCCGGCAGCAACATGGGCATCGGCTCGGCGGCCGATTGCGGCGGGCATTGATCATGCGCCTGTCGCGTCGCAGCACCGTTCTGGGCGCCGCGGCCTTGGCCGCGTTCGTTTCCAACACCGCGTTCGCGGCAAGCGACGCGTTCACGGTCACCGGCAAACGCGGACCGTTTCTGAAGCAGGTGGCGAACCGCGATTTCGGTGTCGGCCGCGGCGGCGGGTCCGGGTCGCTGGGCCTCGCGGGTGCGCTGAGCCAGGGCCGCTATCAGTCGGCGCGCCTGCGCATGCCGCAGACCGAGGCGAAGATCGCGGCGATGATCGCCAAGCTCGACGCCGGCTGGCCCTACGCCAAGGCGGCGCCGCCGCAGGTGCACGTCATCGGGCTCGACGTCTACAACGCCTATTCGTTGCCGGATAATTCGATCGTGGTGGCGTTCGGTCTGCTCGATCAGGCGCAGTCGGACGATGAGATCGCCTTCATCCTGGGGCACGAGCTGGGGCATATACGGCTGGGCCACTTCGCCAAGGGCGCGCGCGAGGCCAAGCAGGCGCGCCTGACCAGCCGGCTCGGCGAGCTGTATGTGGTGGGTTCGGCCGCGCAGGCGGGCGCGGCGAGCTTGCGCAGCGGCGGCGACGGCGTCAGCGCCTTCAACGCCACTGCGGCGGAGAGGGCGAGCGCGACCAACGATCTGCTGCATTTCCTCAACGCCGGCCAGCCGCAGCATTCGCAGGCCGAAGAGGACGAGGCGGACGCCGTGGGTTACGACCTCGCGACGCTCGCCGGCTATTCCGCGGACACGGGCTCGGCCAAGGTCTTCGACACCATTCAGGCGGATGCGGTGAAGCGCGAACAGGAGACGCAAGAGCTGCAGTCCCAGTTCGACAAGGACCTGCGTGCGGCCGTCAATCCCTCCAGCGTGCAGGCGCTGGTCGGCGGCTCGTCGCGGGATCTGCGCGGCAATCTGATCCGCGCAGCCGGAACGTTCGCCGAGGGCATGGGCCGTGGTCGCTCCAGCGAGGACGAACCCAAGCACCGCGCGCCGGAGGAGCGCAAGAAAGGCATCGCGCAATATTCCACCGACGCCTATCCGCAGGGCGCGCCGTTGCGCGATGAACAGACCGCCTGGCTGACCTCGGTGCGCGGTACGGCGGAATACGCCCAGGCCAAGGTCGCGGTCGCGGCGGTCTATCAGGCGATGAAGGCGCGCGCCGCGGGCGACTATCCCACGGCCACCGTCTCGCTCGCCCAGGCGCAGAAGACGAGCTTCGGCGCCGCGCCCGTGGTGATCAACGAGTCTGCACGGCTGCGCGACGACATGGGCGACGGCGCCGCCGCCGACCGTTTGTTCCGCCAGGCGCATCAGAACCCGGACCAGAGCGTGCAGGGCTATGTCGACCACGTGCGCATGCTTTGGCGGCGCGGCGAGAACGATCCGGCGGACGACATCATCCGCGCCGGCATCCGCCGCTTCGACAACGACGACAAGCCGTTCATGTCGCTGCAGATCGCGGTGGCGCGCCAGGCGGGTCGCGACGGCGAGGTGGACAGTCTGCTCCATCGCTGCGCCGACTACGGTGACGAGACCCTCACGCGCGACTGCAATCTCGCCGCGGGACGCAGCGCCGACCAGCACGCGGATGCGCCGCACGTGAACATGCCCAGTCTGCCGTTCAGCATCCCCGGCCTGCCGCACTGATTCGTCGCCGTCGCTAAGTCTCTAGCCGACGAACGCCAGCAGCTTGGCGAACAGCTGTTCCTTGGAATGGACGCCGAGCTTGGCGTAGGCGCGCTTGATGTGGGTGCGCACAGTGAGGAGCGCCGCACCCAGGTCGTCGGCCACGTCAGTGGCGCTCCAGCCCTGCATCAGGCGGCGGACGATCAGCTGCTCGGCGTTGGTCAGGCCGAAGGCGCCGGTGAGGTCGGGCAGGACGATCTCACGCCGTTCGCGCCGCACCGAGGCGCCGAAGCGCATCATGGCGCCGTCCAGGGCGCGGATGCTGACGATCAGCCGCCGCTCGGGCTCGGCGTGGTCGAACATATCCGCCGCGGCCGCGCCGACGGCGGCGCGATCGAGCAGGCCGGCGAGCTGGTTCTGGTGGCCGCGCGTGGCGCCCGCGAGATAGCCGTCGCGCAGCATCACGGGCCCTTCCGGCGACAGGGTCTCCTGCACCGCGCGGGATGACCACACAACCGCCAGGTCGCGCGACAGCACCACGACGGCCATGCCCTGGGCGTCGAGCCAGCGGCCGCCCCAGTCCGCGGCCCCCTGCGACTCGAGAGAATCGTCCGTAACCAATCTGAACTCTCGGATTATCGTTAAGCGGGACCATACAAAGCGATGGTGTTTCAAATCAACGGATTGACCTAATTTTTGATATTTTTATGTACCCAATTTAAGGGTGTCGGCCGGTCTTTTGCGATCAATTGGCTGATATGTAGAGATTTCCGGTCGCTATGTTGCGCCGCTTCCAAACGCGATTCATCGGGCATGACAAACGCGCCGCCCCCGGTTTCAGGAGCGGCGCGTCGGAGTCGCGAGTCGTGGAGCCCGCGGGTCAGCTCGTTTGGGTCAGGTCGTATTGTCGGGCAGCAGACGCGGCGCGCCGAACGAGGAGCCGATGCTCTTGAAGATCGACACCAGCTCCGAGGCGGACTGGGAGCCGGAGTTGCAGCCGCCGGTGCCGCCGGAGTTGTCCGAGTAGAAGAACTTCGAGTCCGAAGCCATCTGCGACAGGGTCGAACAGGCCGAGATCTTGGTCTGGTCGGTCGAGCAGCTGCCGGACGACGAGTTCGAGGCGCCGTAGGCGATGGTGTAGACCCAGGTCCCGGCCTTGGCTGCGTTCTGGGCCGAGGTGATGGCTTGGTGGCACTGGTTGGTGGACTTGCCGCTGGGCATGTCGGACGAACTGGCGTTGGCGTCGCCGTCGCTGAGCATGATGATCACCTTTTGCACGCCCGAGCGACCGGTCGAGGTCAGGTTGGTCTGCGCCGCGGCGATGGCGTCGCCGTAGAAGGTGCCGTAGCCGCCTACCGCGCTCAGGCCCTGGCTGCAGCCCGAACCGCCGCCGCCCATCGCCTTCACCAGGCTGGAGGAGCTGCTGAGCGTGCTCGAGCTGTCCGAGGTTTTGAAATCCTTGGCCAGACCCAGGATCGTGTAGTCGGGCGAGTTCTTGTACGAGACGATGGTCGGGTTCGACGAGCTGCAGTCGAAGTCCTTGGCCGCCTGGGTCGAGTTCTGCACGCCGGGGAAGGTCATGATCCCGACCTGGTCCTCGGACGGCCCAAGCGACGTCAACAGCGACTGGGCGCCCGCCTCCGCGCACTGAAGCCGCGTGGCGTTCCTGATCGAGCAGTTGCTGTCGGCGGTGTTCATCGAGGCGGTGGTGTCGAGCACCAGCTCGATGTCGAGCGACTTGGGCGGACCGCCGGTGGCGCCCGCGGTCGAAGTCGCGGCGATGGTCATATTGTGGATGCCCAGGATCTGAGCGAACCACATGGGCACCACGGCCTGCTGCTTGACCACGATGGCGTTGGCGCTGTCCGAGCCGGTGCAGCTGACCCCGGTGGTGGTCAGGCACTTGAGCTGCGGATAGCCGCTGACCCAGGTGGCGGTGACGCCGCCGCCGATGGCGTTCTTTTCACCGACGGCCGCGCCATAGGACGTGGCGGTGGTGAGCGCGGTCCCGCCGGTGGCGCAGCAGTTGATCTCCTGGGCGCCGGCAAGGGCGGCCGAGTCGGTCGAGGCCTGCAGCTGGCGCTGGACAGTCATGACGTGGCCGACGTCGATGACGAAACCGACCATGCCGATGATGGCGGTCATCATCAGGGCGACGATGATGGCCGTGGCGCCGCGCTCGTCGGCGCGAAAGCGGCCGAACCGGCCGCGAACGAACAGGGAATGCGGTTTCATTCGATCATGTCCGAGGTTGTGGAGGTGAGGGTGCAGCTGGGCGCGAAATTCACGCCCATGACCGTGAGGTTGCAGGGATAGGTCGCGATGGTCGTGGCCGTGCCGCCGGCGGCGGCGTTGAGCGCGGTCGAACAGGTCGCGTCGCTGGCGCAGGCCGTGCCGTTGATCTTGGTCGTGACCGTCACGTTTGCGGCGGTCAGGTTGGCGGCCGAACTCTTCACCTGGGCGACGGAGGTGCTGTAGGGGGTCGCGCTGGAACGGCTGATCGCGAACTGGCGGCCGCCGGCGCGCACGCCGTCGGTCAGCTCGAGATAGTTGTTGATGGTGATGCCGAACTGGAAGGTGCCGACACAGAGCATCAGCAGAAACGGCACGATCAGGGCGAACTCCACCGCGGTGGCGCCGGAATCGTCGCGCGTGAAGCTGCGTTTGAGACTGAAAGCGGCGCCGATTCTGGCGCCGAGGTTGGCTGGCTTCATGGCCCCGTGTTCCTGTGACCACCTGTCAGATGTTGACCGGAGAATGGCGCAACGCGGCTAAGAACCGGTGCAGATAGACGGTTAAGATCCATTATCTTTCGCGTGTCGAATAACGCTCGCCGAAGGCCCAGGCCTAGGCCGCGTCGGGGTTTCCGGCGGCTCGCGTAACGCTGGTTTTGCCTTTACCGTACAACGGTTTGCGCTACCTAATGTTGGATATAATTAATCGGCTGTTTTCCCTAGGTATTACACGCTCGTTAGGCCTGTCCTGCGCAGAATAACGATCATTGAAAACCTCGTCGTCCGCTTGGAGGCGACCATGCGCTCTGCCGGCTGGAAATTCTGGACGAACCGTTTTGCGAGCGACGTGATCTGTCACGCGGTTGGCAAAGCGCGCACCTTCGTGAGCGACGGGCGCGGAAACATCGCCATCATCTCGGCGCTGATCCTGCCGGTCCTGATCGGCATCTTCGCGCTCGGGTTCGAAACCTCCTACTGGGACCAGACCCAGAGGTCGATGCAGAACGCCGCCGACTCCGCGGCGAGCGCGGCGGCCACCAACGGCACCAACACCTATGCGACCGAAGCCAAGGCGGTGGCCTCGCTCTATGGGTTCGCCGACGGCTCGAACAGCGTCACGGTGGCCGCTTCGAACGCGGCCGCCTGCCCGAGCGGGGGCAACACTTGCTACAGCGTGACCATCACCAAGACGGTCCCACTGTTCATGGCTCAGGTCGCCGGCTACCACGGTGACGGGACATACAATGGCGGCTTCGGCAAGCAGCTGACGGCGACCGCGGTCGCTAAGCAGGCCGGCGGCACGCGCAACTATTGCATTCTTGCTTTGGCCTCGAGCGGCGCGACCGGCATCCAGGCCAACGGCGTGCCGTTCGCGAACCTGAACGGTTGCAACGTCATGTCGAACAGCAGCTCGACCTGTAACGGTCACGACCTCGGCGCGGGCTTTGGCGACGCTCACGGCACCAACTCCGGTTGTGGGGTGACGTCGGAGAATGGCCTGCCGGTGGTGTCCGATCCCTACGCGAGCCTGGCGACGAACATTCCGTCTAACACCTGCGGCAGCACCTATCCGCAGGAGGACAAACACGGAAGCATCGCCTCGACGAACCAGTACGGCGGGGCCAAGAGCTGGGGCAATACGGTCACCGTCTGCGGCGACATGAAGCTCACCAGCAACCTGACCATCACCAATTCGGGCTCGTCGCCGACCGTTCTAGTGATCGAGAACGGCCAGTTGGACACCAACGGCTTTACCATCGCCACGGCAAACGGCTCTCAGGCCACCATCGTTTTCTCGGGCGACAACGGCAGCTACACGCATGCGCCCACCGGCGGCGGTACGCTGGACATTCAGGCGCCGACCTCGGGAACCTGGTCGGGCGTGGCGGTCTATCAGGATCCGGCGCTGACGAGTGGAGTTGACATCTCGGCCGCGGGCAACAGCCCCACTTGGGACATCACCGGCCTAGTGTACCTGCCACATTCGAGCGTCACCTTCTCCGGTATCGTGAATAAGTCGTCCAACGGCGCCTCATGCTTCGACCTGGTGGTCGACAACATCACCGTGAACGGCACCGGACAAATTCTGAACGAGGGTCAGTGCCCTCAGGCGGGCCTGTCGATGCCGACCGCGACGGTCGGCGGTCGTGGCGGCCTGGTGAACTAGGAACGTGCTCATGAGACGCGCGATCGAATGTCTGGTTCGAGAGATCAAGCGCGCGCGGCCCCCTGGTCGCGTGCGCTCTTTCGGACGCGAAGAAAAGGGTCTGGCCGCCATCGAATTCGCTCTGATCGCCGGCACGCTGTCGATCGGCCTGCTGAATGCGGTGGACGTCGGCGTCTATGCATTCAAGAAGATGGAGGTCGAGAACGCCTCGCAGATGGGCGCCCAGGCCGCCTGGAAGACCTGCGACACCTCGCACATTCCCGCTACCACCGCCTGTTCGGGCCTGAGCACGGCCGTCACCCAAGCCGTGCAGGCGACTTCGCTCGGGACGCACGTAACGTTGGCTTCGGGCTATCCGTCCGAGGGCTATTACTGCGTCAACTCATCCGGAGCGCTGGTTTATGTGGCGGCGGTGTCGAGCAAGCCGTCGAGCTGCAGCTCGGTGGGCGGAACCTCCGCGCCGGCGGACTACATCGTGATCCAGACGACCTATACCTATGCGCCGATCTTCCCGGGCGTGACTGTCGCCAGCACGTTCGCGACCACCCTGACCAAGACCACCTACATGAGGCTCGGATGATCGTTCTGGTTCGCATGCTAGGTAAGCTTCGTGCGCTTCGCCGCCGCCAGGACGGGGCCGCCGCGCTCGAATTCGCTATGGTCGTGCCGGCGTTCATCGCGCTGACGGTCGGCGCCATGTTCACGGCGAACGCGGTGTTCACGGTCTCCAGCATGCACTATGCGTCGGAGGCCGCCGCGCGCTGCGCCTCGATCCAGACCACGGTGTGCACGAGCTCGGCTGTGATCCAGAACTACGCCACGAGCCATTATGCCGGGCCCAGCGTTTCGCCGAGCTTCGTCTACAGCGCCACCGGCTGTGGTCACACGGTGACGGGAACCGTCACCTACGCCATGAACGTCGGCTCGCACACCATCTCGGTGCCGGTCTCGACCTCGGCCTGTTATCCCTGACGCGATCATTTGATGTGGCGCGCCGGCCACGACGCCGCGCGATTACGGCTTGGCCCAGATCGGCTCGGAACCGACGAGACACACCCAGAATTAGGCAGTTCGTAGATATCGAGCGCGACATCTCAGATGCGTGGTCGATCTTCCAACTGTTGTTGGGCTGGGATTTGGGCTGGGTAGGCATAGTTCCAAAGAGAACTATGGATAATGGAGGATAAACGCGCGCGTACCTTAAGGTGTATTCGTGTTTAACCACGCCTCTGCACGTCAAATTAAAAGCAGTCGAGCAATAGTCAGGTATCAGCCAGCCAATCCCGAGGAACTTGGCGATGAAAACCTTGACCAAATGCGTGTCGGCCGCGGCGGCTCTGGCCGTCGGCGTCGGCGCCGCCAGTACCGCGGGGGGCGCGGGCGCGGCGACCTGGACTATCCAACTGCGCGGCACCGTGCCGCTCATCTGCAATGCGGCTCTGAACTCCCAGGGCAATCCGAACAGCGGCAACGGCAACCAGAAGAAGCTGCATCTGGGTCAGCTGACTGAACTCTGCAACAACGGCAACGGCTACACCGTCTACGCCACCACGCCGGCAGGCGTGACCGGGGACTTTGTCGTCGACAGCAAGACCATCCCTGTGCAGTCGAGCGGCGTGACCGCGATCGACATGTCTTCGACCGCGGCCGTGGAAAAGCGCGAGGTCTTCTTCGAACCGCAGGGCGGACCGATACCGGCGACCATTTCGCTCTCCGTCGTCGCCAACTAGGCGACAGCGGGCTTCGCGAGGGTCGCGACGACCATCCAGGTGACGTGCGTACGAAAACGCCGCCCCGATTTGCATCGGGGCGGCGTTCCCGTGTCGCGGAGGCCCCCCAGCCTCCGGCGAAAAGCGATCAGACCGCTAGCTGCTGCAGGCGTTGAGTGTTCCGCCAGGCGGCGTGGCCAGGGGCGTGAAAGTGACCGACAGCGTGTCCATGTAGTTGTTGCTGGCGGCCTTGCCCTGGTTCTTGACGTCCTCGTTCAAGGTCGCGGTGATCGTCTGATTGACCCCGCTGACATTGGCGGCGGCGCAGGTCTGCTGCGGGAAGGTCGGCGCGACCCCGCCGGAGGTATTGCCCACCGTCTGGCTGAGATAGGCGATTTTGTAGCCGATCTTCTGGCTCGCATTGGTCGCGCCCGAACCGCCCGGCTCCATGACAAATCCGTTGGGCGAGGTCACGGCGACCGTATAGGCCGCGGTGCTCTTTACGTTGAGCATGCCGCTGATGACCGATCCGCCATTGAGGTCGTTGGAAACGTCGCCAAGCGGCAGCGAGGTGCCCGCGAAGCTGGCTTGCAGTTCAGCCGGTACGGTGAAGCGGATGTCGAGGCCCTGCGATTGGACGAAGGTCGCCGTCTTGACGCCGCCCGACGCTTTGCAGGCGTAGTAGACGTCATAGTAGAAATCGTTCTGGCCGGCTTGCAGGTTCAGACCGCCGGGCACGTTTACCGCCATCGTCGCGACGTCGTCGTGACCCGACCCGTTGTAGTTAAGCTTCAGACCGTTGGCGCTGTCCACGTTGATCGTGGGCGGGCTGGTCACGATCATCGGCGACCAGGTGTTGTCGCCCGGATTCGCGCCGGTGCCGGTAATCGTCACCTGACCCGCGTTCGCCGCGTTCGGCTTTCCCGGAGTTGGGTAGAACAGGAACACGACGTCGATCGCGTTATCTGTCGGGTTGCTGACCGCGTAGGACACGGACGCGTTGATCGCGACGGTTTGATTGAACGGGTCCACCGTCCCGGTGAGCGTGACCACTCCCGGAAACACCGCGCATTCGGGGCCGACGGCCGCATGCGCCGCCAGCGGCGCGGCGAGCGAGACCAGCAGGGCTCCCAAAACGACCCACAGTTTACGCAGGTACAACATGATCAGCTTCCCGTATTAGTCGTCGGCTTGAGCTCCCCTGCACGCATGGCGCCAAGCGTATGGGCAGGGACCTCGAGGATGAAGGTGGATTCAGGCTCGGTCGGCATGACGATCCGCCACTTGCCCGGCCGCAGACCCGGCGCGCCGAAGCGGCCTTCGCGGTTGGTGAAGATTTCCACCGGTGGACGATCGGGCGCGGCGACCTCGTAAGCCTTGCCGGCCAGGAGCGATATCGGTTTGCCGTCCTGGTCGACCAGCCGGCCGATGGCGGTGACCGAATAGGCCGAGCCCACTTCCAGCAGGTAACCGCCGCGGTGCGGCGGGAACAGGTGATAGGCGCCCTTGCCGATGTCGTACCCAGCCGGCGCGTTCGGGACCTCGACCGTGACGACGCGGTTGGCGTAGGCGGTCAGGCTGTTCTCGATCGCCGTGCCGAAATGGCCGGTTTCGGCGTCGTACCCGAATGTGGTCGGCTGAATGACGACGTCGGCGTTGCCGAGCGTCTCGTGCGGCTTGACGATCGCGAACGCGTCGTAGATCGGCCGGCCCATCGACACCGCGCCGTCGGCGAAGGCGAAGGACGAGGCGAAACGGAGCGAGGTCCGCGAGTCGGTCGTCGAGCCGAAGCCGGAATCGAAGGTCGAGAAGCTGGTGAGGCCGACTTCGCCGCGGTTGCCTTCGTAGGTGAAGTTGCCGTTGAAGCCGGTGGACGAGGGCGTGTGCTCGACGTCGGCGGTAAGGTTGTACGAGCCGACGCCCTGACCGTGCTGGTCCTGGTAGGTGACGGTCGAACGCTCTTCCTTGCTGTCGTAGTCGACGCGCAGGCTGGACCACGGCGTCATGCGCTTGGTCAGCGACATCACCACCGAGAAGTTCTTGTGATTGGAGATGTCGGTGTCGTCGTAGATCGCGTCTAGCGTCAGGCCTAGAGACGGCGTGATGCGCCAGCCCATGGTGGCGCGATAGCTGTTCACGTCGCGGGCGCCGTCGCGGCCCTTGTTGAAGCGCAGATCCAGGCCCGCGTAATAGTCCGCGGTGATCGCTTGCGTGTACGATCCGCCGACTTCCCAGGCGTACTGGTTGGACGGAGTGAGGACCGTCAGCGAACCGAAGTCGCGACTACGGGTCTCGAAGAACAGATTGAACGAACTGGCCTTGTTGCCGCCCAGCTGGAACAGGCGCTGGAAGGTGACGTTCGCCGCCGAACCGGATCCGATGTTGGCGATGCGCGACACCGCCGCGTTCCACGAGAACGAGCCGATAGGCGAGCCCCACACGCCGTCGACGCCCGCCTGGGTGTCGAACTCGTCGCCCTGCATGTTGAAGCCGAGCGTCAGATCCTTGGAGACGCCGGCGCGATAGAAGCCCGAATAGGTCCAGTCGTGGCCGTAGACCGGGCCGTCCATGCCGAGCGGCGCCATCACGCCGACGTACAGGCCGAACTCCGACAGGCCCGGCTGCAGCTGAGTCTGATCGAAGAAGGTGTTGAAGCGCAGCGTCTGGCGCGCGCCGGTGTCGTCGATGATGTTCAGAAGGACGTTGTTGGCGCCCTGGGTGAACGGGAAATCGCGGGCGTTGTAGTTGCCGGCGTTCAACTGAAGACGGCGCACCATCTGGCCGTTGACGTAGACCTCGACGGTCGAGGCGCGGGTCAGGGTGAAGACCTGGTCGCCGCGCGGGCGCGCCACGAACTCGGGCTCGAGCACGCCGTAGGAGCGGAAGATCGACACGCCGAACATGTCGGGCGTGGCCTGAAAGCCCTCCGACACGGGCTGCAGGTCGCCGACGGTGAAGCGGATCAGGTCCTTGGTGTCGTCGTACAACAGGCGCGTGCCGGTGCGCTGGAAGGTGTTGGCCATGCCCGGCTGCCAGACGCCGGCGGATTCCAGCACGATGCCGCGCAGGTTCAGGGCGCCGTCGAGGGCGAACACGGGATCCTGCAGGCCGCCGCTGGAGCCGGCGCCGATGTAGTCGAGGTTGCCGCGCACGTTCAGATAGCCGCTGAAGTCCGCCGGCTTCATCACCGTGCCGAGGCGTCGCGCATCCAGGGCGGCGATCGAGACCGAGCGCGCGGCGCGCATATTCGCCGGGATCAGGAACACCAGTTCCAGGCGCTTGGGATCGTAGGCGACCGCGATGCCGGTGCCGTTGAAGGCGGCGGGGGTGATCGTGGCCTGACCGTTGAAGTTCGTCTTCAGCGCCTGAAGCGTGTTCTGGTCCAGGATCTTCGACAGCAGATCCAGCGTGCGCTGGGCCGGGAAGGTGATCGTGTCGTTCGCATCGATCGCCATGGGCATGTCGCCCATGTCGTAGGCGCCGTCCTTGGCCGGGACGGTGAGATTGATCGTGCGACCGGTTGTGTTGATCGGCGCGCGCGAGGCCGTCGGCGTATTGGCCTGGGCCAGTTTCAGCGGCGCGGCCGCGGTCGCCACCGGAGTCGGGGCGACCGGTGCGAGCGGCGTCGACCCGCCCGGCGCCGGGTCGGGCGCAAGCGCGCTATTCAGCTGAGGCGGCGCCGTCGAGATCGTCTCGCCGTGGGCGAGCGCCTCCGTTACGCCGCCGACTGTGAAGACGGCGGAGAGGAGGGCGACCTTGAGCGCGCGACCGTCAGCGGCGCGAGTCTGGCGTGAACTGCGCTTCAACATGGCCCCCGTCTGTAGGAAGGACGATCGGCACCGCGACGCGGCGCTTCTGTCCCGAAGCGATCAGCCCAAAGCCGATCGTTTGTTGGATTTCCGGTCCCAGCATCGTCTTTTGGAAGACTTGTTTTCCGCTGGAGTCTTTCTCGACGATCCGCAGGGTGCCCTGCGAAAGATAACCGTGCGTGGCCGAGTCGTTCTCGATCAGCAGAACCGGCACGGGATTGCCCTTGGCGTCCTTGCCGACTTCTGCGCTGGCGACCTTGATGTCGGGCTTGCCGCCGGTCGGTTTCACGCTGACCAGGACCTGGAAGTTGTAGAGGATCTGGATGGCGGACTGGCCGGCGGGCAGCTGCACCGGCAGCTGGGCGACTGTGACATAGTAGTGCTTGGACGCCTTGAGGTCCGGATCGCCCACCCACTGAACGCGGAACGACTGGGTGTCGCCCGGCTGGATGATGGCCTGCGGCGGGAAGATCAGGAGATCGCCCGGATCCTTGCCCGTGCCGTGGGCGCCGTTCTCATCGAAGCTCAGTTCTTCGATCTTGAGTTCGACGGTCAGCGGCGTGGCGAAGGTATTCTCGACCGTGATGACCTGACTCATGTCGCGGCCGGTCGGCGACAGGTCGATCACCACGGGCTGGACCGTGATGGCGAGAGCCGGGTCCGGCGCCATGGTAAACAAGCCAAGGGCCAAGGCGCCGGCCAGCGCGAGACTGCGCCAATGCAACATCCGTAATCTCCCTAGCAGCCGCATACTCCCACGGCCGATGATCAAGTCGCCGGTTGAACGTCCAGCGTCAGAGTGTCCGAGTAAGAGCCGGCGATCAGGCGATTGCCGCCGCCGGGGATCTGAATGCTGAGCGAAACGACACCCGCCGCGCCATCGCCGGCGCTGATTTGCAGACTGCGCGCTGACCCAGTCGAGACCTGGCTGGTCTGACCGGCCCAGGCGGCCTGCATCACATAGTCGACATGGTCGGTGAAGCCTGGTGCGCTGGGCGCCCCGCCCTCGAGGGTGAGACCGCCGTTGGTCGTGGTCAGGGTCAGCTTGTGCGGACCGTTGCAGATCAGCGGGAACGCGAGGTTCACCGTCGCCGCCTGCGCCGCCAAGCTGTTGGTGTCCACCAAGTTGGTGATCGTCACCTGAGTGGTGCGTGAACCCGCGTCGTTGACCGTGGCGTTCACGCTGTTCGAGCTCGACGGCCCGTTCAGCACGCACGCCGCCGGCGCGACGCCGAACAGGTCGAGACGCGACTGCACCGGCGTGTTGGGCGATTGCTGGGCGAAGGCGGCCGTCGAGGCGAGCGAGATCGCAGTCGCGACGAACAGACCGGTCAGGGTCGCTGGCGTTTTCATTGCGGCTCCAGCGTCACATAGATGGTGTCCTGGTAGTTCCCCGCGAGCAGCGGCCCGTTGGCCACCGCGTTGGTCGAACCGGCCTGGATCGAGATGTCGAGAAGCAGCTGGCCCGCATTGGGACTGGCCACGGCGAAGGGGTAGCTCTGAATCTGACGGTTCTGCGCGCCGAAGGTGAAGGTGCGGTTGAGCGACCCCCATTGCAGGCGGCCGGTCCACGGCACCGCGTCGGCGAAGCCGTTCTGCGGCGCCTGGGTCGAGCCGTCGCGCCACAGGCCATTGTTCAGCGATTGGATGGTGATGGTGTGCGCGTAGGTGCACACCGCATCGAAGCTGACCTCGGCCGACGCGGGAAGCGTCGAGAGCGAGGTGGAGTCGGTGAGCTGGCTGATCTTCAGCGTGGTGCCGTCGAGGCTGTCGATGTTGACCAGGTTGGTATTGGTCAGCGTCGGCCCCGAGATGGCGCAGATCTTGGGCGCCGAACCGGTGACGGTGAAGTTCGCGGTGCTGGTCGGCGATTGGGCCTGCGCGCCGGTGGCCGCGGCGAGGGCGGCGGCGGCGATGGCGGCAAGAGCGAGCGGCTTCATGACCATGGCTCAGTTCCCCGCCGCGAGCGTGACGACGATCGCGCCCAGATAGTTCGGGTCCGACACCAGCCGCAGGGTCGAGCCCCCGGTGGTGGAGAAACCCGAAAGGGTCACGGTGATCGGGCCGGAGAACGCCGAGTTGCGCGACTGGGTCGCCCCTCCGTTCGTCGTCTGGCTGGTTTCGTAGACGGCTGGCGTCGTGGTCCAGCCCGAGGCGGTCGCGGTGTAGTCGACCGAGCGCGAGAAGCCCGACGGCGGCGCGATGGTGAACGACTGGGCCGTCATTGGCTGGGCGGCGACGTTGATGGTCGAGGCCGTGTTGCAGATGGCGCCGTTCAGGGTCTTGGAAACCGGCGCGATATTGTTCTTCAGCTCGCCCGTGGTCGTGTCGGTCAGCACGCCGAGGTCGAACACCGTGGTGCCGTTGGTGAGCGAGCCGGTGGTGCAGAAGGTGACCGCGTGTCCGGTCACCGGCACGCCCACGGGCCCGGCGATGTTGGACGCGGCGGACGCCGCGCCGGCGGCGGCCGAGACCGCGGCGGCGAGGGTGGCTGCGATGAGGAAGCGGTGCTTGGTCATGACCTGGTCAGTTCCCGCCGTCCGGGCCCAGCGTGATGGTCACGAGGCCGTTGTAGCTCCCTGCGACGAGAACGCCGTCGCCCGGGGCCGTGAAATTGGTGAGGGTGAGCGTCAGGTTCGCGGTTTGCGGCGCATTCTCTTCCGCGCCTGCGCTGTGGCTGGTCGCGTTGGAGCCATCGGCCGCCGCGGCGGTGGTCACGCTCGCCGCCGAGCTGGTCCAGCCCGAGACGTTGGCGGTGAAGTTCACGGCCTTGGAGAAGCCCGACGGCGTAGTGCTCTCGTCCTGTTCGACGAGCGCGGTGGCCGCCACCGAAATCTGCGTGCCCGGATAATTGCAGAAGGCGTCGGGCAGGTTGACCGAATGATCTGAAATGGTCCCGAGCTTGCCGACGCGCTCGCCCGAGGTCGCGGCCATCTGACCGAGGTCGATCGACGGCGGATTGGGCGAGCCCAGGACGCAGACTTCTGCGACGCTGCCGTTCACGGTCACCGACTGCGTCGTCGTGACCGGGGAGACCGACGCCACGGCCTGCGTGGCCGCGAAGGCCAGGCTCAGGGTCAGCGCTGCGATGGAAAGGCTGTGACGCATGCGTGCTTTCCTCAGGTCGACGGCGTCAGGGTGACGTTGACGGACCCGGTGTACGGGCCGGCGACCATCTTGCCGCCGCCGGGCGTCGCGGAATTCGAGAAGTTGACCGTGATCGCGTTGCTGAAGTCGCCGACCGTCACGGGCGCGCCCGGGGTGGCGCTCGTGGAGGTGGCGGTCGCGGAGACGCTATTTTCCGTCGCGGTCGCGGTGTAGTCGACGCGGTTGTCGAAACCCGACGGCGGCGCGCTGGTGAAGGCGGTGTTCAGCATCGGGAAGGCCTGCACCGTCATGGTGGATCCCGCGCCGTTGCAGAGGCCGTCCAGCTGGGTGGACAGGCCGTCGAGCTTGGTGTGGTCGTAGGCGCCGAGCGTTGAAGACGATCCGGACTGGATCGCCATCTCGCCGATGTTCAGCACCACGTTCTCGCTGGTGAACGAGCAGCGCAACGCGACAAAACCGTTGACGGTCACCGAGCCCGTCGACGTGTTGCTCGACTGGGCCACGGCGGCCTCCGCCGAGAACAGGCCAAGGGCGAGGACGCCAGCGGTGAGGAGAATGTTGCGCTTCATCGTTCCATCTCGTCGTTGAAAGGGACGGAGCGGAGGCCGGGCCTCCGCTCCGTCTTCACACTAGAGAGATCAGGTGGCCGGGCTGATGTTGACCGTGACGGTGCTGGCGTAGGTCGTCGCCGCGCGCAGCAGCGGGCCGCCCTGGGAGCCGAAGTTCCACACCGACACGGTCACGTTGTTCGCGGCGTTCTGCAGCGGAGCGCCGGTCGTGCCGGTGGTCGCGCCGCTGGCGGTCAGCGTGTTGTAGGTGAAGGCGCCGGTCCCCGTGGAGTCGAGCAGCAGGTTCAGGCCGGCGGTGTAGTTGACCGTGCTGGTATAGCTTCCGGCCGGGACGCCGAGGCCGGCGTCGAGCTTGGTGGCCAGAAGCGAGACCGCGACGTTCGAGCTCGTGCAGTTCACCTGGGCGGTGGCTTCATAGCCGACGGTTTCCGCCGCGGTCGGCAGGTTGGTGCGTAGCGTGCCTTCGGGGCCGTTGGTGCCGTCGCTGGCGAGTTCGCCGAGCGCGATCGTGCCCGAGAAGCTCGACGGATCGCCGCCGCCGACGACGAAGCATTTCGCGGCGACCGAGCCGGTGACGTTGACGGTGCCGGTGACCGACTGGGCCGAGGCGGCGCCCGCGAAAGCGAGGGCGGCGACGGTGGAAGCGATGAGAAGAGCGCGTTTCATACAGGTAATCCTTAGTTATGCCGTGCGGCTCGCGCCGCGTTGGGTGCGAGTCTTAGGAGGTGGGCGAGATCTTGATGGTGATGGTCGACGCCCAGGTGCTTCCCGAGTCGAGGAGGCTGGACGCGCCGTTTTCAGCGGCGAACCCATAGAGGTGCACCACGAGGTTGCCCGGCGCGTTGGCCAGTCGGTCGCCCACCACCTTGATGGTGTCGCTCGGCAAGGTCGCGGCCGTTGTGTAGGTCGCCGTGGTCGTGCCGCCGCCAGCCTTGGCGGCGATCACGTCGGTCGAATAGTCGATGTTGCCCGAATAGCCGGCTTCCAGGGTCGCCCCCGGCAGCGACAGCCGCGTCGCCTTCACGTCGAGCGTCGGGTTACCGCTGTTGCAGGTGACCTGATAACTCTTCGAGGCGGCAGTGAATGGGCTTCCCTGTGTCGAGTTCGACAAGGTGGTGCTCAGCGTGCCGACCGGACCCGTCGTAGGGGTCACGCTGTCGAGTTCGCCCAGGCTGATCGTGTCGGCGAAGGTCGTGGCGCCGGAGGTTCCGGTGACGGTGCAGCTCGCCCCGACCGTGCCGGTGACAGTAATCGTCCCCGTGGTTTGGGCCGCCGCGGCGCTCGCGAACAACAGGCCGGAGCCTGCGATCGCGATGCTGGCGAACAGTAGTGACTTGGATCTCATAACCGGAATCCCCCCGGGTATTAGGTTGATGGGCTAAGCGTTACGGTAAGTGTGTCGGTGTAGCCGGTAGAGGCCACGAGAATGGCGGAGCCCGCATAGGCGGGCGCCGACACTCGAACGGTCGATTGCGCGCCGGTGGTCGAGGCGCCGGCGAGTTTCAGGCCCGCCGTCGTCGAGGCTGGGCCGCGGAAGGTCGCGCACGGCGACGCGGCGGCCGCGGTCAGGCCCGCGGCGGCGCAGGTCTGGAATCCCGAGTCGAGGGTGTCGCCCTTCAGGTCGAGGGCGACGTTGTAAGGCGCGCTGGTGGTGTAGCCGGTCTCGCCGGCGCCGGGCGCCAGCAGGGCGCCGTTGGCGGACACCACGCCGACCCGGAACGGTCCGGTGCAGGCCACCACGAACGGAAAGTCGTTGGTCCAGGTCGCCATCAGGTTCGGCACCGCGTAGGTCCCGTTCGGCGCCGCGCTGGTGAAGGCGCAGGACGCGGAGACCGACGCGGTCACCGGGATGCCGAGCGTCACCGACGACGGCGACGTCACCGGTCCGCCGGAGAACGGCTGAGCGGCGGCCGGGGTCGCGACAGAGAGCGCAACGGCGCCGCTCGCGGCGAGCGCGATGGCGAGCAGACGTGCGCGATTTGCGAGAAGTACGCCCACCGATCCCCCCAGTTGGGCCTTAACAAGTCGTTAAGCAGCCTACTTGTCGCACCCGGCTACGGTGGCCAACATCCCCATCCCTAGGTATAGTCAGGCTGCAAAATCGGTTAATCCCCAGGAAACCATTGATCTACCAGGGGATTGGTTTAGATAGATTAACTATCATTTTGCATACCAAGATATCGGATGTAGCGTGGGGGACACGCACACATACCTAGTCTTGGGGTGAAACTTTAAGTTCTTAAGGCGGGGACGTTCCATTGACCACGGACAATACAGGCAGAATCGAGACTGAGCGGTCCTGGGCGGCCGACTGGCTTGAGTTGCAAGGTCAGGCGGTAATGGTGCTGGAGCCGAACTTTCGAATCGTGTGGCGCACGCGCGGAACCTTCACACTCCTGGACGGCGACGGCCCGCTCGTGGATCGCGAGGGCAAGCTGCAGGGCGCGAATCGCCTGCGCCAGGCCCAGCTGACCCAACTTCTGGAGCGGGCTGCGTCTCCGACCGGCGCGGTCGATGTCTTCGACCATTCGGATCCGGCTCGCCGGCTGGTGCTTCACCTGCGCGTGCTTGAAGGACCCGAGCCGCGCTATGCCGCTTCCTTCCGCGGCGAGCGGTCAGAGCCCCAGCTTCTCGACCTGGCCGCGGCCTACGGCCTGACCGGGGCGGAACAGCAGGTGGTGCGCAGGTTGTTTCGCGGCCGCACTCCCTCCGATATCGCCGACGATCTGGGCGTGACCCTGCTCACCGCCCGCACCCACATGAAGCGGGCCTATGCGAAGCTCGGCGTCCATTCCAAGGAACAGCTGTTCGCCCGGTTGATGGGCTATCTGGTGCATTGAGACGGCCGGTTCGAGCCGGCTGTTATTCATAACGCGTGGAAATAATTGTTATAATTTGGTTGAACGGGCTCAATATTCTCGACCCGCCGCCGGTTCGGTTGTAGGCTTCCCCCAGGGCCAATCTTTTTCGAGATTTTTTGGGAACCCCAGTTTGTCGGGTGCGTTCAAACGTCACGGCTCATTGGCTGTCGGGGAAAAAGCCATGGAGAACGGACCAATGCGCGACGAGCGGCCAGCCGCCGTCGAGCGCGACGAAACCGAGTCGCGGCTGGAGGTGCGCGGCGTCGGACCCGGCACGCCGTCGGACGCCGAGAAGGTCGAACCGGACGAGGTCGGTCGCCTGATCCGCGAGGGCGTGCGCCTTCTCGACCTGCGCGACCCGAAAGCCTTTGCCGCCGGCCATGTGCGCGGCGCGGTCAATGTGCCGGTGCAGGCCCTGTTCGAGCATTCGCCCGGCCGGGGGGCCGTCATTCTCTACGATGAAGACGGCGCACTGATCGCCAGGCACTGCGCGGCGCTTCGGGCCGCGATCGGGCCGATGGAGTTCTTCGTCCTGGACGGCGGCCTCGAAGCCTGGCGCGCCGCCGGCCTGCCGGTGGAGCGGCGCGGCAAGCGCTGAAATCCTCTTGGCGCCATCTTCGTCCGGCGCGCCCGATGATCTGCTAAAATTAAGTATTACTATCTTGTGGCTAACTTAACCTTGGGTATCAAGAACATGCCATGTTCTAGGTAGATCAGACCACAAACTGGGTATCGTTTAACCTCAATAATCCCATAACATTGGTATTGAACGGGTTGATTCCGGCCGTAGCGGCCGGGGCTCGTCATCATGGGGATGCGCGTGAACTTGGGGTCGCGTCGTTCTGGAGTCGCTGCGCTTGCGCGACTGTTTCGACTGTTCGATTTCGCCCGAGATCGCCGCGGCAACATCGCGGCCATGACGGCGCTCCTGATCGTGCCCCTGGTGGGCGCGCTGGGCATGGCGATCGAAACCGGCGATTGGTACATGAACCAGCGGGCGGTTCAAAACGCGGCCGACTCGGCGGCGTTATCCGCGGGTCTGAACGGAGGCACCGCTGGCGGGACGAGTTGTTCCACGTCGCCAGGTAACTTCGATTGCGAGGCGGCCGCGACGGCGTCTCAGTTCGGGCTGACCAGTGGCTCGAACAACGTCACCGTCACGACCAACTGCTACGCGACAACCGCGACGGGGAGCTGCACCACCACCAAGACCTGCCCCGGCGGCGCTAGCCAGTGTTACCAGGTCACCGTCACCAAGCTGGTGCCGGTGTCGATCATGGGCATCGTCGGCTATAAAGGGGACGCGACGATCGGCGGTTCGACCAAGGCGGTCAGCATTTCCGCCACGGCGTGGTCCCGTAACAGTCAGAGTTCGGCGGTCTATTGCATCCTGGCTCTCGCGACATCAGGCGACGCCATCTCGGCGAGCGGCAGCCCCAAGTTCGATTCCGGCGGCTGCAGCCTGTTCAGCGACGCCTCGACCAACTGCAGCGGCCACTCTCTCGCCAACAACGTGGATGCAGCCTCGACGGCGGACTCGACCTGCGCCTCGGTCTCCGCGAAGAGCAATCAGCCTTCGATTTCCGACACCACGTGGAAAGCCTTGGCGAAGACGGCCAACATTCCTGACGCGGCGGGCGCGAGCCAGTGTGGGGGGACCAGCGCGGCCAAGTTCCCCGGCGCGACCTGGTCGACCAACCAGAATTTCGCGAGCAAATCCACGGTCTATGTGTGCGGCAATCTCACCCTCGGCGCGAACGTCCAGATCAGCTCCGCGTCGCCGGGGACCACCGTCATCATCTATAACGGCACGCTCGATTTCGCGGGTTTCACCCTGTCCACGACCTCGACGTCGCACACCACCATCGTGTTCACAGGCACCACGCTCACAGACCCCGGGGTGACCAACGGCGCGCTCCAGTTCCCCGCGGGCTGTACCGGCAAGGGGAAGAGCAAGTGCAGCGACGTGGACTATTATCCCCAGGGCGACGGCGTCCTCGACATCTCCGCGCCGACGAGCGGCACCTGGTCCGGGGTCGCGGTCTATGTGAATCCCAACCTGACGACGGGCACGGGGCGCAGCATCGACGGCAGCTTCGCAGGCAACGGCGTTACCTGGGACATTCAGGGGCTGTACTATTCGCCGAATTCGTCGATGAGCTTCTCCGGCGCCGAGAACAAGGACTCCAACCAGTTGTCCTGCTTCTCTCTGGTGGTGAAGAATTTCAGCACCAACGGCACCGGCAGCATCTTCTCCAGCCCGACCAACCAGTGCACCCAGGCGGGCCTCGTCCCTCCGACCGGAGTCGGCAGCACGCGGGCAAGCATGATCGGGTAGCGACGGAGACAGGACAGAGCGACCCTCCGCCACAGGCGGTGTCGCGGCGGCGACGAGGGCCATACCATATTGTGGGTATCAGCCTAGAGCGACCGCTGTGATATTTCATAAAGCCTAATTCCGGATTGCCGGGGGCGGCGTTCGACGCCGCGGGAGGCTTCACGTGAAAGTCGGGTCGGGCCGATTCAGTTTTGCGCCGGTCGCGCTCTTGCGCGCGCTGTTGCGCCTCGGTGGAGACCGTCGCGGCAACATCGCGGCGATGACCGCGCTTTTGATCGTACCCGTCGTGGGCGCCCTCGGCATGGCGATCGAGACCGGCGATTGGTATATGAACCAGCGCGCGGCGCAGAACGTCGCCGACTCCGCGGCGATGTCGGCGGGTCTGAACGGCGGCACTGCCGGCGGCGCAAGCTGCTCGACGTCGCCCGGCAACTTCGACTGCGAGGCGGCGGCCACCGCGTCTAAATTGGGGTTCACCAGTGGCGCGAACAATGTCACCGTCACCACCAACTGCTACGCGAAGACCGCGACGGGGAGCTGCACCACCAGCAAAGCCTGCCCGGGCGGCGCCAGCCAATGCTATCAAGTCACGGTCACCAAGCTGGTGCCGATTTCGCTCATGCGCGTCGTCGGCTACCAGGGCGACGCGACCATCGGCGCTTCGACCAAGGCGGTCACCATTTCCGCCACGGCTTGGTCGAGAAACTCGCTGTCGTCGACCGTCTACTGCATTCTCGGTCTGAACACGTCGGGCAATGCGATCTCCGCATCCGGCAGCCCCAAGTTCAATTCCGGCGGCTGTTCGCTGTTCAGCGACGCGTCAACGAGCTGCTCGGGCCATGCGCTCGCCACTGAAGTCGATGCGGCCGTCACGGCCGATTCCACCTGTTCGTCCGCCGGCGCGTCCGGCGCGGTGGGCGGCAAGGCGTCGATCACCGACCCGTGGTCCAAGCTGGCGACCACCACCAACATCCCCGACGCGGCGACGAGCTGCGGCGGCACGACCAACAACAAGTTCGCCGGCGCGACAATCAGCGGCACGATCACGTCATCGTCGGCCATCAAGGTTTATTGCGGTAGCGTCACCCTGAGCGGCAACACGACCTTTACGTCGAGCGCAACGAACGGAACCACGATTATCATCTATAACGGCACGCTCGACCTCGCCGGTTTCAAGTTCGACGGAACCGGCGGCAATGGCACGACGATCATCTTCACCGGAACGACGCTAACCGACACCGGCCTGACCGGAAACACGCTGGCGTTCCCGATCGGATGCACCGGCAGCGGCAATAACAAGTGTACCTCAGTCGGCTTTTACCCGCAGCCCGATGGTGAACTCGATCTGTCGGCGCCGACACAAGGGACGTTTGCCGGCATCGCGGTCTATGTGAACCCGAACCTGCGTAACGGCACGGCGTCAACGAAGACACTTTCCGACGACAGCATCGACGGCGGCTTCGCCGGCAGCGGTCTGACCTGGAACATCCAGGGGCTCTACTATTCGCCTGCCTCGAGCATGAATTTCGCCGGCGCCGAGAACAAGCTGTCAGGGCAGTACTCTTGTTTCGCCCTGGTTGTGAAGAACTTCAGTGAGAACGGCACCGGCAGCATCTTCTCCAACCCGACCAATCAATGTTCGTCCGCGGGCCTGACGCCGCCGACCGGCACCGGCGCCACGCGCGCGGGACTGGTCGGATGATGCGGCGTATGGCGACCCGTTTCAGCGCGTTTCTGCGCGAGGCGCGCGGCGCCGCGGCGGCGGAATTCACCCTCGTCGCGCTCATGTTCGCCTACATGATGATCAACGTCGGGGACGTCGGAGTCTACGTCTACGACAAGATGCAGGTGGAATCGGCCGCCCAGGCGGCGGCGGAAAGCGTGTGGGCCCAGTGTTCGCCCACAACAAACGGCGCGCCCGGCGTGACCTTTAACTGTAGCAACTATACTTCAATGATCACGAGTTCAGCCCAGAACACGTCGCTCGGTACGGCCGTCATCGCGTCGGTTCCCGCCTCACCTGGCGAAGGTTGGTACTGCAGCAGTAAGGCCGGCTCACCGACGCTTTCGCTGGTCAAATCGATCGCCGCGAAGGCGGACGCTACGCCGACGCCCACCTGTGCGACGATCCTCGCGACAGACCTTACGAACGCGGGCGACTATCTCCCCGTCCAGGCGAGCTACACCTATTCACCCATCTTCCCGGGCGCGACGGTCACCAGCCTGCTGTCGAAGACCATCACACAGACCGTCTGGATTCGCGTGTACTGATGCTCAAATACCGCGCGAAGTCGTTCCTGAAGGACGTTCACGGCGGCAGCTTGGCGGAGTTCGCCATGGTGGTGCCGGCGTTCTTCGCCCTGGTGTTCGCGGTGATCCATCTCAGCTTCGTCACCTGGGGCATGACCGCCATGCACTGGGCCTGCGAGACCGCCGCGCGCTGCGCCTCGATCAATGTGCCGCTCGGGGCGAGCGGCGCAACCTGCACGGACAACAACTCGACCAAAGCCTACGCGGCGACCGAGTACAAGGGGCCGAACATGAGCGTGGTCTTCACGTCCGACATCGCCAACAGCTGCGGCAAGAAGGTGTCGGCCACCGCCTCCTATGCGATGAACGTGGTGGTCACGAAGATTACGCTGAATCTCTCCGCTCAGGCCTGCAACCACTGACCGGTCAGCATTGAGGCGTCGCTTGTGATCCCGTTGCTCCTGACCCTGACGGCGGCCGTCCTCGTCACCCTATTGGAGTTGCGTTGGCCCGGGCGGCGCGAGAAGCCCCAGCGGCTGATCAATCTCGTGGTTTGGGCGGCGGGATTCGCGCTGGCGATTTTGCTTCTGCCGACGGTGTCGCTCGGCGTGACCGGGCTCGCGCATCGGTTCGGCGTAGCGTCGCTCGGCGTGGCCGCATGGCCCCTGTGGCTCGGCCTGCCGGTGTTTTTCCTGGCGATGGACTTCGGGGAATACGCGTTCCATCGCGCCCAGCACGCGATCCCGTGGCTATGGAAGATGCACTCGCTGCACCATTCCGACCCTTGCATGAGCGCGACGACGACGCAGCGGCATTGGGTGGGCGATCAGTTCCTGAAGGCGGTCACGATCTGGCCGGCGGTGATCCTGGCGTTGGGTCCGAGCCCGGTGATGACGACGGCCTGGGTCGTCGTGGCGATCTACCACTTCTTCGTGCACGCCAATTTGAAGGTGAACTACGGCCGCTTCAGCGTGCTGCTGAACAACCCGGCCTACCATCGTATCCACCATGCGAGGGCGCCCGAGCACTACGACACTAATTTCGCGTCACTCTTCCCGACTACGACGTGATCTTCCGCAGCTATCGCCTCCCCAAGACCTTTGAAGAGACCGGGCTGGAGCGCACCACCGAGAATGCGGTCGAAGGCGTCCTGTGGCCGCTTCGCATGCGGCTGGGCGCCCGGGTCGCCGACTCAGGGAAGGTCTGAACAGCGAACATCGTTAGGGAAACCGAAACGCCCCCTCGGTCATGCCTAGGCCCATGTCAGACGCCGCCGCCGATGCTCCGGTCCTCAAGGTCGTCTCCCTCGCCAAGCGCTATGCCGGCGGGGGCGGGGTCTCGGACGTGACCCTGACCGTGCCCCCGGGCAGCATCACCGCCTTCATCGGGGTGAACGGCGCGGGCAAGTCGACCACGCTTCGCTGCGTCCTGGGTCTGATTCCGCCGGACGCGGGCGAGATCAGCCTGTTCGGCAAGCCGGCCGGGCCGGCGACCCGGCGCAAGGTCGGCTTCCTGCCCGAAGAACGCGGCCTGTTCCCGCGCGAGCGGGCGCGCGAGGCCATCGCCTTCCACGCCCGGCTGAAGGGCTTCGACAAAAAACACGCGCTCTATTCCGCCGACCGGCTGCTCGAGCGCATCGGCCTCGGCGGTCGCACCCGCGCGCGCATCGAGGAATTGTCCAAGGGCAATGCGCAACGGGTGCAGATTCTCTGCGCGCTCGCGCACGCGCCGGAGCTCCTGATCCTGGACGAGCCGCTGTCGGGCCTCGACCCGGTGGGCCAGAGCGAGATCCTGTCGCTGTTCGCTGAATTCCGCGCCAGCGGTGGCGCGATCCTGTTTTCGACCCATTCTATGGCCGCCGCCGAGAGTCTCTGCGACCGCGTCGCCATGCTGGCCGGCGGCCGCACCGTCTTCCACGGACCGGTCGCGGAGGCCGCGCGCCTGGCGCCCCACGGCGCGGTGGTGGTCACCGCCGACGAAGCGGGCCTGATCGCAGCGGCCAACGCGGTGGGCGGTGCGGCCGAGCCTATGCCCGCTCGCATGGGCGACGCGCGCCGTTGGCGCATCCTGCTGCCGCGCGAGGTGACGGCGCCGGCGTTGATGCGCGCACTCGCGGATCGCGCCGTACCGATCTTCGCCTTCGAACCGATCAAGGAAGACCTGGAAGGGGCGTTCTGGACTTTGGCGAGTCTGGCCGAACCGAAGCCCGCGGCTTCGGCGACCGCCGGCGATCCGTCGTTGAGCCGCGCGGCGTGAGCGCGCCGCCATTGCCCGCGTCAAGCGACCGCTTGCTCTTGCGCGTGCTCGACATCGCCGAACGCGCGTTAATTATTCTCCTTTTTGTCGTCCTGGTGGCCAGCATTCGGCATGGGCTGGCGTTGCGTCCCTACAACGTGATGGTCGTTCTTCACGAGGGGCTGACGGTATTCTTTATCGTTACGCGACGCATGGCCCAGCAGCTTACGCTTAAACCGCTCGACTGGGTGGCGGCGCTGCTGGGCACTGGATTACCGCTCTTCGTGCGCCCGGGCGGCGACGCGCCGATGCCGCAGCTTGTGGGCACGGTGTTGATGACGTGCGGCATTCTGCTGTCATTCTGGGGGCTCCTGTTCCTGCGCCGCAGCTTCGGAATGGCGGCCGCGAACAGGGGCGTCGTGAACGGCGGTCCCTACGGGTTCGTCCGGCATCCGATCTATCTGGGATACCTCTGCACCCACATCGGCTTTCTGCTGAACAATCCGACTTGGTGGAATGCCGGAATTTATTTTGTCGCGACGGGATCTCAGATATGGCGCATCCTCGCCGAGGAGAGCGTGTTGGGCGCCGATCCCGCCTATGACGCGCTGCGGGCCAAGGTTCGGTGGCGCCTTGTGCCCGGGCTCTTCTGAAACACGCCATCCAAACAGCGTTAGCGCTTCCTAAACCGGCCGTGGTCCAGAAGATGTCATGGCGAAGCTTATAAATGCGGGGCGCAATTCGTCGTCGATACCGGCGGATGCGCCGTGAGCGGCCCGGTCTGGCTGATCGCTGAGCGCGAGTTTCGCGCCTACGCCGCCACCGCCAGCTTTTGGGTCGCCCTGGCCGTCGGACCGATCGCCATGGCCCTGGTCCTGGTGTTGGTCGCGACAACCACCAAACCCCCGGCGCCCTCCGCCATTCAGGTTCACGCCGACGATCCCCGCCTGGCGTCCGCGGTCCAGGCCGCCGTGCTCGAGGCAGGCGGAATGGAGGCGCGCCGCTACCGGATCGTTCCGGCTACCCAGATGCAGGCCGCCGCGACGGTATCGGTTTCGACGGCTCCGGATGGAGCGGTCGAGGCGCTGTTCAGCGCCGACTTCCCGCTGTCCAAGGTCGGCCGCAAGCTGGTGGCGCGCACACTTGAGCGCGACGCCGCCCTTGCGGCGCTGAAGTCCGGCTCCGGCGCGTCGGGGAGACTGACGGTTCGCGAACTGGCGGTGGCGCCGCCGCCGGCCAAGTTCGATCGCGCCAGCATGAGCCGCTTCGCTCTGGTCATGATGCTATGGCTGACGCTCACCGGCTCGCTCGGCATGCTGCTGCAGGCGGTGGTGCGCGAGCGGACCAACCGCGCACTGGAGAGTCTGCTCGCGGCCGCGCGGCCCTGGCAGATCGTGTTCGGGAAACTGTTCGGGGTGGGAGCGGTGTCGCTCCTGGTGCTCGCCGCCTGGCTCGGGTCCACCGCGGTGTTGGCGCCGCTGGCGCCCACGACCGGCGGCATGGCGGGAAACCTGATCCAGGGGTTCGCGGATCCGCTGCTGCTGCTGCGCGCGGGCGTGATCTATGCGGCGGCCTTCGTGTTCTACGGCCTGGTGACGGTCGCCGTGGGCGCCGCGGCGCGAGATACGGCCGCCGCCCAGAACCTGTCGCGCCCGATGTTCGCCGTCCTGCTCGCGGCCTTCTTCGCGACCTTGGCCGCCGTCGGCGGCAATGCGGGGCAACTGGCGTGGCTGGTCTATGTGCCGCCCTTCGCGCCCTTCATGCTGCTGCTGGAGCCGCCGGGGACCTACAATCTGTGGACCGAGATTTTGGCGCTCCTGCTGATCGGGGCGGGGAGCGTGATCGCCTGCCGCCTGGCGGTCCGCGGCCTCAGTCTGTCGAACGGCGGAAAGCCGGTGCGCAATCCCGCGCGCGCCACATCCGCGGCGGCGGGATGACGCGGTCATTGGGGGCCCAAGTTGTTGCCGCGAACGGCGGCGTTCCACTCACCAGACGCCAAACCGTGCGGGCGCTTGGGATCAGCATCGCTCTGGTTGCGGCGTATGTCGTCTTTGTCGCCGCTGTGGACGAGGTTCCGCTCGGCACGCTTTTCGGCGCGATGGCCCTGCCGATCATCGGCGGCCTGTCGCTCTGGCTGATCTCCATCCTCGTAGTGGCTGCCGACGGCATAGCCCGGGCCCTGATCAGCCAGGAGACCCACGAGCGGCCGTTGGACCGGCTGAAGATCGCGATGCGCCGGCGATGGGCCGACGACTTCGGCCTGTCTTCCCTCTGGCCGCCGCTGCTGTGGGGCATTCTGATCGGCGTCTTCGGGGTCTTTAAACAGACCGTGCTGCGCCGGATCGGCTTTCACGACGATAAGCTGTTCGCGGACCTGGACCGAGCGCTGTTCTTCGGGACCGATCCCTGGAGGATCAGCCACAGCCTGCCGAGCCCCTGGACGACGCTGTTCCTGGATCGGCAGTACCACGTCTGGGCGCTGCCCATGTTCTATAGCGTGGTGGCGTGCGGGTTCTTCCGCGGCGCCTTCGAGTACCGCCTGCGCTACATGCTGGCTTACACTCTGTGCTGGATCCTGATCGCCAGCTTGCTGGCCTATCTGCTACCCGCGGCAGGGCCATGCTTCGAGGGGGTGTTGTTCCGCGATCCGGGGAGCTTCCACCAGTTCATGAACACACTCGGCGCCGAGCAGGCCGATCTCGCCCGGCGTTACCCCGGCTTTCATCTGAAGACCTTTGAAGTCCGAGACTATCTGCTGTCCCTGAACCAGACCAACCGGATCGGTCCCGGCGGCGGGATTTCCGCCATGCCATCGATGCATGTGGCGCTGTCCGCCCTGTTCGCCTGCGCGGGGTTCGGGCTGGGAAAAATTTGGGGATGGATCGCCACCGTGTTCGGCGTGCTGATCTTCGTGGGGTCCGTTCACCTCGGCTGGCACTACGCCATCGACGGTATTGTCGGCGCCGCAGCAGCCGTGGGGATCTGGTACGGCTGCGGCTGGGTTGTTCCGCGTCTGATCCGTCGCCTCGCCTGACGCGCGAACCCTTACCGCCTGCGGCGTGCGACGCCACAGCCATGACGCGCAGCACAGACTTGCGACGAGATGACGCGCCGTTCGCAGAGCATCGTTATGCCTCCGAATGGGTACGTACACATATGTTGGGAATATAAAAAATATCATCGCTACTGAGCGCTATTGGAACAGCCCCGGTGACGGACCGGGTGAGCGACAGGTCCCGCGCTGCGGGGCGACGGATATACTCAAAATTCTCAAGCATGGTTAATGTTCGTACCCTCTTGTAGAATTCGTTCATGTAGAGATTTGCAGTTTAACACTCTAAATATGCCCAACCTTGGGTATCAACCTCACCGAATCTAATCATAATCACAGCGAACATTATACGTTAACCTTCTATTGAGGTTTACAAATCATAAACGAACCTATACGGTCCGCCCAACGGTGGGGGATCGGGGGGCTTCTCTCGCTCACCGTTGGACGGTCGCCGCCATTCCGGCCCGGCCGACTTCAACATGTGAGACTGGGGTTACTCCTATGACCAAGCTCGTTTCGTTCGTGCGCGACGAATCCGGCGCCTCGGCGGCCGAATACGCTCTGATCCTGGCGGTCGTTTGCGCCGCCATCGCCGCCGCGCTCGTGCTCCTGAAGGGCGCGATCACCAACGCCACCAACAGCGCCACGTCGGCGATCAACACCAATACTCCCGCTTCCTAAGCGGTGGGGTTGACTGACCACAGGCATCGCCCGGCGCTCGCGTCGGGCGATGCTTCGTCAGAAACAGTAGGCTTAACCGCCGGCTCAAGCGGCGGGGACTAACGGTTCGGCGCCGTTCGCCGAGGGGGCACTATTTCAGGCGCACGCGATGTCACTTCGCACCATCGCCACGATTGCAATTGCAATCATGCTCGGCCTCGTGGCCGTTTTCCTCGTTAGAGGATACATCACCAATCCGAAGACAGGGCCCGCGACCCAGGCGCAGGCCCAGGCCTACGCGACGGTGGTCGTCGCCTCCAAGCCGATCGACCGGGGCGAGGCGCTCGCGGCGGCGGCCCTGAAGGTCGTCCCATTCCCCGCCGCGAGCATTCCGCCCGGCGCCTTCCATACGGTCAATGAGATCGTCAGCGGCCCGAACGCGCGACTGGCGCTGCGTTCGATCGCCCTGAACGAGCCGATCCTGACCGAACGCATCAGCGGCCCCGGCGCCAAGCCGAACCTGTCTGCCGAGCTGACCGCCGGCATGCGCGCGGTGAGCCTGCGCTCCAACGACGTCTCCGGCGTCGGCGGTTTCGTCCTGCCGGGTGACCGGGTCGACATTTTCCTGACCCGCTCGCTCACCGGCGCCGACAACCGGACCACGACCGTGACCCAGGCCCTGGCCCAAAACGTCAGGGTGCTCGGCGTCGATCAGAGCTCCAACGAGGACTCGAACAAGCCGGTGGTGGCCAAGGCCGTAACGGTCGAGGTTTCGCCCGACCAGGCCCAGGCGATCCTGTTGGGAGACTCGGTGGGCACGGTTTCGATGTCTTTGCGGCAGATCTCGGACGCCGCGGCGCTTAACCGGCGCGTAACGACCGTAGCCGACCTAGGGGTGTTCGGGCCGCGGCCTCTGACCCACCGCCCGGTTCGTCACAGAGCCCCCAAGGGCATGATGGCGCCGCTGACGGTGTCGGTGGTGCGTGGAGTCGATTCAGCGACCTATTCCCTGTCCCACTAGGCCAGGTACGCTTTTCGCGGGGAGGCGAGCGTAATGACTGAATTCCATCGGCTCGGCAGACGGACGACCCGGTTCATTGCCGGTGCGCTCGCAACGGCCGTTCTGGGTTTCGCCGCCGCCCCGGCGCTGGCGCAGGACCAGGCGCTCGGCGCCGGCGACGTCTATGAAGTGACGGTCAGCGCCGGCAAGTCGCAGGTGCTGGAGCTTCCGGCCGCCTACAAGGACCTGATGATCGCCGACCCCAAGGTCGCCGACGTCCTGCCCCTGTCCAGCCGCTCGGTCTACATCGTCGGCAAGACCCTGGGCTCGACCGCGCTCACCATCTACGGACCGGGCAAGACCCTGATCGCGGCGGTCAACGTCGTGGTCGGCGCCGACGTCCAGGGGCTGAAGACGCGCCTGGCGGAGATCCTTCCCAACGAGAAGGACATTTCGGTCCGCCCCGCCGGCGCCTCGATCGTGCTCTCCGGCACGGTGTCGAGCCCCGCCGACCTGCAGCAGGTCATCGCACTCGCCGAGACCTACGTCGCCGACGACAAGAAGGTCGTGAACATGCTGGGGGTCGAAGGCTCCCAACAGGTGATGCTGTCGGTCCGCTTCGTGGAAATGGAGCGCCTGGCCGCAAAGGACCTGCAACTGAACCTGCAACGGCCTTCGGCCTCCGTGGTGGGAGCGAACCCCAACTTCACGATCACGACCGGCGACACCCTGCATAACGGCACCAACCTGCTTACCGGCACCTTCGGTGGTCTTGCGGCGCGCTTCGGATCGGGCGCCAGCAGCCTCGACCTGCTGTTCGACGCGCTGGAGCAGAAGGGCGTCACCAAGACCCTGGCCGAGCCGACCCTCGTCGCCATGAGCGGCGACACCGCGAGCTTCCTCGCCGGCGGCGAATTTCCGATTCCGACCGCGGAATCGAGCGCGGGCGTCGGCAACACGCCGGTTATTACCGTTCAGTTCAAACAGTTCGGCGTCGATCTCTCGTTCACCCCGACCATTCTGAAGGACGGGCTGATCAACCTGGTGGTCAATCCGGAGGTGTCCTCGATCGATCCGACCACCTCGGTCAACACGGGCACGATTCAGGTGCCGGGCCTGAAGGTGCGTCGCGCGCACACCACCGTCGAACTGCGCGACGGCGAGTCCTTCACCATCGCGGGCCTGCTGCAGGACAACTACAAGAACCAGATTCGTCAGTTCCCCTTCGTGGGCGACGTGCCGGTGCTGGGCGCCCTGTTCCGCTCGAATGGTTACCAGCGCGACGAGACCGAGCTGGTGATCGTGGTGACGCCGCACATCGTCACGCCGCGCCGCGGCGCGGTCGCCATGCCTGGTGACAATTTCGTTCCGCCTTCCGACTTCGAACTGTTCCTGTTCGGAAATCTCGAAGGTTCGAAAACCAACCTGCGGCCCGAAGACCGCGCCTTGCTGTCGGCCGATCCGACCAAGGGCGGCATCGACGGCGCCCATGGCCACGTCCTTTATTGAGAGGGAAAACGATCATGCGTGAATTCTCCACGACCGTAATGCTCGCCGCCCTTCTCACCGGGAGCCTGCTCCTTTCCGCATGCGCCGAGAGCCGCATGCATCTCTCGGACGATTACGGCGCGGCCCTGAAGCAGGACAAGGCGGCCCAGATCGCCGATCCGGATGCGAAGTACCGCGGCGATCCCGCCGGCGGGTCGAACGGGTCGCGTGTCGCGTCGGCTCAGGATCGCTACGTAAACGGCAAGGTGACCGCGCCTGCGGCCGCCCGCGCATCGTCGGTCGGCTCGAGCAGCAGCAACAGCGGACCGCAATAGTTTTGTACGGACACGCCGGCGCTCAGAACACGGCGGTGGTCACACGAACCAGGATCGATTGGAGTCATGAGGGTGGGGGACATGTCGCGGCGAGTTAGTCCGCTCACCTTCAGCAACACGGAACCTCGCGCGCCACAGTCGCGCGTGGGTGTAGTTGAAGGCGCGCTGGGCGGCCCCGAACAGGTCGCCTCCATCGCCGCCCTGTTTCCGAACGTCGCGTTCGAGACCCTCGACGAGGCGTGGCCGCGGTCGCGCGAAGCCGGCCCCGACATCATCATCGCCGGCGCCAATGGCGCCGTGGCTTCCGAAGTGGACGGCGTCGTTCGCCGCATGAAGACCTGCCCGCCCGGCACGCGCGTGGTTGTGGTTCTTCGCGCCGCGGACGTGGCGACCACCCGGCGGCTGTCGCGCGAAGGCGCCGCCGACGTATTGCTGTCGCCGGTGAGCGAACCCGCGCTCGCGCTAAGTCTCGAACGCCTGTTGAGCCACGTGCCCGCGGGGACGACCGGGCCGACCGCAAAGACCGGCGAAATCATCGCCATCCTGAAGGCAGGCGGCGGCGTCGGCGCCTCGGCGCTGGCCACTCAGTTGGCCGTTCAGTTGGCGCGTCAGGATGCGGCTTCCGTCTGCGTGGCCGACCTCGACCTGCAGTTCGGCGCGGTCAGCGTCTATCTGGACCTTCCCAACGCGGTGACCATCGCGGATTTGCTGTCGGGCCAGTCTCTGGCGGAGATGACGCTTTCGGAGGCGCTCGCCAAACACAGGTCCGGGGTGCGGGTGTTGGGCGCGCCGCGCGAGCTGATGGCGCTGGAATCGCTGGCGACCGCCCAGGTCGACACCTTGGTGAAGCGCCTGCGCCGCGACTTCGCGACCACGCTGGTCGACCTGCCGTCGGTGTGGACGGCGTGGACCAACCGCGTGCTGACACTCGCCGATCGCATCGTGCTGGTGAGCCAGCTTTCGGTGCCGCACATTCAGCTCATGCAGCGCCAGCTCCGCATGCTGGGCAACCAGCGGCTCGACGATCGCGAGATTCTCCTGGTCTGCAACGCGCTGAACTCGGAGCAGCAAGCTTCGGTGCCGCTGAAAGCCGCGGAAAAGGCGCTCGGGCGACCTTTCGACGCGGTCATTCCCGAAGACCGCCGTGTGATGATGGACGCAATCAACCAGGGCGTCGAGGTATCGGCCGTGAAGCGGGGCACCAAGCTGGAGAAGGCGATCGCGCAGCTCGCGATGCGGCTGCAGCCGGCGACGGCCGATGCGGCGAAGCGCTGACGATCATGTTGTGGAAATCAACAGAATCGGACGTCGAGCCTGGCGAAGTTCTCGTCCCGGGGGTCAATCCTCAGACCGAGGATGATATCGCGCTGAAGGTCCGAATTCACCAGCAGTTGATCGGGCTTCTGAACCTCAGCCTGCTGGACAAGACGCCGCGCGAGACGCTGCGCCATGAAATCCGCAGCGTGGTCACGCGACTGCTCGCCGAAGAAAAGCGCTTTCTCACCGTCCACCAGACCGATCGCCTGATCGAGGACGTCCTCGACGAGCTTCTGGGCCTTGGACCGCTCGAGCCGCTGCTGAAAGACGACACCGTCAGCGACGTCCTGATCAACACCCACGAACAGGTCTACGTCGAACGCCGCGGCCGGCTGGAAAAGACCGATATCCGGTTCCAGGACACCAAGCACCTGGTGCGGATCATCAACAAGATCGTCGCCGCGGTCGGCCGCCGCATCGACGAGTCCCAGCCGATGGTCGACGCCCGTCTTGCCGACGGCAGCCGCGTCAACGCCATCATCCCGCCGCTGGCGGTGGACGGGCCGCTGGTCTCCATTCGTAAGTTCTCGCGGGTGCCGATCCACCTCAATCGCCTGATCGAACTGGGCAGCATCACCAGCGAGATCGCCGAGGTGCTGAAGGCCATCGTCATGGCGCGGCGCAACGTTCTGATCTCGGGCGGTACCGGTTCGGGTAAGACGACCCTGCTCAACGCCATGTCGGCGTTCATCGACCATCGCGAACGCGTCATCACCATCGAGGACTCCGCGGAACTGCAACTGCAACAGCCGCATGTGGGCCGTCTCGAGACCCGTCCGGCCAATATCGAAGGCCGCGGCGAAGTGGCCCAGCGCGAACTGGTGCGCAACGCGCTGCGTATGCGTCCCGATCGAATCATCGTGGGCGAGGTTCGCGCCGGCGAAGCTTTCGACATGCTGCAGGCCATGAACACCGGCCACGACGGTTCAATGACCACGGTGCACGCCAACACCCCGCGCGACGCCCTGTCCCGAGTCGAACAGATGATCGGCATGGCGGGTCTCGAGATTTCGCCCCGCTCAGTGCGTCAGCAGATCTCTTCGGCCATCGATTGCGTGATTCAGGTCGAACGCATGGACGACGGTCGCCGTCGCCTTGTCTCGATCCTGGAGATCATCGGCATGGAAGAGGATGTGATCTCCACCCAGGAGATCATCAAGTTCCGCCGCCAAGGCCGCAGCAAGAACGGCGAAGTCGCCGGCCAGTTCGAGACCACCGGCGTGCGGCCTCAGTTCATCGAGGCGCTGGTGTCGCGCGGTATCGAGCCGCCCGCGATGCTGTTCGCGCCCGGGAGGAAGTGTCTCTAACCATGGCCGCCTATATCATCCCGCTCATCCTGGTGCTCGCCTTCGCCGCGGTGGTGGTGCTGGTGCAGGGAATCGCGGGCGCGGTGTTCACCGCCGGCGACAAGGCCCAGCGCGTCAACCGGCGCCTGACCATGCTGAACGCGGGCGTGGACCCTAAGACAGTCTATTCGACCCTGGTGCGCAAGCAGACCGCCACCGGCGAGGCGACCAATCCGTTCAAGCGCTTTGTCGAGCACGTCGATACCCTGCAGCGGCAGGGTGGTCTCGACGTTTCACCGCAACGGCTGTTCATCATCTGCGCGGCGGTCGGCGCTGTGTTGTGGAGCATTTCGCTTGTGCTTCTGCTGAACAGCGGCAAGCAGGGCTTCCTGGTCAACGCCGTCGTCTCCGGCGTGGCGGCCTTGGCCATCTCGGGCGGCGGCGCTCTGCTCTGGCTGAACATGAAGCGCACCGCGCGCCTGAAGAAAATCGAGGACCAGCTGCCGCTGGCGCTCGACATCGTTACCCGCGCGATCCGCGCCGGTCACCCGGTCATCGCCGCCGTGCAACTCGCGGCTAACGAACTAGGCGACCCGATCGGCTCAGAGTTTGGTCTGATCGTGGATGAAACTACCTATGGGTCCGATTTCAAGGAAGCCTTGGCCAATTTCGCGCACCGGACCGGCTCGGAGGACGCGAACTTCTTCGCGGTGAGTGTGTCGATCCAGTCGGAAACCGGCGGTAATTTGGCCGAAATCCTCGAGAGCCTGGCGACCGTTATCCGCAGCCGCAACACACTCGGCAAGCGCGTCATCGCGCTGAGTTCGGAAGGCCGCGCCTCGGCATATCTGTTGAGCGCTGTCCCCCCGCTGGTCGTGCTGATGCAGCTCCTGTTCAGTCCCAGCTACTACACGGAGAAATTTGGCGATCCGATCTTCTGGCCGGTCGTGGGCATCGTCATCGTCATCTATTTCGTCGGCTGGGCGATGATCTATCGCATCCTGAACTTCCGGTTTTAAGGGCGCTGCGATGAAATTCACCGTCGACCTCATCGTCCAGATCTTCACCTTCGGCATTGTCGCCTTGATCTCGGTGGCCATCATCAACGGCATTGTCGCCGCATTGCAGGTGCGCCGTCGTTTGTCCGAACAGACCGGCGACGGAGCCGCCCTGAACGCGGCGGGATCGCGTGAGCTGATCAAGAATGGGTCAATCGGCAACCCGGTGCTGAATTGGGTTCAGACCGCCACGCTGCCAGAAAAATCGAAAGACAAGGCGAAACTCGCGAAGGACCTGTCGCTGGCCGGGATCGATCAGCCGACGGCGCCGGCGGTCTATGTGATGCTGCGTTTCGGCCTGGCGGTGGGCCTGCCGGCGCTGTTCCTGTTCAGCCAGATGCTGTCGGCGAAACCCATGTCGGGGCCGATGCTGGCGCTGATCACCCTTGGCGTCTGTGGCGTGGGTCTGATCGCGCCACGCGCCATCCTCGACCGTTTGGTCCGAGGTCGCAAAGAGGCCTTCGAACACCAGTTTCCCGATGCGCTCGACCTGATCGTGGTCTGTGTCGAAGCGGGTCTGGGTCTCGACTCTGCCTTTGTGCGGGTGGGGACCGAAGTGAAGAGGTCGCATCCGCGCATCTCGATGGAATTCGGGATGCTATCCAACGAGCTTGCCGCCGGCCGCAGCCGGTCCGACGCCATGCGCGAGATGGCCGACCGGGTCGGTGTCGACAGTTTCAGTTCGTTCGTGGCCCTGGTCGTCCAGACCGAGTCCCTGGGCGTCAGCATTGGCCAAACCCTGCGCGTTTACTCGTCTGAAATGCGGGAGCACCGTTTCCTCAAGGCTGAGGAAAAGGCCATGCGGATCCCAGTTCTGATGACCATCCCGCTGGTCGTGTGTTTTCTGCCTGTCATCGTCACCGCCGTGCTGCTGCCTGCCGTGATCGACCTGATCCGGACGGTCGGCCCGGCCCTGAACGGTCATTCATAGAGGCCTTCCATGACCCGTCATCGAATCCTCCGTTCGCTCCTGATCTCATCCGCCGCGCTCGCCGCCACCGGCTGCGCGGCCATCCAGCACCATTTCGCCTGGCTGCATCTTGCGCCCAAGCCCGCGCCGCAGCTTGCGACCCGGCCGCTCCAACAGTCGCCCGACTTGGTGAAGGCCGCCGTCGACGACAGCCTGTACGGTGACGCGGTGAAGGCGATCGATCGCCGCGACTACGGCAATGCGCTGGAACTGCTGCAGGCGGCGCGCGAGCGGACGCCGCAGGACGTGCGCGTGATCAACGCCTTCGGCGTGGTCTATGACAAGCTCGGTCGCTTCGATCTCAGCGGCCGCTACTACGCCCAGGCCACGAGGTTGGATCCGGGTTCGACCATCGTCGCCAACAACGAAGCCTATTCCCGTGTGCTGCAGACCCGCGCGGCCGGTTCGAATCGTTTCACCGCGCCCGAAGTTCAGCTCGCCCGCGCCACGCCGACGCCGACGCCGGCGGCCAAGCCCGTCGTGCGACCCGTCCCGACGCCGACCGTGACCGTCGCCTTCGCCGCGCCCAAGGCGCCGGCGATCAGGCCGGTTCCGCTGCAGGTTTCGCCGGTCTACGCCGCCACGCTGCAGACGGTGTCCTATCAGTTCGGCGCCCTGAGCGGCCCGCGCCTGCCTGCGTCGCTGACCGAGCCGACACCGCAGGCCGTGGTTCAGCCGATCGCCGAGCCGGTCGCGAGGCCGGCGCCGGAGATCTTCGACATTGCGACGGCGGGGACCGCGTCGCTGCAGAGCGTGTCGTTCAACGAAGCTGCGATTGAGCGTGCGCCCGCGCCCGAGATGGCGCTTGACGCGATTGTCGCCGCGCCCGAGGCGCCGCCGCCGCCGATGACGCCCGCCATCGTAAACACCTTGCAGACCGCCGACGCGCTGGCGCCCCAGGCGGGCCGCGTGGTTCCCGACGGTCCGGGCCGGGTGAGGCTTATCCCGGCGCCGCGTCAGGCGACGGCGACCCTCGCCTATGCGCCAAAATCGGTGATGACCCTGGGCGATCCCGCCACCCGCGTCTCCGGCCCGGCCATCCTCGCCACCACCGGCCGCATCGTCGAGGTTGCTCCCGGCGTGCTGCGGCTCGAAGGCGCGGCCCATCCGACGATGATCGCGCTCGCGCGTGCGCCCGGCATGACCGGCTATCCGCTCGCGGTGATCGACGCCTCGGGCCGCACCGACGGCGCTAAGGCCACGATCGTTCGTCTGGCGAGCCTTGGATGGACCGCCAAGATCGCGCCGCCGACGCCGAGCCGCCAACATTCGACCATCTACTATGAGAACGGCGACCTGGAGGTCGCCCAGGGCCTCGCCCATACCTTGGCCATTCCGGTGCAACTTGCCGCTTGCGAATCGGCCTGCCGAGGCGTGACTCTGGTGGTCGGCGCCGATGCCCTCGATCAGCGCAGCGGGCAGGGCTGAGTTCGATGACCGGTAAGCGAATCGCCTTTGTTTTGGCCGCCGCAGCGGCGCTGTTGTGCGCGTCGTCCGCGCAGGCCGGCATCTTCGGCAAACACGACGCTAAGAAACCGGCCGGGTCCGACGACGCGGCGGTGAAGCAGATTCAACAAGCTATCGACGAGCAACGCTACCTGGACGCCGGCCGCATGCTCGACCAAGTGATCTTGGCCGGCGGCAAGGATCCGCGTCTCACCCTGCTCGCGGGCGATCTCGACCTGGTGCACAGCCGCTGGGGCGACGCGCTCGCGGACTTCAAGCGCGGCGAGACGGCGCCGGACGGGATAGGCCAGGCCTACCAGGGCGAGGGCATCGCGCTCTCGGCGCTCGGCCGTTCCGACGAGGCCGTCGCCATGCTGCAAAAAGCCGTGGCCCAGGATCCCTCGGCGTGGCGCGCGTGGGACGCGCTCGGCGTCGAGTTCGACAACCAGAAGCAATGGACTGAGGCCGAAGCAGCCTACGATCACGCAATGATCGACTCCGGCAGTTCACCGATCGTGCTGAACAACCGCGGCTATTCCCGCCTGCTGCAGCATCGCGCCGACGAAGCGGTCGCCGACTTCGTCGCGGCGCTGAAGAAGAAACCCGACTTCGCCGAGGCGCGCACCAACCTGCGCCTCGCCATCGCAATGAAGGGCGACTACACCCGCGCCACCGCCGGCGGCGAACCGTCCGAACAGGCCGCGCTGCTGAACAACGCCGGCTTCGCCGCCGCCATGCGCGGCGACTACGCCCAGGCCGAGGATCTGCTCGACCAGGCGATGCGGGCGAAGGGCGAGTATTACGCGCGCGCCGCCGACAATATGAAAGTGGTCGAGGGCCTGAAGGCTCAGGACAAAGCGGCGCCCAATGGCGCTCATTGATATCGCGCGTTACGCGGTCGCGGCGGTGCTGGCGGGCCTCCTGATCTGGGCCTCGGTCAGCGACATCAAGGACCGCCGCATTCCCAACCTGTGTGTGCTTGCGGTGCTGGCGCTGTTCGTGGTGTCGGCGATCCTCGAGCGCGGATCGACCCTGGTGTCTGCGCTGGAGGCGGGCGGCATCGCCTTCGTCGTCACCTTCGCGCTCTACTATTTCAACATCATCGGCGCGGGCGACACCAAGCTGTTCGCCGCCACGGCGCTGTTCGTCGGCATGGGCGGCCTGATCCTGTTCACCCTGGCGACGGTGTTCGCGGGCGGCGGCATCGCCGCGGTCAGCCTGGCGACGCGGCCGAAGCGGGCGCTGGTGATGTTCACAATGAAGGGCAAGGGAGACTTCGGCCGCGGAATCCCGTACGGAGTGGCGATCGCCATCGGCGGCGTCGTTACGGTCTGGGCGCAGCTCCAGCACTATCCGATGCCGTCCTTCAACGCGCTCTGAGGATCATGCCCGACACCGCGCCGAGCCTTCTCGACTATGCCCGCCGCGGCCGCACCCGCTGGTACTTCTGGATTCTCACCGGCTTGCTGACCCTGGTCCTCGCGCTGCTGCTGCAGATCGTGGTCTGCGTCGCGCTCACCGTGGCGCTCATGCGCCAGACCGGCGTCGCCGCCCCGACCGTGCTTCAGCATCTGATGGACCTGATGCAGAAGCCGAGCGACCCGATCAGTTTCTTCCTGTTCGCCGGCGCCATGTTCGGCTGTTACCTGGTCGGCCTCTGGCTGGCGGCGCTCTGGCTCCAGGGCAAGCGGTTCGGCGATCTGGTGGGCCGCTGGCGCTGGGGGACCTTCGCGGCGGGCGCCGGAGTCTGGTTGGCGCTGATTGCCGCAGGCGGGCTCCTGGACTGGGTCCTCGACCCCAAGGGCTTCACCGTGACTTTCTCGCCCGCGACGGCGTCGCTGGCCCTGGTCGCGATCCTGGGCCTCCCGATCCAGACCTTCGCGGAGGAGTTCATGTTCCGGGGCTGGATCGCCCAGGGATGGCTGCTCGCGACCAAGAACCCGATTGCGACCGCGCTCCTGTCCGGCCTGATGTTCGGTTCGGTCCACCTCGGCAATCCGCCGGACGGGCTGATCTCGGCCGCGGCTGCGAGCTGTTTCGGCATCGCGAGCACCCTGATCGCCATCCGCCTGGGCGGCCTCGCCTTCAGCTTCGGCATGCATCTGGTCAACAATCTCTGGAGCGCGGTGGTGGTGGTCTCCAGCAGCGACGTTTTCAAGGGCGCGCCAGGGATCTTCAGCCAGCACACGAGCGGCCTCGACTGGTCGGACGTGGGGATCGAGGCGCTCTGCCTCGCCCTGGTGACGGCTCTGGTTTATGTGCGAACCCGACCCTCCCTACCCAAGGCAGGGTAAGGCGTGCCGCAGTAAGCGTTTGCGCTAAGTTCGGAACGAGTCCAGTCTCCTGCGGGGGGAGCTTCTGAGGCGCGAAACCGCGCCCCGGCATACGCCCCCCTGAGCTGGAAGGGCGGGTCTAATCGTGACGCGGCATTCCTTCGATGCACCGGACGCGCCCGGCGCCGAGCGTACGCCCTCGACGCCGCCGAAGACGCCTGCCTACATCCGGCTGAAGGTCCAGATCTACGATGACATTGCCGAGCGCCTGAGTCCGCGCGCCCTGGAGCGCCATCCCGCGGACCGTCGCGGCGAGGTCGTGCGCCAGACCTGCGAAGCCGCCATCGCCCGCCAGACGCCCATGGTGAAGCCGCCCGAGCGTGAAATGCTGCTCGACGACCTGATGAGCGAATTTCTGGGCTTCGGCCCGCTCGACCCGCTGCTGGCCGACCCGAGCGTCGGCGACATCATGGTGAACACCTGTGACGAGGTCTACGTCGAGCGCGAAGGCCTGATCGAGCTCACCGACGTCCGGTTCAACGACGAGCAGCACCTGCTCAGGGTGGTGCAACGAATCGCCGAGAAGATCGGCCGCCGGATCGACGCGGCCCACCCCCTGGTCGACGCGCGCCTGCCCGACGGTTCGCGGGTGAACGCCGTGGTCCCCCCGATCGCGGTGGACGGCGGTCAGCTCTCGATCCGTAAGTTCGCCCACGTGCCCTTCGACCTCGATCGCCTGGTCGCCAACATGACCATGCCCCGCGGCGTCGCCGACCTCCTGTCCGGCGTGGTGAAGGCCAAGCTGAACGTCCTGATCTCGGGCGGCACGGGCACCGGCAAGACCACGCTGCTCAACGCCATGTCCCGCGCGATCGGCGCGCGCGAGCGGATCGTCACCATCGAGGACGCGGCGGAACTGCAGCTGCAGCAGCGCCACGTGGTTCGCCTGGAAACGCGGCCGGCGGACCTGGACGGCATGGGCCGGGTGACCCAGCGGGACCTGGTGACCAATGCGCTGCGCATGCGGCCTGACCGGATCATCCTGGGCGAAGTCCGGGCCGGCGAGGCCTTCGACATGCTCCAGGCCATGAACACCGGCCACGACGGCTCCATGACCACGGTTCATGCCAATTCCCCCCGCGACGCCCTCACGCGCCTCGAGCAGATGGTCGGCATGGCCGGGATCGACATCCCGCTCAGGACCGTCCGCTCGCAGATCGCCAGCGCCATCGACCTGGTGATTCACCTGCGACGGATGGGCGACGGCTCGCGGCGGCTTGTCACGATCCAGGAAATCGTGGGTATGGAAGGCGAGATCGTCACCATCCAGGAACTCATGCGCTTCGACCAGACCGGTCTGGGCGCCGACGGCAAGGTCCAGGGGCGTTTCGTTTCAACGGGTTTGCGCCCGAAGTTCTACGAGAAGTTCGCGATCAATAACCTGCCGATGCCGGCCGATCCCGCCGCTATCGCGCGCTGATTTTTGGGTATTGCGCCCGCCGCATACCCATCCTTAGATACCCAACCTAGGGCATTGCTATTAACCTTCGAATAGCGGCCCATGCCTGCGCGCGTGGGGGTTATTGCGCGCACAGGCGTACGCCGAGCTGGGGGACTTCATATTGACGGCGACGGAACAGGGCCTCGGTCCTGACTCCCTGCTGAGCGACGAACGGGACAACCGTTCGGAGGGCGAGCCCGTTTCCGGGCGCCGCCGATCGCGTCGCATCGGGGCAGGGGTCTCGGTGCGACAGATCAAGGCGGCCAGGGCCCTGCTCGGCTGGACTCAAAAGGATCTGGCGAATTATGCCGGGGTCGCGGCGCCGACGGTGGCCCGGATCGAAGCGGTCGAGGGCGAGCTGCGGGCGTCAGGCCATACGGCCGCTCGAATTCTGCGGGCGTTCCGGGCGGCGGGAATCCTGTTCGCGTCCGACGCCGACGGCGAGGCGGTAACCACCTCGCCCACGGTGCTTACTTCGACCGCGGTTCGGTTGGCCTGACGGCCGGTTTGGCCGGGGGCAGAACCTGATAGATTTGCAGCGGCTCGTTGGGCGCCGACAGCGGCTTCAGCCAGGCCGGCACATTGCCCTTGCGCAGTCCGGCTTCGAAGCTCTGGGGCCCGGTGCGCAGGATGTAGGCCGGACACTCGACGACGTAGGCGACGTTCAGCGCTCGCACCTTCTGCTCAGCCGCCGCGGGCGGCGCGTCCAAGGCCTCATGCGCCGAGAGAATGCCCCAGGACATCCGGTGGTACGGCGCAGCCAACACGGAGTCCGGCGTGTAGGCGAGAATGTACGGACCGAAGTCGATCTCGGAGAGCACCACCCCGGCCGGAAGTGATGCCAGGCGCCTGTAGGACGGCCGGACCACGCAGCTCAGCCGGTTGGGGGCCGAATAGACGGTCTTCAGCTTCGGATTGATCGCGGCGGCCACCGAGTCGCCGGCTTGGCCGATCGCGAATGGTGAAATCAGCATGGCCGCGACCACGGTCGGGATTGCGAGCCCCCTGAGCCAGCGCTCCGACAGGTCCGCGAGTGCCGTCGCCAGCACCGGAAAGCCGAGCCAGAAGACGTAGTCCTGCATCCGGAACGCATGGTACGACGCCGCGGTGGCCAAGAAGGTCGCCGCACAGGCCAGCAGCGTGGCCTGGTCGAGCGCCTTGCGCCGGCGCCACAGGAGATAGATCGCCGCCGCCGCCGACATCACCCCTGCCGTTACCGACGGCAGCCCCGTATCGAACTGCGAGCGCAGCAACTGCGGCCAGGATAGCAGCTCCTGGATATTGGAGAACCAGAACGGCACCACGCGCGGATCGACCGCGCCGAACGGACCGCGCACGCAGCCGGGATGCAGGCCGAGATAGACGCCCGCGCTGACGACGCCGAGCACGCCCAACATGACAAGGCGCACGGTGCGCGAATAGCGCACGCCCCATTGCGCAAAGGCCGCCAGTCCGGCGCCGGCCACGACGACTCCCGCGACCAGGTTCCATCCGAGCGCGTCGCAGAACGACAGCCCCCAGCGCGACGGCGGCGTCTCGAGCGCAAAGAAGAACAGCGTGGACAGCAGAAGCGCGCCGCCGTAGTTGCGCGCTGTCTTCGCATCGGCCGGGTCGAAGGCCGCACGCAAGGCGTAACTCGCGCCGATCAGGGCCTGGAAGGGCATGGCTTCAATGCCGACCGCGAGTCCGAGCCCGGTGGCCACGCCCGCGACGATCGCCCAGCGCCCGCGATCGACAACACCCATGGCGCACGCCGCCGCGATCAGAGTCATCACGATCTGGATATTGTGATGGTCGATGCGGCCGGGATGAAATTGTTCGTAGATCTGGACGTTGGTGGCGGCGATCACCGCCATGACCAGGATCGCGGTCGAGCCGCCGAGCCTGCGTGAAATTGCAAGCGCGCCGCCAATGGCGGGGAAGGTCCAAAGCGCCGGCCAGACGCGGCGCATCCAATACTCGGCGTTATCCTGCGACATGAAGGGTCGAAACAGCCAGGTGACGCCCGCGATCCCCGCGTCGACCAGGCGCGACCAGTGCATGTAGACGCCTTCCGGCGGCTGTAGTCGCGTGACCAGCTGGTCGTACCAGCCGCGCCCGTGCATCAGGTCGCGCACCAGCACCAGACGCATCGCATCGTCGGTGTCGCCGAGATTATCGCGAAGGCCGTGCTGCTGGATGGTCCAGACCACCGTGATGATCGCGGTGACGACCAGCGCCGTGCCGATCAGAATCTTGTTCGGCGTCAAGTCCGGGACTTTGGAGAGTTTCATGGCGCTTCCGGTTTTCCGATTGCGGTAGGCGTCGATGCGGCGGCGGTCAATGCGTTGGGCCGTGCTTGCACGAACGCCCACTCGAATCGTCGCCGTGCATGCCGGAGCAGCCGTCGACGAGCCGCCGGGCGCCGAATCAGCCAGCCTCCGAACGTGTCGTCGTTGAAGGTTGGTTTCGCCACAATGGCGAGGGCAAAGGCCGTGAAGCTTGCCAGGCCGAGCAGGGCGAGGTCGCGCTGCCAAGCCGGAAAGGCGGGCGTCGTGGGCGGCATGCGCGGACTACACGGTTCTGATTGTTCTGTTTTTTGGGTTTGTGTCGGTTAACAAACCCTTGGGACAAAACGGCGACAATCCGCGCGCACCCGTCCGGGCTTGGGTGGACTATGCTCGGGCGAGTTCTGAAGCCCTTGGGGACGGCATGAACGGATCAAAGCCAGCTCTGTCGGTGGTCGCGCCTTGTTACAACGAGGAGGCGTCGCTGCCCGAATTCGTCCGGCGGACGACGGCGGCGTGCCAGGCCGTGGTCGGCGAGGACTATGAGCTGATCCTGGTCAATGACGGCTCGCGCGACAACACCTGGGCCTGCATCCGGGCGTTGGCGTCGACCTATCCGCGGGTGGTGGGCCTGAACCTGTCGCGCAACCATGGCCACCAGCTGGCGGTGACCGCGGGTCTGGCCCGCGCGGCGGGCGAGCGGGTCATGATCATCGACGCCGACCTGCAGGATCCGCCTGAGCTGCTCGGCGAACTGATGGCGAAGATGGATGCGGGCGCCGACGTGGTCTATGCGCGCCGTCGCCGGCGTGCGTCGGAAAGCGCGATGAAGCTCGCCACCGCGCACCTGTTCTATCGCCTGCTGCGCCTGGTGTCGGACGTGGAAATCCCGGAAGACACCGGCGACTTTCGCCTGATTTCCCGCCGCATCGTCGACCGCCTGAACGAGATGCCGGAACAGGACCGCTTCCTGCGCGGGATGGTCGCCTGGCTCGGCGGGGTGCAGGCCGAGGTCAACTACGATCGCGACGCGCGCTTCGCGGGCAAGACCAACTACACCTTCGGCAAGATGCTCCGCCTTGCGATAGCGGGTGTAACCAGCTTTTCGACCTGGCCGCTGCGGCTGGCGGGTTTCATGGCGGGTGTCGGTGCGCTCGCGGGCGTGGGCCTGGCGGTCTATGTGGTGGCGGGGTTCGTGGTCGGACGCGCGGCGCCGGGCTGGACCAGCCTCGCGCTGATCATGATCTTCTTCGCGACGGTGCAGTTCGCGTGTCTCGGCATCATGGGCGCCTATCTCGGCCGCATCTTCATGCAGGTGAAGGGCCGCCCGCTCTATCTGGTCGACGAAGAAATCGGCGGTGAGCGGCGTGAGGAATCCAAGCCGCGGTTGGAGGCGCTGGGTGGAAGCCGCTGAGTTCGACAAGTTCGCCGACGAATATCTGGCGATCCACACCGAAAACCTGAAGGTCAGCGGCGAAAAGCCCGACTTCTTCGCGCGCTATAAGATCGACGAACTGCGCCGCCGCTGGACCCGCGAGAAGCGGCCAGAACCGCGCTCGATCCTCGATTTCGGCTCCGGCGTCGGGGCGTCGCTGCCGCACCTGGCCCGCGCTTTTCCCGACGCCGCCCTGACTGCGATCGACGTGTCGAAGCGCAGCCTCGAGATTTCGCGCGAGCGCTATCCCGAACTCGGGCGGCGCGTGCTTTATTCCGGCGTCGGGGATCTGCCACTGGAGCCCGGCGGATTCGATTTGATCTTCACCGCCTGCGTGTTCCACCACATCGACGCGGACCGGCACGTCGAGCTGTTTGCGCGCCTGCGCAAACTGTTGCGTCCGGGCGGCGTCTTGATGGTGTTCGAGCACAACCCGGTCAATCCGGTGACGCGCTACATCGTCGCCACCTGTCCGTTCGATGAGAACGCCGTTCTGATCCCTGGGCCGGTGCTGAAGTCGCGACTGCGCGAGGCCGGGTTCGCCGAGGTCGGCGTCACCTACACCGGCTTTTTCCCCCACGCGCTCGCCGCCTTGCGGCCTGTCGAGCCGTGGCTCGCCTGGCTACCCATCGGCGCCCAGCACTACGCCTTCGCGACCTCCTGATAGGATGCGGGGATTGAACCTGCGGCCGGGCGGTCTAAGCTGCTCTCTTCACTATGCGTCTAGTGAGTGAAGGGTCCGCGATGAGGAACCGTGAATACCGCTCGATCCGGCTCATCCTGTCCGGCGCCGCGTCCGTGGTCGCCATGGCCGTCGCGTCGCCCGCCCTGGCGGCGGGGCGATGTGAAAATCTTGCGCAGCTCCGGCTTGCCGACACCGTCATAAGGAGCGCGACCCCGGTCGCCGCGGGCGCCTTCGTCGGGCCCGACAAGGTCAAGCATTCCGAACTCCCCGCCTTCTGCCGGGTGATCGCCGAGGTGAAGAGCGCGCCCGACTCCGACATCGCGGTCGAGGTCTGGCTGCCGGACGAGCACTGGGCGGGCGTCTTTCACGGCAACGGCAGCGGCGGCTTCGCGGGGATTGCGGCGCTCGGCTATCCCGGCATGATCGCGGGCCTGCGCCGCGGCTATGCGACGGCCGGCACCGACATGGGGACGGCGCCCGCGACGCCCTTGAACGGCGACCCGCTGATCGGCCATCCGCAGAAGTGGAAGGACTGGGGCTTCCGCTCGACCCACGTGATGACGGTGACCGGCAAGGCGATCGCCAAGGCCTTCTATGGCGCGGAGCCGCGGCGGGCCTATTACACCGGCTGTTCCACCGGCGGTCAGGAGGGCCTGATCGAGGCGCAATACTATCCGGACGACTACGACGGGGTGCTGATCGGCGCGCCAGTGGTGAACCGGACCTGGGGCCATGCGCTGGCGGTGTGGGACTGGCAGGCGGCGAACGGCCTTCCCGGACGCAAGCTTTCCGACGCCAAGCTCGCGCTGGTCAACCGGGCGGTCCTCACCGACTGCGGCGGGCTCGCCAACGGCCTGAAGTCCGATCCCTTCCTCGCCGATCCGAGCGTCTGCCGCTTCGATCCGGCGAGCCTGACCTGCAAGGGCGCCGCGAGCGAGGCATGTCTGACGCCCGGCGAGGTCGACACGGTGAAGGCCTATTACTCCGGCCCGCTCAATCACGCGGGGAGGGCGACCTATTACGGCTGGATGCGCGGGAGCGAGGCGCCGGGCTTGTTCGGCTGGAACTTCCTGGAAAGCCCGCCCAACAACGAGCCGGCCTTCGACGGCCTGTTCAAATGGGTGTTTGGGGCGGGGTGGGACTGGAAGGCCTTCGACTTCGACCGCGACATGCCCAAGGTCGACGCGGTCCTGGGCCCGGATCTGAACGGGGCCATGCGCGGAGACATGAGCCGGTTCGAGGCGCGCGGCGGCAAGCTGATCATCTACCAGGGCTGGGCCGACACTCTGGTCGCGCCGATGCAGACGCTCGATCTGTACAAGAAGCTGATCGCGCGAGCCGGCGGGGTCGCCAAGGGCAAGCGATTCGCCCGGCTGTTCTTCGCTCCGGGGATGGAGCATTGCGGCGGCGGCGCGGGCCCCGCGGCGTTCAATGCCGCCAACGCAGGCACGAACGGTCCGCTGTCCGACACCCCGCGCGACGACCTGTTCGTGGCTTTGAGCCGCTGGGTCGAGCACGGCGACGCGCCCGCGCGGGTGGTCGCGACCAAGCTGGTGAACGGCAAGCCCGTGATGCGGCGCCCCCTGTGCGCCTGGCCTCAAAAGGCTTGGTATCGGGGCAGCGGCGACACCAACGACGCAGCGAGTTTCGTCTGCGCGGCGGCGAAGCCGAAGGCCGGCTGAAACCGTGAGGAATCGCAGGCTGGAACGGTGGTGGGTGATGCAGGATTCGAACCTGCGACCCGCTGATTAAGAGTCAGCTGCTCTACCAACTGAGCTAATCACCCGCGCCGTTCGACGAGGGCTGAGCCTCGAGGCGTTTCCGCGACCGCGCGCGAACCTGAAAACAGGACCCCGGCGGCGAGGAGGCGGTCCTTTACGGGTTCCGCGATCCCAGCGCAAGCGGCCCCCTCGACGCGGTCGAATCCGCGGGCCCCACGACAGTAATGGCTAAGCTTGTGGCTTGGGGCTGGCGTGCCATTGCGGCTCGCTTTTCCCCATGCGTGGAGTGGGGAGGCGCGCGTGCAACTCTTGGCGCGCGTATTTCGTCGATCAAGCTTGGCGAAATCGGGGTACTCACAGGTATTCGTCAGGGAAACCACTGAAGACTCAAGGGAACTATTCGGCGATCACAACTGAACGACTGATTTCTCTGGAAAAACCACCAAGAAAAACCGGCGTTTTAGTTGCCATTGGTAAATGCGTAAGGCACAGGAAAGGCCTGCAAACGCTGGCGAGAGCCGGCGTTCCCGTCGTGTGTTCACACGATACTGGGATTCTCAGGGGGATATCTGTGATGTCGACTCGTTCGTCGGTGGCCACCCGTAACAGCAACATTTCCAAGGATTTCAGCCCCGCGAAGGACCTCTCGCGCGGCGCCCTCCTGCTGGGTACGGCGCTGGGCTGTTCCATCGCAGTGTTCGCCCTCGGCGCGCCGGGCACGGCCAGCGCCCAGGCTTGCACGCCCGTCGTTTCGGGCGGCGTCGACACCATCACCTGCACGCCGGGCTCCTATCCTACCGGTATTACGGCCATCGACCCCGCGAACCCGGTCAATGTGACCGTCCAGGGCCCCGGCACGACCATTACCGGTCCGAACGTCGGGATTTCCGCCCACGGCGAGGCGGGAACCTACACCGACGTGACCGTCGGGTCGGGCGTGACGATCAACGTCAGCTACAACGGCGAGTTCGTCTCGAACGAAGATGGCGACGTCTACCTGAACACGAGCGCGAACATCACCGCGGGGGGCCGCGGCATCGCGACCTACACGTTCGATGGCTACGACCATGTGATCAACAACGGCGACATCACGGTCACGCCGGCGCTCGGGGGCTACGCCGTCGGCATCGTTATGGGGGGCGACGACACGGCCACTCTGGACAGCACCGGCAACATTAGCGTCAGCGGCAATTCGTATGGCGTGATGGCCGGCATCTATATGGCCGCGGCCGGCGATAACGAGGTAACGAACACCGGCACGATCACGATCAATAATAGTGGGACGGGCGACGCGATCGGCATCACCTCGAGCTTCAACAGCACTCCCAACCAGATCGAAGTTCAGCAGACCGGCGCAATCAACGTAACCTCGGCCGGCTACGCCGCCGGCGTGTCGCTGAACGCCTACGAATTCATCAGCTTCCAGGGCTCGGGCGCGATCAACGCGACGGGCAACACCGCCGTCGGCGTAAGCCTGCACAGCAACTACGGCGACGTCTACGGCAATCACACCGGCGACATCAGCGCCTCGGGCCAGAATGGCGCGACCGGCCTGAACATTCACGGTTACGGTGTGACCGTCTACCAGTCGGGCAACGTATCGGCGACGACCTTGAACGGCACGGCGACGGCCCTGAACGTCGAGGCGTACACGGGGACCGTCGTCGTCAACGGCGACGTCAACGCGTACTCGAAGTACGGCGACGCGACCGGTATCGTGGCGCACGGCTATTACAAGTACGAGAGCTGCTTCTCGGGTCCGGACGTGTGCATCGAAACTAAGCCGGCGGTGAAGCCCGACGTCTATGGCCACTTCGGTCCGGGCCTTTCGACCCTGGTCTACGGCGACGTTGGCGCCTCGGCCCCGGCGGGTTCGGCGACGGGCGAGGTGATGACTACCGGCGCCGGGGAATACGGCTACGTCTACGTTTCCGGCAGCGTGATCGTCAGCGGACTCGTCAGCGCCACGGGTATCACCGCGAACACCGGCGGCAACGCCTATGTGACCGTGCTGGGCGACGTGATCGCCGAGGGCAACCTGGGCGACGCGGTCGGCATTACCGCGACGGCGGCCACGGGCTACTCGGCCACGGTCTATGTCGGCGGCAACGTGGTTGCGCAGTCGTACGTCGGCAACGCCACCGGCGTCACGGTGACAGGCCCCGATGGCGCATCGGTCACCGTCAACGGCTCGGTCTTGGCCACATCGCACTTCGGCGATGCGACCGGCGTCAGCGTAGTCGGCGACGCCTCGATCAACATCGGCGGCGACGTCATTGCCATGACGACTTTCGGCAATGCGACCGGCGTGGTCATGTCCAGCACCGGTTACGCCGACACCACAGTGTCCGGCAACATTATCGCCGAGTCGACCTTCGGCGATGCCACCGGCCTTGCAAGTGCGGCTCTCGGCGCGACCTATAATCGAATCTACGGCAACGTCATCGCCGAAACGACCTTCGGAAACGCTACGGGCGTTGCGACAGTATCTCTCACCAGCACCTGGACTTACATCGCCGGCGGCGTTGTTTCCGAATCGGCCGAGGGCTACGCGGTGGGCGTCGAATCGGTTTCGCTCGGCAACTCCACCGTCGAGGTTGGAGGCGATCTCCTGGTGGTAGGCAACACCGGGGCCTTGGGCGTGGATGTCGTGGCCGCTGACACCGGCTACAACGCCAGGGCGTTCGTTGGCGGCAACGTGACCGTCGAAGCCTTCAACGGCAATGCGACCGGCGTGACCGCCACTGCCGAGGGCGACGCTATCGCCGGCGTCGGCGGCAACGTGGTGGTCATCTCCGAGACCGGCACGGCGATGGGCGTATACGCCTACTCCGGCGACGCGGTGCACGGCTACGCGCGCGCCTACGCCTACGGCAATGTCGTCGTCGAAGGCCCGACCCAGGCGACCGGCGTGGAAGCCAAGAGCTACGGCGACGCCACCGCCTACGTCCGCGGCAGCGTGATCGTCGAATCGAACGGCTACGCGGTCGGCGTGGTGGCGGAAGGCGACTACACCGCCAGGGCCAAGGTCAATGGCGACGTCACCGTGGTCGGCGTCGCCGGCGCCTTTGGCGTCGCTGCGCTCGGCAATCAGGCCTATGTCGACGTCGGCGGCAACATCACCGTGGCTTCGGCGGGGAACGCCACGGGCGCCGAGGCGGAGAGCGCCTATCAGTCCACCATTAACGTGGATGGCAACATCACCGCGGTTTCGATCGGCGGCGTCGCCTACGGCGCCGTGGGGCGTTCCGATGGGGGCAACGTCAGCATCACCATCGGCGGCGGCGTGACGGCGGAGAGCTTCGGCGGCGATGGTGCTATCGGCGTGGGTGCGATCGCCGAGTACAACATCAATGTCAGCGTCGCGGGTCCGATCCTGGCGGAAGGCAACATCGCCGCGGGCGTGTTCGCCGAGAGCTATGACGGCGGCTCGATCGACATCAACGTCGGCAACGTCACCGTCCATCAGTACGCCGGAGCGGCCTACTACGGCGGAGCGGGCATCCTGGCGTTCAGCACGGGTACGACGCACATCACGGCCTATGACGTCTACACCACCGGCAACTACACCGACGGCATCAAGGTCGGCTCCAAGCTCGGAGTCGGCGGCGACACCTACGTGAACGTCGACGGCGTGAAGACCACAGGCGACTTCTCGGCCGGCATCGACGTCTACGGCGGCGGAAACGCCTCGGTCACCTCGAACTATGTGAAGACGTACGGCTACGCGGCGGATGGCATCATCGGGGTCAGCACGAACCAGGGTGTAACGGTCAATTCCGGCGAGGTGGTCACCTACGGTAAATACTCGGTCGGCATCTATGCCGCGGCGGGCGGTCCGGTGAACGTCACCTCCGGCTTCGTCGAGACCTTCGGCGACTACGCTCCAGGCGTGGTGGCGATCAACACGGGCAACACGACGGGCGACACGGTGACGGTGAACTCCGGCACTGTCATCACCCACGGTGACTACTCGACCGGCATCTACGCCGCTGGCTACAACAGCGTGTCGGTTACCTCAAACTACGTGAAGACCTACGGTTTCGACAGCGCCGGCATCGTGGCGCTCAGCTACAACGGACCGGTGAGCGTCGCCTCGAACTTTGTCCACACCTACTACGCGTCGTCGGACGGTATCGTGGCGGGTTCCTACAATGGCGACGTGTCGGTCAATTCCTATGACGTGACGACCAAGGGCGACTTCTCAACCGGTATCGACGCCTACAGCACTTTCGGCAACGTCAGCGTCGTGTCCAGCTTCGTGCACACCTACTACTTCTCGTCGGACGGCATCGACGCGACCAGCGAATACGGCAACGTGAACATCAACTCCGGTTCGGTGGTCACCGAGGGCGACTATTCGACCGGCGTCTTCGGCGAGAGCTATTTCGGCGATGTCAACATCACGAGCCAGTACGTCCGCACCTACGGATACAGCTCGCCGGGTATTGTCGGCGTCAGCTACGCCGGCAACGTGACCATCAACTCGGGCACGGTGATCACCAATGGCGACTATTCGCCGGGCATCGTGGGCGAGAGCCTTTTCGGCAACGTGTCGATCGGTTCGGATTACGTGAAGACGACGGGCTACGACTCGATCGGCATCTTCGGCTACAGCCGTTACGGCAACGTGTCGGTGAATTCCGGCACGGTGATCACCTACGGTGACTATTCCACCGGCATCCATGCCTACAGCTACGACGGCACGGCCTCGGTCTCGAGCGAGTATGTGAAGACCTACGGCTACCGCGCCGAAGGCATCTACGCCTACGGCTATAAGGGCGTGACGGTGAACTCCGACGCGGTGAAGACCTACGGCAACTACGCCGACGGCATCCACGCGATCTCGAACGACGGTACGGCCAATGTGACGTCGGACTACGTGCTGACGACCGGCACCGGCTCGATCGGTATCTACGCCTACGGCTACTACGGCGTGACGGTGAACTCGGGAACGGTGAGAACCTACGGCGACTTCGCGACCGGCATCCTTGCGGTCGCTCCGTACGGCACGGCCAACGTCACCTCGCACTACGTCGTGACCCACGGCGACTACGCGCCCGGCATCAGCGCCTACGGCTATTACGGCGCGACGGTGAACAACACCGGCCTGGTCAGGACCTACGGCTACCGGTCCGACGGCATCGACGCGACCGCCTACGACGGCGACGTCACCGTGAAATCCAGATCAGTGGTGACCTACGGGGACTACTCGGACGGCATCTCGGCTGAGACGGTCAACGGCGACACAATCGTCCGCACGTATGGCGACACAACGACGTTCGGCTACGAGTCGACCGGTGTTTTCGCCGTCAGCTACAACGGCTACGCTTCGGCCTATAACTACGGCAACATCAGGACCTTCGGGGAGTACGCCGACGGCATGCTCGTCGGCTCGATCGGGCACGACGCGTACGGCTACAACAGCGGCACCATCAGGACCTACGGCTACGGGTCGAACGGCATGTTCGTCGAAAGCATCGGCGGCGAATACGCCGAGGCCGTGAACCGCGGGACCATCGCGTCCTTCGGCGGCGCCGGCATCGTGGTCGAGGCGCTTGGCGGCTACGCCGAGGTGTACAACTTCGGTTCGGTCTACGGCCGTTACGGCGGCGTGATCCTTGAGTCGAGCGACGGCAGCTACCTCTATAACCACGGCCTAATTCGCGGCGGCGACGGCTACGCCATCGGCGCGTTCGGAGCTTCGGTGGTCATCGAGAACAAGGGGACCATCGACGGCTACGCCCTGCTGCACACTTCGAACAACCTGATCAACAACCAGGGTACGTGGAACGCCTACGGCAACTCGTACATGGGCTACGGCAACGATGTGGTGAACAACACCGGCATCGTCCGCGTCGCCCCCTACTCGCTCGGCTTCACCTCGCCGACGACGGTGGTCTGGGACGGCGTGACGGCGTTCAACAACTCCAACCTCGTCGACCTGCGCAACGGTCACACCGGCGACAAGTTCTTCCTGAACGGCAACGGCGGCGTGGGCACAGTGTGGACCGGCCTCGCCGGTTCGACCCTGGGTGTCGATGCGTCGCTGAACGTCGCGCTCACCTCCGACGAGATGATCATCGGGGCGGCGAACGGCTCGACCACGGTGGTCGTCAACGACACCACCCCCGGCCTGCCGGGGTCGCTGAACTTCGTGGGTACGACGGTGGTGCACGGAACGTCGGGTTCGGCGTCCAACTTCACCATGGCCCCGATCCACAAGGGCTTCATCGACTACGAGATGGTCTACCGGTCGGGTCCGGTGGATTGGGATATCGTGGGCCTGCCGGGCCAGCCCGCCTTCGAGATGCTGAAGGCGCCGGAGATGGCGCAGGACTTCTGGCGCAGGACCGGCGACGCCTGGTCGGCCCGCGAACAGGAAGTGCGTGACTCCATGTGGGGCTCCACGCCGCCGACCCGCGGCGAGGGCTGGGAGATGTGGGCCCAGGCCCAGATCGGCGGCGAGCGTCTCAGCCGCTCCGAGACCTTCAACGTGGGCGGCTTCTCGTTCACGCCGAACCTCGGGACCGACAGCGACTGGCGCGGCTTCCAGATGGGCGGCGACAACTGGACCAGCAAGAACTGGCTCTGGGGCTTCACCGGCGGGTTCCTGGAACAGAACTCGGTCTTCCACTTCGACAAGAACTCGCTCGACATCACCGGCTGGAACGTCGGCGCCTACACCGGCTTTACCTCGGGCGCCTTCTTCGCCAACGGCCTGATCAAGGCCGACTGGTACGACGTGAAGGCCAATATGCACACCGTGCCCGCGCTCGAGACCTTCTCGGGCAACACCTGGGGCGCCAAGGGTGAGATGGGCTTCCGTCTCGGCAGCAACCATCTGTACTTCGAGCCGTTGGCCGACCTGGCGTGGACCACCACCCACCTGGATAACGCCAACTTCCCGGCGCAGATGACGACCTTCACCTTCGGCAACGGCGAAAGCCTGCGCGGGTCGATCGGTGGTCGGGTCGGCGGTCAGTGGGGCTCGATCATGCCCTACGTCGGCCTCTATGCGGCCCAGGAGTTCGACGGCAACAACAAGATGACCATGATAACCTCGGGCGGTTGTCCCGGCGCGTGCATGAGCATCGAGGACACCAAGCCCGGCGCCTACGGCAAGGCCGACTTCGGCTTCACCACGACCTCGTGGCACGGCCTGGAAGGCTTCCTGAAAGGCGAGACGGAGTTCGGCAGCAAGACCAATGGCTTCATCGGCCGCCTGGGCGTTCGCTGGCGCTGGTAAGCGTTCGAGTAGTTCCTCCTCCAGCTCACGGGGCCGGACGAAAGTCCGGCCCCTTCTTTTTTTCTGTGTATCGGACTGCCGAGTCGCGCGCAGACAGGTAACGCCGCCGATAAAAATAACGATTTTTAGGTATACGATTTTGGCCTAATCTCGTGTGCAAGACGCGTGCAGGCAAAAACCCAGGCGATCTCAAGATTTAATCGGGCGCGCGACGGGAAAAGCGTTATTTCTCCACTCGCTAGGCTCCGTAAAACCCACGCGCCACCTATTGAATTCTGGCGATTTCCGGGCGACACAACGTTGTTCGACGACGCAGGGCCCTGCGTCGTCCGCTGTGCATTCCGCGCGGCCGATCCTGAGGGGGATAAACAATGTCGAAGCGCGTTTCCCGGACGAGCCTGTCTTCCGCCGCCGCTGCGGATTTCGTCCTCAAGCGCAGCGGGGATCTCTCCCGCACCGGCCTGCTGCTCGGCACCGCGCTAGGTTGCTCGATCGCCGTCTTCTCCCTCGCCGCGCCAGGCGCGGCGTGGGCCACGGGAACCTGCACGCCCGCGACGTCCTTCTTCGGCGCGGATCAGTCGATCTGCGGCCCCGGCGACTATCCCTCGGGCATCACCTTCACCGACGGCAACACGGTCGGCTCTGTCGTCGTCCTTCAGCCCGGGGCCGATCCCGGTTCGGATTCGGCGCTGACCAACGGCGTGTTCGTTGAAAACACCAGCACCGGCTACGGCGCGGCCTTCATCTACGCCGGTTCTACCACGACCGTGAGCGGCGTCGGGGTCGGGGTTTACACCGCCGGCGGCGGCGCGGCGATCATCCGCAACTACGGCTATGTGTCCGGCCAGGTTCGCGGTCTCTACGGCGATGCGATCAATGGCGGCGACATCCGCATCTACAACTACGGCGTCGTGATCGGCGGCAAGGCGATCGAAGCGGTCACGTCCAGCGGCAACACCTCCATCAGGTCGGACGGCATCTACGAAGTCGGCGGCGGCGACGTAACCGTGATCTCGGCCGTCGCGGATTTCGGGACCAACAACACGATCGTCTATGGCGCGATCGGCTTATCGGGAACGGGGGGTTACGCCACCGGCGTCAGCACCGCGTCGACGTTCAACAACAACACGCAGATCGACGGCAGCGTTTACGTTCAAGGCGCGACCGGCGCGCTCGGCGTAAAGACTTCGTCGGCCTACAACGCCTACACCACCGTATACGGCGAAGTGACGGTCAAGGCTACCAACGGGACGGCGACAGGCGTCATAACCGTCGGCTCCAACTATGCCAACGGCTTCGTTTCCGGCGATATCACCGTCACCGCCTACAACGGCGTCGCGACGGGGATCCAGTCCTCGAGCTTCAACGGCAGCTATATCAGTGTCGGCGGCGGCGTGAGCGCGTCGGGAACCCTGGGCGCGACGGCGGTCTATGACCGTACGATCTATGACCGCAACGCGTCCGTAACCGTCGACGGCAACGTTTACGCCATTTCGAGCGGCGGCTCGGCCGTCGGCATTCTCGCCGAGGCGGGGAACGCAACCGGCGACGCCTTCACATCCGTCGACGTCACAGTGGGCGGCGATGTTACCGCTTCCGGTTACACGAGCGCGACTGCAATCTACACCGAAAACCTCGGCGGCACGGTGAACATCGACGTCGACGGTACGGTGTTCGCGAGCGCGGTCGGCGACGCCGTCGGCATCAAGAGCTATGCCTGGGGGATCTCCGGCGGCCCGAGCTCCACCATCACCGTGGGCGGCGACGTCGAAGCGTTCTCAATCCTCGGCAACGCCACCGCCATCAACGCTTCCGCCTTCGGCAACCTGTACACCACCGTTTACGGCAGTGTGGGGGCCCTGTCGTACGCCGGCGAGGCGGTCGGCGTCGTACAGGACGTCACCCACGCAGGGTCATACATCAACAACCTGCATATCTACGGCGACGTTTCGGCGACCGGCTACGCCGGCGCCGCCGGCGTCGAACTGTTTGGAAAGTCAGGCGCGTACAGTTTCGGCAACATCGTCATCGGCGGCAATGTCAGCGTCAAGGCGATCACGGGATCCGCATACGGCGTGATCAACGAAGGCGAGACGGCCTCGACAGCGGTCGGCGGTAACGTCTACGCCTATTCCAGAGACGGCGAAGCGCTCGGCGTGCTCACCGACAGCGTCGTCGGGTCGCAGACGACTATCGGCGGGAACGTCACCGCCCTATCCTATAACGGCTACGCCGTCGGCGTGGAGTCGGTGGCCGGAAGCCTCTACACCAACGCCGTCACGGTCGACGGCAGCGTCTACGCCCGCGGCTCCACCGGCGCCGTCGGCATCGCGGCCGAGGGCGGCGAAGTCGACGTGCACGTCGACGGCGACGTGTCGGCTTACGCCATTTCCGGCAACGCAACGGGCGTACTCGCCGTCGGCGACGACAGCGTCTATGTGGGCGGCAACGCCTCGGCCTTCTCGTTCGGCGGGGTCGCGACCGCGATCTACGGCAACGCCTCGGGCAACATGTACGTGCACGTCGGACAGAACGTGTCCGCCGAAAGCATTTACAACAGCGCCTACGGGATCAAGATCGTCGCCCAGGACTCCTACGTCGGGATCTACGTCGGCGGCAATGTAACCGCTGAAGCCGGCTTCGGCGACGCGACCGGCGTCAAGAGCTACTCGTTCGAGAACACGACACTTCACATCGGCGGCAACGTCTACGCCAAGTCGGTATTCGCGGATGCGACCGGCCTGAACATTTCCGCCTTCGACAACATCGCGATCAACGTCGACGGCAATGTCGAGGCGCGCTCCTATGGCGGCGACGCGGTCGGTATATTCTCGTACGTCACACAGGACACCTTCAACGACTACACCAATCGCGTCACCGTCGGCGGCGACGTGACGGCGCTCGGCTCAACAGGCGCTATCGGCGTCGAGATGACGACGACGACCGGTTACAGCAACGACGTGGTCAACGTCGGCGGCAACGTTGTCGCCACGACCACCTCGGGCGACGCCTTTGGCGTCGAAATCACCAACGCGCAGTCGGCTAACGTCACCATCGGCGGCATGGCCTACGCATCATCGCTGGACGGGAACGCCACGGCGGTCTCTGCCGGCGCAGAATACGACGTCGTCGTCGGCGTCGGCGGCGATGTCCGCGCTGTGGGCGACGCCTACGCGTTCGGCGTTGTCGCTACGTCGCAGTACGGCAACGTGTCGGTGACGGTAGGTGAAAACGCCGCCGCCTATGCGTCCATGACCACGGGCGTCGCCTTCGCGATCGACGCAGGCTCGGTCGACGGGTATGCCAACGTGACGGTCAAGGGCGACGTGTTCGCCTCGGGCAACACTGCGATTGGTCTCTCTGCAGGGGGCGACACGGGCGTGGACATCCACGTCTACGGCTCGATGGATATTCAATCGAACCACGGCGAGGCGGTCGGAGTGGCGGCCGGTTCGCCGGGCGATGTCACGATCGCAATCGACGGCAGCGCCTATGTCGACTCAGGATATGGCGAGGCGATCGGCGTCTACGCCAGCTCGGACAGCACGATCACCACGACCGTCGGCGGCAATCTGAACGCGACGGCGTCGAACGGCCAAGCGATCGGCATCGAGCATGAAACCATCGCGCCCGGCAGCACCAGCAATATCACCGTCGACGGCAATGTGACGGTCGAAGGCTATTATGGCGCGGTCGGTATTGCGGCTGTCGCCTACTATAACAACGTTAACATCGGCCAAAACCTGACGGTCCAGAGCGGCCAAAATGATGCGATCGGGGTGTCGCTCGACAGCCTCGACGGCAATGTGACCATCGGCGGCAACGCGCGAGCGACTTCCAACTACGGTGGCGTGGCTGTCGTCGACGTGAGCGCGTCCATCTACGGCAACGTCAGCGTGGGCGGGAACGTCTATGCGGCCTCGGGCCATGGCGACGCGAGCGGTATTCTCGTCAAGGCGGGCGTGGTGAACGTGACCGTCGGCGGCGACGTGACGGCGCTCGGCTATACCGGCGCGGTCGGCGTCGGGGCCTACGGCGGAAGCGTGGACGTGCATGTCACCGGCAGCGTCCTGGCCGAAAGCGTATCGGGCGACGCCTTCGGGGTGAAGACCACCGGCGACGACTACGTCTACATCGGCGGCAACGCCTCGGCGGTCAGCAACAGCGGCAACGCCACGGCCGTCTACGGCAATTCAACCGGCTACCAGGGGATCCATGTCGGCGGCAACGTCTCGGCGCATTCGGTCTCGAGCGCCGCTGTCGGCATCAACTCCTATGCCGAGGGTGACGGCGTCACTTTCGTCGGCGGCAATGTGACGGCCTATTCGAAGTCAGGCAGTGCGATCGGCGTGCTGGCCGCTGCGGCCGGCAATACGAGCGTGACCGTCGGCGGCGATGTGATCGCGGAGGGTTCGACGGGTGCGTTCGCGGTCGAGGCCGACGGTAACACCGTCTACGTCGATATCGGCGGCAGCGTAGGCGCCTATTCGTCGTCGGGCGAAGTGATCGGCGTGTTCGCGGTATCGACGAACTACAACCGTGTAATCGTCGACGGCGATGTGACTGCGAGCGGCAATAGCGGCGCCATCGGACTGGAGGCGGTCGGCGGTTACGTCAACGCCAGCGTCTACGGCAACGTGAGTGCGCTTGCCTCGAATGGCGCCGCCACCGGCGCGCTGGTGATCGGCGACAGCGAGCTCTACATCGGCGGCAACGTCAGCGCGGTTGCGCTTGCCGGCAACGCCATCGCCGCGGACATGTCCAGCGCCGGTTTGGGCTACGTAACCGTCGAAGGTAATGTCTATGCCGGCGCGACCGGGTACGCGACCGGCGTGACCAACAAGGCGCTCGGCTATTCGTCGACGATCGTCGGCGGCGACGTCTACGCCAAGGCGGTGACCGGTACAGCGACCGGCGTTTACGCCTATTCCGAAACCAACACGGCCTACGTCCACGTGGGCGGCGACGCGAAGGCGCATTCCTACCTCGGCGACGCGACGGCGGTGTATGGCAAGGCCGCGGAAACCGATCTCGAGGTCGTGGGCAATGTCACCGCGGTCGCCTACGGCAATGCGACCGGCGTGCTGTCGGTCGGGACCATCGATTCCTACGTGAATGTCGGCGGGAACGTGGCGGCCGTGGCGCTCAACGGACAAGCCTACGGCGTCGACGCAAGTTCGTCGGATTCCACGGAGGTGATTGTCTACGGTTCGGTCAGCGCCAGCAGCAAATTCGGCAGCGCCATCGGCGTCGTCGCGACATCCGGGCACGTAGCGGGCGTGTCGGTGTACGGCAACGCGGTGGCCTATTCCGAGTATGGCAATGCGATCGCCGTGAAGGATGCCGCCGGCTACCAGGCGGGTGTCCACGTCGGTGGTACGGCTTATGCCAAGAGCAAGTTGGAAAACGCGACGGGTGAGTTCGTCACCGGCGGCAATTACGCCCAGATCTACGGCGGCAATGTCGGCGCCGTTGCGTTGGACGGCGTGGCCGAGGGCATCTACATCACCAGCGGCGACGCGACGAGAATTAACCTATCCGGCAATGTGATCGCCAAGGGCGATACGTCGGCGACCGGCGTCTACGCCGAGAGCAAGAGCGGCCTCGTCTCCGTCGACATCGGCGGTATGGTCTATGCTCGAGCCTACGGTAATACGATCGGTGTAGAGACCAAGTCCGGGACAGCCACGACCATCACCGTCGGCGGCGACGTCGAAGCGATTTCGGTGGATGGCGTGGCTGAAGGCGTCAACGCCACGACGTCGACAGCAAATATCACCGTCACAGTGGGCGGCAATGTGATCGCCGCAGGCCAAGACGGCGCGTACGGCGTCATCGCCGAGACCGGTGTTCTCGCCGGGACGACCAGCGTAACGGTCGACGGCGGCGTGAGCGCCGCAACCACGCACGCCAACGCGATCGGCGTACTGGCCGAGGGCGGATACGCCAACGTGACGATCGGCGGCAACGTTTCGGCCTATTCGGTGACCGGGGCGGCCGTCGGCATCGAGGACGTCGGTGGGTTTGGCGCCAACGTCACGGTCGGCGGGAACGTCTATTCCCACAGCGTTTCCGGGGCGGGCGCGATAGGCGTTATCGCGGAGAGCGACGGCGACGTGAGCATCACCATCGACGGAGATGCCGAAGTGAAAGGCGCGGTCGCCTACGGGGTCTTCGGCGCGAGTATCGCCGGCGGCAATGTGAGCATCAATGTCGGCAACGTTGTCGTGCACCAGTATGCAGCGACAACGCCGTACCAGGGCGCGGGCATCCTGAGCTATACGACGGGTGTAACCCAGATCACGGCCGATAACGTCTACACCACCGGTAACTTCACCGACGGGGTTCGCGCAGGTAAAGTCGGCTCGGACAACGGCGACACCTATGTGACGCTCAACTCGGTCGAGACGACCGGCGCCTATTCGGTCGGCGTCTTCGTCTACGGCTCGGGCAACGCCACGGCGAACACCAACACTGTCTACACCAAGGGCTACAAGTCGGACGGCCTCTACGCCGTCTCCACCGCTGGCGGCGTGACCATCACGTCCGGCACGGTGAAGACGCTGGGTGACTACTCGGCCGGTATCTACGCGATGGCGGGCGGTCCGGTGGTGGTGACGTCGGGCACGTCCGTTACCTACGGCGACCATGCGCCGGCGGTCGAGGCGATCAACAGCGGGGTGACGCCGACCGACACGGTGGCGGTCTACTCCGGCAACGCGGTC
>DASZMV010000092.1:0-1939 GCA_035551675.1 Caulobacteraceae bacterium | reverse complement strand
TTCCTGTCGCGCTCCGGCGGCGGGGGCGCACTGACGTGGTCCGGGCAGAGACTGAAAAGTAAAGCCTATGGAAGGATGAGAGCCTGGGTCACTATCCAGATGGCCAAATCAGGGCCGACTGGCTACGCCGGGCGGCGTAAGGGTGCTCGTGGCATGGTCCAGATCGCTCCGGAGCATCGGCCGGACCGATCTTTCTCCACGTGGCTAAAGACGCGCCCCCTCCGTAGGCGCAAACTGATGGCACGATGAAGATGGTCATCGCCTACGTCCGGGAAGAAGCCTTCGAGCCCATTCGCTCGGAGCTCCTCGAGCACGGCTTTCCCTGCGTCACGGTGTGCGCCGCTCAGGGCTCGGGTCGCCAGGAGGTGGTGGCATCGGCTGGCGCCGATGCCATTGCGAGTTCGCCTAGCGGCGAACTGGCCGCGCCCGGCGTGGCATCGGCTGTGGGTGAACTCGCGGTCAGGCGCAGGACCTATCTGAACTCGAACGTCAAGATTGAATGCGCCGTCGCCGACAGCGACGCGCCGACGATCGTCGACACGATCTTGCGACACGCCCGCACCGGGTCGATCGGTGACGGCAAGGTGTTCGTCCTACCGGTTGAGCAGGCGTATCGCATTCGCACGGGTGAGGCGGGAGAGGACACGCTCCAGGCTCATCCGCGCGTTCTGGCGGCGCATTAGAGCGCACGTCATCGCGGTGGGCGGGCCGCCCGGTTGTTCCCTCTCCCCGGGCGGCCCGCAACCACGATCAGGGCACGTTGACGACCTGCCCGGCGTCGTTGACATACGACTGCCGGGGCTTGGTGGCGATGCTCACGACAAAAGTGCCGGACAGGGGCTGGCCGCCGGCGGGCACGGCCCGGGCTTTCCCGTTCAGGCCCGCGGCGATCTGGTAGTGGATCACGTGGACGCCGGGCCGCACGGCGGTGACGCCCCACTTGAAGGTCGCGCTGTGCCCGGATGCCAGCCTTCCCATCGCCCACGTATTCGCGTACGCGGTCACCGCGCCGCCGAGACCGCCGGTCTGGCGCACGCGGCCCGGGCCGAGGGGCGCGCACTCGCCGCTGGGCGTGATGTCGGTCGCGTTCGCCGGGCACGGCGCCTGGTCGACGATCCACACCGACCGCGAGGGGTCGGCCGCGCCGGGCAGGTTTATGTCCTCGGCAAAGGGCTGCGCCGAGGTGCCGTCGCGCGCGTCGGTGATCGTCACCGCGATGTCCGGGATCGGCTTGGTCCCCGCGTTGCGGACGGTGATGACCATGTCCGCGTGCTGGGCGATCGTCTGCTGGGTCGGAAAGGTGGCCGTCGAGACGTCGACCGCGAAGTTCCCGCCCGGCTCGCTCGCCGCCTGATTCGATCCCCCGCCGCATCCCGCGAGCGCTAGTCCCACGACCGCACCGGCGGTTATCGCTCCGCTCGTCACTCTCCACCCAGACACGGCGGGCGCAACATACCACGGCGCCCGACGGGGACCGGCAGGTTCGCGCGGGTCCGCGCCGTCCGGCGACGGTTCGCGCTTGGCAAACGCGCGCGCGAGCGCATAGGCTGTCCGGCGGGCGGTGCGCACACTGAAGTTCCGCCTGCAACGGGGAGGAAGACCAGCGTTGATAAGAGCAGTCGCGGACAGAGCGTTCTTGCCGACCAAGAACGTCCTCGAAGAGGTCGGGAACATGATGATCCTGCTGGCCAGGACGCTTGTCTCGGCCGTGCGGCCGCCGTACCCGTATGGCAGCGAGTTCGTCGGCCAGTTCCTCTTCGGCCTGAAGCTGTGCTGGTTCCCGCTGCTGATCTCGACGGTCGCCTTCGGCTACGGCGCCCCGGGCCTCCAGGCGGCCAACTTCCTCGTCCTCTTCGGCGCCATCGACCGCCTCGGGGGCTTCTTCGTGCTCGCCTCGATCCGCGAGTTCGCGCCCTTCGTGGACGCCATCGTCCTCGCC
>DASZMV010000091.1:0-8471 GCA_035551675.1 Caulobacteraceae bacterium | reverse complement strand
AGTTCGACGGCAACGATTTCGCCGGCGCCACGCATCTCTTGCTGCGCGCGCGCGCCCAGCCGGTGGGAACCCTGCGTCTGCGCTGGTTCGCCGACTTCGCCAAGCTGGAGCGTGTCGCCATCCGCGCCGACCATCGCGGCGGCCGCGCGGCGCGCGTGTTGATCGCCGCGGCCTTCGATCTGGCCGCGCGCAAGGGCTATCGCCGCATGATCGGCCACGCCCAGGAGCGCCTGGTGCCGTTTTGGAAGCAATACCGCGCCCATGTGCGCGATCACCGTCCGCGCTTCGTGTTCTCCGATCACGAGTACGTCGAAATCGAAGCCGAACTGGCGTCGCCGGCGAACGCGCTGGGCGCCGACGCCGATCCGATCGTGCTGCTGCGGCCCGAGGGCGACTGGGATCGCCCGGGCGTGCTCGACAACTCCGCCACCAGGCCCGCCAGCAATCCGCACAAGCGCCGCCGATGCGTGAACTGACCGGTCGCGACGCGCGCGGCGTCCTGCTCATCTGCCTGGACCTGCAGCGCGCCAACCTCAACGACGAGCCGGTGAGCTGGCGGGTCCAGGACCGCGCCGCGGCATGCGAACGCCTGCTCGCCTTCGCGCGGCGCGCGGGTTGGGACATCGTCCATTCGCATCGGGTGCGCGAAGCCGACGGTCGCGACGACGCGCCGATTCCCGGATTCGAGCCGCTGCCGAACGAGCCGGTTTATTTCCGCCACGCGACGTCCGCGCTGTCGAACCCCAGGCTCGCGGAGATGGTGCACGGCGCGCGCGAGGGCGAGGTGCTGGTCGCGGGCTTCGACCTGCGCACCTCCGGCGTCGCCACCGCGCTCGACGCCTTCAACCAGGGCCTGCGCTTGACGCTGGTGAAGGACGCGGTGTGGGCCGCGCCGCGCGAGGGCGCGCAAGCCGCTTCCGAACACGCGCTCTGGGACGTGGTCGCGCCGTTCGCGCATGTCGCGGGCGTCGAAAGCGTCCTCGCTGAAACTGCTCAACCCTTACCCGTCGCCAATGACGCCTGACCGGATTGGACCTCAGCATGCTTGTCGTCAGTAGGAATTCCCCGGCCCGTTCGGAACGCAAGCGTCCGCAACCGCTGCGGTCGGCCCCGGCCCCCGAGTGGCGGGAATTCATCGCCGCCGTCGCCTATCTGTCGCCGCCCCACCGCATCCTGGTCGCCCAGATCTGCCGCCAGCTCGAAGTCGTCCAGGCCGCCCACGGCGAGGAGGTCGCCGAAGCCGCCATCGAACGCATCATCCGCGCCATCGAAAGCGAAGACGGCTTCTACCTGAGCTGACGCCCCTGCCGGATCGGTTCACGCGCTTCAAACCCGTGCTATCTAATCCCCGCGGCGAACCCCGGGGGCGGCATGTCGGAGAAGCACGAAGAGCCCGAGGTCGAGGCCGAAGAGGTTCTCGAACAGGCCAATCCCGTGGCCGTGGCCCTGGCGCTCGGTCGCAAGCGGCGCGCCCCGAAGGCCGATACGGGCGCCGACCCCAAGGTCGACGCCTTCCTCGACGAACAGACCAGGCTGTTGCGTCTGCAGAGCGAGCATCTGCACGAACAGCGCGATCTTCAACTCGCTCACCTGCGCGTGCGCCGCTGGAAGGATCGGCTGTCGATCAGCCTGCAGGGCCTGACGGTCCTCGTCGGCGTTCTGGTGCTGGGCGTTGTCGCGGCGCTGGCGGTCGACGCCGCCAACTATCGCGGTCTCGAGGTCGAGGCCTTCTACACTCCGCCCGGCTTCGCCGCGTCGGGCATGGACGGGCGCACCCTGGCCGCGCGCGTCACCGACCGTCTGTCCGACATGGACGCCCATTCGGAATCCTTCCGCGCCCGCGCCTCCTACGAGACCAATTGGAACGGCGACATCAAGATCGAAGTGCCCGAAACCGGCGTGTCGATCGGCGAGTTCCGGCATTATCTGCGCGAATGGCTGGGTCATCCGACGCGCATCACCGGCGAAGCGTCGCGCGTGACGCAGGGGATCAGTCTCACTGTCCGCGCCGATAATGCGCCGGGCTTCGTGATCTCGGGGCCGGAAGCCGACGTCGACAAGCTGGTGCAACAGGCGGCGGAAAAGCTGTTCGGCGCCACCCAGCCTTATCAGTATTCCAAGTGGCTCGAACACCAGGGCCGCACCGACGAAGCGCTAGCGGTGGCGCGCGATCTCGCGGTCAACGGCTCGCGCCAAGAACAGGCCTGGGCCTGGGCGCAGGTTTCCAACCTGCTCGGCCTTCGGGGCGATTTCGCCGGCGCCGTCGCCGGGGCCAAGCGCGCGCTCGAATACGATCCACACCTGGTGATCGGTTGGGCCAACCTCGCGTTCAACGAAGCCGCCCTTGGTCACGAAGACGACGCCCTGACCCACATGATCATCGGCCAGAGCCATCTGGAACATGCGTCGCCGCGTGAGATCGAACCTCGCTCGCGCCGCCTGACGCTGCCCTACAATGCCGCCATGTTGTATTCCATGGCCGGCGGCTGGCGTGACGCGGCGGCCAAGTGGAACGAGGTCGCCGGTCTTCCCGACTTCCAGAGTTCGGAAAGCGGCGCGCGCATGTTCTACGCCGACGCCTTGGCGCGCGATCACGACGCATCCGCCTCGCGCGCGGCGCGCCTGGCGCTCAGCCACCCCGATGTCGACGCGAGCGTCGACTTCTTCGATGACTTCCGCGAAAATGAGAAAGACGCGGCGCCCGAATATTTCGAAGCCGCCGAAGTCGGTGACTGGAACGCCGCGCTCGACATCGAGACCCGCGCCATCGCGACCAGCCTGACCCAGGGCCCGCTCGGCCTGAACATCCGCGAACGGTTCCTGCTGCCGCGTCTGGCCTACGCCCAGGCCCGTCTCGGCGACTTCGCCGCCGCGAACGCGACGATTGCGCAGACGCCGAGCGACTGCGACCTCTGCCTGCGCACGCGCGCCCGGATCGCGGGGCTCGAAAGGAACTGGGCCACGGCGGACGCGCTGTTCGCGCAGGCCGTAGGCCGCGCGCCGTCGATCCCCACCGCGCTCGTCGACTGGGCCCAGGTGCTGCTGGCCCGAGGCGACGCCGCCGACGCGGCGCGCAAGGCGCAATTCGCGACCCTGGCGTCCTCGCACAATCCCGACGCCAACGAGATCTGGGGCGAGGCGCTTTTGGCCCAACACGACGCCTCGGCCGCAGCCGGCAAGTTGGCGGCCGCCTCCAAGGACGCCCCACGCTGGGGCCGCAACCACCTGATGTGGGCTCACGCGCTGCTGCAGACGGGCGACCGCGCCGGCGCGCGCCTGCAGTTGCTGAGCGCGCGCGGCATGGATCTGTCGCCGGGCGACCGTTCGCAGGTCGAGCAAATGCTCATGACGGCCCGCTAGAGTATCAGGTCTTCGATCACGCGGTTGAGCACCAGCCGCCCCGAGGCGGTGGCTCGGAGATGTGTCGCGTCGATTTCGATGAGGCCCGCGTCCCTCAGCGCGCTGACCTTCGGCGCCTCGATCGCGACGCTCAAATCCTTCAACGCATCGACCGGTACGCCTTCAGCTATGCGCAGGCCCAGCAGAAGCCGTTCTTCGGCGACCTGTCGCCCGGTAAGGACATCCGCGGTGTCGAAGCCAAGGCCCGTTTCACCTACCCGCCCGATGTAGTCCGCGATCCTCCGCGCGCCACGCGTCGCCGTGCGCGCGCCGTCCACGACGATCCGCCCATGCGCCCCCGGTCCGACGCCGACGTATTCCGCCCCCCGCCAGATCGCGAGGTTGTGGCGGCTGCGCGCGGCGTCGCTGCGGGCATGGTTCGACACCTCGTAGGCGTCGAAGCCGTGGGCGCTCAGCACGTCTTGCGTCGCCTCGAACAGGTCGGCGCCGGTGTCTTCGTCCGGCGGAACCAGCGTTCCGCGCGCGACGGCGCGGGCGAAGGCGGTGCCCGCTTCGATAGTGAGCTGGTAGGGCGACACGTGCTCGGGTTCGAGCGCCGCAAGGGCCTCTTCGAGTTCACCGCGCCACGCGTCGGGGCTCTGATCGGGCAGGGCGTAGATCAGATCGACGGACAGGCGCGCGAAGGCCTTCTTCGCAATGTCCGCCGCGCGCCGCGCCTCGGCGGCGTCGTGGTTACGCCCGAGCGTCTTAAGCGAAGCGTCGTTCAGCGACTGCACGCCCAGCGACAGGCGTTGCACGCCGGCCTGCGCAAACGATGCGAAGCGCGCGGCTTCGGCGTCGGTGGGGTTGGCTTCCAGGGTGATTTCGAGGTCGTCGGCGGGCGTGAACAGCCGCTTCGCCGTCTCGATCATCCGTGACGCGTCGTCCGGCGCCATCAGGGACGGCGTGCCGCCGCCGAAGAAGATCGACACCAGCCGTCGCGCCCCGATCTTCGCCGCCTGCGCTTCGAGGTCCGCTATGATCGCGTCCGCCAGCGCGCGCGGCTCATCCGCGTCGCGGCCAGCGCGCACCACGTTGAAGTCGCAGTATGGGCAGATGCGCGCGCAGTAGGGCCAGTGGATGTAGAGGGCGAGGTCGTTCACTCGAACACGGCGGCCTTCAGCTTCGCGAACGCGCGGGCGCGGTGGCTCATCGCGTCCTTTTCCGCGCGCGCCATCTCCCCGAACGTCCGGGTCATGCCCTCGGCGACGAAGATCGGGTCGTAGCCAAAACCATTGGTCCCGCGTCCGGGAAAGCTCAGCGCGCCCTCGACGATCCCTTCCACCACCACGCACGGCCCCTTCGGCCAGGCCAGCGCCAGGGCGCAGGTGAACCAGGCGAAGCGGTCGTCGCTGTGGGTCTCCATCAGCCGCTCCTCGAGCTTGGCCATCGCCTGGGCGAAGTCGCGGTCGGGGCCGGCCCAGCGCGCCGAATGGACCCCCGGCGCCCCGTCCAGCGCCCGGACCGACAGGCCCGAATCGTCGGCCAGGGCCGGCAGGCCCGACCGGTCCGCGGCCGCCCGCGCCTTCAAGAGCGCGTTGCCCATGAAGGTGGTTTCGGTCTCGTCCGGCTCGGGCAGGCCGAGTTCGCCGGCGGAGACCACCTCGAAACGCCGGTCCAGGAGGGCCGAGATCTCCTTGACCTTGCCGGGATTGTGGGTGGCGGCGACCAGGCGCGCGCCTTTGGAAAGGCTTAGGGGCATGGGGTCTCCGGATTACCCTGTTTTAATGCATTGCAAAATTTTAATATCGAAAAACGATAAGACGTCTTGATCGCTTTTCGGGGAAACCATATTGATAAGCGGCAAGGACGGACCAAAACCGTTCGCAAGTGCGAAAGATGAAACCCAGTTAATGTTGCGACGCACAATAGCGGCGCCGCAACATAAGGCCCCCGAAAGGATCTTCCCCATGACCACGCTCTCCGCTTCTCGCACCGTCGGCAACTTCGGCATGATGTTCGTCTACGCCCTGACCTTCGCGGTCCTGCCCGTCGTGATGCTCGTCCACGCGCTTTGATCCGACGATGACTTCGCGCATTCTCTCCGCCGTGTCGCGGCTACACCCGGCCGCGAGCGGCGGATAAGGCCCCGAATACAGAGGCCCCGAATACAGGGGCCCAATACAGAGGGATAGGAATGCGGGCCATGGGTCCCGGCTCGGTTTCGAGCCTTCTGAAGACGGCGCTGGACGTCGTCTACTATCTCCTCTTCGCGGTGGCCGGCGTCCTCCTGGTGCTCGCCGGCCTCGTCCTCATCCTCTCCTACGATCCCGGCCGCGACGTGACCCTCCCCGACGGGGTCAAGGTCACCCTGACCGCCGCCATGCTGGCCGAGGGCCTCGCCCTCTTCGCGCTCTATCTCGGCGTCGTGGTGGTTGTTCTGGGCCGCGTGCGGCGCGTGTTCGCCACCCTGACCATCGGCGATCCCTTCCATCCGGCCAATGTGAACCGCCTGCGCTGGATCGGCGTCGGCCTCGGCGCGCTCGAGGCGCTGAACGTTCTGGGCCGAATGCTGATCAACTGGCAGATTCCCGGCGCGGTGCGGGGCACGCCGCTGGACGTCACCGCGTGGTTTTCGGTGCTCGTCGTCTTCGTCCTGGCCGAGGTCTTCCGCGAGGGCGCCCGCCTTCGTCGCGAAGCCGAACTGACGATCTGAGCGCCGCATGCCGATCCGGGTTCAACTCGACCGCATCCTGCTCGACCGGCGCATGTCGCTGACCGAACTGGCCGACCGCGTGGGCGTCACGCTGGCCAACCTCTCAATCCTGAAGACCGGCAAGGCGAGGGCGGTGCGTTTCTCGACGCTGGACGCCCTATGCCGCGAGCTCGGCTGCCAGCCGGGCGACATTCTGGTGTTCGAACCCGGCCCTCCCGAAATCGACGACGGGCCGCCGGGCGAACCCTAGAGGATCAGTCGACCACCACTTCGCCGGTCATGCCCAGCATGGCGTGGAACGGGTGGGTGCACTTGATCTTGTAAGTGCCCGGCTTCGTCGGCGTGAAGCGGACGTCCACCGACTGGCCCTTGGACACCTCGACCTTGCCGTCGTCGATCTTGCTCCTGTCCTCGGGCGCCACGCGAGAGGCCTCAAACAGTTCGTAGGCCGCAAAGTCGTGACCCTTGCCGCTGGTGTTGGTCAGGCGCAGGCGGTAGGGCGCGCCGTGACGGAGGTGAATGATCTTCGGCGTAAAGGCGTAACTGCTGAGCGTGAGATTGACGGTCTGCTCGCCCGGCTGGGCGTACGCCGCGCCGGCGACGGCGGCGGCCAGGATGAAGGCGCAGGCAAAACGACGGGATGACGGCATGGGTCGCACTCCTTCGGTTGACCGGGCGAGGGGCGCCCGTCCGCTTTGATGCTTTCGACCTCCGTCGCGTTCCGGCGGCCTGCGCGTCCGGCGCGGCGCTCGGGATCATGGTGGTAATCTAGCTCCGCTCGAGGCGCGTCGCCACCCGCGGGCCCCGCCCTGGTGAAGCGCGCCGACTCGGCTAAGGTCGCCGCAGCGGTGGGGGCGGCCATGGAAATCCATCACAAACTTCGTCCCCCACACGGCTGGCGCGAGTTCCTGTTCGAGATCGGGACCATCGTCTTGGGCGTGCTGCTGGCGCTGGGCGCCGAACAGACCGTGGAGGCGATGCACCGCGCCCATCAGGTCGAAGAGGCCGAAAGCGCCATGCGCAGCGAACTCCTCACCGACGACGGTCTGCAGGCCTACACCCGCGCCGCGATTTCGGGTTGCTTCGCCACCCAGCTGGCCGCCATGCGCTATGCGCTCGAAGCGGGCGCCGACCGCAAGACGTTCTACGACATGGCCAACAGCTACGGGCCGCCGGTGCGCAGCTGGGACGATCAGGCCTGGACGTCGGCCAAGGCGTCGAACGTCGCCGCCTTGATGGGCGCGAAACGGCTGAACGCCTGGTCGAGCGCGTACAACGCGATTCCCCCCATGGACCGGGTCGCCATGAACGAAATCAACGATCTGGTCGCGCTCAAGACCGGGCGGCGCTCGCCCGGCAAGCTCAGCGACGCCGAGACGGATCGTTTCCTTCTGACCGTCGACCGGTTGGCGAACGAGAACCTCGGCCTCGGCATCCTTTCTCTCGGGGTTCTCAACGGTATGGGAAAGGCGGGCATCGAGCTTGCGCCGGCGACACGGCGCGCTCTGCTGACCGAGGCCCACAACCGCTTCGGGCCGTGCGTCAAGGAACCCGACGTCGGCATCTGGCGCTCGCTGGGACAAACGAGCGATCCGAACGCCGTGCGCCTTCCTTAGAGCGGTTTCCGGCGAAGTGGAAACCGGTTCGCCGTCAGAAACCGCGACCAAGCAACAAGCTAGAGCGCCGCTCTGATTCAATCAGGGCGAACAGCGCTCTAGGCCGCAGGTCGCCGCCGCAAACGCGCCAGTCTGCGCAGCCGGCGCCAGAAGCGCGTCTTCTCCGGTTCCGGATAGGGCTGCAGGTTGCGCACGAATTCTTCCGCCGACGCTTTCCAGGAAAACTTCTCGGCGTAGGCGCGCACCGCTTTACGATCGAGCTTCAAACAGTCGAGGCAGGCCTTCGCCAGATCCTCGTCGATGGCGCCCGCACCCGATCCCGGGATGATGTCGATAGGCCCCGGCGCTGGAAAGGCTGCGACCGGCGTGCCGCAGGCCATGGCCTCCAGGATCACCAGGCCGAAAGTGTCGGTGAGCGAGGGGAACACGAACACGTCCGCGTCGGAGAAGTGCCGCGCCAGCTCCTCGCCGAACAGCGACCCTTTGAACACGGCCTCGGGGTGCTTGACCTTCAGCTCCTCCCGCTGCGGCCCGTCGCCCACCACCACCTTGGTCCCGGGCAGGTCGAGCGCCAGGAAGGCCTCGATGTTCTTCTCCACCGCCACTCGGCCGACGGAGAGGAACACCGGCCGCTTCAAGCCGTCGAACACCGGCTCCAGGTCTGGCCGGAACAGGTCGGTGTCGACCCCGCGCGTCCACGGCGAGATGTTGCGGAAGCCCTGGCGCACCAGTTCCTGCTGCATGGTCGGCGTGGCCACCATCAGCCGGCCCGAGGGCTTGTGGAACCAGCGCATGTAGGC
>DASZMV010000090.1:0-128678 GCA_035551675.1 Caulobacteraceae bacterium | reverse complement strand
CAGCCGGCGGTGGTTGTCGGTTCTGTCGGCGGTGATCGCGCTCGGCAGCGTGCTCGAGTTCGCGTGGCTCGCCCTTCCGCGTGACGGCCGCACCGTCGGCGCGGTCGAAGCCTGTGTCTATGTCTTAGGCGTCGCGGGCCTCGCCTTGATCGGCGCGGCCCTGTTGCGCCGCCTGCGCGCGCGCGGACAGCGTGAAGAGGCCGCCATCGGCGGGGTGGAGGCGACGTCGTGACGCGCGCGCCTCGCAAACAGCGGCCAGGTCATGAACGCCAGGACGCGCCGCCGAAGGGGGTGGTCTACGCTCTGGTCGGCGTTTTCGTGCTGATCACTGTGACCGCGGGTCTGATCTTCGCCCTGCTCGAAGGCTTCGGCGCCACCCATCACGGGCCGCGCGCGACGCCGATGGAGCGGATCGCCCAGACGCCGCCGTCGCCGCGCCTAGAATCCAACCCGAAGACCGATCTCGCCGCCGTGCGCGCGCAGGAAGACGCGCATCTGTCCGGCTATGGCTGGAGCGACCGTCAGGCCGGCCTCGCCCACATCCCCATCGAACGCGCCATGCAGCTCGAGGTCCAGCGCGGATGGACCGACACGCCCTCGGGAGCGGCGAAATGAAAGCGTGGGTCGCCATCGTGGTCATGCTGGCCGCCTTCGCCGGCGTCGCGCGCGCGGATGACGGCGGTTTCCGCGCCTTCGATCCTTTCCATGTCGCCGGCGTCGACCGGCGGCCGGACGCCGCCTTCCCGATGAACCTGTCTTTCCGCGACGAGACCGGGCGCAGCGTCACCCTGGCGCAGATCGCCGATGGCAAGCCCGTGCTGCTGGCGCCGGTGCAGCACCATTGCCCCAACATCTGCGGCTTTACCCTCGACGGACTGGCGCATGCGGTGAGCGGGCAGGGATTCACGCCCGGGCGCGATTTCCAGGTCGTTGCCTTCGGGTTCGATCCGCGTGAGACGCCGGCGGATGCGCAAGCCTCGGCGCAGCGTCTGCGCAATCTGCTCCCGGCGAAGGACGCGGACGCGGTGCATGCCCTGGTCGGCGACAAGACGAGCGTCGCGGCCGCCATGCGCGGTATCGGGTACCGCTACGGCTGGGATCCGCGCATCCAGCAGTTCGCCCACGTGGCCGCGATCGCGGTGTTGACGCCGGACGGGCGACCGGCGCGGTGGCTCTATGGCGTACAGCCCCAGGGCAACGACCTGAAGTTCGCCCTGGTCGACGCCGGGCGCGGCAAGATCGGCGACCTCGGCCAGCAACTTCTCCTGCTCTGTTACCACTACGACCCGCAGACCGGCCGCTACAATTCGATGGTCTGGACCCTGTTGCGCGTGGGCGGCGTGCTGATCATCGCCGCGCTCGGCGGTTTTATCCTGCTCATGGCGCTGCGCGATCGTAAGGCGCGGAGGGCCGCGGCATGACCCCGCTGTGGCCGCCGATCGCTTCGCACTACGCCGCGCGCGTCGATGGCCTGATCTGGTGGTATACCCTGGTGGTGGTGCTCCTGACGGCGCCGGTGTTCATCCTGATGGCGGTCTATGCGATCCGCTATCGTCGCGGGCGCGAGGCGGACCGCCGCCTCAAGCGTAACTCCAGCATCGTGATCGAGACATCCTGGTCGGTGATCCCGTTCCTGCTGACCGTCGCTTTCTTCGTCTATGCGACCGTGCTGTTCTTCAACCTGCACAACCCGCCCGCCAACGCCATGACCATCGACGTGGAGGGAAAACAATGGATGTGGAAGTTCGAACATCCCGAGGGCCAGCGCGAGCTGAACGACCTGCACGTACCGGCGGGCGTGCCCATCCGCCTGGTGATGACGTCGCAGGACGTGATCCACAGCTTCTACCTGCCGGCGTTGCGCATCAAACAGGACGTGCTGCCGGGGCGTTACACCAGCCTGTGGTTCAAGGCCGACAAGCCGGGACGCTATCGCCTGCTGTGTTCGGAGTTCTGCGGAACGGACCATTCGCTGATGGGCGGGTCGATCTACATCATGCGGCCGGACGACTATGCGCGCTGGCTGCGCACCGCCGGCGCCGATGTGTCGCTGGCGAGCCGGGGCGCGTCGCTGTTTCGCAGCCTGGGCTGCAGCGGCTGTCATAACGGACAGGCGGGATCCGCCGCGCCGGATTTGGCGGGTCTCTACGGCAAGCCGGTGCCGCTGGCTGACGGACGTACGATCGTGGCCGACGATCAGTACATTCACGACAAGATCCTGACCCCGAACCGCGACGTTCCCGCCGCATGGCCGAGCGCCATGCCGACCTACGCCAACCAGGTCAGCGAGGACCAGATTCTCGAACTCACCGCCTATGTGAAGAGCCTTGAGGGCTCAAACGGGGGACCGCGCTCATGACCACCGCGCCCTGGGTCAATGCCGAAACGCCCGAAGAAAAGGTCAGCTACCTGCGCGCGGGTCACACCTTGCGGTCGTGGCTTTTCTCCACCGACCATAAGCGCATCGCCATCCTGTATCTCCTGGCGATCAGTTTCTTCTTTCTGATCGGCGGTCTGGCGGCGGCGGCGATCCGGCTGGAGCTGATCTCACCGACCGGCGTGTTCCTGAGCAACGAGGGCTACAACCGCGCCTTTTCCATGCACGGGATCATCATGGTTTGGTTCTTTCTGATCCCGTCGATCCCCAACACCTTCGGCAACTTCCTGATCCCCCTGATGATCGGCGCGCGGGACCTGGCGTTTCCGAAGCTGAACCTGCTCAGCTGGTACATCTATGTGATCGGCGGCTGTTTCACCCTCTACGTCCTGATCATGGGCGGGGTGGACACGGGCTGGACGTTCTACACGCCGCTTTCCAGTATATACGCCAACGGTCATGTGGTGGCGGTCGTGGCGGCGGTGTTCATCGTCGGTTTTTCCTCGATCCTCACCGGGCTGAACTTCATCGTCACCGTGCACAAGCTTCGCGCGCCGGGAATGACCTGGGGCCGGCTGCCGCTGTTCGTCTGGTCGCACTATGCGACCTCGCTGGTGCTGGTGCTGGCGACGCCGGTTCTAGCGATCACTCTGGTGTTGCTGGCGGCGGAGCGGCTGTTCGGACTGGGCGTATTCAACCCGGCGCTGGGCGGCGATCCTTTGCTGTTCCAGAACCTGTTCTGGTTCTACAGCCATCCGGCGGTCTACATCATGCTGTTGCCGGGGGTCGGCGTGGTCAGCGAGCTGGTCGCCGCGGCCGCGCACAAGCGCGTTTTCGGCTACTGGTTCGTCGCCTATTCCAGCATCGCCATCGCGGTGATCGGCTTTCTGGTCTGGGGCCACCACATGTTCGTGGCCGGCCAATCCCCCTACGCCAGCGCGATCTTCTCGTTCCTCAGCCTGGTGGTCGCGGTGCCGAGCGCGATCAAGATCTACAACTGGACCGCCACGCTCTACAAAGGCTCGATCTCGCTCGATCCGCCGTTCCTCTACGCCATGGGCTTCATCGGCCTGTTCGTGATCGGCGGCCTGACCGGCCTGATGCTGGCCATGCTGGCCATCGACGTGCACGTGACCGATACCTATTTCGTGGTGGCGCATTTCCACTACATCATGGTCGGCGGCACGGTGACCGCCTTCTTCGGCGCGCTGCACTTCTGGTGGCCGAAGATCACCGGCAGGCTCTATCCGCTGGCGTGGGGACGGGTGGCGGCGCTGCTTATCTTCATCGGTTTCAACTTTACCTTCTTTCCGCAGTTCATCCTGGGTTACCTGGGAATGCCGCGCCGCTATCACATCTATCCGCCGGAGTTTCAGACCCTGCATGTGATGTCGTCGGCCGGCGCCTCGATCCTGGGCCTCGGCTATCTGTTCCCGCTGGTCTATCTCCTGTGGTCGCTGCGCAACGGCAAGCCCGCGGGGCCTAATCCGTGGGACGCCAAGGGCCTGGAGTGGACGACGCCGTCGCCGCCGCCCAAGCACAACTTCGAACAGATCCCGGTGGTGACCGAAGAGGCCTATGCCTATCCGCCGCTCGGCGAGGACAGCACATGAACGGCGACCTGATCGTTCACGAGCCCTATGCGGGCGTCGAGCAGCAGCGCGCCGCCGACTACATGGGCATGTACGTGTTCCTGGGCAGCGAGATCATGCTGTTCGGAGGCATCTTTGCAGCCCTGTTCGCGGTCCGTCTGTTGCATCCGCACGCGCCGTTCGTGGCGGCGGCGCATCTGAAGATCTGGCTGGGCACCGCCAATACGGCGATCCTGCTCACCTCCAGCCTGTTCGTCGCCGCGGCGACCGTCGTCGTGCGCGAGGGCCGTCGCAGAACCGCGTCGGCGCTTCTGGCCGTGGCGGTCCTCTGCGGCGTCGCCTTCCTCTGCATCAAGGGCGTGGAATACCGGATCGAATATCTCGACGGCCTGATGCCGGGGATCGGTCCTAAGCAGTCGCCGATTCGCGACGCGCCCGCGGCCCTGATCATCGACCTCTATTTCATCTCGACTGTGCTGCACGCGATCCACCTCAGCGTCGGCGTCGTGCTGCTCGGCACGCTGTCGGTGCTTCTGCTGAGGCAGGACCCGGCGGCGCCGCCCAGCCCGATCACGGTGGTGATGGCGGGGCTCTACTGGCACCTGGTGGACATCGTCTGGATATTCCTGTTCCCCGTGCTCTATCTGCCGAGGCCGTGATGGGACGCGAGATCCGGCTCTATATCATCGTGTGGGTCGCGCTGATGGCGCTGTTGACCGCGACGGTCGCGCTGACCTTCGCGCCGATCGGGCCGTTGAAGACCGCGTCGAACCTCGGCATCGCGGCGATCAAGGCGGGGCTGGTGTTCTGGGTCTATATGCACCTCAGCAAACAGCCCGGCCTCGAGCGGGTCGCGGCGCTGGCGGCGGTGGCGTGGCTCGGGATTCTGTTCACGCTGACCGCCGCCGACCTTTTGACGCGCGGCTGGTTCCACATCTGAAGTTCAGTCGGCGGGCGTTGGCTTCACCGCGCCGTTCTTCACCGCATCGTCCCAAAGGATCGCGTTCAGCACCTGGGGATCGACCGCGTCGGGCTTGGTGAAATCAAGCGTCGCGGACTTCTTTGCATCCGGCGACTTCGGCGTGTTCTGTTCGAACAGCAGGCCGCTCTTCAGATTGCTGTCGTCGGCGACGAAGGCAGGCTGCGTCCCCGGACCGGTGAACAGCGGCGCGAACACCGGCGCGTGGGCGTCGAACACGTCGGACGGCGGCAGGCCCAGCAGGTCCTCCATGGTATGGACCATCCCCACGGTGGTGTAGAAGCTGTGGTCGACAAAAGGCTTGTCGAGCCTGGGCGAATATTTGCTGATCGCCAGCGCGCTCGAGCGGTGCGCGTCGACGTGATCGGCGCCGTCCTGGGCGTCGTCCTCCACCACGAAGATGGCGGTGTCGTCCCAATAAGGGCTGTGCGAGACGGCTTCGACGACACGTCCGAGCGCCAGATCGTTGTCCGCCACCGACGCGCGCGGCGTGGGCATGCCGACGCGGGTGCCGGCGGTATGGTCGTTGGGCAGATAGAGCAGGACGAATTGGGGCAACTCGTCGGGGGTCCCGCGCTTGGCGACGAAGCCCGAGAACTCGCGCAGGAACTCGTCGGCGCGCAGCTGGTCAGGATAGTCGAGGGCGAAGAACGGATAGGTCTCGTCCATGTGGCCGACTTGCGCGGACTTGGTCGCGTGCTTGGCCTTCAGCACCGGAATGCCCCACGGCCAGGGACTCGGCGCCCCGCCCAGACGCGCGGGCAGGGGCTGGCCCTTGGCGATCTCCGTCTGCGCGCAGGCGACGCTCACTGGTGAGGGCGTGCCCTCGCGCGGATTGGCGACCTTCTCGTCGCGGCACCAGACGTCGAGCGTCATCTCGCCGTAGATGCGATAGCTGTAGCCGTGCGCCGCCAGGCTGTCCCACAGGAAGCCGGTCCCGGGGTCGTCGGGCGTGGCGATGCCTTGTTCGAGACCGTTGCCGAAGTCTTCGGGTCGCTCGCTGCCGCGATAGAGCACCGGCCAGACCTTTTCCATATAGTCCGAGGTCGCCGCGCCATCCGACCAAAGGTGGCCGTTGGCGGACACTTCGCCGCTGTCATAGAAGTTGTCGAGCACGCCGAACTGCAGCGCGAGCTTGTGCGCATTAGGCGTGATCTGAGCGCCGTACATGGTGAAGCGCCGATCGCCGTCGCCGACCGGCAGGTCGCCGAAGATCTGATCGTAGGTGCGGTTCTCGCGCAGCACATAGATGACGTGCTTGATCGGATTGGCGCCGCCGGCGAAGCGGATCGTGCCGGGATCGACGTTCAGCAGGTCGTTGGCCTGAACCTGTTGGGTGTAGGCGGCGAGCTTCTTGTCGAGGCCCGCCAGCTTCACCCGCTGCACCGAACCGCCGATCAGGGTCGGGATGTAGGGATGGGTCCAGCCGTGACGGTCCGGCGCCACCGGCTTGATGTTGGGGCCGGAACTGCGGCCCTTGGCGCTGGCGATGATCAGGTCGTCACCGGCGATGGCGAGCGCGCTCGGATACCATTCGGTCGGGATGAAGCCGATGGGCGTTTCCGCCCGACCCGTGGACAGATCGAACACCGCGACGGCGTTCAGCGACGCGCTGGCGGCGTAGAGACGGCGGCCATCGTGAGACACCGCGATGCCGATGGGATCGGCGCCCACGCCTTCACCCTTGCGGAAGGCGACGGGATAGACGCGCAGGAACTTGCCGGTGGCGAGCGAGGCGACCGCGACGCCGTCGAGGTCGGCGCTGGCGGCGTTGGACACCGCGACATAGAGCGAGGTCTCGTCGGGGCTCAGCGCCATCGAGGTCAGGTGCGGGCTGGCCGCGGTAGGATCGCGCCGCGGCGGCAGGCTGATGCGGCGCGCGACCGCGCCGGTCGCCAGATCCAGCTCGACCACCGCGGGCTCATTCCACAGGCTGACCCAGGCACGCGTGCCGGCCCGGTTGGCGATGACGGTGTAGGGATAGGCGGACGGAACGTAATGCGAGGTGGAGAGATCGAACCTCTGCATCACCCTGCCAGACGCTGCGTCGATCAAAACCGCGTTGTCGGCGAGATTGTCGGCGACCAGGAGACGGTCGCCCGGCAGCACGGTGAGGCCCGCGGGGTAGGCGGCCGCGGCGCCCGGCGGCAGACCGTCGGTGTCGTAGGTGATCTGTTTGCCCGCCGCCACCGGTTGCGGCGGGATGGCGATGGTGCGCTCGACGCTGACTTTGCCGCCCGCGAAGCGATAGACCGCGATCTCGTTGTTCTTCACCGACGCCAGCGACGCGTAGAGGTGCGAGCCGTCCTTCGAGAAGGCGAGGCCGACGAAATAGCTCTGCTGGGTCGTCTTATCGTCCGCCTTCAGGCGCGGGTCGGGAAAGTCTGAAAGCTTGTTGGTCTTCAGGTCGAGGACCGCGAGCGACTGGGCGTTGCCGCTCTCGGGGGTCGCATAGCCCTCGTTCAGGAACACCGCGTAGCGGCCGTCCAGGCTCAGCGCGACGGCGCCGGGATAGCTGTTGGTGCGGCCCACGTAGCCGGGGGCCGGCACGGTGATCGACTTCGAGGTCGGGAGGTGGATTTTGCGCGGCCGGTCGTCGTCGTCCCGGTCCGGCTTGGCCAGGGCGGGGCCCGCCAGCAGGGTGGCCGCGGCGACTGCGCTCGCCAGGTAGGAGAAAATGGCCGTCGACCGCATGGGCCCCTCCCGAAGGCCTGCACCTTAGGCGGGACTAGGCGGAATCGTTCGAATAAATGTGACGAGCGACCGCCCCAGGGCGTCCGGGTGCATGATATTCTTCCTCGCGAGAGTGAGTGTATTGACGGCTTCGAACCGGCCGGTGCATGTTCCCTTGCGGACGTCGGCAATAAGGATCGGCGCCAAGGGAGGAGGGCCCGGGTGTCGACTGGGACCGTATCGTCTGGGAGCGTAACGCCGATGAAGGCGGGCGCAGGGGCGTGGGCGACGCTCCTCATCCTCTGCTTCGTCTACATCCTGAACTTCATCGACCGGCAGCTGCTGTCGATCCTGGCCAAGCCGATCCAGGACGCGCTGCACGTCAGCGACGGCCAGCTCGGCCGCATCGGCGGGCTCTATTTCGCGATGTTCTATTGCGTGATCGCCGTGCCGGTCGGCTGGTTGGCGGACCGCACCAACCGCACGCGGGTTCTGGCTTTCGCCTGCGCCCTGTGGAGCGCGGCGACCATCGCCTGCGGCCTTTCGCGAACGTACACCGAACTCGTCGGCGCGCGCATGACCGTCGGCGTCGGCGAGGCGGGGGGTGTGCCGCCGTCCTACGCCATCATCACCGACAGCTTCCCGCCGGGTCAGCGCGGCACCGCGCTCGGCTTCTACAATCTGGGTCCGCCGGTCGGCCAGGCGTTGGGCATCGCCTTCGGCGCCTCGATCGCGGCGGCCTATAGCTGGCGTAACGCCTTCGTCGCCGTGGGCATCGTCGGCATCGCCACCGCCCTGATCGTCTTCATCTTCGTGCGTGAGCCGAAGAAAGGCGCGCTGGACCAGATCGTCGAAACCGCGTCGCCGAAGGACGGGTTCTGGTCGACGGCTAAGATGTTCTTCACCAGCCCGACGCTGATGATGATGTCGCTCGCCTGCGCGGCCAACCAGTTCATCACCTACGGCTCGGTGAACTTCACCACCCTGTTCCTGATGCGCGAAAAAGGCATGACCCTGCACGAGGTCGCCATTTGGTACGCGTTGCTCACGGGGATTTTCATGAGCGGCGGCATCTTCGTCGCCGGCTGGCTGACCGACGTGTTCGGCAAGAAATCCAAGCGCGCCTTCGCCATCATTCCAGCGATCGGCCTGGTCATCGCCGCGCCCCTGTTCGCGGGTTTCGTGCATGCGCCGACCTGGCAGGCCGCCATGCTGTTCCTGGCCGGGCCGACCTTCTTCAACTATTTCTATCTTTCCCCGGCCGTCGCCTTTGTGCAGCAGGAAGTGCGTCCCGAGCAGCGCGTGCTGTCCGGCGCTTTTCTGCTCTTGATCATGAACGGCATCGGGCTCGGCTTCGGGCCGACCTTCGTGGGCGCGGCCAGCGACTACATCAAGCAAACCTACGACGCGCATCACTCGCTTCAGTACGCGCTCTACGCGCTGCTGCCGTTCTATGTGTTGTCGGTCATCCTTTTCCTGTGGCTGGCGGCGATTCTAAACCGTCGCGCCAAGAACCAAGGAGTTGCGGCCTGATGGTCTGGTATCGTGGTCTCGCCGCACTTGCCCTCGCAACCGCCTCTCTGATCATGACCTCACCGAGCTTTGCCGCCGGCCCCTTAGTGCAAGCGCCGGTCGGCGCGGCCGAGGGCGTGTCGCAGGGCGACCTGAACGTCTTCAAGGGCTTACCCTACGCCCAGCCGCCGGTCGGCGCGCTGCGTTGGACGCCGCCGAAGCCGATCGAGCACTGGGAAGGCGTGCGCAAGGCGTCGAGGTTCGGCGCCGCCTGCGTGCAGCCCAAGGCGGTCGGCGGCACGGCCAACATCTATGCCGACGATCCGGAGACGATGAGCGAGGACTGCCTGTTCCTCAATGTCTGGACGCCGAAGGATGCGCGGGGCGCGCCGGTGTTCGTGTGGATTCACGGCGGCGCGCTCGTCGGCGGCGCCAGCAGCGAGAGCATGTACGACGGCTCAAAGCTCGCGACCCAGGGCCTGGTGGTGGTGTCGATCAACTATCGCCTCGGCGTCCTGGGGTACCTCGCGCATCCCGGGCTCAGCGCGGAGTCGCCGGACGGAATCTCGGGCAACTACGGCCTGCTCGACCAGATCGAGGCCCTACGCTGGGTGAAGCGCAACATCGGCGCCTTCGGCGGCGACGCCGGCAATGTGACCATCGCGGGCGAATCCGCCGGCGGCCTCAGCGTCATGTACCTGTTGGCCTCGCCGCCTGCGCGCGGCCTGTTCCACAAGGCGATCGCCGAGAGCGCCTATATGATCACCACGCCCGAGCTGAAGGGCACGCGCTACATGCCTTCCTCGGAGCAGATCGGCGCCTACCTCGGCATGAAACTGAAGGCGCCCGACGTCGCGGCGCTGCGCGCCATGGACGCGGAAAAGATCACCAACGAGGCGGCCGCCGCCGGCTTCCTGCCCTTCGCCGCGATCGACGGGCATGTGCTGAAGAAGCAGCTGGTCGAGACTTTCGACGCGGGCGAACAGGCCCCCGTGCCGCTAATCGCGGGCTCCAACAGCGGCGAGATCCGCTCGCTCCTGTCGCTCGTGCCGCCAGCGCCGCAGACACCGGGCGACTACGTCGCGATCATCAACAAACAGTACGGCGAGCTCGCGCCCGCGTTCCTGAAGCTCTATCCGCCCAGCTCGATGCGCGAGAGCATGCTCGCGACCACGCGCGACGCCATGTACGGCTGGACCGCCGAACGGATGGCGAAGAAGCAGACGGCCATCGGGCAGCCCGCCTATCTCTACTGGTGGGATCACGCCTATCCCGCGGCCGAGGCCAAGGGCCTGCACGGCTTCCACGCCAGCGAGCTACCCTATGTGTTCGGCACGCTCGACACGCCGCCGCCGAACTGGCCCAAGATTCCCGACACGCCCGCGGAGCACAGGCTGTCCGCGGACATGACCAGCTATTGGGCTACGTTTGCCAAGACCGGCCGACCCACCGCGCCCGGCGCGCCGGATTGGCCCAAGTACGACGGCGATGGCGCCTATATGCACATCACCGACCGGCCGCATCCGTCGACCCACGTGACGCCCGGCGCCTACGCCCTTCACGAGGAAGTGGTCTGCCGCCGACGCGCCGCCAACGTGTCGTGGGTGATCAACTATGGGGTCGGGTCGCCGCCGCTGCCGCCCAAGGCGCCCGGCTGCTGAGAGTTCCCTAACCTCATTCTCCCCAATCGCGTCCGCGCCTCCCCGTGGTGGCGCGTGTTTGAAAAGGACTGCCCATGAAACTCACCTCGCGCATCGCCATTGTCACCGGCGCGGGCGGCGGCCTCGGCCGTTCGCATGCGCTGTTCCTGGCGCGTCACGGCGCCAAGGTGGTGGTGAACGACCTCGACCAGGCCAACGCCGAGCGCGTGGCCGACGAGATCCGGGCCCAGGGCGGCGAGGCGATGGCGGTCGCCTGTTCGGTCACCGACGAAGCCGGCGTCAAGGCCATGGTCGAGCAGGTTGTGTCGGAATGGGGCCGCGTCGACATCCTGATCAACAACGCGGGCATCCTGCGCGACAAGACCTTCGCCAAGATGGACCTGTCGGATTTCCGCCTGGTGCTCGACGTGCACCTGATGGGCGCGGTGATCTGCACCAAGGCCGTGTGGGAGACCATGCGCAGCCAGGGCTACGGCCGCATCGTGATGACGACCTCGTCCTCGGGTCTCTACGGCAATTTCGGGCAGTCGAACTATGGCGCGGCGAAGATGGCGCTCGTCGGCCTGATGCAGACGCTGGCGATCGAGGGTCAGAAACACGACATCCGGGTCAATTGCCTCGCGCCCACGGCCGCGACGCAGATGACGCAAGGCGTGCTCGCCGACGAGGGGCTCAGCAGACTATCGCCCGACCTGGTCAGCCCGGGCCTGCTGGCGCTGGTGCAAGACGACGCGCCGACGCGCGCGATCCTGTGCGCCGGCGGCGGTCACTTCGCGCGCGCCAACGTCACCCTGACGGACGGCGTCTACGTCGGCGGCGGCGAGGATGCCGGCGAGCTGGTCATCGCCAACTGGCGCGAGATCGGCGACCGCGATGGCGAGATCGTGCCCGAGTACGGCTTCACCCAGGCGGAGCGGGAACTGGCGTCGGGCGGTCATGGCGCGCCCGCGGTCGCGGCGCAGCGCTGAGCCTCAGGCCTTCGGCTTCAAACCTACGAATCCCGCGGCCATGAAGCGCGCGATGCGCTGCTTCACCGCGGGGAAGTCGTTGGAGTCGCAGAGTCCGCCGGACAGGCGGTCGATGCGGCCCGTGCGCGCGAGGGTGTTCATGAGCGCGCCGGTCACGAAGTGATAGCCCCAGAAGATGTCCTCGTCCGAATAATCGGGGAGCGCCTTCTTCAGAATGCTGACGAGCCGCAACACCACCGCGTCGAAGTGGGTGTCCAACAGCGCCGCGCCTTCCAGCGTGTTGCTATGCCGCGCCCACAGTGTCGCATAGTTCATCCAAAGTTCGCCGCCCTCCCAGTAGAGGTCGAGGTCGGTGTCCAGGAAGGCATGCAGCGCGCCTTCGACGGTGGGGTGGTCGCCGGTCTCGGCCTCGTACTTGTCCAGCGCCGCCATGCGCCGCCCACTGGAGACGCCGGCGCGGCGGCCGAACACGGCCTCGAACAGTTCCTGCTTGTCCTTGAAATAGTAGTTCAGAAGGGTCGTGTGCACGCCGACGCGGTGGGCCACGTCGCGCAGGGTCACGCCGTGCAGCCCGCTCTGGGAGAACAGGAATTCGGCCGCGTCGAGAATCTGCTCGAGCGTCTCGGCGCGCTGTTCGGCCTTGCTGCGTCGCGCCTTTGCCGGGGAGGAGGAGGAAGCCATCGGGTCGAGCCAAGCCTATCGTCAGCCGCAAGGTCGGGCCAGCAGAAACCGGCCAGCGCAAACCGGCGTAAGCCGGTCAGTGGTTCGCCGGCTCCAGCTTACCGTTGACGTAGTCGGCACGCAGACGATTTTTGTCAATCTTTCCTGTGGCCGCGAGCGGCATGGCCTCGATCTGGACCACCTGGTCGGGCATCCACCAGTCGACGATCTTGCCTCTGAGGGCGCCCAGCAGAGCTTGCGAATCCACGTGCTCGCCCTGGCGAGGCTCAACGATCAGGACGGGGCGCTCGCCCCATTTCGGGTCCGAGCGGCCGATGACCACGGCCTGGCCGACCGAGGGGTGGCGGCCCACGATGTCCTCGATCTCGGCGGGATTGATCCATTCGCCGCCGGACTTGATCAGGTCCTTCGACCGGCCGCAGACGGTCAGATTGCCGTCGCCGTCGATGCTGGCGAGGTCGCCGGTGTCGAAATAGCCCTCGGCGTCGAGGACGTCCTCGTCGGCCTTGAAGTAGCGGTCGACCACGCTGGCGCCCTTGACCCAGAGCTTGCCCACCGCGCCCCGCTGTTGGGTCAGCATCACCCCGTCGTTGTCGGTGAGCTTCAGGTCGAGACCGACCGGAGGACGCCCCGACGCGCGCGCCGAGCGCGTGGGAGTCTCAGCGGCGGACTCCACAGTGCCGAGCGGCGAGAGTTCGGTCATGCCCCAACTCGTCTGCACCCGCGCACCCAGGCGCTGCTCCATGCGTTCGATCAGGGCGTCGGGGCATTTCGAGCCGCCAATAGCGACGCGCTCGAGGTCCGGCAGGTCGCCGCCCGTCGCGTCGAGATAGTCGAGTACGCCGATCCACACGGTCTGCACCCCGACCGCCACGGTCACCCGCTCGTCGCGCATCAGTTTTGTCAGGGACGCGCCGTCGAGATGGCGTCCCGGCAGCACCATCTTCGCCCCCACCGCCGGCGCCGAGAAGGGCAGGCCCCAGCCGTTGGCGTGAAACAGCGGCACCGCGATCAGCATGGAGTCGATGCGCGACAGCGCAAAGGCGTCGACCTGAAGCTGGCGCAGGGTGTGCAGATAGTTCGAGCGGTGGGTGTAGAGCACGCCCTTGGGCTTGCCCGTCGTGCCCGAGGTATAGCAGAGGCCCGCCGGCGTCTCTTCGTCGAAGCCGCCCCAGGTCACCGGCGCGCCGCGCGTTTCGAGCAGCGATTCGTATCGCCAGATCTTGGCGGGATGATCGCCGAGGCTTACCGGCTCGTCCTCGAGGTCGAGCAGAATAACGTGCTCGAGGTCGGGACACAGTGGCGCGAGCTCGACCAACAGCGGCGCGAGATTGGACGAGACCGCGAGCGCGCGGTTCTCCGCCTCGTTGATCATCGCGGCGAGGTGAGCCGCCGACAGGCGCGGATTGAGCGTGTGGCAGACCATGCCCGCGCCCATAGCCGCATAGTAGAGTTCCAGATGGTGCTGGGTGTTCCAGGCCAGGGTGCCGACCCGGTCGCCGAAGCGAAGACCGAGCGCCTGCAGCGCGCCGGAGAAGCGGTTGCTGCGGTCCCTAAGGCCTGAATAGCCGATGCGGTCCGCCGCCGCGCCCGCTACCGCGGTGACGATCTCGCGATCCCCCGACCACTTGGCGGCGTGGTCCAGGAGCTTGTCGACGGTGAGGGGATAGGACTGCATGGCCTCGGGGGACTTCGAGGAAAAAACGGCCGCCGGCTGCTGGTGCAACGCGGCGGCCGAGTTCAGGAGAAACGCTAGAAGGTCTTCATGACGCTGATGCCGAACTGACGCGGAGCGCCGGCGACGCGGATCGGCGAGGCGACGGCGGCCACGTAGTGATCGTCAGTGCAGTTGTAGCAGTAGAGCATCGTCGTCCAGGTGTCGTGCTTCCACGCCAGGGTCACGCCGGCGAGATCGCGAGCCTGCAGATAGTCGCCGTTGGCCTTGACGTCGAACAGCGTCGCCCACTGGTCGGAGATGTGCGCGTACATCAGCGCCGGCGTCAGGGTGTCTTCACCTTGCAGGTGGAAGGTAAACTGAGCCTGGACGTTGAAGGTGAAGTCGGGCGCATAGGTTTGCGGGTGGCCCTTCAGGTTCTGGCACAACAGCGACGGCCCGGTCGGTCCCGTCGTCGGGTTACAGTTGCCGTCGTTTCCGAAGGTCGGGTTCTCGGTCCAGAAGGTCCCGAGTTCGCTGTGCTCGAGGCCGAGGCCCATGTTGAACGAGAAGTCGCCGAACACGCCCTGCGCCGAGGCTTCCAGGCCGTAGAGTTTGGTGTGACCCGGCACGTTCGATTCCGTCGACTGCGTCGGAACGTTGGGGATCGCGGTGATCACCTGGAAGTGCTGGAAGTCGTTGTAATAGCCGCCGAGCTGCGTGCGCAGGTGGCCGTCCATCATCGTCGACTTCCAACCGATTTCGTAATCGGTCACATATTCTTGTCCGAACGGCGGTGGCACCAGACCGCCGTAGAAATAGAGCGCGGTGTTCAGGCCGCCGGGCTTAGCGCCCGACGCGACGAACGCATAGGCGAAGTTGTTCGGGTCGATGTTCCAGTTAAGCGCCACCTTGCCGGTCACGTTCTGACCGCGCTCGGTCTGGTCCTGGTAGTAGTCAATGCCATAGGCAAGATATTCGGGAACCAGGAACGTCGCCTTGTTCTGCGTCGCCCAGTTCGTATAGCGCAGCCCGACCTGAAGCTGCAGGTTGTCGGTGATCTTGTAGCCGACCTGGCCGAACGCCGCGTAGGAGAAGGTGCGGTTCACGCCAAACAGGTCCTCGTCGACACCGCCGTGCGGTACGCCGATGTCGAACTGACCGAACGGGAAGTTATAGACCAGACTCTGGCCGTAGGCGCCGAGCACCCAGGTCAGGCGCTCGTTGCTCGGGGAGATGACGTTGAATTCCTGCGTCAGCAGGGTGGTGTCGACCGCTTCGTCGATCATCCAGTTGTTTTCGCCCGGCAGGTTCGACGCGGTGCCGTCGATGTCGCCGGTCCAGCCCGACCGCGCCCACTGGGCGCTGGTGATCGAGCGGAAGTCGATGCCCGCGGAGTCGAGATAGTCGACCTTCAGGATCGAACGCACGCCCTGGTCGATCGCCGAGGTGTGCCAGTTCATCGCCACGTCATAGATGTGCTTGGTCTCGGTGTTGGTTTGCGCATCTCCGAAGTAGCCGCCGTTCGACAGATAGTCGGCGTCTGTCTTCCACAGCACGGTGGTCTGCGGGTTCGGCGTCCACAACAACGAGAAGCGGAAGCTGGCCCAGTTCAGGTTGGGATCGCCGGTCCACGGACCGCTGAGATTGTAGAAGGTGTCGCGATGCTGCAGGTTGAACGAGACCCGCGCCGCCATGGTGTCGTTGATCGGCAGATTGACCGCGCCCTGCACTTGGCCGTCGTTGAAGTTGCCATAGCGCGCGTAGAGGTAGCCGGTGTTGCCGCCGTTGATCACCGGGTTGGCCGTGGTCACTTCGATGGCGCCGCCGGTGGCGTTCTGACCGCTGAAGGTGCCCTGCGGGCCGCGCAGCACTTCGATGTTGCCGATGTCGTAATAGGGCTCTTCCTGGAAGTAGCCCGGGAACGTCGGCGCGCCGTCGCGATAGGTGATGACGCCGGTTCCGGTCTGGGTATTGTGCTCGCCCTTGCCGATGCCGCGGATATCGACGTCGTTGCCCTGGCCGAAGCTGTTGACGGTGAGCGAAGGACTGACGAACTGGAGTTGGTCGACGGTGAACACGCCGTCGCGCAGGATGTCCTTTTCGTTCAGGACGGTCGCGGCGATGTTGCTCTTTTGCAGATTGACCGTGCGTCGTTCGGCGGTGACCACCACTTCGCCAACGGTGTTCGCCTTGTCGCTGGGGGCGTCGGCCCCCGCGCCTGAGCCGCCGCCTTCAGCGGGGGCTGCAATCGCGGTCGTCGCGTTTGTCGCGGTCTGGGCGTAGGCCGCCCCGCACCAAACTACGCTGAGCATCGTCGCGCACAGCAGAAGCGCTTTGCTTTTCATGATCCTTCCCCATGCCGAATGGCGTGCGCTCTAACGGCGCATGGACGGAGCCTCGCCCCGGTTCGCCGACCTGTCAACACTAATTCTATCGAGAGCGAATGTCTTGAGAGCGGTTTCTCCCAGGAGGGGTGCGAGCGCCACACCGCGGCGACGACCGGCCCCGGGAAGCAGAGGAATTCACGGTTGCGGCTTTGCCGCCGTCACCGGTCGCGGACTGAGGACCAGGGCCAGGGTTCCCAGCACCGACGCCGCGGCGGAGCCGGCCAGGACGCCGAGTTTGGCGACCGCGGCCATGCCCTCTCCGGAAAAAGCCTGTTCCGCCATCAGGATCGACAGCGGATCGCCGATGCCGCAGAGGCAGGCCGCGCCGATGAAGGCCCCCGGCGACGTATCGCCCGGTCCCGTGGCCACGCGCAGGCGCGACGCAAGCCAGGTCGCGCCGACGATGCCGATCGGCTTGCCCAGGGCCAGCGACAGCGCGACCCCGCCCAACACCGCCAGCGCTCCGGGCGCGCGAGTGTCGACCATCAATGGCACGCCGGCGGCGGTGAAGGCGAACAACGGCAGGACGACGTAGGTCGACCATCCCGACAGGTCCCGTTCGACCCGTTCGGCCGGCGACAACAGCCGCGCCGCGGCGGCGGACAGATTGCGGCTGGCCCAATCCCAGATCGGCTCCTGTTCGATCCGTCGCGCGCCCTTCTCCTGCAGCAGCAGCTTGTCGACCTGGTCGAGCTCCGCGAGCGCGTTGGCGGCCTGGGCGAGCAGGGGCGCGGCGCTCGGCGTGGGCCGCGTGGGCAGGAACGCCGCGAGCACGACGCCGGCCAGGGCGCCGCTGACTCCGGCCTGGTGCAACGCCAGCCAGAGCCCGATGCCCACCGCCCAGTAGAGCCACAGGGCATAGACGCGCCAACGGTTGAGCATGAAGAGCCCGACGGCGGCGACCGCGGCCCCGATCAGCCACGCGGCGTGCAGGTCATGTGGAAAAAAGATCGCCAGGATCACGACCGACAAGATGTCGTCGACCACGGCATAGGCGGCGATGAAGGCTTTCAGGCCGGCGGAAGCGCGCGCGCCGAAGATCGCCAGTATGCCCAGTGTAAACGCGATGCCGGTGTCGGCGCCGGTCGCCCACCCCTTCGCCGTTGCGCCGTGATTGATCGCCAGATAGATCGCCGCCGGCGCGATGACGCCCGCGATCGCCGCCAGGACCGGTCCCGCGGCCGCTCGCCATCCCTGCAGCGAGCCGCCGGTCATTTCGCGGCGGATTTCCAGCGTCACGATCAGGAAGAAGATCGTCAGCAGGCCCTCGGAGCACCACTCCGCGACGCTGAGCCAGAGGCCCCTCTGGTTCGGTCCGATCCCGAACTGCGTGGTCACGAACTGCTGGTACAGATCCGACAACGGCCCGTTGGCGAGGACGAGCGCCAGCGCCGCCGCAGCGAGCAAGGCGATGCCGGCGGACGCGGGCAGGTTCGCAAAGCTGCGCGCGGTGCGCCTGACCTGCGCGCCGACCGGCCGGTCGAGCGCCTCCAGCATCGAATAGAAATCCCAGGCGCCGTCGTAGCGTGCGCCGTCGACGAAAATGGTCGGCGTGCCGGTCACGCCATTGTGGTGGCCGTCCTCGACGTCTTTCTCCACCCGCTCGCGCAAATGGGCGTCGTCGAGGTCCTTGCGGAACTGGTCCATGTCCAGGCCCAGCGACTGGGCGATCTCGAGCACCACGGCCTCCGACAGCGGGGGGCCGTGCTCATAGAGCGCGTCGTGCATCGGCCAGAACTTGTTCTGCCGATCGGCTGCTTCCGCGGCGCGGGATGCGAACTGGGCGCCCGGATGCACCCGCTCGTTGGGGAAATGCCGGTAGACATAGGTCAGGCGATCACCCAACGCCTTGCGCAGGCGCTCGAGCACGCGCTTCAACTGCCGGCAGTAGGGACACAGGTAGTCGCCGTAGACGACCACGACGTGCCGGCCGCGGCCGGACTGGCCGCCATGGATGTGATCGCGGCCTTCATCGACGGGGCGGAGCAGCCGACGTGCGGTCGCTTGCCTGACGCTCCCGGCGGTCATGCTCAGATCGTGTCCACCAGGATGACCTCGGCGTCCTCGATCGCGGTAACACGCAACACGCCCTCGTCCCGCACCGCCGCGCCGTCGCGCGGACCAACGCGCACGCCGTTGAGATCGATGACACCGCTCGAAGGCGTCAGGTACGCGTGGCGACTAACTCCGAGGTCGTATTTCGCCGTTTGCCCGGCCTTCAGCGTGGCGCCCAGCACGCGGGCGTCCGCGCGAATGCGCAACGCGTCGCCATCCGCGGCGCCCGAGGCAAGAGTCACGAATCTTCCGGCGCGATCGGTCTTGGGAAACGGACGCGCGCCCCAGCTCGGCGCCTGGCCGCGCGACGAGGGGAGAATCCAGATCTGGAAGATCTGCGTTTCGCCCGGCTCGCGATTGTACTCGCTGTGCGCGATGCCCGTTCCGGCCGACATCACCTGGACGTCGCCGGCTTCGGTCCGTCCCTTGTTCCCGAGATTGTCCTCGTGGGTGATCGCGCCTTTGCGGACGTAGGTGATGATCTCCATGTCCGCATGTTTGTGCGGCGGAAAACCGCTGCCCGGCGCGATGGTGTCGTCGTTCCACACCCGCAGGGCGCCCCATTGGGTGCGCTTGGGATCGGAATAGTCGGCGAAGGAAAAATGATGCTTGGCCTTGAGCCAGCCGTGATCGGCCGAACCCAGGCTGTCGAACGGACGAAGGTCGATCATCGGCACAGCCTCCTGGGCGTCAGCCATAGGCGCCTCAATTCGCGGCGTCGAGGCGGAAAGGCGCAAAGCCGGGGCGGCGGCTTCGGGGCGCCATTCAGGGGTTTGATTTTGTTGAGGAAATGGCTCCGCGGGTAGGATTCGAACCTACGACCAGCCGGTTAACAGCCGGCTGCTCTACCACTGAGCTACCGCGGAACAGGTCGCTCGAAGGCGCGCCGTATAGCAGCGGCCTTGCAGGCGGCGCAAGCTTTGGGCGCAAAGGAAAGGCGCGTGATTCCGTCACCCTCCAGGGGATCCGGCGCAAAAAAAAGCCCGGCGCGAGCCGGGCTTTGAAAGTTCGGTGATGGTGGGGTGTCTCCAAGGAGAAGACCGCCTCAGATCGCCCTGATTTGGTGAAGAACGCGTTAACGAAGATCACTGTTCGGTTTACTTCGCGCAGCCCAGACGAAGAACGGGGCGGCCGCGAGTTCGGCCGCGACGCAGAAGACGATCACCGCGGAAAGCGAGCGGTCGTAAAGGAATCCGATCAGGGCGCTGCCCGCGAACCAAGCCGTTCCATAAACTGCGCTGAATAGGCCGAAGGCCGAGGCCCGCCGCTCCGGCCCGACCATGGGGGTCACCGCGGCTGGGATGATCGATTCGAAGACGCCGGTGGCGACCCCCCAGACCGCCGCGCCGGCCAGGGCGCTCCAGAACCCGCCGAGGAAGACCAGCGGCGCGAACAGGGCCGCGATCAGGGAGGCGACGATCAGCACCCTAAAGCCGATCCGGTCGAACAGCCGCCCGAACACCAGCGAACCGGCGCCGGCGGTCCCCATGGCCACGGCGTAGAACACCGCGATCCAGGCGCCGGGCACGATCTGCGCCTTGGTGAAGTGGTAGGCGATCAGCGGGTAGTCAGCGAGACCAGCGCCGGCCAGGGCGGCGCCGGCCATATAGATCCAGAAGGCGCGCGGCAGACCGACGGGCGAAGGGAGTTCGGACTTGCGCTCGAGATCCTGCGGCCGCGGATAGAGGAGGCGCGCGGTCACCATCAACGCCAGGGTCACCGCCGCCGGCGCCGCCAGCACCGCGAAAGCCAGGTGATAGTCATGCCGCCACGCCAGCACCCCGGCGATCACCAGGGGCCCGACCATGGCGCCGGTCTGATCGAGCGCTTCGTTCAGGCCGAAAGCCCAGCCTATGCCGCCGGCCTGTTTGCCCGCGTGCGCCAGCATCGCCGACTTGGGCGGGTTGCGGATGGCGCGGCCGGCGCGCTCGGCCACGATCAGTATCGCCGCCTCGGGCCAGCTGTGGGTGAAGGCCAGCGCCGGCACCGCGATCATCTGGATCGCATAGCCGGTCAGGGTGATCGGCCAATACTGTTTGGTGCGGTCCGCGATCGGGCCCGAGAATAGTCTGAGGCCATAGCCCGCCAGTTCCCCAAAACCGGTGACGGCGCCCACGGCAAAGGCGCTGGCGCCCAGCAGCGCGAGGTAAGGGCCGAGCACGCTGCGCGAGCCTTCGTAGGCAAAGTCCGCGAACAGGCTGACCACGCCCAGCAGCAGCACGAAGCGGAGGGCCGTGCGCCCGGGTTTTGAAGCTGGCGTTCGAGCGTCGGTCGTCATAGAGCGGGTGTGCCATGAACGGCTTTGTCTTTGAAACCGCACCGCGGACGATTTGCGAGGACGCCGCCGCCGAGCGGCTCGGTCCCCTGGCCGCGGGCATGGGCCGCAAGCGGGTCATGGTGGTCACCGACCCTGGCCTGAAGCACGCTGGCCTGATCGATGGGCCGCTGCAGAGCCTGCGCGACGCGGGCGTCGAGCCGGTCCTTTTCAGCGAAGTGCTGGCCGATCCGCCGCAGGCGTGTGTCGAACGCGCGGTCGAGATCGCGAGAGCCGAACGCATCGACGGCGTTGTGGGTCTCGGCGGCGGCAGTTCGATGGACACCGCCAAGCTCGTCGCCTTGCTGGTCGGTTCGAACGCGAGCCTCGCCCAGGTGTGGGGCGTCGATGTCGCGCAGGGTCCGCGCCTGCCGCTGATCCAGGTTCCGACCACCGCGGGCACCGGATCGGAGGTGACGCCCATCGCCATCGTCACCACGCCCACCGACGAGAAGCGCGGCGTGGTAACGCGCTGGCTGTTGCCCGATCTCGCGTTGCTCGATCCCGTGTTGACGACGGGGCTGCCGCCCGCGGTGACCGCCGCCACCGGCGTCGACGCCATGGTGCACGCGATCGAGGCCTATACCAGCCGCATCAAGAAGAACCCTGTGTCCGACGCGCTCGCCTTGCGCGCGCTCACGCTGTTGTCGGGGTCGATCCGCGTCGCGGTAAAAGATGGAAAAGACCTCGATGCGCGGCGCGCCATGTTGCAGGGCGCCTATCTCGCTGGGATGGCGTTTGCGAACGCGCCGGTGGGGGCAGTGCATGCGCTGGCCTATCCGCTGGGCGGGCGGTTTCACGTGCCGCACGGCCTGTCCAACGCGCTGGTCCTGTTGCCGGTGCTGCAATACAATCTGCCGGCGGCCGAGCCGCTCTATGCCGAACTCGCCCAGGCGGTGGCGCCGGCCGGCGTTCCGCCCGGCGCCAATGCGGCGGCGCGCATGTTCTTCGAAACCATGGACGCACTGGTGCGCGACATGCCGATGGTTCATCGCCTGAGCGACGTCGGGGTGAAAGAGGACGACCTCGAACAGCTCGCCACGGACGCCATGCAGATCGAGCGTTTGCTGGTGAACAATCCGCGCGAGATGACCCACGACGCGGCGGTCGCGATCTACCAGTCGGTGTTATGACCGCCAATATTGAAAAAGGAAGGGCGACAACGCCGGGGCGCGACGCCTACGCCGATTTCACCACGCTCGACACGCGCTGGCTCGACAACGACGTCTACGGGCACGTGAACAATGTGCAGTACTACAGCTTCTTCGACACGGTGGTGAACCGCTGGCTGATCGAGCGCGGCGTGCTCGACCCGATGACCAGTCCCGTGTTCGGCCTGGTGGTGGAGACGCGCTGCAGTTACTTCAAGCCGCTGACCTTTCCCGACCGCGTCGACGCGGGGATCAAGGTCGCGCATCTCGGCCGCTCCAGCGTCCGCTACGAGATCGGCCTTTTCCGCAAGGACGACCCCGAAGCCGCCGCCGCCGGCGAATTCACCCACGTCTACGTCGACCGCGCGACCCGTCGCCCGACGGCGATCCCCGAGGCGTTCCGCGCGGCTCTGGAGACGCTGGTCCGCTGATGGCGCGCGGGCAGAACAGCTTTGTCCTCGGCGCCTGGCGCGTCGATCCCGGCGCGGGCGAGATCGCGCCGCGGGTGGGCGGCGGCGCATCGATGCGGCTGGAGCCGCGGCAGATGGAGTTGCTGGTGCTGTTTGCCGGATCGGCGGGCCGGGTGGTCAGCAAGGACGAGATCGTGGCGGCGGTATGGGGCGGGCGCGCTATCGGCGACGACACGCTGGCGTCGGCCGTCAGCAAGCTGCGCAAGGCGCTCGGCGCGTCGAAGCAGGATCGTTATATTGAGACTCTGTCCAAGCGCGGCTATCGGCTGGTCGCCGCGGTGGGCGACGGGATTGCACAGTCCCTTGCCGCACGACCGGCGAGCAACGGGCCCTGTTCGGCCGATGCGGCGAAGGCCGAAGCGCTGATCATCGAAGGTCTCGCGGCCTTGAAGGTTCCGCTGCCCGCCAACCTCGCCCAGGCGCGACTCTATTTCGACGCCGCCATCGAAGCCGACCCGGGATCGGCGGCCGCGCAGGCCGGGCTCGCGGAAACCTTCATGACGCAGAGTTTCGCAGGAGTTGCGCCGGCCGCGGTGTTGCTGCCGGCGGCGAAGAACGCCGCGCGCGCGGCGACCGCGCTCGATCCGAATCTCGCGGCTGGGTTCGCCAATCTGGGCGCTGCGATCCTGCTCGGCGACCGCGACTTCGCCGGGGCGGAGGAGGCGTTGTCGCGCGCGGTGGGGCTCGATCCGGCGTATGCCTATGCGCATCGCGTCCGCGCCTTCGCCCATCTCTCCATCGGGCGTTTCGCCGAGGCCGAACGCGCGGCGCGCACGGCGTGCGACCTCGAGCCGTTTTCGCTGATGGCGCGCAGCGTGCTGTTGCGCGTGCTTACCCTTGCGCGACGCTGGCGCGCGGTCATCGCCGAATCCCGCAGCGTCATCGACCGCGCGCCGCAGGCGCCGGAGGCCTGGTCGTCAAAGGGCTGGGCGCACCAGGCGCTGGGTGAAGAGCGTGAGGCCTTGGCCGCCTTCCTGGAAAGCCTGAAGGCGTGGAGCGTCGACGACGCGGATCGCGCGCGCCTGCTCGATGCGCATGCAAACGGCGGCTTCGAAGCGTTCGCGGCGGCGACGGCGGACCTGTTCGAGAGTCAGTCGATCCTGTTCCGTCCGCGACCGCTGGACGTCGCCATGCTGCGCGCGGCGGCGCGCCAGACCGACCAGGCATTCGCGGCGCTGAACAGCGCGGTGGAGCGGGACGACCCGTTCCTGATCGCCCTGCCGTGGCTGCCGGGCCTTGATGGCCTGCGTGACGACCATCGGTTCAATGCGGTCGTAGAGCGCGCGCGAATGGTGCGCTAAGTCGGCTTTCGGCGGAGGCGATTCGCGTGACGAAAGACCAAGGCGGTGAGGTGCGGCCCGGATGGCGCGCGTGGGCGACGGCGGGTGTGCTGGCGGCGGCCGGCCTGTTCTGTGCCGCCGACTTCGCCCTACCGCAGTTGCTGGTCGAGCCGATCCGTCTCGCGTTCAAGCTGACCGACACCCAGATCGCGATCCTCACCGGCTTTTCGTTCGCGATTTCGCTGTCGGTCTTCGCGTTGCCGTTGAGTTGGATCGCCGACCGGTTTAACCGTGCGATCCTGATCACGGTCGCCATCGCGCTGTGGTGTTCGATGACCGTGGGCTCGGCTTTCGCCACCGGCTTCTGGTCGCTGTTCGTCCTGCGCCTGGGCGTCGGGTTCGGTGAAGCGGCGCTGAAGCCTGCGGCCTACGCCCTGCTGGCGGACTTGTTTCCAGCGAAGTCGCTGCCGACCGCGCTCGGCGCTTTCGCCGTCGCGTCCATGCTGGGCCCCGCGATCGCCCAAGCCGGCGGCGGCTCGCTCGATGTCGCGTTCCAATCCATCGCGGGAACGGACGCGTGGCGATGGACGACGGCGACGGTCGGGGCCCTCGGCCTGCTGGTGGCCCTGGCGGCGGCCTTGATTCTGCGCGAACCGCGGCGCCGTCCCGCGACCGTCGAAGCGTCAGCCCCAACGCTTGGCATTTCGCTACCTGCCTTCGTGCGCGCGTCGATGTTCTTCGTTCTGCCCTTCACCCTCGCCAACATCACCTTCGTCCTGTGGCAGGCCGGCTTCGTCGGCTGGGTCGCGCCGTTCTTCTCGCGCACCTACGGCTGGGACCTCGGCCTGATCGGCAAGAGCCTGGGATTGATGAACCTCGCGACCCTCGCCGGCGTGCCGCTCGGAATCTGGATGAGCGCGTGGCTGCGCAAGCGGCGCGGGCAAGAGGCGCCGGTGGCAGTGACCTGGATCGCGCTCGCAGTCAGCGCGCCCTTGCTCGTACTCGGGCCGCTGGCGCTGAACGGCTGGCTCGCGATCGCCGCCTTCTCGCTGGTGTTCGTCGCCGGCGGCGCCGCGACCGTCGTCACCCCGATCGTCTTCACCTCCACCGCGCCGCCGCACCTGCGGGCGCGCATGATAGCGCTGTCGAGCCTCTGCTACGGCGTCGTCGGCCAGAGCACCGGTGGCGTGATCTTCGCCGAGTTCACCGAACACGTCGCCGGCGGCCCCGCGCACTTGCGCGTGACGCTCAGCGTGCTGTCCGCCGTGCTGATGGCGGCTTGCGTCGGATTCCTGTTCTGGGCGGATCAGCGCTATCCGGCGGCGCGGGCATTGGCGAATACCGAGGGAGCGTTGGAGGCCTGACCCGGAATCGAACCGGGATACACGGATTTGCAGTCCGCTGCGTAACCATTCCGCCATCAGGCCGCCGGCGGCGCTCAGACCGGGGTCCGGGGCGCGGCGAGGGGCCGTGGCTATCAGATCGGCCGGAGGGGTGCAACGAGGCGGAAAGCCCAAGGGGCGCAAAGGCCTTGGCCCCGCGCGGGTGCGGCGTTGCCTTCGGGTCGGGGCGCCCTATAAGCGGGCGAGTTTCAGCGATTTGCTTGGAGAGGCCCGGTGCGATGGATGGTGCGATGGACATAGGTCAGGCGCGCGCCAACATGGTCGACACCCAGGTCAGGACCAACGACGTCACCGATCTGGACCTGGTCGAGGCGATCCGCGTGGTTCCGCGCGAACGGTTCTGCGCCCCGGCCCGGGCCTTCGCCGCCTATGCCGACGCCGAGCCAGAGATCTGCCCCGGCCGCTGGCTGATGCGGCCCCGCGATGTGGCCAAGCTGCTGCAGGCGGCCCGCCCCGTGCGCGGCGAGAAGGCCCTGGCGATCGCCGCCCCCTATGCCGCCGCGGTCCTGGCCAAGGTCGGCCTCGAGGTCACGGCCCAGGAGGGCGACGCCCGCGCCGTGGCCGTGGTCGGACCCGCGTTGGAGGAGGCGGGGGTCGTCTCGGTCACTGCGGACCTGGCGACGCCGCAGGGCGCCGATTGGGACCTGATCGTCTGTGAGGGCGCGGTGGGCCTGGCGCCCCAGGCCTGGGTCGCGGCGTTGCGCCCGGGCGGCCGCCTGGCGGTGGTCGTGCGCGACGGGCCGGTCGGCAAGGCGCGGCTTTTTGTCCGCCTTGAGAACGGCGGCGAAAGCTCGCGCGAGGTTTTCGACGCCACCCCGCCGGTGCTTCAGGGATTTGAAAGACAGTCGGTGTTTACGTTTTAACCGTCCGGTCTTTGGCCCCATTTTCGGGTACAACGTGACGAAACCTTAACTGGCCTGGGTCGCGCGGCTTGGGCATCAGGTAGTTGAGTAGTGTCGGCGCCGCGGGGGCGTCATGGGGATTTACTTATGTCGCTTCGTCGTCGCGGGCTGAGCTCGGCCGCGGCCTGCGCCCTGTCCGTCGCCCTGGCTGTCACCGCCGGCGCGGCGCCCGCCGTCGCGGAGACGCTGCTGGACGCGGTCACCCTGGCCTATCAGACCAACCCGACGTTGCTCGCCCAGCGCGCGACCCAACGCGCCACCGACGAAGAATATGTGCAGGCCATGGCGGGCTTTCGTCCGACCATCGGCATCATCGCCAGCGACAGCCAGATCAACGGCCTCGATACGACGGTGGGCGCGGCGTCGGTGAACCTGAATACCTCCTCCGCCTCGATCACGGCGCAGCAGACGCTCTACAGCGGCGGTCGCATCGCCACCGCCGTCGACGCCGCCCAGGCCGATATTCTGGAAGGCCGCGAACAGCTGCGCACCACCGAAGCGCAGATCATGACCCAGGTGGTCCAGGCCTATGTCGATGTGCGCCGCGACATGCGCGCGCTCGCCATCAACCAGGAAAACCAGAAAGTCCTGCAGGGTCAGCTCGACCAGGTCCAGGCTCAGTTCGACGTCGGCGAAGTCACCCGCACCGACGTCGCTCAAGCCCAGGCGCGCCTCGCCGCCGCCAAGGCACAGGTCGACGCGGCCGGCGCTACGCTTTCGGTCAGCCGCGCCGCGTACGCGTCAGTGGTGGGCCAGACGCCGACGGACCTGCAACAGGAACCCGAACTGCCGGGCGTGCCGGCCAGCTTCGACGACGCGATGGATATCGCCAGCAAGGAAAACCCCGGCGTTCGCTCGGCCCAGTACGCGGAGCAGGCGGCCCATCACCGCGTCGCCCAGGCGCGCGCCGACTATCTACCCAATGCCTCGCTGCAAGCGAGTTATGGCGCGACGTTGAGCCCACCGCTGGGTCTGTCGCTGTCGCAGCGCAGCGAGTTCCAGGCGACGGCGCAGGTGAACGTGCCGATCTTTACCGGCGGCCTGACCGGCTCGCGCGTGCGCGCGGCGATCGAGCACGACAACGCCGCGCGTGTCGGCATCGACGGCGCGCAACGCACCATGCTGCAGCAGGTCAGCCAGGCCTGGGCGCAGGTGCTCTCCACCCGCGCCTCGCTCACCTCGAACCAGGAACAGGTGAAGGCCGACGAGATCGCCGCCGAAGGCACGCGCCAGGAATACCAGGTGGGCCTGCGCACCACGATCGACGTCTTGAACGCCGAGCAAGAACTGCGCGACGCGCAGCTCGCGCTGGTCAACTCCGAGCACGACAACTATGTCGCGACCGCCCAGCTTCTGGCGGCGATGGGGCGGCTCGAGGCCCGCGAACTGATCGCCGGCGTCAAGCCCTACGATCCGAAGGCGAACTTCGATCGCGTGAAGAACAAGGGGTCGGTGCTTTACGACCGCGCCATCCAGGCGGTGGACGAGCGCGTGCGCCTGCACGGCGACCACCCGGTGGTGGACGCCGACGCGCCCATCGACACCCAGTTGAAGGCCAAGGTCCCGCCCGCGCCCGTACCGGATCAGCCCTGATCGCGGTCCGGTTCTCGGCCCTGCTCTCGGCCCTGATCTCGGCCCCGGTCTCGGCCCCGGTCTCGGCAAGTTCGGGCTCATGCTACGGTCTGACGCGGTAAACCTTCGTTGATCTGTCGCCGCTTAGATGCGAAGGCGTTTGCGGCGTGACCCGGACGGCCCTAGGCTTGCGCGTCTCCCAAGTTTTCCCCCGACACCCCAAAGACGGCTCAGCTCATGTCTGAACAGACCGCCCAAGAACCAACGATGGAGGAAATCCTCGCCTCCATCCGCCGCATCATCTCCGAAGACGAGTCTCCCGCCGAAGCCGCTCCGGCCGCCAATGAGGCTGCGCCCGCGCCTGCGGCGGTCGCTCCGGCCCCCGCGCCCGAACCGGTCCCTGCGCCGGAGCCCGTGGTCGCGCCCGCGCCGCTCCACGCCTTCGAGGACGAAGAGGTTCTCGAGCTGACCGACCGCTACGACCCGGCGCCGGCCGCCGCCCAGTCCATCGGCGACATCGACGCTTTCGAGGCGCCCCGCGCGCCCGAATCCGTTCCGGTCGCGGCGTCCGCGCCCCAGCCGGTTTACGCCGCCGCCCCGCAGGCGGCGACCGCGTCCATCCTCAGCCCCCAGGTCGCCCAGGCGGCCTCAGCCTCCATCGACAACTTCGCCAGGAGCTTCCAGGTGTCCGGATCCGGTCGTTCGCTCGAGGACCTGGTCATCGAGCTGCTCAAGCCGATGCTGCGCGACTGGCTGCAGCAGAACCTGAACAAGGACGAGGTGGTCCGCGTCCTGTTCACTCCCATGCTCCAGGCGTGGCTGAACCAGAATGCGGCGCCGATTCTGAACGCGAACCTGGCCAAGGTGGCCGAGGAAATCCGCGACCTGCACGTATCGGGCCCTCAGTCATAGAGCCGGCCCAGCCTTACCTCCTGCTTCAATCCTGCTAAGAGGGCGGCTCCTTGGGGCCGCCCTTTTCTTTGCCCCAAATCCTCGCGACTCAAAGAACCGATGCTCGAAAAGACCTTCGATCCGAAAACCGTCGAACCGCGCCTCTACGACCGGTGGGAGGCGTCCGGCGCCTTTTCGCCCGACGCGCGGCTGGCCCAGGACCCCAACGCCGAGACCTTCTCGATCGTCATCCCGCCGCCGAACGTGACGGGTTCGCTGCACATCGGCCACGCGCTGAACAACACCCTGCAGGACGTTCTGACCCGCTTCGAGCGGATGCGCGGCAAGGCGGCGCTGTGGCTGCCGGGGACCGACCACGCGGGCATCGCGACCCAGATGGTGGTCGAGCGCCAGCTCGCCGCCGAGGGCAACATCGACCGCCGCGCGCTCGGCCGCGAAGCGTTCCTCGAACGCGTGTGGAAGTGGAAGGCGGAGTCCGGCGGCACGATCACGCGCCAGCTTCGGCGCCTCGGCGCCTCGTGCGACTGGTCGCGCGAGCGGTTCACCCTGGACGACGGCCTGTCGGCCGCCGTGCGCAAGGTGTTCCTCACCCTCTACAAGGAAGGCCTGATCTATCGCGACAAGCGGCTGGTGAACTGGGACCCGCGGTTCCAGTCGGCGATCTCGGATCTGGAAGTGCAGCAGCTCGAGGTCGAGGGCGCCTACTACCACTTCGCCTATCCTTATGAGGACGGCTCGGGCGAGATCGTGGTCGCGACCACGCGGCCGGAGACCATGCTGGGCGACACCGCCGTCGCCGTGCATCCCGACGACGAGCGCTATCAGGGCGTCATAGGCAAGATGCTCGCGCATCCGATCACCGGCCGGAAGATCCCTGTCGTGGCCGATGACTACGCCGATCCGGAGAAGGGTTCCGGTGCGGTGAAGATCACGCCGGCGCACGACTTCAACGACTTCGAGGTCGGCAAGCGGCACAGGCTCGAGATGATCAACGTCTTCGATCCCGAGGCGCGCCTGAACGACAGCGTGCCGCAGGCGTTCCGCGGCCTCGACCGTTTTGTCGCCCGGCAGAAGATCGTCGAGCAGATGGAAGAACTCGGCCTGATGCGCGGCATCGAAAAGGTGCGCCACGCCGTGCCGCACGGTGACCGCTCGGGCGTGGTGATCGAGCCCTACCTGACCGACCAGTGGTATGCCGACGCCAAGACCTTGGCGCAGCCCGCGATCAAGGCGGTGGAGACCGACGCAACGGTGTTCACGCCGAAGAACTGGGAAAAGACCTACTTCGAATGGATGCGCAACATCGAGCCCTGGTGCATCTCGCGCCAGCTCTGGTGGGGCCACCGCATCCCGGCCTGGTACGACGCCGACGGCCTCATCTACGTCGAGGAAACCGAAGCGGCGGCGCTCGCCGCGGCCAAGGCGAAGCACGGGCGCAAGATGGAGCTGCGCCAGGACGAGGATGTGCTGGATACGTGGTTTTCTTCCGCGCTGTGGCCGTTCTCGACACTCGGCTGGCCGGAGGAAACCAAGGATCTGAAGCGGTTCTATCCGACCTCGGTCCTGGTCACTGGTTTCGACATCATCTTCTTCTGGGTCGCGCGGATGATGATGATGGGGCTGCACTTCCAGAAGGAAGTCCCGTTCCACCGCGTCTTCATCAACGCCCTGATCCGCGACGAGCGCGGGCAGAAGATGTCGAAGTCCAAGGGCAATGTGATGGACCCGCTCGAACTCGTGGACCAGTTCGGCGCCGACGCCCTGCGCTTCACCCTGGTCGCCATGTCGGGTCAGGCGCGCGACATCAAACTGGCGAAACAGCGCATCGAAGGCTATCGCAACTTCGGCACCAAGCTGTGGAACGCCGCGCGCTTTTGCCAGATGAACGAGTGCGTGCGCGTCGAAGGCTTCGATCCCGGCGCTGTGAAGCTGACCGTGAACCGCTGGATCGTGGGCGAGACGGTGAAGTGCGCGCGGGCGGTGACCAAGGCGCTGGAAGACTGCGCCTTCGACGACGTGGCGACCACGCTCTACCGTTTCATCTGGAACGTATTCTGCGACTGGTATCTGGAGCTGGCCAAGCCGGTCTTGAACGGCGACGACCAGGTCGCGCGCGCCGAAACCCGCGCCACCGCCGCCTGGGTGCTGGACGAGATGCTGAAGCTGCTGCATCCGGTCTCGCCGTTCATCACCGAAGAATTGTGGGCCGAGCTCGCGGCGTTCGGCGGTCCCGCCCGGGCGACCATGCTGATCTCGGCCGACTGGCCCAAACATCCCGACGCCTGGTTGAACGCCGACGCGGAGGCGGAGATGGGCTGGCTGATCGAACTGGTCAGCGAGGTGCGTTCGATTCGCTCGGAGATGAACGTGCCGCCGGCCGCGCGCGCGCCGCTGGTGTTGGTGGGGGCGGGGGCCGACACCAAGGTGCGTCTGGCGCGTCACCGCGAGCTGATCACGACGCTGGCGCGTCTGTCGGAGGTGAAGGAGGCCGAGACCGCGCCGCAGGGTTCGGCGCCGTTCTCCATTGGTGAAGCGACGGCTGCCCTGTCGATCGCCGAGTTCATCGACCTCGCCGCCGAGAAGGCGCGGTTGCAGAAGGAGATCGCCGGCCACGCCAACGACGCGGATCGCACGCGCAAGAAGCTCGACAACCCCGACTTCATCGCGCGCGCGCCGGACGAGGTGGTCGAGGAGAACCGCGAGCGCCTGGCCGAGGCGGAGGCCGCGCAGGCCAAGCTCGAGAGCGCGCTCATCCGCCTCGAATCCGTGGCCTGACCCGATGCGCCGCCGCATCGACCAGCTGCTGGTCGAACGCGGCCTGTTCGAAAGCCGCGCCAAGGCCCGCGCCGCCATCGAGGCGGGCGGCGTGCGGGTTGCGGGCGTCGCGATCACGCGACCGTCAGAGTTGATGGACGCCGACGCGATCATCGAGGCCGAGCCGGCGCACGACTACGTCGGCCGCGGCGCACTGAAACTCGAACATGCGTTGGCGATCTGGCCCATCGACCTCGACGGCAAGACGGCGCTCGACGTCGGCGCCTCCACCGGCGGCTTCACCGAGGTGCTGCTGCGGCGTGGCGTGCGCCGCGTCTATGCGGTGGATGTGGGCCGGGGCCAGCTGCATGCGCGCATCGCCGCCGACCCGCGCGTGTGCAATCTCGAAGGCGTCGACGCGCGCGATCTCGACCGGTCGATCATCGACGCGGCGCCCGACATCGTCGTCTGCGACGCGAGTTTCATCGGCCTGGCGAAGGTGCTGCCACGGGCGCTCGATCTCGCGGCGCCGGACGCGGTGCTGATCGCGCTGGTCAAGCCGCAGTTCGAGGCGGGACCGGCCGATGTGGGCAAGGGCGGACACGTAAAAGACGCGGCGGTGCACGCGCGCGTCCTGTCGGAAATCACGGAATGGCTGCAAAGCGTAGGCTGGCGCGTCGACGGCTTAGCCGAAAGCCCCATCGTCGGCGGAAGCGGCGCGCGCGAGCACCTGATCAAGGCGTCCCGCGCGCGCTGAATTTCAGGCTTAGTAGTAGTGACGACGGCCGTGACGGTAGTAGTAGCCGTGGGCGCACTTCACCGAGTGCTTGCCGATCTGGTGGCCGACCACGCCGCCGGCGACCGCGCCGATGACGGTGCCGCCCAAGCGACCGCCGCCGTGGCTCACGGCGTTGCCGAGCAGGCCGCCGCCCACCGCGCCGACCGCGGTGCCGACGTGGGCGTTGTGGCGCGATGCATGACAGGTGCGCGCGTCGGCGACACCGGCGGCCGCGGCGGAAACGCCGCTGGCCAGAACGAGCCCGAGGGCCAAGGCTTTGAAGGTCTTCATCGCGTTTTCCTCGCGGTTGCTGAGAGCGTGAGCCGCTGCCGGCCTGGGCATAGAAAGCGGCTCAGCGGCAAAGGTTCCGCATGCCGATCGCCGCCTTGAAACGGCCGCGAAAAAGCCGCCCGCGCGTCGCGCGGGCGGCTGTTCCGATCCCAAAAAGAGGGACTAGCGGGTGTAGTAGAAGTTGCCGTCGCCGTGACGGCAGACGCGGACGTAGCTGCCGTCATAGTCCTGGCCCCAACGGCAGTGGTGACCGCGGTAGTAGTCGTCGCCGTAATAGCCGCCGCCGTGATAGTAGGCGCTGTCGTCCCACGGATAGGTTTGGTCTTCGGTCCAGTAGGCGTGGCCGTTCGAGCACTTGGCTTCGCCGGCCGAGCGGCCGACGTTGGAGCCGACCGCGGCGCCCGCCGCGGCGCCCAGCACCGCGCCGCCGGCGCGTCCGCCCGAGTGGGCCGCGAGGTTCGAGCCGATCACGGCGCCGCCGATGGCGCCGAGCACGGTGCCAAGGTGCTGGCCGTGCTTCTTCTTGGCGTGGCAGTAATCTTCGTAGCTGCGGTAGTCCGCCGGCTGCGCCGACGCGGAGGTCGGAATCGAGAGGACGGGGCCCAGAGCCATGGCGGCCGTGAGCGCGAGGGTAACGGGGGCGAATTTCATGGAAACCTCCAGGGTGCGTTCTCAGAAACGAACGAGTCCCAGGGCCGTTCCGCCCTGGTCCGATCAAATGCAAATAAGCTTGTCGGGTCTGAATGGTCTTTGACCCGCTGGTTCACCTCCGGTCAAGCTGAAGTCGTCGCAAATATAGAATCAGAAAGCCGCCCGCGCGTTGCGCGAGCGGCTCTCATCATCGACTGGACGGGGGCTGGATTGTCAGTCGACGACGCGGTTACGACCGGTTGCATCTCTGCGGACGCGGCCGAACCACTGTGGGTTCCCTCGAAGGCTTACGGGCGCGGCGGAGGCGGCGCGTCGTAAGGCGGCGGCGGGGGAGGCGGGGGCGCGGCGACGACCACCGGCGCGGGATAGTAGTAGGGCGCCGGGTAACCGTAGCCGTAGTAGCGGTAATAGTGGCGGTAGTACGGACGCGGGTAGTAGGCGATGGCCGGACCCGGACGGTAGTAACCGCCGCCGTAGCAGCCCGGAGGCGGCGGAGCGTGGTCTTCGGCGACGTCGTGACCGATCACCATGCCGAGCAGGCCGCCCAGAATGGCGCCGCCGGCGCGGCCGCCGTGGTGGGACGCCAGGTTGGAGCCGATCGCGGCGCCGGCGAGGCCGCCGACGATGGTCCCGGCGGCATGGTCGTCATGCACGCGCTCGCACACGCCCGGAGGCGGGGCGGGCGGAGCGCCCGGAGGCGGCGCGGGCTGGGCCGACGCGGTGGAGGCGATCGCCATCACGCTCGCGGCGAGCGCGGCGGAGACGGCGGTGGCGGTGCGAAACTTCATGTACTGGCTCCGGACTTAGAAACGCGAGGACGGTCCCCCATTCGGAGCCGTCCATGAGGTGCATAATAACGAGCGAATCCTGAACGCTGTTTAAGCGGCGCGTTCATCTTCGTTCATATCCGCTAGGGATAGTCGCAAGGACATGGGAATGCAGGCGATTCTAGGACCTGGCCTGGAACTTGGGCGTCGGCGCGGAGCACGCTGTGGCTGATCGCGACGGCGCGCCGCAGGCGCGCGACGAAAGCTTGACCATCGAACGCATCGGCGGCCAGGGCGACGGCGTCGCCGCGGGGCCGGTGTTCGTGCCGTTCAGCCTGCCGGGCGAGCGCGTGAACGCGCGCGTCGCGGGCGACCGCGGCGATCTCGTCGAGGTGTTGAGCGCGAGCGCCGACCGCGTAACGCCGCCCTGTCCGCACTTCGGCCGCTGCGGCGGCTGCGCTTTGCAGCACTGGGCGACCCCGCCCTATCTCGCTTGGAAGCGCGAACAGGTGCGCCTGGCGCTGGCGCACCGCGGCCTGGAAACCGACATCGCGGAAACCGTCGACTGTCCGCCGGCGTCGCGCCGGCGCCTCGCGCTGCACGTGCGGCCGGGTCCGAGCGGCGCGCGGCTCGGGTTCAAGGGTCGCGGGTCGTGGAGTCTCGTCGACATCGAAACCTGTCCCATCGCCGATCCCGCGCTGGTGCGCGCCTTGCCCGCGCTGAAGCGATTGGGCGCGGCGTTTCTTGGCCGCGCCAAGTCGGCGCCGACTCTGCACGCGACGCTGACGCTGTCGGGCATCGACGTGGACGTGACCGGCGTCGAGCACGCGGGCCTGGGCGTCATGGCGGACAAACTCGGCCGCGTGGCGGAGGCGGCGGAGGCGGGCGACTTCGCGCGCGTCACCCAGTCGGGCGAGATCCTCTACCAGACGCGCCAACCGGTGGTGCGCTTCGGGGCAGCGACCGTGGCCCTGCCCGCGGGCGGGTTCCTGCAGGCGACCGCGAAAGCCGAAGCGACGATGTCGCAGCTCGCGGTGGACGCGGTGAAGGGCGCCAAACGCATCGCCGACCTGTTCTGCGGCGCCGGCGCCTTCAGCTTTCCGCTCGCCGCCGTCGCGCCGGTGCTCGCCGCCGACTCCTCGGCGCCTGCGATCACCGCGTTGAAGAGCGCGCAGGCGTCCGCGCCCGGTTTGAAACCGATCGCCGCCGAAGCGCGCGACCTTTTCCGCCGCCCGCTCAGCGCCCAGGAGCTCGGCAAGATCGACGCGGTGGTGTTCGACCCGCCCCGCGCCGGCGCCGAAGCCCAGGCCCATGAGATCGCGAAGTCGAAGGCGAGCGTGGTCGTTGGCGTGTCCTGCGCGCCAACCACCTTCGCCCGCGATGCGCGGATCCTGGTGGACGCAGGATTCCGCCTGGAGCGCATCACGCCGGTGGACCAGTTCCTCTGGTCGCCGCACGTGGAGCTGGTCGGCGTGTTTCGTCGATGAGCGATCAGGACAAGACAGAAGAGGGAATGTTGGGGGACGCCATGCATATCCGTAAGCCGAAGCCGCTCCACGGCGTCCGCGAACTCTTGACCGAAGTCGGCGTCATCGTGATCGGCATCCTCATTGCGCTCGCCCTGGAGCAATCGATCGAGGCGCTACATCGCCACGAAAGCGTGACTGCGGCGCGCAAGCAGATTCGCGATGAACTGGCCGGCAACGCGTGGAGGCTTTGGGAGCAGGAACACAGCAAGGGCTGCGTCGACGCCCGCCTCGACGATATCGAACGCATCCTGTCCGAAGCGCTCAGTTCGGGAAAGATCGCCAAACGATTGGTCGTTGGCCGGCCCTGGCATCACATCTGGGAAGCCGCGCGCTGGACGTCGGTTACTCAGGCCGGAGTCGCGGCGTATCTGCCGGAGGACGACAGTGCGGCCTACAGCAATATTTACAGCCTGTTTGCCAATCTCACCGTCGACAGCGTTCAAGAGCAGCAATCCTGGGCGAACTTGCAGTCGTTGCGCTACGTGAGCGAGATCGATAGGCCCGAGGCGCTGGTTTACCTCCGGGAGGTGGACAAGATTCGCCTGTATCGGGTGGAGATGCACAATCTGGCGGGCATTCTGCAGCGGGCTTACAAGCCCTTGCATCTCGACCTGAGCGGCGGTCCGCAGAAGTACGACGTCAAAATTCAGCCGCCCACGGTCTGTACGCCTTTCACTGGCGTGGCCTGAAAACAGCACACAAAAAACGTCGGGGACAGGTAGAGACGCGCACGGCGGGCGTGTCCGCCGTTTAGGCTGCGCGCCTCGACCAGTCCCCGACGTCAGCCCGCCGCCTTGAACAAATCCATCTGATCGCCGGGCTTTTCCGGCACGCGGAACTGGGTCACGTCGACGCCTTCGCGCGGTTCGTTCAGTTTCAGCCGCCGCACCGCGCTGGTGAAGCGCGCCGCGATCAGTTCGGCGACGGGCCCGGTGCCGCGCATACGGTAGCCCCAGCTGGCGTCGTAGTCCTTGCCGCCGCGCGCTTGGCGGATCAGCGACATGACCTTCGACGCGCGATCGGGGTGATCGGTCGCCAGCCACTCCTGGAACAGGTCCTTGATCTCCATCGGCAGGCGCAGAGTCACGAACATGGCCGAGGTTGCGCCCGCCGCCTTGGCGCGTTCGAGCACCGCCTCCAGCTCGTGATCGTTCAATCCCGGGATCACCGGCGCAAAGCCCACGCACACCGGCACGCCCGCGTCGGCGAGGCGCGCAATGGTCTCAATCCTTTTTTCCGGGGTCGCGGCGCGCGGCTCCATCGAGCGCGCCAGCTTGCGGTCGAGACTGGTCACCGAGATGCAGGCGCCGGCGAGTCTGCGCTTGGCCATGCGGCCCAGAATGTCGGCGTCGCGCTGGATCAGCGCCGACTTGGTGATGATCGACAGCGGGTGGTTGAAGCGGTCGAGCACCTCGAGCACCGCGCGCGTGATGCGCAGCTTGCGTTCGATCGGCTGATAGGGATCGGTATTGCCGCCGATGTGCACCCGCTCGCACTTGTAGCCGGGCTTGGACAGTTCGCGCTCGAGCAGCTGGGCGGCGTCTGGCTTGAAGAACAGCTTCGATTCGAAATCGAGCCCGGGCGAGAGACCCATATAGGCGTGCGCCGGCCGCGCATAGCAGTAGGTGCAGCCGTGCTCGCAGCCGCGATAGGGATTGATCGAGCGATCGAAGCCGATGTCGGGACTGTCGTTGCGCGACAGGATGGTCTTGGCCCGCTCGGCGGTGATCTGGGTCTTCAGGGGCGCCGGCGCCTCGTCCTTGTCGGTCCAGCCGTCGTCGAAGCTCAGCCGCTTGTCGCTGTCGTAGCGACTGGACTCATTGGACCGCGCGCCGCGACCGCGAAGCGTCGATGCCGGGATGGGGAGGGCTGCCGCTGACATGGCGCCACTCTAATGTTTCACGTGGAACGAAACAAGAACAAAATGGTTAAAGGATCAGATCTTCAATGTGGCGCGATCGTTCGCTACTGCTGCTGGTCGGTATCGGACACCGGGGTCGCCGCCGCGCCCGCCGTCGGCACCGGCACAGGCGGCGCAACGGCGTTGAGCGGGATCACCACCGCCGGCCGGGTGGCGACCGTGGCGGCGAGGCTGTCCATCGGATTGGCGACTGAGCGGTCGAGCGCGACCTGCACGACGCGGTCGCCGTCGGCCACGGCGTCCAGCGTCTTGGTCTTCTCGCCGAGCATGCGCTTGTAGATCCAGTAGTTAGCCATCACCCGCTCGACGTAGTCGCGAGTCTCGGGCACCGGGATGCTCTCGATGGTCAGGAGATCGTCGGCGCCGTAACCGACCTGCTTCATCGACTGATAAACCGGCGCGGGACCGCCGTCGTAAGCGGCGACGGTCTTGAGGATATCGCCGGAAATGTCCGGCTGGCTCATCAGATAGAGCACATAGTCCTGGCCGACGCGCAGGTTCGTGCCTGGGTCGAACAGGCGATCGGGGTTGGCGCGGAAGCTGGCGTCGCGCTCGAGCCACGCCGCGTTCGACGGCATCACCTGCATCAGGCCGTAGGCGCCGGCGAAGCTGTGCGCGCGCGGCTTGAACCCGCTCTCCTGGCGGATCAGCGCATAGACCAGCGCCTTGTCGACGGTAAAACCGCCCTGGGGCGCAAGGTCCGGCATCGGATAGTCGCGCGCATCCGCTTCGGCGGAATAGGCGGGGAACATGCCGTTGATGCCGAGCGCAAGCGAGGTCCATTGGCTGCGGGCCTCTTCGTCGCGTGCGAGGCCGAGACCCGCGCGGATCTCGATGCCGGCGTCGACCTTCTGGCCGATCTCGGCCAGCGCCAGGGCGCGCTTGGCGCGCGGCTCGCTGTCGATGAAGCGGCGCATGACCGGGGAGTCGAGATCGGTGCTGGTGGTCAGCGACGCACGCACGATCGGCGAGGACTGCAGCATGGTGTAAGGCACGCCGCCTTCGAAGGAGCCGGGTTGAAGACCCAGCTGACGCTCCGCGATCTGGCCGTAGAAGGTGCGCGGAAATTGCGCGGCGATGCGCAGCAGCTCCGGCGACTGATCGGGGGAGCCCTTGGCGATGGCGGCGCGCGCAGCCCAGTAGCCGGCGCGCGAGCGGTCCCACGGCGCCTCGCTCACATCCAGGGCGATGAGCTGGAAGCGGCGGAACGCTTCGTCGTAATTCTTCATGCGGTAGGCCGCGAGGCCTCCGACCCAGCGGTCGCCCGAGGCGTCCGCCAGCATGATTGCGGTCTGCAGGTCGCCCGCGTTCAGCGCCAGGCGCGGCGCCTTGGGATCGAGCGGGTCGATGTCGCCGGTCGCCGAGAGCGGCACGCTCTGCATGCTCGACCAGGTGTGGGGCGTGTCGTTGGCGACGCCGGTCGGCGGCGTGGGATCGGGCGCGCCGTCGGGCTTGCGCTTCTTGGCCAGCGCCCAGACGCGCGGCGCCATCGGTAGGTCGCCGTACTGCGAGAGCCAAGTGGTCAGTTCTTCGTAGCTGGCCTTGTAGCCCTTCAGCTTGAACAGCTTGTCGAACTCGACCATGCCGACGAGGCAGCGGTCCTTCACCTGGGCGAGGTTGGTTTCGACGGCGGAGACGTCGCCGCGTTTCAGGGCGTCGAAGGCGGCTGCGTAGAGTTGCGCGTCCCAGGGGGACAGCGCCTGAGGCGCCGCCTCGGCCTGGGTCGGGATGAAAGCCAGCGATGACACGCCGGCGACGAGGGCGGCCAGCGCCGTGAGGGCGCCGCGTCTGATCGTCATGTAAACCCCTTACGGCCCGTCCTTCACCAATCGCGCCGGCCTGCCGGACGGGACGTCTTTCGCGTCCTCGCTCCCCCGGTGGGGCCAACGGTCTCAGCGTACCCGGCGAAGGATGAGACCGCCGGGTGAACGCGCAGCTAACGCCTACGAATTACATTTCAGTTTGTAACGCAGCGTGAGCGGTCTGATCAAGCCGCCCAGCCAGCGACAAAAGGTCAAACCAAGCTTTCTTTTTCGCCTGGGGGGTGCGCAAAAGAAACGCGGGGTGGAGCATCGGTAGAACCGGGCGGGTCAACGACCCGTCTTGTGACGTCCACTCATACCAATTGCCGCGTAACGCCAGTATTCCTTCAGTTCTTTTCAAGACGGCCTTGGCCGAGGCGCCGCCTGCGCACACCAATATTTGTGGCTGGATTATGGCGATTGTGCGCTCGAGAAACGGCGCACAGGTCGCCTGCTCCTGGGGCGAGGGGGTGCGGTTGCCCGGCGGCCGCCAGTAGACGGTGTTGGTGATGTAGACCCGCTCGCTCAAACCGACCGAAGCGAGCATGCGATCGAGCAGCTTTCCGGCCCGACCCACGAACGGCGCCCCCTGGACGTCTTCCTCGGCCCCGGGAGCCTCGCCGATGATCAGGATGTCCGCCTTGGGATTACCGCGCCCGAACACTGCCTGGCGCGCCGCGCCCTCGAACCGGAGCGGGCAACCGGCGTACTCGCCGACCAGCGCCTTCAGGGCGTCGAGGTCGTTCGCCTCCAGGGCCAGCTTCCGGGCTTCGGCGCTGAGCGCGGCGACGTCGATGTTCTCCCGTTGACCGGCCGGGCTTGACGCCATGCGGGGCGCCGGCGCGGCGGGGCGGAGCGGGCGCACCTCGGGTTTGGGCTGGGTGAGGGTGCGATCGACCGGCGCGTCCTCGTAGAGCGCGTCCACCCCGGCCTCGCGCCAGAAGCCCAGCAGGGCCTCGGCGTCGCGTAGGTCGGGCGGCGTCATGAGCAAAGGGGCGGCTTCGTCCGCATTCCGCGCTTTCCAAGGGTCGGCTTGCGTTATACCGCACGCGCTTGGAAGGCGAGCTAAGGATTCCCGGCATGTCCGAAGAGACCGCGCGCGAGGCGATGGACTATGACGTCGTGATCGTGGGCGCGGGGCCCGCGGGCCTCGCCGCCGCCATTCGACTGAAACGACGAGCGGCTGAGGCCGGCCGCGAGGTCTCGGTCGCGGTGATCGAGAAGGGCTCCGAGGTCGGGGCGCACATCCTCTCTGGCGCGGTGGTCGATCCCTGCGGTCTCAACGCCCTGATCCCAGACTGGCGCGACAAGGGTTGTCCGCTGGACACGCCGGTGACGACGGACAAGTTCCTCGTGCTCGGTCCGGGCGGGTCGCTCGACATCACCTGGCTGCCGCAACCGTCCTACATGAAAAACCACGGCAATTACGTGGGTTCGCTCGGGAACCTGTGCCGTTGGTTGGGCGAACAGGCCGAGGCGCTCGGCGTGGAGATCTATCCCGGCATGGCCGCGTCCGAGCCCGTATTCGGCGACGACGGGGCGCTGAAGGGCGTGGTCGCGGGCGTGTTCGGCGTGGCCAAGGACAGCCACCACAAGCCGGACTACCAGCCGGGCCTCGAACTGCACGGCAAGTACGTGTTCCTCGCGGAGGGCGCGCGGGGCTCGCTGTCGAAGGTCGTGATCCGCGACTTCAATCTCGCCGACGGTCGCGATCCACAGAAATACGGCATTGGCCTGAAGGAGTTGTGGCAGGTTCCTGCGGACAAGTTCCAACCGGGCCTGGTGCAGCACACCATGGGCTGGCCGCTCGACAACCGGACCGGCGGCGGCTCGTTCCTGTATCACTTCGGCGACCACTTCATGGCCGTCGGCTTCGTGGTGCATCTGAACTACGCGAACCCCTACCTCTCGCCCTTCGACGAGTTCCAGCGCTTCAAGCAGCACCCCGCGATCAAGCCGATGTTCGAGGGCGCCAAGCGCATCTCCTACGGCGCTCGCGCCATCACCGAGGGCGGCTTCCAGTCGGTGCCCAAGCTGGCCTTCCCGGGCGGCGCCCTGATCGGCTGCTCGGCGGGCTTCGTGAACCTGCCGCGCATCAAGGGCAGCCACAACGCCATCCTCACCGCCATCATGGCCGCCGACGCGGCCTTCGATGCGCTCGGCGAAGGGCGTTCGGGCGACGTGCTGGCGGCCTACGAAGAGGCTTACGAAAACAGCAGCGTGCGCAAGGAGCTTCGTAAGGTGCGCAACGTGAAGCCGCTGTGGTCCAGGCTCGGCACGACGTTGGGGATTCTCGCCGGCGGCGTCGAGATGACGATCACCAACATCACCGGCGGCTGGTCGCCGTTCGGAACCCTGAAGCACGGCAAGAGCGACGCCCAAGCCACGGGCGAGGCGAAGGATTTCAAGCCGATCGCCTACCCCAGGCCCGACGGGGTGGTGAGTTTCGACAAGCTGTCCTCGGTGTTCGTCTCCAACACCAATCACGAGGAGGACCAGCCTGCGCACCTGAAGCTGATCGACCCCTCGATCCCGGTGCGGGTGAACCTGCCGGAGTATGCCGAGCCGGCGCAGCGCTATTGCCCCGCGGGCGTCTATGAGGTCCTCTATGACGATCAGGGGAAGAACCCGCGCTTCCAGATCAACGCCCAGAACTGCGTCCACTGCAAAACCTGCGACATCAAGGACCCGTCGCAGAACATCGTGTGGACCACGCCCGAGGGTGGCGGAGGCCCGAACTACCCCAATATGTAAGCGTGTCGCGCGTGAAAGGGCTTTGATGGCTTCCCGCCGTAACCTGTTGTTCCGGAGCGCGCTTCTTGGCGCGTCCGCCAGCCTTGTCCTGGCCTTCGGCGCGAGCGCCCAGTCCATCGACGACGTCCGCCCCAAGATCGCGCCCTCGGTCGACACCCCCTCGCTCTACGGGACCTTCCTGGGCGGAGAGATCTCGATGCAGCGCGACGGCGGCGAAGACGGCGCCCGCATGCTGATCGGGGCGGCCACCGAGCGGCCCGATGACCCCATCCTGCGCGAACACGCCTTCGCCGCCGCGCTCCTGATCGGCGACGTGCAGGCCGCCGCGCGCCTGGCGCCGGACGACACCGACCCGGTGATGGCCTATCGCGGCCTGGGCGCCGTCACCCGCGCCGTCGAGGCGCTGGCCGAGGACAAGGGCGGGGACGCGGAAAAGATCGTCACCGCCGCGCCCGCGACCATCCCCGACCACGTCGCCCTGATGCTCTTGAAGCCCTACGCCCAGGCCCAGGCCGGGCACTGGGACCTCGCGACTGCAACGCACCTCGGCGGACCCAACGAGCGGCTGGTGGCCCTGCTCGACCAGATCAGCCGCGCCCAGCTTCTCGAGCTGCGCGGCCGCTATGCCGAGGCCGACGCGCTCTACAAGACCCTGGCCGACGACAGCATCACCGCCGGCCTGTTCGCCCAGCCCTACGGCGAGTTCTTGGAACGTCGCGGCCGCGACCGAGAAGCCGTTGCAATCTATGAAAAAGGCCTCGCTACCACCCCGGGCGATCCCGAGCTGATCGCCGATCGCGAACGGGCCAAGGGCGGCGGTTCGAACCTCCCGCCGGCGCCGTCGATCAAGCGCGGAGCGGCCGACGTTTTGACTTATGCCGCCGGCGCCGCGGCGGCCGAGCGTCAGGAGCAGCTCAGCCTGTTCTACGCGCGCCTGGCGCTCCGGCTCGATCCGATCAACGGCCAGGCCTGGCTCTACTGCGGCGACGCGCTCTCCGCCGGCAAGGACGAGATCGCCGCGCGCGCCTGCTGGTCCCACGTGCCGACGAACAGCCGCGCCTATGCCGAGGCGCGCACCCGCACCGCCTACAGCCTGCAGATCTCGGGCGACCTCGACGGCGCCCTGGGCATCGCCCGCAGCATGGCGCACGGCGACCCGCTGCATCGCCTCGAAGGTCAGCTCCTGCTGGCCGAACTCCTGCGCACCTCAAACCGCTACAGCGAGGCGGATCAGGCCCTGGACGAAGTGATCGGCCTGGGGGGCAGCGATTGGCGCGTCTACTACATGCGCGCCGCCGTCCGCGAGCAGCTCGGGCGCTGGCCCGAGGCCGAGGCTGACCTGAAGAGCGCCCTGAAGTTCGCGCCCAACGAGCCTGAACTGCTGAACTTTTTGGGCTACCAGTGGATCGACCGCGGCGAGGATCTGAAGGGCGGCCTGGCCCTGATCGAGCGCGCCGTAAAGGCGCGGCCCAACTCGGGCGCCATGCTGGATTCCCTGGGCTGGGCGCACTACCGGCTGGGCGACTATCCCGAAGCGGTGACCGAGCTGGAACGCGCGGTCCTCATCGAACCCTCCGACCCCGAGATCAACGACCACCTGGGCGACGCCTATTGGAGTGTCGGGCGCAAGGACGAGGCCGCCTACCAGTGGCGGCGGGTTTTGACATTTGCCCCCGACGAGAAGGTCAAGGCGAGGGTGGAGACCAAGCTCAAGGACGGCCTGGTTCCCAACGCCAAGGTCGCGGCGGGGGACTCTGGGCGGTGATCTCGAGCGCCTTCGCGCCGGCCAAGATCAACCTGTTCCTGCATGTCGGGCCGATCGAGCCCTCCGGCTATCACCCAATCGCCAGTCTCGCGGTCTTCGCCGACGTCGGCGACAAGGTCAGCGTCGCCCCGGCGGAACACTTCGAGTTGGTGGTCGACGGCCCGTTCGCGCCGGCCCTTGCCGGTCATGACCGGAACCTGGTGCTCGACGCGATCAAGAGCCTGGAGGCGGAGACCGGCCTGCCGCTCGGGCCCGTTCGGGTGCTGCTCGAGAAAGCGCTGCCCGTAGCGGCGGGCGTCGGCGGCGGCACGGCGGACGGGGCCGCGACCCTTCGCCTGTTCAACAGCGCCTTCGACCTCGGCCTGTCCACCGAGGCGCTCGAACGGCTGGCCGCAGACCTCGGCTCCGACGGTCCGCTGTGCCTGCATTCGTGGCCGGCCATCGCGGAGGGACGAGGAGAGCGGCTGTCACCCGCGTCCGACCTGCCCGAACTGCACGCGGTCCTGGTCAACCCCGGCAGGCCGTGCCCGACCGGCGCGGTCTATGCCGCCTTCGATCAAACGGGTCTGACGCGCCCGGTGGAGCGGCCCCAGCTGCCGGACGCGATCGAGAGCGCGGGAGAGCTCGCCGCCATCCTGGCGCTCACCCGCAACGACCTCGAGCGGCCCGCGGTCCTGATGGAGCCGGCCGTGGGCGAGGTTCTGGCCCGCCTGCACGCCGCGCCTCAAAGCCTGATCGCGCGGATGTCGGGATCGGGCGCCACCTGTTTCGCCCTGGTCGAGGGGGAGATGGAGGCCTTGTCGCTTTCCGAGGACGTGGCGCGGGACCATCCCGCCTGGTGGGTGAAACCCTGCCGGCTGGGCGGCCCTTGGGAGAAACTGGTCGGATAGAAAAAGACCGAGGCAGGCAGTACTGGGTCAGGCAGTAACGCGGCAGGGGTGTTAAGTTGACGCAGGCTCGGCCGTTTTCTAGTCACAAGCGGGGCGCATTGGTCCGGGGTACGGAACAGTCCCGCGTCGACGGAGCCCGCGCAGCCGGGCCCGGACCGACGTTCCGGCGAACTTCCCACTGGTTCAAGATCTGAGGCCTTCATGACCTTCTTCCGTTTCGCCGCCGTCGTGGCCACCGCCCTGCTGGTCGCGGCGCCCGCCATGGCCCAACCCGCCCCGGCTCCCGCGGCCCCCGCCGTCGCGCCGGCGCCCGCTCCGGCGCCCACCGGCGACGTGATCCAGACCCTGCAGGCGCGCGGGACGTTCACGACCTTCCTGAAGCTGTCGGATGCGGCCGGGATCACCGAGACCCTGAAGACCTTGCCGAGCATCACCCTGTTCGTGCCCGACGACGCCGCCTTCGCCAAGCTCGCGCCCGGCATCGTCGACGGCTGGCTGAACACCGACGACAAGGACGGCTTGCAGCGCCTGATGCTGTACCACGTGATCAACGCCAGGATTACGAGCGCCCAGATCATCGGCCACTACAGCGCCATCCAGACGGTGGCCGGCAGCTCGGTTCAGATCGACGGCAATCAGCCCGACGGAAAGGTGCACGTCGACGCCGCCATCGTGGTGCAGAACGACATCCCCGCCACCAACGGCAACATCTTCGTGCTCGACCGGGTCCTGGCGCCCCGCTGAGCCCGACGCCGCTGACCCTGGCGTTCTAAGGCTTTCATCGGCTTGATAAGGCAGTCGGCGGACCCTATGGTCCGCCGACTTTTTTGCACCTGCGAACAAATCCCGTGGCCGAACAACCGCTTTCGTTTCAGGATCTTATCCTGACGCTCCAGAGGTATTGGGGCGATCAGGGCTGTCTGATTCTGCAGCCCTATGACGTGGAGGTGGGGGCGGGCACCCTGCACCCCGCGACGGTATTGCGTGCGCTCGGCCCCAAGCCATGGCGCGCCGCCTATGTCCAGCCCTCGCGCCGGCCCGCCGACGGCCGTTACGGCGAGAACCCCAACCGTCTGCAGCACTACTACCAGTTCCAGGTGATCCTGAAGCCGAACCCCGACGACCTGCAGGACCTGTACCTCGGCTCGCTGAAGGCGATCGGCATCGATCCGATGCTGCACGACATCCGCTTCGTCGAGGACGACTGGGAGAACCCGACCGTCGGCGCCTGGGGCCTGGGCTGGGAAGTGTGGTGCGACGGCATGGAGGTGACGCAGTTCACCTATTTCCAGCAGGTCGGCGGTCTCGACGTGTTCCCGGTGGCGGGCGAACTGACCTACGGGCTCGAACGCCTGTGCATGTACGTGCAGGGCGTCGACAACGTGTTCGACCTGAAGTTCAACAATGCGGGCGTGACCTACGGCGACGTGTTCCTCGAAAACGAACGCGAACAGTCCGCCTTCAACTTCGAAGTCTCCGACGTCGACGTGCTGAAGCGCGAGTTCGAGGACATGGAGCGCATGGTGCCGGTGATCCTGGCCGCCAAGGGCCCGCAAGGTCAGCCGCTGGCGTTGCCCGCCTATGACCGCGTCCTGAAAGCCTCGCACCTGTTCAACCTGATGGACGCACGCGGCGCCATCGCCGTCGCCGAACGCCAAAGCTACATCGGCCGCATCCGGGATCTGTGTAAGGCGTGCGCCGAGGCATGGGTGAAGGTCGAGGGGGAGAAGGCGTGATGCGCGCTTCGATCTCCGGTACCCTTCAGGGCATTCTTTGATGCCTCAGCTCCTCCTCGAACTCTTCAGCGAAGAAATCCCCGCTCGCATGCAGGCCAACGCCGCGCGCGATCTCGAGCGGTTGTTCGTCGACAAGCTGAAGGACGCGGGGCTTGAGCACGGCGCCGTGCAGTCGTTCGCGGGACCCAGGCGCTTGACGCTCGTCATCGACGACCTGCCGGTGGCCCAGGCCGACCGCACCGAAGAACGCAAAGGCCCGCGCGCCAATGCACCGGAACAGGCGCTCGAAGGGTTTCTGCGTTCGACCGGCCTGACCCGGGATCAATTGGTCGAGCGCGACGGCGTGCTGTTCGCCAACATCGCGCGCAAGGGCCGACCGACGCCGCAGATCGTCGCCGAGATCACCGATCAGGTGGTGCGAGGCTTCCCCTGGCCCAAGTCGATGACCTGGGGCGCCGGGTCGCTCCGTTGGGTGCGTCCGTTGAAGCGGATTCTCTGCCTGTTCGACGGCGCGGTGGTCCCGTTCGCGATCGACGGCATCCAGAGCGGCGACGTCACCGAAGGCCACCGCTTCATGGGCTCGGGCCAGTCGCTGACGGTCGCGAGTTTCGACGCGTACAAGAAGGTGCTGGCGGACAATTTCGTCGTGCTCGATGCCGAAGACCGCAAGCGCACCATCCTCGACCGCGCCGCGAAACTCTGCGCCGCCGCAGGCCTCGAACTCGTGCCCGACGAGGGCCTGCTGAACGAGGTCGCGGGTCTAGCCGAATGGCCGACGCCGATCCTGGGCGAAATGGACGCGTCCTTCCTCGACCTCCCGGCCGAGGTGATCCGCACGTCGATGCGCACGCACCAGAAATACTTCGCCGTGCGCGACCCGAAGACCGCCGGCCTCGCGCCGCGTTTCCTCGCGGTTGCCAACATCGAGGCGACCGACGGCGGCAAAGCTATCGCTGCGGGCAACGCGCGCGTGCTGTCGGCGCGACTGAACGATGCACGGTTCTTCTGGGACGAGGACCAGAAGGCGGGTAATTTCGATCGCTGGCTGGCGAGACTCGAAGGCGTGACCTTCCACGCCAAACTCGGAACCATGGCCGAGCGCGTCGCGCGCATCAGTCACCTTGCACATCAGATCGCGCCGGACCTGCACGCCGATTTGGACAAGGCAAAGGAAGCCGGACGCCTGGCCAAGGCCGACCTCGCCTCCGGCATGGTGGGCGAGTTCCCTGAGTTGCAGGGGCTCATGGGCGGATACTACGCCCGCATCGCCGGCGCCGATCCGCAAGTGGCTGACGCCGTCCGCGACCACTATAAGCCGCAGGGCAACGCCGACGACGTCCCTACGGCGCCTGTCAGCATGGCGGTCGCGCTCGCCGATAAGTTCGACAGCCTGATCGGTTTCTTCTCGATCGACGAGAGGCCGACCGGATCACGTGATCCATACGGATTGCGCCGCGCCGCGCTTGGCATCATCCGCATTATCCTCACGAACCGCGTACGGCTCACTCTGAATGATGCGATCAGCGCCACCTATTCGGCGCTTCAGATGAACACGCCGTGGAAGAACCGTGCGGTCGACCAGCTATCGCTCTCTTCTGAGGTAACGGAATTCTTCGCCGACCGCCTGAAGGTCCTGCTCCGCGAGCAAGGCAAGCGCCACGACCTCGTCGACGCGGTGTTCGCCCTTGGGGACGACGACCTGGTCCGCATCGTCGCCCGCGTCGAGGCGCTGGATCAATTCCTCAAGACGGACGACGGCGCGAACCTTTTGGCCGGATACCGGCGTGCGGTGAATATTCTGAAGGCCGAGGCGAAGAAGAACCCGGGCGAGTCCTACGAGGGCGATCCCGATCCGGCCTTGTTCCGCGATGCGGAGGAGCGCGCCTTGGCGGCGGCGCTCGACGCGGCGGTGGCCAAACTGGAACCGCAACTGGCCAGCGAGGATTTCACCGGGGCGGGGGAATCGCTCGCGGGTCTGCGCGGGCCGGTGGACGCTTTCTTCGACAAGGTGCTGGTGAACGATCCGGATGCAGCGGTGCGGATGAACCGGTTGAGATTGTTGTCGCGAATTCGCGACGCGGCGGGCCGCGTGGCGGACTTTGCCCTGATCGGCGGGTAGTCGATGGAGACGATGATGGCGGATGCGCCCGAAAAGGCCGGCGTGAAAGCCGGGTGGGTCTACGGCTTCGGCGGCGGCGGCGCGGACGGCGACGCCTCGATGAAGAACCTGCTGGGCGGCAAGGGCGCGAACCTGGCCGAGATGTCGTCGTTGGGCCTGCCCGTGCCGCCGGGCTTTACCATCACGACCGAAGCCTGCGTGCACTACTATTCGCAAGCACAGTCCTATCCCGCCGATCTCGACGGCCAGGTGCGCGACGCGCTGAAAAAGGTCGAACAGCTCACCGGCAAGACCTTCGGCGATCCGAAGAACCCGCTTTTGGTGTCGGTGCGTTCGGGCGCGCGGGCCTCCATGCCCGGTATGATGGACACGGTGCTGAACCTTGGTCTCAACGATCAGACCGTGGAGGGCCTTGCCGATCTGTCTGGCGACAGGCGGTTTGCTTTCGACAGCTATCGCCGCTTCATCCAGATGTATTCGAACGTGGTGCTGGGGCTCGAGCATCACGCCTTCGAGGAAATCCTCGACGACCACAAGGACCGCATCGGCGTCGACGTCGACACGGCGTTGTCTGCCGACGACTGGGAGCGCGTGGTCGCCGACTACAAAGTTGCGGTCGAGCGCGATCTCGGCAAGCCGTTCCCGCAGGACGCGCGCGAGCAGCTCTGGGGCGCCGTCGGCGCCGTGTTCGCGAGCTGGATGAACGATCGCGCCAAGTTCTATCGCCGCATGCACGACATTCCCGAGAGCTGGGGCACCGCGGTGAACGTGCAGTCCATGGTGTTCGGCAACATGGGCGACACTTCTGCGACCGGCGTGGCCTTCACGCGCAATCCGTCAACCGGCGAGCATCGTCTCTACGGCGAGTTTCTGGTGAACGCCCAGGGCGAGGACGTGGTCGCGGGCTTGCGCACGCCGCAGTCGATCACCAAGGCGTCGCGCGAAGAAATGGGCGAGCCGCAGCCATCGATGGAAGAAATCTTCCCCGAGGTGTTCGCGGAATTCAAGGCTGTGGTGGAGCGCTTGGAGACGCACTATCGCGACATGCAGGACATCGAGTTCACCGTCGAACGCGGCCGGCTCTATATGCTGCAGACCCGTAACGGCAAGCGCACCGCCAAGGCCGCGCTGAAGGTCGCGGTCGATCTGGTGAGCGAAGGCGTTATCGACGAAAACGAAGCGATCATGCGCGTCGAGCCCGCCTCTCTCGACCAGCTGCTGCACCCCGCCATCGACCCCAACGCCACGCGCGATCTGATCGCCCAGGGGTTGCCCGCGTCGCCGGGTGCGGCCACCGGCAAGATCGTGTTCGATGCCGACGAGGCGGAGCGTCTGGGTTCGGTGGGCGAGGCGGTGATCCTGGTGCGCGAGGAAACCTCGCCCGAGGATATCCACGGCATGCACGCGGCGCGCGGCATCATCACCGCCCGCGGTGGCATGACCAGCCACGCGGCGGTGGTCGCGCGCGGCATGGGCCGCGCCTGTGTCTCCGGCGCCGGTGAAATTCAGATCGACGAGAAGGCCGGGGTGTTCCGCGCCCGCGGCCGCAGCTTCAAGGCCGGCGAGATCGTCACCATCGACGGCTCCAGGGGCGAGGTGCTCGCCGGTTCGGTCGAGATGATCGAGCCGGAACTGTCGGGCGACTTCGGCGTGTTGATGGGCTGGGCCGACAAGGCGCGCCGTATGAAGGTGCGCGCCAACGCGGAAACCCCGCTCGACGCCAAGACCGCGCGCGGCTTCGGCGCCGAGGGCATCGGTCTTTGCCGCACCGAGCACATGTTCTTCGACGAGACCCGTATCGCCGCCGTGCGCGAGATGATCCTCGCCGACGACGAACCGGGCCGCCGCGCGGCGCTGGCCAAGATCCTGCCGATGCAGCGCGCCGACTTCGTCGAACTGTTCGCCATCATGCAGGGCCTGCCGGTCACCATCCGTCTGCTCGATCCGCCGCTGCACGAGTTCCTGCCGCACACCGACGAGGCGATCGCCGCGACCGCGGAAGCGACCGGCATTTCGAAGGAAATGCTGATCCGCCGCGCCAAGGAGCTGGCGGAGACCAACCCGATGCTGGGCTGGCGCGGTTGCCGCCTGGGCGTGACCTTCCCCGAGATCTACGAGATGCAGGTGCGCGCGATCTTCGAAGCCGCCTGCGAGTCGAAGGCCAAGGGCATCGAGCCCGACCCCGAGATCATGCACCCGCTCGTCGCCACGCGTCAGGAGATGAAGATCCTGCGTGAGCTCACCGACCGGGTCGCGCAACAGGTGTTCGCGGAGAAGGGCGCCAGGGTCGCCTACAAGGTCGGCACGATGATCGAGCTGCCGCGCGCCGCGCTGAAAGCGGACCAGTTGGCGGAGAACGCAGAGTTCTTCTCCTTCGGCACCAACGACCTGACCCAGACGACGCTCGGCGTCAGCCGTGACGACTCCGGCCGGTTCCTCGGCGCCTATATCGAACGCGGCGTGTTCGAGAAGGACCCCTTCGTCAGCCTCGACCAGGACGGCGTCGGCGACCTGATCAAGATCGCCGTCGAACGCGGCCGCCAGGCCCGCCCCGACATCAAGCTCGGCATCTGCGGCGAACACGGCGGCGACCCCGCGTCGATCCAGTTCTGCGAAGCGGTGGGGTTGGATTACGTGTCGTGCTCCCCATACCGCGTGCCGATCGCGCGGCTGGCGGCGGCGCAAGCGGCGTTGAAGAAATAACACCAGACGCCTCGACCTTCTCTCCCGCATCTCCCCCCAGAGGGGGGAGAGGCTGCTTCAATCTTTCTTACGAGCCGCCCAACGTCTCCCGATTTCGCTCGTGCAGCTTCGTGGTGTCGTCGGTGAGCACCGCGCCGAAGTCCTCGAGTTCGATGAACGGGCGGATCTCGATCTCGCTCGGGCCGGGCATGGGGTTGGGGCAGCGCTTCACCCAGGCCAGCGCCTCCTCCATGTCCTTGACCTCCCACAACCAGTAGCCGGCGATCAGCTCCTTGGTCTCGGTGAAGGGACCGTCGATCACCAGGCGTTCAGTCCCGTTGAAGGCCACGCGCTTGCCTTGCGAGGAAGCCTTCAGGCCCGCGCCATCCTTCATGATCCCGGCGGCGATCAGTTGCTCGTTGTACTTCCCCATGGCTTCCAGGAGCTCGGGGGTGGGCATGGCGCCCGCCTCGCTGTCCTTGGTGGCCTTGACCATGACCATCACGCGCATCGTCGGTCTCCTGTGTTGAGGCGCCTTGCGCCTTTCCTGATCCAAGGACGGTCGAGCCGGACGGACGCCGACACCTCCGGCCGGAATAACTCAGGCGCCGACCGGTAGGTTGTCGATCAAGCGCGCGCCGCTGATCCGCGCCGCGGCCAGGACCCGGGCTTCGGCGTCGACCGTGCCGACGAAGGGCGCCAGGTCGTCGGCGTTGCGGATGGCGACGTAGTCAACCTTGTCGAAGCCCGCTTCGAGCAGTTCAGCCGTTGTATCGGCTTCGATCTCAGCGACCGGATCGCCCTTCTTCGCGCGGCGCGCGGCGTCCGCGAGCGCCAGGTTCAGGCGCCCGGCGATCATGCGCTGGGTCGGGTCGAGGTAGGCGTTGCGCGAGCTCATCGCCAGGCCGTCGTCTTCGCGCACAGTGGGGCCCGCCACGATCTCCACCGGCAGGTCGAGGTCGCGCACCAGGCGGCGGATGACCAGGAGCTGCTGGTAGTCCTTCTCGCCGAACACCGCGACGTCCGGTTCGGCCGCGATCAACAGCTTGGCGACCACGGTGGCCACGCCGCGGAACATCTGCGGGCGAAAGCGGCCCTCGAGATCGTCCGACACGCCGCTGACGGTTATCGCGGTCGCGAAACCGCGCGGATAGACGGCGTCGGCCGCGGGCGCGAACAGCAGGTCGCAGCCGGCCTCGCTCAACAGCGTCTGGTCCTTGGCCTCCTGGCGCGGATAGCGCTCGAGGTCTTCGCCGGCGGAAAACTGGGTCGGGTTGACGAACAGCGACGCCACGACGCGGTCGGCGTTCTCGCGCGCCAGTCGCACCAGCGACAGGTGGCCTTCGTGCAGCGCGCCCATGGTCGGAACGAGCGCGACCCTTTGGCCGTCTTTCTTCCAGGCGCGAACCTCACGTCGGAGTTCACTGGGACTGCGCGCGAGGGGGAGGATCGCAACAGCGGTCATGTCTGGGTGGTTTACCGGGCTGTTAAGGATGTTTCTCAACCACGCCGTAAGGGGAGGAGCGGTATGGCTCGGGTTATGAGCGCTCAGACCCTCGTTCGTCCAGCCATGCTGGTCGCGGCGGCCCTCATGGCTTCCGCCAGCCTCTCCGGCTGCGAGGCGCCGCGGAACGACGGCCACATGTTCCAGCGCTGGGCCGACAAGGTCGAGGACATCAAGGTCGATGATGGCGCGACTTCGAGGGCGCCCAGCCAGACAGCCGACCCGAAGGCGCCGCTCGATCCGGTCGAACTTGCGCAGAACGCCGACGTCTCCGATGCGCCGGCCTTGCGCGTTCCGATGAAGATCGACGTAGTCGACCGCATCAACATGCCGTCGCCGGACGCTGCGGCCATCCGCTCGATGCTGAAGCTGGTTCACGCGAGCGTGGTCACCGGCCCGCCGCCGGCGGCCACCGAGGTCGCCGGCCTGCGCCGACCGATCGAAAGCGGCCCAGTCACGTCCAGGTCCAGCCGCCTGGTCCAGCTCGCGGCCTTCACCACCGACGCCGACGCGCGCGCCGCCTGGCGCAAGTTCGCCTCCGCCGATCCGGCGGTGTTCGCGACGCTGGCGCCGCGCTTCGAACGCGCGAATCTCGGCGACAAGGGCGAGTGGGTTCGCGTGAAGGTGGCGCTGCCGACGGCCGCGACCGCCGCACACCGAGTCTGCGCCGCCGCCAAGCTCTCACCCGAGCGTTGCGCCTAAGAATTTTTATCCCGAATAATCGTGCAAAATAATAGATCGCTTGCGCTGCGGAGAATCGCGGCGCCGTCGTTGACGCGCGTGCTGTGCAATGGCGACTGTGGCCCCTCTTCCGAGTCGAGGGTGAGCCATGCAATCGCGCGTCGTCGTTGTGGGCAATGAAAAGGGCGGGGCGGGCAAGTCCACCATCGCCATCCATCTCGCTGCGGGCCTGATGGCCCAGGGCGAGAGCGTCGCGGTCATCGACCTCGACCTGCGTCAGCAATCCTTCGGCCGCTTCCTTGCCAACCGCCGGGCCTGGATCGCGAAATCCGGCGCCGGCGGCCTGCCGACCCCGGTCGAATTGCGCCTGGGCGAAAACCCCGCGCGGTTTGCAGAGGCGCCCGATGCCGAGGGCGTGGCGTTGTTCGAGGCGGCGCTGGCCGACGCGCGTCAGGCGGCGACCCATGTGCTGATCGACACGCCCGGCGGCGACACGGCGCTGTCGCGCGCGGCGCATGCGGCGGCGGACCTGGTGGTCACGCCGATGAACGACAGTTTCGTGGACTTCGATCTGCTCGGTCACGTGGATCCGGTGACGCTCGAACTGACCAAGCCCTCGATCTACAGCGAGACCGTGTGGAACGCGCGTAAGGCCCGGGCCGTGCGCGATCGCGGCTCCATCGACTGGGTGGTGTTGACCAACCGCCTAGCCACGGTCGAGGCGCGCAACCGCAAGCGCGTGGACGAGCGGATTGCCGCGCTCAGCCGCCGGGTCGGTTTCCGCGTCGGGCCGGGCCTGCGCGACCGGGTGATCTATCGCGAGCTGTTCCCGTTTGGCCTGACCGTGGCGGACCTGTCGCCCGACGTGCGTCCGGTGCCGATCTCGCTCGCCCACGTGGCGGCGCGCCAGGAACTGCGGGCTTTGCTGTGGACCCTGGGCCTCAGCGAAGCGCCCCAGGAGACCGAGGCCGCCTGATCCCCTAGATAAGGGGCATGATCATCGCCCTCGTCCTGGTCGCGGCCTTCGCGGCGCTCGTCTGGCTCGGCCGGCGTGCGCGCAAGGGGCGGGCGGACTGGCGCCTGGGCGCGTCGATCCTGGCGGTCCTGGCCTTCGGCGGCGCGGCCGTCGCGGGGATCAAGGACCAGTTCGTGCTCGCGGCGGTCCTGGCGGGCGTGGGTCTGTTCTTCCTGGTCGATTTGCGTGACCGTGGACGCCGGCCTAACGCCAGGCCGAAGCCGCAACCGATGTCAGCGCGACCGTCCGGGGCCATGACCGATACGGAGGCCCGCGCCATTCTCGGCGTCTCGCGCACTGCGCCGCCATCGGAGATCAAGGACGCCTACCGCCGCCTGATGCGCACGGTCCACCCCGACCAGGGCGGCTCACCCGCGCTGGCGGCCCAGATCAACGCGGCGCGCGACCAGTTGCTGGGGAAGGAGTGAGGTTCGCGGTCAGGCGCGGATCACCTGGCAGGCCAGGCGCTTCGCCTTCAGGGCGCGACAGGTGTTACCGGCGGCCTCTTTTGTGAGACCCATGAACCGGGTGCGATACCACCCGTTCGCGGTGACGATCATGCCTTTCGCCTCGGCGAGGTGCGTGTCGAACCTCCGACCGATGTCCCTTAGCCAATCGCGCGCCTCGGCCTTTTGCCGAAACGACCCGACCTGAACGAGATATCCGCCCTTCGGCTGCTCTTTTTTTTTGAGCCGGGCATCGGCGCGTTCGTCGGCGTGACGGCCGTGGCGGGCGCGGTCGCGATACTCGTCCTCGTAGCGGGCGTCCTGGCGCGCGATCTCATCGGCGCGACGGCGCTGGGCCAGCGTCAGGCGCTCGGACTTCACCGGCGCCGGCGAGGTGATCGGCGTCGTGGCGGCGAGCGTGCGGGTGGTCGCCTGGCTCGGCAGATAGACCTGGGCCGGCGCTTGCGAGGGCACCATGCCGGCGGTCGCCAGCGTCGCGTAGGTCTGACCGCCCGGCGTCGACATCGACGGATGTTCGAAATAGCCCTGGGCGACGGTGATGGTCTCACCCGCGGCGCGGCGGCGCAGCACGTCGAAGCCGGTGTCGAGCAGTTCCTCGACGTTGGTGTTGCGCAGCTTCGACGACGGTCCGCCCAGCACCACCACGATCAGGCGCTTGTTGTCGCGCACCGCCGAGGCGGCGAGGTTGAAGCCCGACGCGTTGGTGTACCCGGTCTTGATCCCGTCCACGCCCGGCATGTCGAACAACAGGCCGTTGTGGTTGTGCATCTGCTTGCCGTTGTACGTGAAGTACCGGGTCGAGAAGTACGGATAGTACTGCGGGAAGTCGCGCATCATGGCGCGCGAGAGAATGGCGATGTCGCGCGCGGTGGTCAGCTGGCGGCTGTCGGGCAGGCCGTTGGCGTTCACGTAGCGCGTCTGGGTCATGCCCAGTTCGCGCGCCTTCAGCGTCATCAGCGCGGTGAAGCGCGATTCGGTGCCGCCCAGGTGCTCGGCCATGGCCACGGCCATGTCGTTGGCCGACTGCACGCAGATGGCGCGGATGGCGTCCTCGACCGAAACGGTCGAGCCGGCGCGCACGCCGAGCTTCGACGGCTGCTGCGCCGCGGCGTGGGGGGAGACCACGATCTGGTCGGTCAGTTTCAGTCGCCCGCTCTGGATGGCCTCGAAGGTCAGATAGAGCGTCATGATCTTGGTGATCGACGCCGGATAGCGCAGGTCGTCCGCGCGCTTGGCGTAGAGGACTTCGCCCGTGTCCGCCTGAATCACGATCGCGGCGTACTTGGGATTGTCGTCGATCGGACGCTGAGCGAGGGCAGGGGTGGCGACGAGCGTCGCGACCGCGCCGGCGGAAAGCGCGAGAGCGGCCCAGAACGCAACGAAAAGCCGGCGGGCGTGGGAGATCATCAATATCCGTCCGTCGTGTACTGAAATGCACAGAGCCGCAGGGGGGTTGCGACCCTTTCAGGTGTAGCATGGCGGCCCGAGTGTTGCTCCACGGTAAACAAGCCTCACGGGAAAGTTAGGCCAGGACCGATTGCCGCAAGACCCGCCGGAAACGGCCCGGCGAAATCCTGCAATGTAAGCGGTTTGGGGACGCTCAGCTTAGCGGCCGGGAGACGGCGAAATTGGGGCGGTCGCAGCGGCTCCGATCGAAAATGGTGCAGTGCACAAAAATCCCCTTGATATCCGGGAATCGATACCGTATATGCTGCACCGCACAATAACTGCGGTCGGACCCCCTCCGCGCCGCCAGAGGCTAAAAAGCCTTTCAGATCAGGAGATAGAACCATGGCTGCCAACGCCGAAACCGTGAAGACCAACGTCGACCGCGCCACCGCCGCCGGCCAGCAAGCGTTCCGCGACGCCGTCGAAAAGGGCGTTGCCTCGCTGGGCGAAATGAACGCCCACGGCAAGCGCAACCTGGAAGCGGTCGTCGAGAGCGTCACCGTCGCCACCCGCGGCGCCGAGACCCTGGGCGCCCAGGCGATGGCCTTCTCCAAGAAGAGCTTCGAGGACGGCGTCGCCGCCGCTCAATCGCTCTCCACCGCCAAGAGCGTCCAGGAAGTGGTCGAGATCCAGACCAGCTGGGCCAAGTCGGCGATGGAAAACTATCTCACGGAAATGAACCGTTGGTCCGACACCGTGTCGGCCTCGGTGAAGGACTCCCTGAAGCCCTTGAACGAGCGCGCTACCGCCGCCGTCGAGCGCTTCCAAGCGACCCGCTAATCCCCTCCCCCTAGCGGGCGCTTCGCGAAAGCCCGGGCCGGTAACGGCCCGGGCTTTTCTTTTGCGCATTACTGCGGACGCACCTCAGCGCATGGGCCGAGCGTCGGCGCATAGGCGATCACGGCCAGCCGGTCGGCGATATCGACGAAGCCGGCCGTGCGCAGCGCATCGGCCGCCGCCTCGATCTCGCCGGCGTTGAACACGTCGCCGTCGCTCTCGCGCGTGGAGAGGCGGGTGAGCAACGCTTCGGCGGCCGGTCGATCGATCACCGTCGCGCGATCTTCCTCCGCGTAGCTCGCGGCGAGCGCCGCCATCGCGCGGTCCATATCCCGGCGCGGTAGCCAGTAGCCGTGCGCGACGACGCCTTCCGATCCGCGATAGGCGGCGGTGTCTCGGGTCGGATCCGAGTCCAGCAGCACCAGGTCGGCGCGCTCGCCGACCTTAATCTCCCCGAACGCGCCCTCGTCGCGCATGGCCTTGGCCGGTTCGCTGGTGGCGGCTTGCAGCGTTTCCACCGGGCTAAGGCCGGCCGCCTGAAGCATGGACATTTCGTCGAGAAGCGCGAAGCCGCGCACCTGGAACGGATAGTTGGCGGAGTCCGTACCGGCGAGGAACCGCGCGTGCTCCGCGTGAAGCTTGGCGACAATCGAAAGCTGGATCGCGCGCGACGCCCGGAACGCCTTCATCGAGGCATCGTCGGGCGTATCCAGATCTCGCGTCCACGCTTCGCGATCGCGTAGCGGCGCGAAACTAATGTCCGGCGCCTTCAACCGCGTGCGGCCTTCTTCGCCCTTTAGCGGCGCGAGGCCGGCATAGAGGGTCGGAGTGTTCCACACCGGCGGACCGTCGATCGCGGCGGCATAATCGGTGTCGCCCAGCGTGAGGGTCGCATCGTTGAGGAAGCCCTTCATGTGTTCCATCGTGCGCATTCCGCGTTCCACCGCGTGGCGGACCGGGATGTCGTGCGGCACATGCCCAACCAGATCCATGTCCAGCGCCTTGGCCTCCTCGGCGACGGCGTCGAAGATCGGCATCGGGACGACGTTGTGCACTTTGATGAAGTCGTAGCCGCAGGCTGCCTCCTGGCGCACCATCCGCCGCGCATCGACCGGGTCGCGCGGCACGATGGCGAAGCCCTCCAGCGGAAAGCCATTGATAAGCGGCCCGGCCACATAGATTACCGGAGCCAGCAGCCGGTTGGCGTCGATCGCCTCGCGCGCTTTCAGCATCCAGGGAAAGCCGGCCATGTCGCGCACGGTGGTCACGCCTGCCGACAGGTCCAGCAGCCAGTCGCCGTGGTTGTTGGTGTGGACGTGCATGTCACTAAGGCCCGGCGCCAGATAGCGTCCGGTCCCCTCCACGATCCGGAGGTTGTCGACCTTCGGCGCGGCGTCGGCGGCCCCCACCCAGGCGATCTTGCGTCCGGAGACGATCACGCTGCGGCCGGGAACGACGACGCCGGCGACGGGGTCGACCAGCGACACATTGTGGAACAGCACCCGTTGGCGCGGGACAGACGCCATCAGCGCCGCCAGCGCCTCGGCCGCGGCGACATCCTGCTGCAGCTTATGGACGGCGACCTGTGCTGTGGACGCCGTCGGCGCCGGCTCCGCCGCGCCAGAGGGCGCGGCAACCAGGGTCAGGCAGACGAAGGCAGCCCCTACTTCGGTGCGCACCGTCATGCGGACGTCTCCAGCCAGCCGATCACCACCTCGATCCCGTGATCCCAGTGCTCCTGCAACACCGCCGTCGCGCCCTCGAGCTTTCCGGCCTTCAGCGCGGCGACGACCTTCATATGTTCGGCGCAGGAGCCGGTCAGGTCGGCCGTGCCGCGTTTCTGAGCGCCGTCGAAACGCTGGGCGCGGGTGCGCTCGCGCTCGAGCATGCCCAGAAGCCGCGCGTTGCCGCAGTCCGACGTCAGCCGGGCGTGGAACGCGCGGTCGCACTCATATTGGGCAACCCGGCTGGTCGCCGCGCCCAGCCGCCGGTTCAGCTCGGACAGCTCGGGAACCGCGTCCCGCAACCCCGGCCAGGCGAGTCGCATAGCGGCGATCTCCAGCGCCCCCAGGATGGGGTAGGTCTCGCGCACCAGGGCGGCGTCCGCCGCAATGACAGTAAATCCCTTGTGCGGCCTGGATCTCACCAGGCCTTCCTGCTCCAGGGCGATCAGGGCTTCGCGCACCGGCGTGCGGCTCACCCCAATCCGGGAGGCCAGGTCGACCTCCTCGACCCGCGCGTCGGAGGCCAGCTCGCCGGCCACGATCATATCCCGCAGCAGGCCGCGCACGTCGTCGCGGGCCCGGTTTCGCACCAGACGTCGATCACTATGTATCATGTATACATGATGCAGGGATGACTGCCGCCGTCAAGTCCGGCTGCGGACCTGCGCCAACGACTGCTCAGAGCCCGCGGGCCGGAAACTGCCCGGGCCTTTGTTTGCCTGAAGGAATTAGGGGGACAGGATACCTAGCTCCCTAACCTCCCTGGGATAAGGCCCGCGTTGCGAGGGAGCTAGGTATCCTGTCCCCCTAATTCCGGGGGTTCTTGCCGAAGCGGCGCCGGGCGCCCACCTGACGCTCCCCTGAACGCCGCCTTCAACAGATCGCCATGTGACACTGGTTAACCTGATCTAGAGCGATGGGTGCGACGTTTAGGATGAACGGAAGCGAGGCGAATCCTCTTTCCAAGCGTTAGCGTCAGCCTATCTAATCTAGGAATCCGGGCCTCCGTCGGGGCCCATATCGGGGATCGAAGTCGGTGGCCGAGCGCAAGCAAGGTGGAGTTCAGCAAGGCGGGGCGGGGACGGCGGTCGTCACCCAGGTCAAGCCCAAGACGGCAAAGCCGTCGCTCTACCGCGTCCTGATTCTCAACGACGACTACACCCCGATGGAGTTCGTGGTTTACGTTCTTGAGCGATTTTTCAACAAATCGCGCGAGGATGCGACCCGGATCATGCTGCATGTGCATCAGCATGGAGTGGGGGTCTGTGGCGTTTACACGTTCGAAGTGGCGGAAACCAAAGTCGCTCAGGTGATCGACACCGCCCAACGCCACCAGCACCCGCTTCAGTGCACCATGGAGAAGGACTGAGAGGTCTACAGTGCCGTCGTTTTCTACCCAGCTTGACGAGACCTTGCACCGGGCGGTCGGTTACGCCAACGACCGCAAGCACGAGTACGCGACGCTCGAACACCTGCTTCTTGCGCTGGGCGACGACCCCGACGCCATGGCTGTCATGCGCGCCTGCAACGTCGACCTGGGCGTACTGAAAAAGGGCCTGACCGCCTATATCGACACCGAGCTGCGCTCGCTGGTCGTGGACGAGGGCGAGGACGCCAAGCCCACGGCGGGTTTCCAACGCGTGATCCAGCGCGCGGTCATTCACGTGCAATCCTCCGGCCGCGACGAGGTCACCGGCGCCAATGTGCTGGTCGCCGTGTTCAGCGAGCGCGAGAGCCACGCCGCGTACTTCCTGCAGGAGCAGGAGATGACGCGCTACGACGCGGTAAACTTCATCGCCCACGGCATCGCCAAGAAGGCCGGCGCCTCGGAAGCACGCCCGGTGAAGGGCGCGACCGAGACGGTCGAGACCGAAGAACGCCCCGTCAAACAGGGCAGCGAAGCGCTCGAGGCCTACTGCGTCGACCTCAATGAAAAGGCCCGCCAGGGCAAGGTCGATCCCTTGATCGGCCGCGCGGCCGAGGTTGAGCGCTGCATTCAGATCCTGTGCCGCCGCACCAAGAACAATCCTCTGCTGGTCGGCGACCCGGGCGTGGGCAAGACCGCGATCGCGGAAGGCCTGGCGCGCAAGATCGTCACCGGCGACGTGCCCGAAGTGCTGGCCGAAGCCACCATCTTCTCGCTCGACATGGGCGCGCTCCTCGCCGGCACCCGCTACCGCGGCGACTTCGAGGAACGCGTCAAACAGGTGGTGAAGGAACTCGAGGCGCACCCCAACGCGGTGCTGTTCATCGACGAGATCCACACCGTGATCGGCGCAGGCGCCACGTCGGGCGGCGCGATGGACGCGTCGAACCTGCTGAAGCCCGCGCTGGCCTCGGGCACCCTGCGCTGCATGGGCTCGACCACCTACAAGGAGTTCCGCCAGCACTTCGAGAAGGATCGCGCGCTGGTTCGCCGCTTCCAGAAGATCGACGTCAACGAACCCACCATCGACGACACGATCAAGATTCTGCGCGGCCTGAAGAGCTACTACGAGACCTTCCACAAGCTGCGCTACACCGACGCCGCGATCAAGGCGGCGGTGGAGCTGTCGACCAAGTACATCAACGACCGCAAGCTGCCGGATAAGGCCATCGACGTGATCGACGAGGCGGGCGCGAGCCAGATGCTCGTCCCGGTCGGCAAGCGCAAGAAGGTGATCGGGGTCAAGGAAGTCGAAACGATCATCGCCAAGATCGCCCGCATCCCGCCGAAGTCGGTGTCCAAGTCCGACACCGAGGCGCTGCGCCAGCTCGAGGCCGACCTCGAACGCGTGGTGTTCGGCCAGGACGAGGCGATCCACCAGCTCTCCGCCGCGATGAAGCTCGCCCGCGCGGGCCTGCGCGATCCGCAGAAGCCGATCGGCTGCTATCTGTTCTCGGGCCCGACCGGTGTCGGCAAGACCGAGGTCGCCAAGCAACTGGCTTCGACGCTCGGCATCGAGCTCCTGCGCTTCGACATGAGCGAGTACATGGAGCGCCACACGGTCAGCCGCCTGATCGGCGCGCCTCCGGGCTATGTCGGCCACGACCAGGGCGGCCTTTTGACCGACGCGGTCGACCAGCACCCGCACGCCGTGGTGCTGCTCGACGAAATTGAAAAGGCGCACACCGACGTCTACAACATCCTGCTGCAGGTGATGGACCACGGCGCCTTGACCGATGCGGTCGGCAAGAAGGTCGACTTCAGGAACGTCATCCTGATCATGACCACCAACGCCGGCGCCGCCGACAATGCGCGCAACTCCATCGGCTTCGGCCGCAGCAAGGTCGAAGGCGAGGACGCCAAGGCGATCGAACGGCTGTTCGCGCCGGAATTCCGCAACCGCCTCGACGCGGTGGTGACCTTCCGCGCGTTGACGCCCGAGATCATCAAGAACGTCGTGCAGAAGTTCGTCATGCAGCTCGAGGCGCAGCTCGCCGACCGCCACGTGACCATCGAACTCAGCGAAGCGGCCGCCGACTGGGTCGCCAAGAACGGCTTCGACGAACTCTACGGCGCCCGCCCGCTGGCGCGCGTGATCCAGGAGTACATCAAGAAGCCGCTGGCCGACGAGATCCTGTTCGGCCGCCTGGTTCGCGGCGGCCACGTCGTGGTCGACCTCAAGGACGGCAAAATCACCTTCGACGTCGAAGCCGACAAGAACGCCGACGAACGCAAGGCCGACGACGAGGAAACCGAGACGGTGTGACAACCGCCACGGCTGTGATCTAGTTCAGAGCCGTTCCCCCAGGGGGAGGCTCTTATTTGCGTCGGGAGGGTGCGATGCTTACCGGGCTGGTTGTTGCGTTTGCTGTTGCTACGGGATCCGCGCCGTTGCCGCAAATCGTCAAGCCCGGGCCAGTGATTGCTAATCCGGAGTGGACGCAGCTTCCGTCCGAGGACGACGTTACGCGCGCCCATCCAGTTGTAGAGATGGGGCGCTCGGGCGATGCCCAGATGACTTGCGTGATTTCTCCCGAGGGGAAGCTCTTTGCCTGCCGTCTGGGCGAAACGACCTCGCGCGCCTTTGCTAACGCAGCGCTGTCGTTGGCACCCCTTTATCGCGTGAAGACTGTAGCCGCCGATGGGCGATCCCTCGTCGGGCTGCAGGTGCAGTTGTTGGTGTTTTGGCCTGAGAGTCCGTCAACCGCCGGTCTTCCGCCACTTCCGCCGCGTGCGGGCGCTACGCCGCCTCCCAGTCTTTCGCCTGCGCCGCCGCCGGGTCCGCCTACGCAAGTCGCTGCGGGTTCAGTCACCGACGCAACGCAGGGTCTCGTCTGGACGCACAAGCCCTCTACATTGGAATTCGATCTTGCCCATCCGTCGGAGACGAGTGACGGGGGATACGCCATCATGGAATGTGTCGTAACGGGGGAGGGCACCCTCTCGGCGTGCCGCGCAGTGTCCGAGACGTATCATGTGCCCGGCCGTGGCTTCGGCGGTGCTCTGTTGCAACTCGCCGCGAAGTACCAGCTCGATCTGTCGTCTCCCGGACACCCGGTTCCGGGACAGAAGGTGCGTGTGTCTGCGGTTTGGAACGCTCAGGTTGCGGGTGCTCTATCGAATCTAGTTGATGCGACCACAGGTTCGTTGGCGGGCACCGACGTTGCTGCGCCTTCCAACGCAAAGCGCGCGGAACGATTCGTGGTCGCGGCGCAATGGCTGAACCAACCGTCAAGTGACGATCTCCGCTGGGCCTATCCGTATTCTACCGCGAAGGGGAGTGGGGGATATGCGTCGATGACGTGCGTCGTACGCGATGACGGAACCCTCTCCGACTGTCGGGTCGTTGGGGAGACTCCGCCCGGCAGAGGTTTTGGCTCAGCCGCTCTGCAGCTCGTCCCCAAATACCGCATGAAACCGGAAGATAGCGACGGAACCTCCGTCGCCGGTGCCACCGTCGTGGTGCCGATTGATTGGCCGTTTGAGAGGGAGCGGCAATGATCTCGCTGTGCTCGCAGCTCTGCTAAAGGCCTCGGGTTGGCGACTACGTTTCGCCTGAAAACGCGGCGGCCTGCGCGCACGCGTCATGTACATCAAGAAGCCGCTGGCCGACGAGATCCTGTTCGGCCGCCTGGTTCGCGGCGGCCACGTCGTGGTCGACCTCAAGGACGGCAAGACCACCTTCGACGTCGAAGCCGACAAGAACGCCGACGAGCGCAAGGCTGACGACGAGGAAACCGAGACGGTGTGACAACCGCCACGGTTGTAAAACAGCACAGAGCCGCTCCGCCAACGGGGCGGCTCTTTTTTGCATTGGGGCTAGGGTCGTTGCCAGTCTCATGAACCGGCTGCTCCTGAGGCGGAGGTCGGAACCGATTTGGTTTGAAAGACTTAGCTTCGGACGTCCGGTCGAGGTCTGCGTCCGTCCATGTTTCGCGTAACGTTGCTTGGTCTTTCCGTCGCCGTGCTGGCGGCCTGTTCGAACGATCAGCCGGCGCAGCCCGCCGCTAAGCCGCAGGCGGCCGCGACGCCGCCCCCCGCGCCGGCTGCGCCGCAACCCGCCAATGCCGCGATCATCCCAAGCGTGGGCGCGGCCGCCTACGATCCGGCGGTGAATGCGCCGCCGTCCGCGAAGGCGGGTCCATCGCCGGTGCTGATCAAGGCCGAGGTGCTGCTCGACCGCGCGCACTTTTCGCCCGGCGTGATCGACGGCAAGTTCGGCGAGAACGTGCACAACGCCATCGCAGCCTTCGAGGCCGCGCACGGCATGAACCCCGACGGCCAGTTGACGCCCGCGGTCTGGCAGACGCTCTCGGCCGACAAGAGGCCGGTGCTGCAGAACTACGTGATCGCGCCGCAGGACGTGCAGGGTCCGTTCATCGGCTCGCTGCCGGCGAAGTTTCCGGCGCAGGCGAAGCTCCCGTACATGGGCTTCCTCTCGCCGACCCAGGCCATCGCCGAGAAATTCCACATGGGCGAGGCCCTGCTCAAGTCGCTGAACCCCGGCGTCGACTTCTCCAAGCCGGGAACGACCATCGTGGTCGCAGCGCCCGATACGACCGATCTTCCAGAACCCGTGGCGCGCGTCGAGGTGGACAAGGCGCACGCCGCCGTGCGCGCGTACGACGCCTCAGGGCGTCTGATCGCCGACTATCCCGCCACCGTCGGCAGCACCGACAAGCCGTCGCCCAGCGGCGACCTGAAGGTCGCGCGCATCGACTGGAACCCGACCTACCACTACGATCCCAAGCAACTCCACTTCGCGCACGTGAACCACGCGTTCTCGATCAAGCCGGGACCGAACAATCCGGTCGGCGTCGTCTGGATCGCTCTGTCCAAGCCCACCTACGGCATCCACGGCGCGCCGGCGCCGCAGAACATCGGCAAGACCGCCTCGCACGGCTGCGTGCGCCTGACCAACTGGGACGCGGTGCAGTTGGCGCGCGCGGTGACCAAGGGCGTCGAGGTGGTGTTCCTCAACCAACGCCCCGGCACGCGGAGCATGGCGAGGAACGACCTGTCGCCGCGCCGCAAAGCGGCAGCAAGGCCCGCACACGTGTACGACCGGCCTGCGTCGCCGGACCAGGACACGCCGCCCGACACTGGAGCCGACGACGGCCCACCCAACGACGCCGCCCCGCCGCCGCCAGCGCCACCGCCGCCGGACGAGCCCCACCGCTGAACGCCCGCCATTCCAGGTGACACCCGCCCCGACGCGTGCTTAGGTTGCGTGTCGGAGAACGGCCATGTTGATCGCCTTGCTCGCCTCCCTGGCCACAGCTCCCGGCGCGAGCGGGACCGTGGTGGTCCACCACAGGGTCGTGACGCTCGAGCCGGTCTGGATTTCGCAACCGACCCGCGACGACATCGACCGCGAATATCCGGTGATCGCCAAACAGGCGCACGACGACGGCCGGGTCGTGCTCGAATGCACAGCCCAGGACGACGGCTCGCTGGCGGCCTGCTCGATCGTTTCCGAAACGCCGCCGGGCGAAGGCTTCGGCGACGCGACCCTGCGCCTGACCTCGCGCTACCGCATGGCGCCGACGGACGCGAAGGGGAGGCCGGTGAAGGGATTTCGCGCGCAGTTGATCGTGGCGTGGGGCGTGTTGTCGTAGGGGGAATGATGCTGCCGTTTCTAGTCTTACTGCTCGCCGCCGACCTGGTAGTGACCACGCCGCCGCCGCCGCAGAAGGTCCCCGAGCGTGGATGCACCCTGATGCCCGGCGCTTACTGGCGATGGTCGGTTGATCCCGCGACGCTTCTTTCCGCCTATCCAGAGAGCGAGCGCGCCAAGGTGGAAAAGGGCGTGACGATGATGCGTTGCCGCCTCAATCCCGATCACTCGGTTCGTGACTGCGTTGTGACGTCGGAGTCGCCGCAAGGTTCGGGATTTGGCGCAGCCTCGATATCGATCGAATCGAAGCTGATGCTGAACTATGCAAACGTCGATCTCAACGAACCGGTCTGCGTGATCCTCGATTGGTCGCCCACGGCGGTGAGCTTCACGAATGTGGGCGTCATTTCGGCGCCGCACTGGGTTAGGCGTCCCAATTCCGATGAATTGCGAAGGACCTATCCGAGACGGGCTTTGGAGGGAGGAGTCAACGGTCACTCGGTGATGGAGTGCGAAGCCGACGCCCAGGGCACTCTACAGAATTGCAAGTCGATCGAAGAGTCGCCCGACGGCTTCGGTTTTGGTGATGCCGAACTGAAGCTCGCGAAATACTTCAAGCTTTCGCCGACCACATCCGACGGCAAGTCGGTCGCTGGCGCGCACATTCGCATTCCGTTGCAGTGGCGCCTGGTCGGTTAGACCGTCGCCGTAATCGCCTTCGCGGTCGCCAACTTGCCCATTTCCGCCATGCCGTCGGCGCCGTGCGGGCGCAGCGGCTCACCCTCCTAACGATGGCCGAAGCCGCCATGCATCGCGTACATCAGGAGCCACGGCTCGACCGCGAGATTGATCACCGCGTGGGCGGTCATGGTCGGCGTCAGGCTGCGGCCGCCGAGCACGTAGGCGATCGCGAGCAGGAGGCCGAGGACGCCGGTCGACACCATGGCGCCGATGGCGGCGTAGAGCGCGAACTGTCCGCCGCCGAGTCCGCCCCACCCGGCGTGCGCCAGGCCGAACAGCAGTCCCGAAAGGATGACCTGCAGCGGCGTGTTGAGCCCCAGCGCCTTCGCGCGATCGATCACAAAGCCGCGGTAGATGGATTCCTCGAAGACGCCGCCGATCACCGCCATGGTCACGGCGCATCCGACACGGAACAGCGACCAGTCCGTCGCCCATGGCGCGCCTTTGAACATCGGACCCAAGCTGGTGAAGGCGATGAACAGCGCCGCCACGACGAAGGCCGCCAACCAGCCGGGCCAGCGCGCCTTGGCGCCCCATCCGATGGTTCTTAAGTCGAGCTTCTGGACCTTCAGGATGGTCCACACGGCGGCGAAGCACAGGGCGCCGAGCACAAAGCTCATGCCCACGCGGAACGCCGTCTCTTCGCGGAGGCCCGACGGTTGAACCAGCCCATGCAGCGCCGGCGTGATCGCAAGGAGCACCGCGCGCAGCACGATGAAGGCCGCAATGAAGGCGAGCAGGCTGTAAGCCGCGGCGGCGCGGGAGGGCGGGGCGGTCATGGACGGGGCGGTCATGCCTGTGTCTCCGAGGCTCGCACCCAGCCTAGAGTCGGACCCAGGGTCCGGAGCAAGCCCTTTGTCTCATAGCGCCGCCGCGACCGCCTGCGCCGTAGCCTGCAGCTCGTCCATGTCCGCCATGCCCCCCGCGCCGTGCGGGCGCAGCGGTTCGCCCTCGTAGCGGGGGATGATGTGGAAGTGCAGGTGGAAGATGGTCTGGCCGGCCGCTGCGCCGTTGAACTGGGTGACCACGACGCCGTCGGGGTTCAGCGCCTTCACCACGCCGCGCGCGACCTTTTGGGTCGCGGCGATCAGGGCCTCGAGCGTCGCGGGCTCGGCGTCGAGCAGGTTGCGGGCGCGGGAGGTCTTGGAGATGACCAGGGTGTGGCCGCGCGACTGGGGAAACACGTCCATGAAGGCGAGGGCTGCGTCGTCCTCGTAAACCTTGGCGCAGGGGATTTCGCCGCGAACGATCTTGGCGAAGATATTGTCGGGGTCGTACTCGCCGTCGAGGCTCATGCGCGGCTCCTCAGAAGGGGCTAGACTGCCCTCTAACAAGCGACGGCGCGGGGAGGAAGGGCGATGCCGCAGACCAAGGCCAAGGCGGGCGTCGAGGGGCTGACCGAGCGGCAGCAGAAATGGTTTGCGACGGTGAAGGCCAACTTCGAGGCCAAGTCCGGCAAGTCCCTCGCCGAGTGGGTCAAGATCGCCAGGACATGTCCGCACACAGCCCACCGCGCGCGCCTGGCGTGGCTGAAGGAAACCTACGGCCTGGGTCAGAACCACGGCAGCTTCGTCCTGGGCGAAGCGTTTCCACCCGAAGGTCCGGGCTGGGATGACGCGGTCGCGTTGCGCGCGGCCCTGTGGTCGGACGCGGCCTCGTTGAAGATCCTCGAAGCGGTGGAGAAGGCGGCCCAGGGCGCGGGCGAAGTCCTGCAGGGCCAGCGCAAGGGCTACACGGCGTTCTCGAAGGGCGTTCAGTTCGCAGCCATCCGCCCGCTGAAAGGCGGCAAGGCGCTGTTCGGCCTGAAGCTGGACCCGAAAACGTCGAAGCGGCTTACGCCGTCGGTGCGCAAGGAGTCGTGGTCGGAACGGTTATCGTCGGTGGTTGAGTTGTCATCGCCGAAGGACGTGGACGCCGAACTGAAGGCGCTGTTCGCGAAGGCGTACGCGAACGGCTAGTCGGAGCAGCAGGGGGGGCGAAGCGTGAGCCGATTTCCGGGACTGGGCAGGGCGCTTGCCGCCCTGGCTATCGTCGCGTTCGCATGGTCGCCGCTGGCAGCGGCGAAAGACACTGTAAACGACGTCACGCAACTCAACCCGATCCAGGTCGAGGCGATCGTCACGCCGACCAGCGTCGAGGAGGTCAGGCGACTGGTGGCTGGTCACCCCGGCCCGATCTCCGTCGGCGGCGCACGCCATTCCCAGGGCGGGCAGATTGCATGCACGGGCTGTCTGTTCCTCGACATGCGCAAGCTGAAACGGGTCGTCGCACTCGATACGCAACATCGTCTCATCACAGTCGAGGCTGGCGCTTCCTGGCGCCAGATCCAGGAAGCGATCGATCCACATGGGCTTTCGGTTGCGATTATGCAGGACTACGCCAACTTCACGGTCGGCGGCACATTAAGTGTGAATGCGCACGGGTCCTACGTCGACGCCGGGCCAGTAGTGAACTCGGTCCGTTCGATCCGCATCGTATTGGCCGATGGGCGCCTCGTGACGGCGAGCCGGCAGGACAATCCGGATGTCTTTTTCGGCGCGATCGGCGGCTACGGCGCGCTCGGCGTGATCGTGGAGGCGACACTCGACCTGTCCGAGAACCATCGGCTGGAACGGACATCGCCGCGAATGGATGTCGGCGACTACAGGCGCTTCTTCTTCGGCAAGGTGGAGGGGAAGCCAAGCGTGGTCATGCACAGCGCCGCGCTCTATCCCCCGGACTACCGGATTGTCAGCGCAGACACCTTCATCGAAACCACCAAACCGCTCACTGAGAAAGCGCGCCTGGCCTCGCGCGCGACGCCGACCGATGAGCAAATCGCCATGCTCGGCTTCGTCACCGATACGACCTTAGGCAAGTGGTTCCGCGCCCGGGTCTATGACCCGCTGCATCCGCGGGAATCCCAAGTGGGGTGGCGCAATTTCTTTGCCAGCCAGGACGCCAACGGTATCGAGCCGCGATCCCGTGCCACGAGCACCTACGTCCTGCAGGAGTATTTCATCCCGATCGATCGTTTCGATGATTTCGTCCCGCGGATGGCGTCGATCCTCAACGCACGTCACGCGAACGTCCTGAACGTAGCCATTCGCCATTCGCCGGCCGAAACCGGCACGCTGCTCAATTGGGCGCCCAGGGAGGTGTTCTGTATCGTGCTCTACTACGAGCAGGGAACGACGCGTGCGGATGAGCGCGCAGTCAAGGCTTGGACAGGGTTGCTGATCCAGCTCTCCCTCGACGAGGGCGGCGATTACTATCTACCGTATCAGATCATTGCGACGCCCGAACAGTTTGCGCGCGCCTATCCGCGGTCGAGCGAGCTTTTCGCGCTGAAGCGCCGTCTCGACCCGACCTACAAGTTCCACAATAGACTGCTCGACGCCTACTACCGGCCTTAAGAATCGCGTTTGAACGGCGAGTACTCCGCTTCCAGCATCTCGATGTCGCGCTCTACCGCGGGGCGTTCCTGCGCCAGATAGCGCGCCACCGGATCGCGCAACGCCTTGTCGGCGATATAGTGGGCTGAGTAGACCGGCTTCGGCAGGTAACCGCGCGCCAGTTTGTGTTCGCCCTGGGCGCCCGCTTCGACGCGCTGCAGACCATGCGCGATGGCCCAGTCGATGGCGCGGTAGTAGCAGAGTTCGAAGTGCAGGAACGGGATGTGCTCGAGCGCGCCCCACTGGCGGCCGTAGAGCGTCTGTCCATCGCTGAAGTTCAGCGCGCCCGCGATCCATTCGCCGTCGCGTCGCGCCAGGATCAACACGATGTCGTGCTTCATGCGCTCGCCGATCAGCGCGAAGAACAGGCGGTTCAGGTAAGGCCGGCCCCACTTGCGCGAGCCGGTGTCCAGGTAGAAGGCGAAGAAGGCGTCCCAGTGATCTTCGGTGATGTCGTCGCCGGTCACCGCGACGATCTCGATGCCGGCGTTGGCGTCGCGCCGTTCGCGGCGGATGGTCTTGCGGCGGGACGACGACAGGGCGGCCAGGAAATCGTCGAAGCTCGCGTAGCCGTCGTTTTCCCACATGTACTGCAGGTCCTGCCGCTGCAGCAGGCCGGTGCGGCCGAATGCGCGCCACTCGGCCTCGGTGGGAAAGTTCACGTGCAGCGACGACGCGCCGGTCTGTTCGCATAACGTCAATGCGCCGCCGAGCAACAGCGCCTCGGCTTGGTCGGGATCGACGTCGGGTCGCACCAGCATTCGCCGCCCGGCCACCGGCGTGAAAGGCGCCGCGCAGAGCAGTTTCGGATAGTACCGGCCGCCCGCCTGTTCGTACGCCTGGGCCCAGGCGTGGTCGAAGACGTATTCGCCCTGGCTATGGGCCTTCAGATAGAGCGGCATGACCGCGGCGATCCGGCCGCTCTCGTCCTCGACGCTCAGGTGGCGGGGACCCCAGCCGGTCCGCTCCACCGCGCAGCCGGCTTCCTCGCAGGCGTCCAGGAAGTCGAACCGCATGAACGGCCCGCCGCCGTTTGCCGCGCAGTCGTCCCACACCGCGCGCCCGACCTCGGCGATGCGCGCATGCACCCGCACGGCGGGCTTCAGGATAGGGGAGGCGGTCTCGCCGTCGGCTGACATGTCTCTAGAGATAGCAATCTTGCGGCCGGTCGCCAGCCTCGGCTAAGCTCAACCGGGGGTATACGATGATCGAAGACGTCTTTGGGGAGGGCGATCCCCCGAGCGCGGAGCGCTTGGGCCACGACGCCTGGGCGCGCTTCCTGGCCCGGATCCTGGACGTTCAACTCAGCCTCTTCGTCGCCGCCTTCGTGATCATCGGCGCTGCAGGACTCCTCGCGCGTTCCGGCGCTCCTCAACTCACCGACGTTCTACTCCACAAGCCCGGCTGGGCCGCGGCGATCGGGATTCCGACGACCTTTCTGATCGGCGGCGCGCTCGAGGCCTTTTGTCTCAGCGCATTCGGCGCCACGCCCGGCAAGGCTCTGATGGGCGTACGCGTGCGCGAAGCCGACCGAAGCAAGCTGACGTTTCTGCGCGCCTTCCGACGGTGGTTTTCGGTCCTTATGACCGGTCGCGGACTCGATTTTCCGGTCATCTCCTTCATCCTCAATTTTGTCGCCTACCGTCGTTTCCTGCGTGATGGTGTGACAGTGTGGGACGACGAGATGGACGTCTACGTGGAACGCCACCAGGTCTCCGACTGGCGTTGGTTGATTCTGCTCGCGCTCGTCGCCGCCGTATTCGTTTCATCGCCAAAGGCGCTGCATCTTCTGAACACAATGTTGCTCGGCATTCTGAGCACATCGCCGATGCCGTTTAAATTATAGGGAGCAGAAGTTCATGAGCCAGGCCGACGCTTTCGGGCCCGCACCGCGCAAGTCCGGCCAGCGGCTGACGCATGACGCCTGGGCGCGCTTTGTGGCGCGCACGGCCGATGTCCTGGTGCTGGTGCTGCCGGGGACGTTCGCGCTCGGTCTGATCGTGGGTTTGATCGGTCTCGCATGGCCGCCGCTCATGTCCCTGGTGGTTGGCGGCGGCGTTGCGGGATTTGCCTTTGGTGTGGCGATCGCGCTGCTCGCGTCGCTCATCCTGGAAAGCCTATGCCTGAGTGTTTTCGGGGCCACCCCGGGAAAGTGGTTGATGGGTGTGCGTGTTCGCGACGCGAAGGGCGCCAAGCTGTCGCTGGGGGCCGCGCTGAAGCGATGGTTCTATGTCTTCGCGATGGGCCGCGGCCTCGACATCCCGCTCATCGGCCTGATCACCGCCTGGTTCTCGTTCCAGCAGTACGAGAGCGAGGGGGTGACGGCGTACGACAAGCAACTCTCGATCAGCGTCGACCGGCCCCAGATCGCGCAATGGCGCTGGGTGCTGGGCATCGCGCTCGTCGCGGGGTGCTATATTGTCAACGTCGCGTTCAAGTTCGTTCAGATGGCGAAGCAACAGGGCCTGTAGCCCTCAGCGAATTTCCACGATCGCGTCGATTTCCACCGCGAAGTTCAGCGGCAGGCGGTAGACGCCCACGGCGGACCGGGCGTGGCGGCCGGCGTCGCCGAACACCTCGACCATCTGGTCCGAGCAACCTTTTATCACCTTGGGGATGTCGAATAAGTCCGGCCCCGCCTGGACGAAGCCGCCGAGCTTGACCACCCGCGCCACGCGGTCGAGGTCGCCCTCGCAGGCGGCGTTCATCTGGGCGAACAGGTTGATCGCGCACAGGCGCGCACCCTGCACCGCCGTCTCGAAGGCTACGTCGATCCCTACCGTCCCCTTGATGCCGCCCGAGGCGTCGGTCGAGACCTGGCCCGAGATATGGAGCTGGTTGCCCGAGCGGACGAAGGGGACATAGTTCGCCACCGGCGCCATCGGGGTCGGAAGCTCGATGCCGAGTTCGGCGAGGCGGGCGGCGATCTTGGACATGGCGCGGGGCTCCTGGATGGGTTGGGGGCGTCTTAGCCCCCCGACGGCTCAGGTGGAAGGGGAAGGAAGGGTGGCTCTCTTAATCGAGCCCGAGCACCGCTTACGGCCGCCGCTTTTCCGGCGCCCCAACCGCGCGGCCGCTGACCACTGCGGTCTTGCCGAAGCGGGCGCGCAGGCCGTCGAGCGCGGTCTCGGCCTTTAGCGCGCATTCCTCGTCGGCGGCGAAGAAGTCGGCCTCCACGGCGTCGCCTTCGATCAGGTCCGCCAGGCCGATGCCGATCAGGCGGAAGGGGCGGCCGTCCGCCTCGCGTTTGAGCAGGTCGCGGCCCTGCTGGAACAGGGTCTTGGCGGTGCGGGTGGGGACCGGCAGGGTTCGCCTGCGGGTGTGAATCTTGAAGTCGGTGGTGCGCAGTTTCAGCACGACCACGCGGCCGGCGACGCCCGCGCCCCGGGCGTGCGAGGCGAGCTTGTCGCACAGCGGCCAGAGTTCGTTCTCCAACTCGACCAGCGAACGCAGGTCCTCGTTGAAGGTGGTCTCCGCGCTCATGCCTTTGCGTTCGCTGTCGGGGTCGACGGCGCGCGCATCCTTCGCCGCCGCGAGGTTGGAAAGCCGCAGCCCGTATTCGCCGTAGCGTTTGACCAGGTCCTTCGGCTCGGCTCGGGCGAGGTCGCCGACGGTGGAGAAGCCGTCCGACGCCAGGGTCTTGGCGAAGGCGGGGCCCACGCCCGGCAGGATGTTCACCGGCTTGCTCGCGAGAAACTCCTTCGCCTCGGCGCCGAGCACCGTGAAGCCGCGCGGCTTGTCGAGGTCGGACGCGATCTTGGCCAGGAACTTGTTGGGCGCGAGGCCGATGGAGACGGTGAGGCCGGTCTCGTCCTCGATCTCCTTCTGCAGGCGCAGCAGTTGCAGCGCCGCGGGACCGCCGTTCAGGCGCTCGGTGCCCGACAGGTCCATCCAGGCTTCGTCGAGCGACAGGGTCTGCACCAGCGGCGTGAGCTTCGACAGTTTGGCGAAGATGCGCTGGCTCTCGAATTTGTACTTGGCGAAGTCGGGCTTGACGACGACGACGTGCGGGCACGCCTTCAGCGCCTTGAACATCGGCATGGCCGAACGCAGGCCGTACTGGCGCGCGACGTAACAGGCGGTCGACACCACGCCGCGCTTGCCGCCGCCGACCACCACCGGCTTATCGCGCAACTCCGGCCGGTCGCGTTTCTCGACCGAGGCGTAGAAGGCGTCGCAGTCCAGGTGCGCGATGGCGAGCGTATCGAGTTCCGCGTGCGCCGCGATTCGCGGAGAGCCGCATGAGGGACAGCGACCAACCTTCGCATCGCCGTTCCACAAACAATCGCGACAGATCGCCTTCATGGCGCGCGAACCGAGCAGACCTCTAAATTCCGCTCATCCCCGCGAAAGCGGGGACCCGGGCTTTTTTTGTTGCGGACACGCGGCCGACTAAACATCGCTGGCGCAGGCGGTAAAACACCTGGATCCCCGCGTTCGCGGGGACGAGCGGGGGAAATAGAATTCATTCGTCAACGCCCCACAACCACGCCGCCCCCCTGACGCCGGAGCTGTCGCCCCACTTGGCTTTCAGGACCGGGGTGGTGAACACGTCGGTGAAGGCGCGTTCGGCGATGACCGACGGCAGGCGCGCGTAGAGCTCGTCCACGTTCGACATGCCGCCGCCCAGCACGATGACTGCGGGATCGAGGATGTCGCAGATGACGGCGAGGCCGCGACCCAGCCGGTCGACGTAGCGGTCGAGCGACGCGCCCGCGTCCTTGTCGCCCGCGCGCGCCGCCGCGACGATCTGTTCGGAGGTGATCTCCTGTCCCGTCACCGCGTGGTGATCGCGCGCCAGGCCCGAACCCGAGATCCACGTCTCAAGACATCCCTCGCGCCCGCACCAGCAGCGCGTCGCGCCCAATTCCTCGCGCGAGGGCCAGGGCAGGGGCGTATGGCCCCATTCGCCGGCGATGCCGTTGCGGCTGTCGAGTAAGCTTCCGTTAACGACGCCGCCGCCGCCGCAGCCGGTGCCGATGATCACCCCGAACAGGCTCTTGGCGCCGGCGGCCGCGCCGTCCCTCGCCTCCGACACCGCGAAACAGTCCGCGTCGTTGGCGAAGCGAATCGGCCGCGCCAGGGCCGCCTCCAGGTCCTGCTTGAACGGCTTGTCGTTCAGCCACACGGAGTTGGCGTTGCGCATGCGTCCGGTGGCCGGCGAGATCGATCCCGGCAGGGCGACCCCCAGCCGCTCCACGGGCCCGACCTCGGCCTCGACCTGGCCCAGAACCGCCTCCACCGTCTCGATGGCGGCCTTGTAATTCCTGGGGTTGGGCGCGCGATGGCGCGACACCACCCGGCCCTCCGCGTCCAGGGCGGCGGCCTCGATTTTGGTGCCTCCGAAATCAATCCCGGTGCGGATCACGCCCGCTTCACCCGACCTTAAGAGTCAACATGGGACAACCATAGCCGAAGAGGCGGTTTCCCATGTGGAGCCGCCCGCAAAAAATGCGATGGTCCGGGTGATGATGTCCAAGAAAGTCCTCATCGTCGAGGATAACGAGCTGAACATGAAGCTGTTTCATGATCTGCTCGATGCCCAGGGATACCAGACTCTGCAGACCCGCGAGGGACTGCAAGCCCTGGCGCTGGCCCGCGCCCACCGTCCCGACCTGATCCTGATGGATATCCAGCTGCCGGAAATCTCCGGCCTGGAGGTCACCAAGTGGCTGAAGGAAGACGATGAGCTGACCCACATTCCCGTGGTCGCCGTCACCGCCTTCGCCATGAAGGGCGACGAGGAGCGGATTCGCGACGGCGGTTGCGAGGCCTACATCTCCAAGCCCATTTCGGTGACCCACTTCCTGGATACCGTGCGTCGCTATCTCGGCTAGGGAGAAAGCGTCGTGACCGCGCGCATCCTCGTCGTCGACGACATCGAAGCCAACGTCCGCCTGCTCGAGGCGAAACTGTCGGCTGAATACTACGAAGTGATTCCGGCCTACGACGGACTGAGCGCGCTCGAACTCGCCGCCAAGGAACAACCCGACATCATCCTGCTCGACGTGATGATGCCCGGCATGGACGGTTTCGAAGTCTGCCGGCGTCTGAAGGAAGCCGTCGACACCCGACACATCCCGGTGGTGCTGGTCACCGCGCTCGACGGACGCAGCGAACGGGTCGCGGGCCTGGATTCCGGCGCCGACGAATTTCTGACCAAGCCGGTCGAAGATCTGTTCCTGTTCGCCCGCGTGCGCGCGCTGACCCGGCTGAAGCTGGTCATCGACGAACTGCGCCAACGCGAAGAATCCGGACGCCGCCTCGGCGTCATCGAAGCCGCGGGCATGCGCCTGGGCGGCGCCGGCGGGCGCGTGCTGGTGGTCGACGACAACGAGCGCCAAGCCGAACGCATCATGGCCGAACTGACGGTGGATCACCGCCCGGTGCTCGAGACCGAGCTCGACAAGGCGCAGCTCTCGGTGCGCGGCCCGGTCGACCTGGTCATTCTGAATATCGCCGCGCGCGGCTTCGACGGCCTGCGCTTCGCCGCGCACGTGCGTTCGGACGAAGCGACGCGGCACCTGCCGATCCTCGCCATCGTCGACACCGACGATCGCGCGCGCGTGGTCAAGGCGCTGGAGATCGGCGTCTCCGACATCCTGCCGCGTCCGGTGGATCCGCAGGAGCTGAGCGCGCGCGTGCGCACCCAGATCAAGCGCAAGCGCTATACCGACTTTCTGCGCAACAATCTCGACCGCTCGCTGGAGCTGGCGGTCACCGACACCCTGACCGGTCTGCACAATCGCCGCTACATGATGGGGCAGTTGAAGGCGCTGGCCGACCGCGCGGTGAAGGGCGGGAGCGAACAGGTCTCGGTCCTGCTCATGGACATCGACCATTTCAAGGGCGTCAACGACGGCTTCGGTCACCAGGGCGGCGACGAGGTGCTGAAGGAATTCGCGGTGCGTCTCGCCACCAATGTGCGCGCCATCGACCTGGCCTGCCGCTGGGGCGGGGAAGAGTTCGCCGTGGTCATGCCCGAGACCAAGGTCGCGGACGCCCAGCGCATCGCCGAGCGCATCCGCCTGCACGTGGCCGGCTCGGCCTTCCGCATCGGCGCCGACCACGAATCCTTGTCGGTCACCATCTCCATCGGCGTCGCCGGCACGCTGGGTGAAGGCGACAGCGTGGACGCCTTGGTCAAGCGCGCCGACGAAGCGCTCTACGAAGCCAAGCACACCGGCCGCAACCGCGTGGTGACGCGCGCGGCGTAACGCTTTGACAGAACGCCGTTCCCCTCCGACACTGGCCGGACGGGGAGGCGCTCATGCGTGAGGTTGCGATCGGACTGGCGGCGGGCGGCCTGGTGCTTATCGCCGCCGCCTGCGCCGCCAAGAATGACTTTCCAGACTGGGCCTACCCCGGTCTCGGCGCCGAGGCGCCGGGCACACCGGCGCAAGCTGCCGAGAACGTGACCGTGCCGCGCTCGCATCAGACGTTCCCGCGCAGCCGGCTGGAGAACTTGCGCGGCCAGGTCGCCGACTGGTTTCCCAAGGATCATCCGACCGCGCCCGACATGGTGGTGACGCCGAAGGGAACGGTCGCCGCGTGCGGCTACTGTCACCTGCCGGGCGGCGAGGGGCGGCCGGAGAACGCGTCCCTGGCGGGCCTGCCCTTCGATTACATCAAGGCGCAGATCGCCGCGTTCCGTTCCGGAGATCGAGCGGGTGCGAAGCCGGACTGGCTTCCGACCGCGCTGATGATTCCGGAAGCAAAGGGCGTCAGCGACGCGGACCTGAACGTGGTCGCCGATTATTTCTCGAAACTGCCGTACCAGTCGCGTTTCCGCGTGGTCGAGACGAAGGACGTCAACCGGCCCGTGGCCTCAGGATTCCTGTTGTCCCCGGGCAGCGGGCCGAAGGAACCGATCGGCGATCGCATTCTGGAGGCGCCGTCGAATCCGGATCTGTTCGAGAAACGCGACCCACAGGTCACCTTCATCGCCTACGTTCCGGAAGGCAGCGTCGCGCGCGGCAAGGCGCTGGCCATGAGCGGCGGCCCCGCCAAGCAACCCTGCTCGGCCTGCCACGGCTCGGACCTCAGGGGCGGCGAGGGCCTTCCCGGGCCGCCGCTGGCGGGGCGTGCGCCGGTCTATCTTTTCCGGCAGCTCTATGCCTTCCACACCGGCGGACGGAAAGGCGCCGCAGCCGAGCCGATGCGCCTGGAGACCGAAAAACTCACTCAGTCGGACATGGTCGACCTCGCCGCCTATCTGGCGTCGCAGCCGGCGAACTGATCGCTCAGCCGCGCGGCGCCGGCATCGGCGCGCAGATCGCGGCCTGCGCACGCAGGGCCTGGGCGCGCTTGGCGGACGCCGTGTAGTGTCCCTCGGACACGAGCCCGGTGGCCCGGATGCGGCCGAGGACGATGCGGCTGCTGCTCAGCATCTTGTCCGCGGAAAACCGGGCGCGGGCCACGGTCAGGCGCAAGGTTTCGGCCTCGACGTCGCTGAGCCGGCGGCCGTGGCCGACAACGGTGCTCAGGGTCTGCCACTGGTCGAGCTCCTGGTCGCTCAGATCGGCCAGGTAGTCGCTGATGGTCGCGATGTTGGCGTAGGCGACCGCTTTGTCGCGCGGCAGGTGGGTGGCCAGCTGGGCGGCCACGAGGCCCGGCCAGACGTTGTTGCGCCACGGGCTGAAGGGCGGCCGGCCGGGATCGCCCAGGGCCGGCAGGCGCCCGGCGTCGGCCGCCTTTTCGATGATGCCTCCCAACAGGGTCAGGCGAGCCGCCACGCAGTCGTGCTCGGCCTCGAGTTCGTAGGCGTTGTTCACCACCCGGCCGAAGTTCTCGCTCAGCGCCGCTTGCCCGGCCTCGGCCTGGTCATGCCAGCGCCAGGCGTCGACCGCCTGTTCGGCCCCGAGCGCGATCACCACCCCGATGACGATGACCCCGATCTCGACCGCAAGCTCCTTCAGGGAGCTGACCGCCTTCGGCTTGTGGATATCCATGTCGGCCCCCGGCCCGTGATGAGGGGCCAAGCTCTAGCGGGTCGGGCGGAGGCTTGACACCCCAAACGAAAACGCCCGGCGCTGGGCCGGGCGTTCATCGTAATGTCCTGATTTAACAGGAATTACTTGATTTTGCCTTCTTTGAACTCGACGTGCTTGCGCGCGACCGGGTCGTACTTCTTCAGCACCAGCTTCTCGGTCATGGTGCGGGCGTTCTTCTTGGCGACGTAGAAGAAGCCGGTGTCCGCCGTCGAGTTCAGGCGGATCTTGATGGAAGCCGGTTTAGCCATGGCGCACGTCCTTTGGGCGGCCAGGGCCGCGAAATCGGGAGCGGCGGAACATACTCATGGAGCCCCGGAAGTCAACCGGGCGGGACGTCGCCCCTCGAACGATTGGGCAAGCCGGCTGCGCCTCAGAACCGCTCCACAGAGTGCTGGCCGCGTACCATGCGGACGAAGGGGACGTCGTCAATTTCGTCCTGCAGCCGCCCGACCACCTCGCGCAGCACGAAGCGCGTGATCTGCGGCAGATCGAGGTCGGTCAGCTGCTCGACCGTAAGCCAGGCGATCTCGTCGAGTTCTCGGTCGCCGGTCTCGGGCTGCATGTGCAGCAGCGCCGACGCCTCGGCCATGAAGAAGCGCGCATCGAAGCGGCGGGCGCGGCCGGGCGGGGTGATGGCGCGGGCGATGAAGCTGAGCGCGCCCAGGTCGGCGGCGACACCCTTCTCGGCGAAGTCGCGCCAGGTGCGCGACGGCGGTTTCGCATAGGTCGCGGGCTTGGCCAGCATCAGGCCCGCTTCCTCGAAGGTCTCGCGCACCGCACAGATGCCGAGGCCGCGCGCGGCGCCCTTGCTGGCGCCCAACGCCGGGTGGGCGATCACCTCGGGTCTGAGTTCCGTCGCGGCGGGGGCGGTGATGTCACCGCTGTCGACGCGGCCGCCCGGGAAGACCCACTTGGACGCCATGAACACATGGCCCTCGGCCCTGCGGCCCATCAAGACCTGCGGCTCATCGCCGTCGCGGCGGACCAGGATCAGGGTGGCGGCGTTGCGCGGCTTGAGCTTGGTTCCGACGTGGGGAGCGTCGACCAGATCGGCGGCGGAGTCGAAGGGCTTGGTCACGGCTCACGCCTAGCACGGCGCGCGGACGGAACAACTACTCCCGCGGCGGCGCAGCGCGTAAGCGGAAGAACGTCGGTTTTGCCGCCTCCCTCGTGAGCGGCAGCGACCGGGGGCGGCGTATGCACTCACCGCCGCTTCCCCCTTCGCACCCCCGGCGGCGGGCCGCCGCGTTTGCGGACGCCCAAGCGCGGGCGGGGCGCACGGGGATCGGCCGGCGCGGGGTCGCTCAGCATTTCGAACAGCAGGCCGCCGGTGACCGGCGTCGCTTCGGTGAGGCGCACCTCGACCTCGCGCCCGAGCGTCCAGCGCGCGCCGGTGCGCTCGCCGACCAGCGCGTGGGTGCGATCGTCGTGCTGGAAATATTCACCGCCAAGGCGTGATACCGGGACGAGCCCGTCCGCGCCGGTCTCGCTCAACCGCACGAACAGCCCAAAACGGGTGACGCCGGTAATGCGTCCGGTGAAGGTCGCGCCGACGCGGTCCTGGAGGAAGGCGGCGATGTAGCGGTCGGTGGCGTCGCGCTCCGCCGCCATGGAGCGGCGTTCGGAGTGGGTCACGTGTTCGGCGGTGTCGGCGAGCTTGGAGATATCCTGATCGGTCAGCCCGTCGTCGCCGAGACCGAGCGCGCGGATCAGGCCGCGATGCACGATCAGGTCGGCGTAACGGCGGATCGGCGAGGTGAAGTGGGCGTACTTGTGCAGGTTCAGGCCGAAGTGGCCGATGTTATCGGGATTGTACTGCGCCTGCATTTGGGTGCGCAGCACCACCTCGTTGACGATCTCCGCGTTCGGTCCGCCGCGCGTCTGCGCCAGCAGTTCGTTGAACCGCCGGGTGGTCAGTACCGCACCCTTGGTCCAGGGAATGTCGAGCGTGCCGAGGAAGTCGGTGAGCGCCTGCACCTTCTCCGCGCTCGGCTGGTCGTGGATGCGATAGATCAAGGGCGTTCGCTTCTGCTCCAGCATCTCGGCGGCCGAGACGTTGGCCTGGATCATCATCTCTTCGATCAGCCGGTGCGCTTCGAGGCTCTCGCGCGCCGTGATCGAGGCGACCTGGCCGTCGGCGCCGATGACCACCCGGCGTTCGGCGCTTTCGATGTTCAGCGGAGAGCGCGCGTCGCGGCCCCGTTTCAGACAGGCGTAGGCTTCCCATAGCGGACGCAGGATCGGCCCCAGCAGAGGTTCGGTCTTCTCGTCTGGCCGCTCGTCGATGGCGCGCTGCGCCTGTTCGTAGGACAGCTTGGCGGCCGAGCGCATCAGGCCGCGCACGAACCGATGCGCGATCTTGCGGCCCGACTTATCGAAGGCCATGCGCACCGCCATACAGGCGCGGTTCTCGCCCTCGACCAGACTGCACAGCCCGCTCGACAGGCGATGGGGCAGCATGGGTTCGACCCGGTCGGGGAAATAGGTCGAGTTGCCCTTCTCCCACGCCTCGCGATCGAGCGCCGAGCCCGCGCGCACGTAGGCGGCGACGTCGGCGATGGCGACCCAGACGATCCAGCCGTCCTTATTCTTCGGATCGTCGTCGCGCACAGCGTAGACCGCGTCGTCGTGGTCGCGCGCGTCCGGCGGATCGATGGTGATCAGCGGCAGGTCGCGCAGGTCGGTGCGGCCCTTCAGCGTCGGCGCATCGGCGCGTTCGGCCTCGCGTTCCGCGTCGTCGGAGAAACCGACCGGCAGGCCGTGCGCGTGAATGGCGATCAGCGAGGCCGCGCGCGGTTCGTCCTCGCGGCCGACAACCTCCAGAACGCGCCCCGACTTCGGGCCGAAGCGCCGCTCGGCGGTTCCGACCTGGGCCAGCACGAGGTCGCCGTCCTTCAGGTCGCGTCCGCCGGCGCCGGCGATCAGCAGCGACTCCTTCGACTTGCGATCCACCGGCTCGACCCGCACCTCGCGCGCGGACTTGCGCACGACGCCGAGCACGCGGTGCGCGCTTTGGCCCAGGCGCTTGATCATCCGCGCCTCGTAGCCCTCGGGCCCCTGTTCGAAGCGCACCAGCAGCCGATCGCCCAGACCCGGCGCGCCGCCCGCGCGTTCGTTGCGGTCGGGCGCGAGCCGCGCCAGCGGCGCATCATCCTCGCCCTTGCTCAGCCGGACATAAAGCTCGCCGTCGGCGTCGCGCTCGACCACGTCGGCCACGCCCACCGGCGGCAGCGACCCGCGCGGCGCGAAGCCCTTGCGGCCGCGACGGCCGAGCGCACCCTCGGCCTCCAGCTCACGCAGCATCTCGCGCAACGCCCGGCGTTCGGCGCCTTTGAGGCCGAAGGCGCGCGCGATGTCGGCCTTCTCCGCCTCGCCAGCCTCCGCGAGGAAGCGCACCAGAGCGGCCTTGGTCGGCAGGCCCTCCAGACGCGGCGCGACCTTCGCCTGTGCGGCGCGCTTGCCGGGCTTGGTGTTGGGATGTTTCGACCAGCTCTTGCCGGGCGGCTTTGGGGGTTTGCTCATCGGATTCGCAGCATAGCGCGGAGTCGAACCGAGCGAAGCGTCGCCGTGATTACGGGTGCGGATCCGTGGACGATTTCGGCGGGGGAATGGCCACCACCGTGCCGGTGCCGCCGTTGACGATGGTGTTTACCAGGCCCGAGGAGTCGGTGTTGGTCGCGTCGACCGGGGCCGGAGCGACCGGCTGGTCCTGGATAAAGGCGTCGGCGTGCTGGTCCAGGATGCGTGCGCACTCGGGGCGCTTGTCTGTGTCAGGTAAAGCCGCGTCGCAGCGATCATGGCCGCCGATACGGGCGACCGTGGCGTCCCGGCTCTGGCCCGGCGCGGTGCCGCCGGAGGGCGCGTCGGCAGGAGCGAGGGTCCGGGAGAGTTGCTGTTCGCCGGTGAGGTTGCTGCGCGGCGGCGCAATCTGGTCCGCGTCCGTGGCGGCGGTAGAGGCTGGGACGGGGACTTGGTCCGCCTTCACCGATGTCGCGGGATCGGCCGGAGGCGGCGCCGCGAGCACGGGCCCCGCGGTCGTGAGGATCAGCGCCAGGCCTAAGCGCAGCGCACGCATGCTCAATGCCCGGTCTGCACGATGGTGATTTTCATCCCGCCGCTCTGGACGACCTTCAGGTCGGGGAGGTTGTTGCCGATCTGGGTATAGCTGACCTGGTTGAAGTCGCCGGTCTGGCTGACGCTCTGGGTGTCGTTGGCGCCGATCTGCACCTGGGTCGAGCTGTTGCCCTGGCCGTTCTGGGTCAGGCTCGCCATGTCGCCGTTCCCGACCTGGGTGAGGGCGGCGTAGTTCGAGCCGACGCCGTTGGTGCGCTGCTTCAGAATGGCCTGGTCCCCGACGCCTTCCTGATCGACGACCGCCGTGTTGAGGCCGTTTTCCTGCAGAAGCGAGAGCAGGTTGGACGAGCCGGTCTGGGTGAGCGCGGCCGTGCCGTAGCCAGCGCCGGTTTCGCGGACGCTCGCGATGTTGTCGTCGCCGGTCTGGTTAAGCGAAACGTCGCCGGCGCCGCGCGACTGGTCGACGGTGGCGCTGTTGCCGCTGCCGATCTGCTCGATGGTCACCGCGGAGGATTGCGCCGCGCACGCCCCGGCGAAAGCCAGCGACAGCGTCAGAACGAGGAGAGGCGGAAGGGCGCGCATGATCGGTTCCTCGGCGATAAAGGACCCGGCCGCCGCGAGATCGCGGCGGCCGGGATAGCACAGGCTTACTGGTGAACGAAAGCGGAGTTGCCGCTGCCGTTCTGGGTCACGGTCGACGACGCGTTCGCGCCGTGCTGCGAGACGTAGGCATAGTTCGACGAACCGCCCTGGCTGATCACGGAGGTGTTGCCGAAGCCCGCTTGGTCGACCTGGGCGTTGTTGCTGTCGCCCTGTTGAAACACCTGCGACGTCTCTTGCTGGCCCGCCTGGTTGACGCTGGCGGTGTCGAAGGCGCCGCTCTGCTGGATGTCGGAGCCTTCGGTGTCGGTGCCCGCGGCCTGAGTGGAATAGGCCGTATCACTCACGCCGCTTTGCAGGATGTGGGAGAAGTCGCCTGAACCTCCCTGCGAGATGGTGCCCAGGTCACCCTGGCCGCCCTGGTTGATATCGGCCTCGTCACCTACGTTTGCGCCGCCGGAAACCTGGGTAATGTCGGCGGTGGTGTAGTCGCCGAACTGGATGATGTTGGCGAAGTGGCCGTCGCCGGTCTGGCTGACGTAGGCGGACGCCCCTTGCGTGTCAGGTCCGTCATTGAAGGGGATGCCGATGCTGTCGACGTGAGTGCCCTGGCCGATCAGCGCGGTGGAGGCGCCGTCCTGATAGACGGTGATGTTGCCGCCCTCGCTCTTTTGGGCGGCGCCGCTGTAGGCCGCGCCGGAGACCTGGGTCAGGCTGTCGGAGTTGTTGCTGCCGATCGTGAGGAAGAATCCGGTGGCCTGGTTCGCCAGTCCGTTCTGGGTGATCCACTGGAAGTTGCCGTTGCCGGTGGCCTCGTTGACCGCGACGCTGTTGTCGCCTTCCTGGTTGATGACACTGGTGTTGTAGTTGCCGACCTGCTGCGATCCGCCGCCCTGGCGAACGCCGAAGTCGCCGGCGTTCAGCGTACCGGGGATCACATCCTCGGCGACCGGGCTGGTATAGGCGCCGCCGCTTCCGATCTGGGTGACGATCGAGACGTTGAAGTTGCCGGTCTGCATGATCCAGCCGTTGTTGCCGAAGCCGTTCTGTTCGAGGAACGCGCCTGTGCCCGGATTGTAACCGGTCTGGGTGATGTAGCCGGTCTCGCCGATGCTGCTGGCGCCCTGGGTCGCGACGGCGCTGTTGAAGCCGTGCTGGGCGATCTGGAACGTGCCGTTCTGACCGATCTGGGTGACCGTGGCGCTGCTGGCGGTGTAGGTCCCGTCGGTGTCCTGGTCGACGAAGGTCTCGTCGTTGAAGCCGCCTTGGGTGACCGTCGCGATGTTGCTCGACGAGATCTGGTTGATCTGCGTCAATTCGTTGGCGCCGGCCGACTGGTCGGCGCTGGCGGAGTTGTTGCTGCCCTGCTGGTTGATGATCGTCACGTTCTGGGCGAACGCCGAACCGGCCAGCAGCAAGGCTGCGGTCGATACGGCGCCGAGAATCAGATGCTTCATCTTGGTCTCCCTGAGTGTAAAGCGTCGTTCGTTGGTTGCCCGGTCGCCGTCGCCAGGTCTCGGCATCGGCTTCGAGGAGAGAGGGCGGCCGGCGCGAGCGGCGCCGGCCGAAACCTGAACTGTCACTGCTTGACGATGGCGGAGTTGCCCGAACCCGCTTGGGTAATGGTCGACGAAGCGCCGGCGCCCTTTTGCATCACGGTCGCGGTGTTCCAGTCGCCGGTCTGGATGATGTCGGAACCGTTGTTGTAGCCGGACTGATTGACGGTCACGCTGTTGCTGTAGCCCGTCTGGGCCACGTTGGAGGCTTCCTGGTTGCCGCTCTGATCGACCGACGCGGTATCGCTCTGGCCCGTCTGCACGATGCTGGAGCCTTCGTTGCCGCTGCCTTGCTCCTGGGTCAGTGATGCGACGTCCGCGACGCCTTCCTGATCGATGTAGGAGAAGCCGGCCGATCCGTACGGGTTGACCGTGGCTTGGGACCAGACGGCGCCCGCGCCCTGGGTGATCTTCGAGGTGTCTCCCGCCGTTTCCGGGAAGGAGATTTGAACGACCGTGGCGGTCGCGCTGGAGAACTGCTCGATGGTGGAGGCGTGGCCGTCGCCGGTCTGGGTGACCGTGGCCGAGGCGTAGCTCACCGGCGTGCCTTCGTCGACTCCGATGCCCACGGCGTCGACGTGCGTGCCCTGGCCGATCAGCGAGGTAGAGGCCCCGTTCTGGAAGACGGTGATGATGTTGCTGGAGCCGAAGACCGTGTTGCCGCTGAACGAGGGACCCTGCGCCTGGGTGATTTCCCCGGTGTTGTAATCGCCGACGGCGATGTGGAAGGCGGTCGCCTGGTTCGACGCCGCGCCCTGCAGAATGTTCTGGTAGTTGCCGACGCCGGTGGCTTCCGTCACCGCCATGCCGGCGGAGCCTTCCTGGTCGATGATGCTGGTGTTGTAGCTGCCGATCTGCTGCGACCCGCCGCCTTGGCGGAAGCCGAAGTTGTCCGCGTTCAGCGTGCCGTCGATCGCGGTCTCGACGAGCGGACCGGCGTAGCCGCCGCTGCCGTTCTGAGTCACGGTCGAAATGTTGAAGTTGCCGGTCTGGATGATCCAGCCGCTGTTGCCAAAGCCGTTCTGCTGAAGCAGCGCGCCGACGCCAGGGTTGTAGCCGGTCTGGCTGATGTAGCCGGTTTCGCCGACGCTGTTGGCCCCTTGCGTCGCGACCGCGGCGTTATAGCCGTGCTGAGCGACCTGGAAGGTTCCGTTCTGGCCGATCTGGGTTACCGTCGCCGTGCTGGCGGTGTAGGCCCCGTCGGTGTCCTGATCGATGAACGCCTCGTCGTTGACGCCGCCTTGGGTGACCGTCGCGATGTTGCTCGACGAGATCTGGTTGATCTGGGTCAGCTCGTTCGAACCGTTCGACTGGTCGGCGCTGGCCGAGTTGTTGCTGCCCTGCTGGTTGATGGTGGTCACGTTCTGCGCAAAGCCCGAACCGGCCAGCAGGAGAGCCGCGGTAGAAACGGCGCCGAGGATCAGATGCTTCATCGTGGTCTCCTTTAAGGTTGGATTGGTGTGCATCAGCGGCCCGCGGGCGGCGCCGCGGGCTTGGCGTCGGGATCGTCTTGAACCCTCGCCGTCTTGGTGAACTTGGCGCGCCGTTGCAGGCGCGCCACCTGTTGCGGCGACAGCATGCCGTCGCGTTCGCGGTGATAGCGCTCGAGTTGACCTTGGCCCGCCTGCGGGTCGGCGAAGTTCCACAACTTCAGGTCCACGCCGTCCATGACCAGGCCGTAAACCGCCTTGTCGATGGCCTGTTGCATGGCGACCATGCCGGGCTCGTTGGTGGTGAAGCCGTTCTCGCTCTCGAGCAGCTGATCGGACGACACGTAGCGGAACACGTTGGTGTCCACCGCGTAGGAGGTGATCGTCTTTGACGCCGTAACCGTGTCCAGCACTTCGCCGGTCTTCACCGAAACAACGCGCAGATACACGGTCACCGTGTCCTGCTGATATTTGGCGGTCGCGCCGATGCCGAGCAGCGTCGCGCCGAGGCCGCCGGTCAGGGTGTTGGTGTCGTACCCGACCACGCCGCCTTCGAGCAGAACGCCGGCGAACAGCACCGAGGGAAGGGCCTGCGGACTGACCGTCTTCTCGCCCAGGTACTGCGAACGCATGTCGCGAATGATCTGACGCTCGTTCAGCAGGTCGCGCAGCTGTTCGCGTTCGATGACGGTGAACCAGCCGCGGTTGCCGGCGTCCTGGAGCGACTTCATCAGCATGGACGCCCCGCCCTGGCTGACCGCGCGTGACAAGGTCTGGCCCTGGTTGGAGGGTTTGAACTGGCCTGTCTGATCCTGAAAGCCATAGACCGCGACCGCGACCAGGTGATCGGCCGGCGGCAGGGCGTTCAGCATCTTCTGACTGGACGTGCGGATCGGGTAGATCGGCTGGCGATTCAGCGCCGCTGGCGGCGGTGTATAGGCGCACGCCGTGAGCGCCCCGGTCGCAACCAGGGCGACGAGTCGTTTGAATGAGGTCATGGCGTGCCGGTCGGCGCGGTCGGCAAGGTGATGATGGTGACTTGGCCCGCCGGGTCGGTGATCGTGATGGTCACCTCGCCCAGAGTGCGCACGAAGCTCACGGTCTCGCCGCCGAAGGAGAAGGTGCCGTTCGGTTGCGCGTTGGGACCGAAGATGGCTTCCGCCACCTGGTTGGCGAGACTCGACAGCAGTTCCGACTGCAGTTGCTGCGCAAACAGCTGCGACTGCGTCAGGTTCTGGTTTTTGTTGACCGGCTTGAACGGATTTTGCGCCGCCGCGTCGGCTTCCAGTTGGGCAGTGTTGCCGGGGTTGCCGCCGAAGGCCGGATTGATCGGCGTGTAAACCAGTTGTTGAGCGCCGGCGCTCTGAGCACTGACCGTCAGGGCAGCCGCCAGCACCGCGGCTAAGAACGCCCACTTACGCATAAATCCCCCCAACGCGTCCAAGTCCCTCAAACGATCGCTGAGCCTGAGGCGGACCGCGAGGGTTACTCGAATATTAACGTGGGGATCAAAGCCTCCAGTTTGGGTAGCGGGTCAACATTAGAAACCGGCATTTTACTTTCATGGCCGTCGGCGGACCCTAAGTTGTATGGTGAAGAGCGATCGTCATTTCGAGTTGGTTCTTCTTATCTCCTTGATGACGTGGGGCTATTCTGCAGTTACCGGCCGGAGTGCGACCTGGGACCGGTCGTGATGATCGGGTGCGGCCTTCAGCATCGTTGCAGCAAGGACGCAGCCCTTGGTCACGACGTCTCCGCGTTTGCATCGACGCGCTTCAAAGCCTCTGCGAGGAACGCTTTGAACCGCGGCGCTTCGCGGATTGCGTCGAGGCTGTTGTCCATGGTCATCCAGGAAATCCAGCCCGGACTGACCCGCTCGACGATGCGCTCCAGCAGGTCGCAGGCGGCGTCCACGTCGTTCAACTGCGCCATGCCACAGGCGACGTTGTAGATCAGGCGATTGTTGTCGGGGTCGAACAGCACCGCGCGCTTTGCCCATTCGCGAGCGCGATCCGGTTCGCCCAACACGGTCAGCGCATTGACAATGAAGCCGAGCGCGCCGGCATGATCGGGCTCTGTCCCCAGTAGACGTTCGCAAAGTGCGAGCGAGCGTCGCGCGGCGGCTTGGGATCGCGCTGCATCGCCCAGCGCCTTGTAACACTGGAGCACCATGCCGGCGGGCCGAAAGGCGCGCGGATCGACTGCGCAGGCCCCTTCGAAACAACGAGCGGCTGCTTCGAAATCGCTGTTGAAAATGTGGATGTAACCAAAATAGAGTAAAGCTTCATAACAGTTCGGATCGAGTTCGAGCGCTCGCTCGATATAGGGCTGGCCTTGCGACAGCGCGAGCGTGGCGCCGCGGCCTAGCGCCTCGCCCAAGGCTGCCTGAGCCTCCGCAAGGTCGGGGGCCAGTTCGATCGCGCGCCGCCCCGCTTCCACCGCGACGGCGGCCGACGATCCGGCCACCCCGCGCTGCGCCATTTCGCTTTCGGCCAGCGCCAGCAACGCCCAGGGATGCGCGAAGGCGGGGTCGAGTTCGACCGCGCGGCGGCAGAGGCGAACGGTCAGCGGTTTCATGCGCTCGCTGCCGGTGCGCTCGAATTCGCGGGCCAACAGGAACAGCTCATACGCCTCGATGTTCTGGGTGCCGCGGCGCTCTATGGCGGACTTTTCCGCGGGCGCCAGCTGGACCTTCAGCGCGCGTACGATGGCGGCGGCCAGTTCGTCCTGGATTTCGAAGATGTCGTCGAGCGTGCGGTCGAACCGCTCCGCCCAGATCTGGGCGTCATGGGCGGCGTCGAGCAACTGGGCGGTGATGCGCACCCGTGCGCCAGACCTGCGCACACTGCCTTCGAGAATGTGGGTGACGCCGAGCGTGCGTTTCAGCTCGGCGACCGCGACGGTGCGGCCTTTGAAGGAGAAGGCGGTGCTGCGCGAAACGACGGACAGGGCCGCGACCTTGCTGAGGTCGGTGATGATGTCTTCGCTGACGCCGTCGCTGAAATACTCCTGCTCCGGATCGCCGCTCATGTTCACGAACGGAAGCACCATGACCAGTGGACGATCAGTTTTCGCTTCGGGCGCTGCGGAGGGTGCTGCGGGCTGAGTGACGTCGGCGGTGCGTTCGCGACCCTGATCCACCAGCCGCCGCACGTCGGCGACTAAAGCCGTCCACGCCGGATGGCGCACATCGCCCGACCAGCCGGTGAGTTTCGCGGTGTGGGTCAACTCGAACACGATCGGCAGGTCGCAAGGCGCGATCATCGCAGGGATCAGCGTCTTGGCGCGGTCGGCGAGGGTTGCCTCGGCCCGCACCCAGCGCGACGCGACAGAATGCGGCGACCAGAGCACGATCACGGCCAGCGCGTTGCGAAGCGACGTCTCGATCACCTCGTCATAGGTTTCGCCGCTTCGGAGGGCCGCGTCCCACCAGACCGTAAATCCCCCAGCCTCGAGCGCGCGGGCGAACCGCTCAGCGGTCGCCTGATCGTCGCGGGCGTAGGAAATGAAGACGTCGGACATGGTCGGGCGCGCCCCAAGGCTGTTCAGCCTTTGCGACAGGTTCGCCCTCAGGGCAAGCGGTGGGCCTGGCCGCGGCGCCGGCGATGGGACGAATGGGCGGTCGAGTGGCGGACCAGGCGGCGACCGTGGGCTCTAACGATGGTCGCTGCGACCGGAGCCGGGGGCGTCAGGGCGGCCGTGCGGCTGGCTTCCCACGACGCGCTTTTCCAGCTCGCGTGGGTCGAGGCGCTGACGCAGGTGGCGGTCTCCTTCAGACCGTGCTCGGCGAGGCAGAAGATGTCTTCGTAGCGCGGGCCCGCAACCGCCAGGCACTCGTAGAGGGCCAGCTTCGCCCAGTTGAAGCAGCGTTGGGTGTCGGGCTCGTAGAGCACCGTGCGCACGACGCGCGGATCGTCGGTGCGGCGCAGCACCGCGAGCGCGGCGAGCACCAGGGCGCGGGTGACCACCGGCGAGCCTTCGCGCCGCGTGAAGTCGGGATCGGGCGCCTGGGACAGGTCAGCCATGACCTTGCGCAGGGTTTCGCCGTCCTGCGGTTTGGCGACGAAGCGCGTCGCCGAGATCTTCTTCACCAGCGCCAGCCGCGCGCGGCGATCGCTGTCGCGCACCTGCGACCAGGAACTGTGCTGCACGTCGTAGGCCGACTGTTTCACCTCGGCGCCGACCTGGGCGAGGTGACGGGCTTGTTCCTGAATGCGCGCGGTGGCGAGGCCTGCGGCCTCTTCCGCGCCCGGCAGGCTGTAGACCGAGGACGGATCGCCCATCAGGCGCTGCGCCAGGGCTTGGTTCTGCGCCGGGTCGTCGGCGATGCGGCGAAGGCCCGCGACGAAGTCAGCCTGCTGCAGGGCGACCAGGGCGGCATAGGCGATCTCGCCCTGTTCGAGTTGGCCGGGCTCATAGCCCGCGCCGGTCTTCAGCGCGGCGCGCACCTGTTGGCCGCTGGCGAAGGCGGCGTTCACCGCGCCCGCGTGAGTCACGAAAGCCTGCCAGGCCTCGGCGTCTTCGACCACATTGTGGGGCAGGCCGACCTGGTCGTCGTAAGACGCTTCCACCGCGCCGGAGACCCCGAAGCCTGCGACGCAGAACAGCGCGCCCATCAGGACGGCCCGCAAGGGACGGACGACCATGACTGAACTCCCCACCAGAAACCCCGGCGGAAGAAAAGCCCGGCTTCGGCAGGGCGAAAACGAGATTCGTCTGTCGGGCCAGTAACTTTACTGTGACGGTTACCAAAGCGGGCGACGGTCCAGGCGGCCTCTTTCCTTGCCCCGTCCGCCGCGGGCGCCTATGGCTGGGCCACGCCTGGGGAAGACGATGGCCGACATCTTCGTGTCCTATTCGCGAAAGGACCGCGATCGGGTTCGCCCGATCGTGGCGGCGATCGAGCATGAGGGCTGGTCGGTCTGGTGGGACCCGGAGATCGCGCCCGGCCAGGAATTCGACAACCTGATCTCCGACGCGCTCGCCCACGCCAAGGCCGTCGTGGTGGTCTGGACCGTCGACTCGGTCGCCTCGCGCTGGGTGCGGGGCGAGGCGCGCGACGCCGCCGACCGCGGCATTCTGGTGCCGATCCGCTTCGGCGACGCCCAGCTTCCCATCGATGTGCGGGCGATCCATACGGTGGATTTCGACGGGTGGGGCGAGTCGAGCGCCAGCGATCCGTTTCTCCAGCTGGTGCGCACGCTCAAGATCCAGCTCGGCGACGCAGCCGCGCCCGATCGTCAAACGGCTGGACGCAAACGGACGTCGGCCAAGACCGCGGTCTGCGTGCTGCCGTTCGTGAACATGAGCGGCGATCCTGAGCAGGAATATTTCAGCGACGGGATCAGCGAGGACATCATCACCGACCTGAGCCAGGTCTCGGCGCTGTCGGTTGCGTCGCGGAACTCCGCCTTCACCTTCAAGGGCAAGAGCGTAAAGGTCGCTCAGGTTGGCCGCGAACTCGGCGTGACGCACGTGCTGGAGGGCAGCGTGCGCCGCGCGGGCGATCGGGTGCGCATTACCGCTCAGCTGATCGACGCCGCGAGCGACGAACACGTCTGGGCCCAGCGGTTCGACCGGGACCTCAACGACATCTTCGCCGTCCAGGACGAAATCTCACGCGCGATCGTGGCCGCGCTGAAGCTAAAGCTGCTGCCCGCGGAGAGCCAGGCGATCGCCCAGCGGTCGACCACCGACCCGGAGGCCTACAAATACTATCTGATGGCGCGTAAGGCCTGGGTGAACATGGCGTCGGTCCGCGACAAGGAGATGACCGTGCGCCTTTGCCGGCGCGCCATCGAGATCGACCCGCACTATGCGCAGGCCTGGGCGTTGCTTGCGATTTCGCTTTCCGACGTTCGCTTCCTGCAAGGCGCGACGATGGAAGAGGCCTGGGAGGCCGCGGAGCGCGCGCTGAGCCTCGATCCCATGCTCGCCGATGCCCACGCGGCGAGGGGGCGGATTCTGACGGGTCAGGGGAAATATGATGAGGCGGAAGTCGAGCACCGGCGAGCGCTGGAACTCGACCCTAAGTCCTTCGAGGTGACCGTCGGCGCCGCCCGGTGGGCGTTCCAGACCCGCCGATTCGCCGAGGCGGCGGCGTGGTTAGAAACCGCGACGGAGCTCGATCCGCAGGGCTATTGGGCGCCGGGGATGCTGGTGCAGATCTACGACGTCTTGGAACGCTCCAAGGACGGCGACGCGATGTCGGAGATCACGCTCGAACGCCTCGAGCGATTGCTCAAGGCTCGGCCCGACGAAGTCGGCGCGCTCGCGTTCGGCGTTTCGTGCCTGTTCCGGCGCGGCGACAAGGCGAGGGCGATGGAATGGGCCGATCATGCGCTGCTCATCGACCCGGACAATCGACAGGCGCGCTACAATATTGCCTGCGCTATGGTTCGCGGTGGAGAAATCGAGCGCGCTCTGGATCTCTTCGACGGGGTCATGGCGACCGCGGGCAAGGAGTCGTTTCTGGGACTCGAAGCCGACAACGACTGGGACCCGGTCCGCGACCACCCGCGTTACCAGGAGATCGTCGCCAGGACGAAGGCGCGGCTGGGGATCGGTTAGGGTTCCATCATGCGCACCCATGCCGTGCGGCTGACCCCGGGGACCGATCTGAATGATGCCTTGGAACGCCTGACTCGCGAGTTCGCGATAGGCGCAGGCTGCATCGTCGCCTGTGTAGGCAGTCTCTCCCGCGCCCAGTTGAGAATGCCGGGCGTCCTGGGTGCAACCGACGTGTTCAAGACGTTCGACGAACCGATGGAGATCGTGTCCTTGACCGGCACGCTTTCGCCGGACGGCGCTCATCTCCACATCGCCCTCAGCCGCCGCGACGGCGTCTGCATCGGAGGGCACCTGGTCTCCGGGTGCATCGTGAACACGACCGCGGAGTTGGTGATCGGCGAACTGACGGATGTCGCGTTCACGCGGCCGTTGGATTCGCAGACGGGATACGACGAACTCAGCGTTCGGCCGAAACCACCGAGGGACTAGCCGGCGGCTCTCTTCTTTGCGGTGGTTTTTTTCGCACTCGATTTCTTCGCGCCCGATTTCTTGACTGCGGCTTTCTTAGCCGGCGCTTTCTTCGCTGCAGTCTTCTTCGCAGCGGTCTTCTTGGGCGTCGCGGTCTTGCGGCCCTTGCTCTTGCCGCCGCCTTTCGCCGCGCGTTCGGCGATCAGCGCGACGGCCTGCTCCATGGTCACCGTCTTGGGATCGGCGCCGCGGGGCAGGGTGGCGTTCACGTCGCCGGATTTCACGTAGGGACCGTACTTGCCCGACAGGATGCGCACCGGCTGGCCGGTTTCGGGGTGGTCGCCGACCTCCGCCAACACGGTCGCTTCGTTGCGGCGGCGTCCGCCGCCGGCGCGTTTTTCCGCGAGCAGGGTCACGGCGCGGTTGAGGCCGATGTCGAACACCTCGTCGATGTCCGAGACGTTCGCGTAGGTGCCAGCGTGCAGGATGAACGGTCCGTAGCGGCCGAGACCCGCGGTGATCGGCTTGCCGTCCTCCGGGTGCAGCCCAACCTCACGCGGCAGCGCCAGCAGCTTGAGCGCGCGCGGCAGATCCATTTCGGCGGGCTGCCATCCCTTGGGCAGGGACGAACGCTTCGGCTTTTCACCGGCGCCCAACTGCACATAGGGCCCGAAGCGGCCGATCTTCAGGCTGACGGCTTCGCCGGTTGCGGGATCGGTTCCGAGTTCGCGATCGCCGCCCTCCGCGTTCTCGCCATCGGCGCCGGGCGCCGCGACCGGGCGGGTGTAGCGGCACTCGGGATAGTTCGAGCAGCCGATGAAGGCGCCGAACTTCGAGGTCTTCAGGCTGAGACGCCCCGCCGAGCACGACGGACAGGTGCGCGGGTCATGGCCGTCGCCCTTGTCGGGAAACAGATGCGGCGCCAGCGCTTCGGTCAGCGCATCCAGCACCTGGGTGATGCGCAGTTCGCCGGCGCCGGCGATGGCGGCGTGGAAGTCCTGCCAGAAGTCGCGCAGCAAGACCTTCCAGTCGAGATCGCCCGCCGATACCTGGTCGAGACGCTCTTCCAGATCCGCGGTGAAATCGTAGCCGACGTATTTGGCGAAGAACTGTTCGAGGAAGGCGGTGACCAGGCGGCCCTTGTCCTCCGGGATAAAACGGTTCTTGTCCATACGGACGTAGGCGCGGTCGCGCAGCACGCCCAGGATCGAGGCGTAGGTCGAGGGACGGCCGATGCCGAGCTCCTCAAGCTTCTTCACCAGCGTCGCTTCCGAATAGCGCGGCGGCGGTTCGGTGAAGTGCTGGTCCGCGCGCGCGGCGGCGACTACAGCCTTCGCGCCCTCGTTGATCGCCGGCAGGCGGCCGCCGTCTTCGTCCTCGCTCCCGGAATCGCGGCCGGTATCGTCGCGGCCTTCCTCGTAGACCGCGAGGTAGCCGTCGAACAGGACGACCTGACCGGACGCGCGCAGGCCGGTCTTGCCGTCGGCGCTTTCGATCTCGACGGTGGTCTTTTCGACCCGCGCCGACTCCATCTGCGACGCCATCATCCGCTTCCAGATCAGCTCATAGAGCCGCTGCTGGTCGCCCTCGAGGCGCAGGGAGTCCGGATGTCGCGCGAGGCTGGTCGGGCGAATGCATTCGTGCGCTTCCTGGGCGTTCTTCGCCTTCGTCTTGTAGAGGCGCGCGGAGTCCGGAACGTAGGCGGCGCCGTAACGCTGGCCGATCACGCGGCGCGCCTCGTCGATGGCTTCCGGCGCGGCCTGCAGGCCGTCGGTCCGCATGTAGGTGATCAGGCCCACCGTCTCGCCGCCGATGTCGACGCCTTCGTACAGGCGTTGCGCGGTCTGCATGGTGCGCGTCGCGGAGAAGCCGAGCTTGCGCGCCGCCTCCTGCTGCAGGGTCGAGGTCATGAACGGCGGCGACGGCGACTTGCGGCCGGGCTTCTTCTCGACGGCGGCGACGGTGAAGGCGCCGGCTTCGACTGCGAGCCTGGCGGCGTTGGCGGCGTCTTCGTTGGGAAGGTCGAACTTGCCGAGCTTCTTGCCGTCGTGCTTCACCAGACGCGCGAGGAAGGCCGGCGAGTTGGCCGACACGTCGGCCTCGACGGTCCAGTATTCCTGGCTGCGGAAGGCCTCGATTTCGATTTCGCGATCGACGACCAGACGCAGCGCCACCGATTGCACGCGGCCCGCAGAACGCGCGCCCGGCAGCTTGCGCCACAGCACCGGCGACAGGTTGAAGCCCACCAGATAGTCGAGAGCCCGCCGCGCCAGATAGGCGTCGACCAGCTCCATATCGATGGAGCGCGGGTTGGCCATGGCCTCGGCCACGGCGGACTTGGTGATGGCGTTGAAGGTGACGCGCTGGACTTCGGCGTCCTTGATCGCCTTCTTCTTCTGGAGGATCTCCAGCACGTGCCAGCTGATCGCCTCGCCCTCGCGGTCGGGGTCGGTGGCCAGGATTAGGCGGTTCGCGCCCTTCATGGCCTCGGCGATCTCGCTGATACGCTTGGAGGACTTGGGATCGACCTCCCAGTCCATGGCGAAGTCCTGGTCGGGCCGCACTGACCCGTCCTTGGAGGGCAGGTCCCGGACGTGGCCGTAGGACGCCAGAACCTTATAGGCCGGGCCAAGATACTTGTTGATGGTCTTGGCCTTAGCCGGACTTTCTACGACGACGACATCCATGCGGCGGGAAATCTCTGGACCGGGAAAACGGGGCGCGAAAGTGGGGGCGAGGCCGGAACCTGTCAACGTGGGCTGAGACGGGTCGGGGCTCCCGGCGGCGGTTCCCCCCTAAAGGGGGGAAGAAAAAAGCGGGCGTCCTAGTCCCGCAGATAGAGCGCCCGGATGGCCTGGTAGATGGTTCTGACCCCGATGTAGAGGGCGGAAGCGACGAACAGGACGACGCCGACGACGCTGACCGCGCCCGCCTGGCCGGTGTAGTCGCGCAAGGTGCTCGGCTCGGCCACCATGGCGATGACGATGATCGTCCCGACCGCGACCACATAGCCAGCGGCCGCCATGTTCAGGATCTGGACCCACTTCATCCGTCGCGCCCTTTGAAGAATCGACAGTCTACCGCTTCCGGTCAGCCGTCCAATCTCCGCTAGCCTCCGAACCGCGCCGACGATCGACTGTGGTAGCTTCGCCGCATGGAATCGTTCCGGCGCAAGCAGTTGATTGGGATCGGTCTGTCTCTTGCCGCGATCGTGGTGGTGATAGTGGTGCTGTCGCAGGCGCGACGGCTGTTTGCGGCCGTGCCCCTGCCCGCGGGCGACGCGGCGTCCAGGCTAGCGTACGTGGGACGCTGGCTGCTCGCGCCCGGGCTCACGCTGTTGATCGGGATCCACGGCGCGGCGCGGCGCGGTTTCTTCCGCGACGCCATCGATGGCACGCGAACCCCCGCCTCAAACGCGCTCGAGATCAACCTGCGCTACAATCAGAACACGCTGGAGCAGGTGGTGCTCGCGGCCATCGCCTGGTCGGGGCTGGCGGTGACCTTGCCGGTTGAGCGGCTGGCGCTGATCCCGGCCATGGCGGCGCTGTTCGTCGTCGGCCGGATTAGCTTTTGGATCGGCTATCAGATTTACCCGATCGGCCGCGCCTTCGGCATGGTGCTGACCGCCACGCCCACCATCGGCGCCTACGCCTGGCTCGTCTGGCGCGCCTTCACGCGTTGATCAGGCGTCTCAGGTCTTGCGGAAGATCAGTGAGAGATTGTTCGCCGGCATGGCGACGCGCTCTTCGAAGGCGAGGCCGTGGCGTGAGGCGAGCAACTGCACTTCTTCAAGACGCCGCAGGCCCCAGGCGGGATTGCGGCGCTTCAGGCTTTCGTCGAAGTCGAGGTTCGACTGTGCGGTCTCGACGCCGGCCTCGAGGTAGGGACCGTAGAGATAGAGTACGCCGTCGGCCGGCAGGATCTGTCCGGCGCCCGCCATCAGCCCCTCGGTCGCCGACCAGGGCGAGATGTGGATCATGTTGATGTTGACCATCGCGTCGGCGTGCTCGACGGGCCAGGCCTGCGGCGCCGTCGCGTCGAGCTGCAGCGGCTCCAACAGGTTCGGCAGGGCCGCGGTCTCGCGCCAGGCGGCGATGCTGGCCAGCGCTTCCGGATCCGGATCGCTGGGCTGCCAGATCACGCGCGGCAGCGCCGCGGCGATATGGACGGCGTGCTCGCCGGCGCCGGATGCGATCTCGAGCACCAGGCCCGACAGCGGCAGGCACATGCGCAACACCGCCAGGATCGGATCGCGATTGCGCGCGCTCGAAGGCGAGGTGCGGGCGCCGAACGGCGCTTCGGGCGTCATGCGAGGCACACCATGGCGCCGTCGAGCAGCTCCGCTTCGCCGGTGAGCGCGAGTTCGACCAGGGCGGCCGCGACCGCGGCGGCGCTGGCGCCGGTGGCGCGCACCAGTTCGTCGCGCGGCGTCGGCGTCGGCGACAGCAGGCGCTTGATCTCCACGCGCAGGCGGTCGGTCTCCGCGTCCGGCGGCAAGGCCTCGTAATCGGCGGCGGGATCGCGCAGCACGCGCGCAGCCGGCGACAGGGACCGCAGCACGTCGTCGACGCCTTCGCACAGGATCGCGCCCTGGCGCAGCAGGTCGTTGGAGCCCTTGCAGCGCGGATCGATCGGCGAGCCGGGCACGGCGAACACGTCGCGGCCCTGCTCGCCCGCGAGTCGTGCGGTGATCAGCGAGCCCGAGCGCATCTCCGCCTCGACCACCACCACGCCCAGCGACAGGCCGGAGATGATGCGGTTGCGGCGCGGAAAGTCGCGCGCCTGCGCGCGGGCGCCGACGGGGCTTTCGGACACCAAACAACCTTGCTCGGCGATGCGGCGGTAGAGGTCGGCGTGTTCGGCCGGATAGATGTCGTCGATGCCGCCGCCCAACACCGCAACCGTGCCGGTCGCAAGCGCGCCTTCGTGCGCCGCGCCGTCGACGCCGCGCGCCAGGCCCGACACCACGCTGTAGCCGGCCTGTCCGAGTTCGCTGGCCAGGCCTCGCGCGAACCGCTGCGCCGCAGCCGAGGCCGTGCGCGCGCCCACGACGGCGACCGCTTCGGCGCGGCAGGCCGCCACATCGCCCAGCATCCACAACACCGGCGGCGGCGGATCGAGCGCGGCGAGGAGAGCGGGGAAGTCGTCGTCGCCGAACACCAGCAGGCGCGCGCCCAGAGATACCCCTGCCTTGATTTCGGTTTCGATGTCGGCCGCCTTCGCGAAGCGGACGTTGGCGGTATCGGGCAAGCGCTCGATCGCGTTCGCGGCCGAGCCGTGCAGGCGGATCAGGTCGCGGAACGCCACCGCGCCTACGCGCTCGGTGCGCGCCAGCCGCAGGCGCTCGAACCGCTCATGTTCGGAAAGCGCGCCCACGCCTCAGGTCTTGTCCGGCGTCTTGGTCTTGCCGGCGCCGATCTTGGGCTCCTTGCCGGTCAGGAGCCGCGCGATGTTGGCGTGGTGGCGAATGAAGATCAGCACCGCCATGAAGGCCGCCAGCCACAGGTACGGATAGGCGCCGTCGCTCGCCAGCACGAGAAACGGCGCGAACGCCGCCGCGGTCAGGGCGGCGAGCGAGGAGATGCGGAACACCGCCGCCATGGCGATCCAGGTCAGGGCCGCGAGCACGCCCGCCGGCCAGTGCGCGATCAACAGCACGCCGAAGAAGGTCGCTACGCCCTTGCCGCCCTTGAAGCCGAGCCAGACCGGAAACAGGTGTCCGAGGAACGCGGCGCCGCCGGCGACCGCCGAGACGAGATCGCTGTGCGTGGCGAAGCGCGCGATCAGAAGCGCCGCCAAGCCCTTGCCGCCATCCCCGATCAGAGTGATCAGCGCCAGGTCCTTGCGCCCGGTGCGCAGCACGTTGGTCGCGCCGATGTTGCCGGAGCCAACCTGGCGTATGTCGCCCGCGCCGCCGAGCCGGGTCGCGATCACCCCGAACGGGATGGAGCCGAGGAGATAGCCTCCGACGGCGGCGATCAGCAGTGGAAGAGAAGCCCCGACGTCCAACAGACGCCTCCCCGGCGCAATGGTCCGGGAAGGTTAGCGACCGCGCGGATAAACGCTAGTGCGAGTCGACTCCGTGCTGGTGGGTCATGTTGTCGTCCATATCCTGGCGGTAGAGGTTCGCCTGGGTCTCCCACCAGCGCTTGGAATGGCACTCGGTCTTGCCGGGGAAGCGCGTGTCCACCCCTTCTTTCCGCTTGCAGATGATCCGGTCGGAGTCGGACAGCTGCGTACGGGTGGGCTTGGCCGGCTGCGCCTGCGGGGCGGGGGCGGCGGTCTGAGCGGACGGAGGAACGTCGGCGGCGGACGCCGCGCCGGCGGCGAGGGCGGCAAGGACGAAGAGGCTGGCGAGACGCATGCTGGGCTCCCAGGTCGAGGTTGTCTCGATGGTAGCTTGCGACTGACCCACAGCCAATCGGGAGGAAGTGGCGGTAGGGCCCCGGTCATCAAAATGAATCAAAGGCTTGGTATGATGCTTTCAGAATTGCCACGGTTTAATTTCATGACACGACGCTTGATTTGCGCGGCCGTCCTGGGGGCCGGGGTGCTGTTTGCCGCCGCGCCCGCCCTGGCCGGCGACACCGGCTGCCTCTGGGATCGTATGCCGAAGAAGGAGACCCGGGCGGCGATCGACGCGGGCCTCGCCGGCGGACCCGACGCCATGCAGGAGAAGCTGGTCTTCGCCGACGTCCGCGCGGCGGCGGCGGCCTGCGGCCTGGACGCCAGCGACGAAGAATCCAGCGACCTCTCCAACGCCGCCTACGGCGTGGCGCTCCAGAAACTCGGCGAGGCGTGGTTCGAGACCAATCTCAAGATCGCCCCCGACAAACTCGATCGCGCCTGGGATCACCTCGGCGAGGACGCGCAGGCGGTGGTGAAGCGCGCCATGCACGACCGCTCCAGGGACACGGATTCGGTCGATGGGGTGGTGGAGGCCTTCACCCGCTTGCTCGAAACGGCGCCGCCGGCCGACCAGGCCGAAGCCGACAAGCGCCAGACCTTCACCGGCGCCTACATCTCGGGCCGCGCTCTGCGCGCGGCGTACGAGCCAAAGCTCTAGGGGCTATTCGCTCGCTTGGTGAACAATGCGGCCGTCGACAACGGTCATCAGCACCTGGCCCTGTAGGCGGCGGCCGTCGAAGGGCGAGTTCTTCGACTTCGACACCAGCTTGTCGGCGTCGACGATCACCGGTGCCTCAATGTCGACCAGCACCAGGTCCGCCGGCGCGCCGGGCGCGAGACGTCCCGCCCGCAGGCCCAGGAGTTCGGCGGGCGTAAGAGTCGCGGCGCGGAACAGGTCGACCAGGCTCAGGCCCGCGTCGTGGTGCAGCGACAACAGCGCCGGCAGCAGGGTTTCGAGCCCCACCGCGCCGGGGGTCGCTTCGCTGAACGGTCGGCGCTTGTCTTCGGCGGGCGCCGGCGCATGCGCCGAAACGACGATGTCGATCAGGCCTTCGGCCAGCGCTTCCACCAGCGCCGCGCGATCGCGCTCGGGACGCAGCGGCGGATCGAGGCGGTAGAAGGTGCGATAGTCGCCGATGTCGATCTCGTTGAAGCACAGGTGGTTGATCGAACAGCTGGCGGAGACGTCCAGGCCCTTGTCCTTGGCGCGGCGCAGGCATTCGAGGCTTTCGGCCGTCGAAATCTGATCGACCAGGAAGGTCGCGCCGGTGAGCTCGACCAGCGCGAGGTCGCGCTCGAGCATGATCTTTTCCGCCGCCGCCGTTACAGCGGGCAGGCCCAAACGCGCGGCGAGTTCGCCTTCGGTCGCGGCGGCGCCGTCGCTCAGCCACGGATCGGTCGGCCGGTGGGCGACGAGCGCGTTGAAACCGCCGGCGTAGCTCAACACCCGACGCATCACCTTGGAGTTCACGATCGGCGTGTCGACGTCGGTGAAATAGACCGCTCCGGCCTCGGCCATCAGGCCGATCTCGGCCAACTGTTCGCCCTTGCAGCCGCGGGTGGCGGCGCCGGCGGGATAGACGTGCACCAGCTCGATATCGCGCGCGCGCCGCAGGATGAAGTCGACCACCGCAGGTTCGTCCACAGGCGGATGCGTGTCGGGTTGCACCACGATGGAAGTGACGCCGCCGGCAGCCGCGGCGCGGCTCGCGGACTTCAACGTCTCCTTGGGTTCGTTGCCGGGTTCGCCGGTCTTGACCCGCAGATCGATCAGGCCCGGCGCCAGCACCGCGCCGGAACAGTCGACCACGCGCATCTGGGCCGAGCCGCGTTCGAGGTCGGGGCGCTTCTGTACATCGGCGATGACGCCGTCGCGCACCACCAGCGAACCGGGCCCATCGTAGCCGCTCTCCGGATCGACCAGTCGCGCGCCGACGAAGGCGATGGGGGGACCGCCGCGCGCGCTCACCGGTCGTTCTCCAGTCGCGCCGCCAGCGTCGCCAGAACCGCCATGCGCGCGGCCACGCCCATCTCCACCTGATCCTGGATCAGGCTCACCGACAGATCGTCGGCGACGTCGGAGTCGATCTCGACGCCGCGGTTCATCGGCCCCGGATGCATCACCCGCGCGCCGGGCGCGGCGTGCGCCAGCTTCTCCGCATCGAGCCCCCAGAAGCGGAAGTACTCGCGCATCGACGGCACGAAGGCGCCGTCCATCCGCTCCAGTTGCAGCCGCAACATCATCACCACATTGGCGCCGGCGATGCCCTCGCGCATGTCGTGGAACACCTCGGTGCCCCAGCGATCCGCGTCAGCGGGCATCAGGGTCGGCGGCCCGACCAGACGCACCTCCGCCCCCATCAGGTTCAACAACGCCACGTTCGAGCGCGCCACGCGGCTGTGCAGCACGTCGCCGCAGATCGCCACGCGCAGGCCCTCGGCCGCGCCGAACGCGCGGCGGATCGACAGCATGTCGAGCAGCGCCTGGGTCGGATGCTCATGCCAGCCGTCGCCGGCGTTGATCACGCTGCACGACACTTTCTGCGCCAGCAGCGCCGAGGCGCCGGACGCCGAGTGGCGCACCACCAAGAGGTCCGGCTTCATCGCATTCAGGGTGACGGCGGTGTCGATCAGGGTCTCGCCCTTGGTCATGGACGACTGGCGCGGGCTCATGTTCACCACGTCGGCGCCCAGCCGCTTGCCGGCCAGCTCGAACGAGCTCTGGGTCCGGGTCGAATTCTCGAAGAACAGGTTGACCAGAGTCCGGCCCTTCAACAGGTCCATCTTCTTCGAGGTCTGCCGGTTCAACTCGACAAAGGCGTCCGCCAGGTCGAGCAAGGCGACCACATCCGGCGGATCGAGGTCCGCGGCGCTGACGAAATGCCTTTTGGGAAACGGAAAGAGCCGCGCGCGGATGGTCTCGGAAACGTCGGCGACAGGGCTCATTAAAGGGCGGCTATAGGGGGATTGGGGCGGGAGGGAAAGACGCGTCTTACGACTTCGGCTCGCCGACCGGTGTTCCCAGGCGGCGCCGACCCTCCGCTTTGATCGCCGAAATATCCGCGAAACGGCCAGGGCCGCTGCCGAGGCCGCCAAGCCAGAGCTTGAGGAGCCGCCGATCCTGGTCGCTCGGCGAAAATGGCGGATTGACCAACTTGACCAAGTCGCAAAAATCCTCTAGGTGACAAGGCCTAGGAGCGCCCCGATGCCTGCCGTGGTCAACCTCTACGACGCCAAGACCCAGCTCTCCGCTCTGGTGGACCGGGCGGCGGCCGGGGAGGAGATCATCATCGCCAAGAACGGCGCGCCGCGGGCGCGGCTCGTGCCGTTGACTCCACTGGGCGCCCAGCGCACTCCGGCCGGCACGATGGGCATTACCTATATCGCGGAAGATTTTGACGCGTTCGATCCGGAGATAGCCAAGCTCTTCAACGGCGACTGATGCAGCTTCTGCTCGATACGCATGTCTTCCTTTGGTGGGAGGCGAAGTCGCCAGACCTGGGCGCTCGTGCAAAGGCGTTGATCGGCGATCCCTCCAATCTCGTGTTCGTCAGCGCAGCCGCCATCTGGGAGATCGGCATTAAGCGACGTCTCAAGAAGCTCCAGTTCTTGGGGTCGGCAACGGACACGATCGTCTCCAACGGCTTTACCGAACTTCCAATCGGAGCGGAGGACGCAGAGTTCGCGTCCGACCTCGACTGGAACCACGCCGATCCCTTCGATCGCCTGATGGCGGCGCAGGCGATCCGGCGGTCGCTGACTATTGTGAGCGTCGACCGGACCATTCTCGATTTCGGAGAGGTTGCGAGCGTGTCGGCGCGCTAGTGGCAGGCCGCGTCGTTCAACCGATCCAACGCCCCCTGGAGGATGTACCCCGCCGCCGCGCGGTCCACGACGTCGGCGCGTTTGGCGCGGCTGAGGTCGGCTTCGGCGATCAGCATGCGGTTCACCGCGGCGCTGGAGAGACGCTCGTCCCAGAAGGCGATGTTCAGGCTCTCGTCCAGGCGCAGGAGGTTGCGGGCGAAGGCGCGGGCGGACTGGCAGCGGGGGCCCTCGGTCCCGTCCATGTTCACCGGCAGGCCGATGACGATGCCCGATGCGTTTCTCGCTTTCATGAGCTTGAACAAGGCCTTGGCGTCATCGGTGAACTTGGTTTTGCGGATCAGCTCGTAGGGGCTGGCGATCAGGCGGGTGGTGTCGGAGACGGCCACGCCGATGGTCTTCTCGCCCAGGTCCAGGCCGACGAAAGGCGTGCCGGGCTGGCAGGCGGCGGGGAGGTCGAGGAGGTCGAGGACAGCCACGGCCGGGCTTTGGCGCGGCCTTGAAGCGCTTGTCAAATCGGCTGACGACCCCTAGGCCGTGCTGCAACGCAACAGGACCGAAGGACTGCCTCCGCCATGGCCGTGGATATCGCCACCGTTCGCCGGGTCGCCGAGCTGGCGCGCATCGCCGAGCCGCAGGACCGGCTCGAGGTCATCGTCGGCGAGCTGAACGGCATCCTGGCCTGGATCGAGCAACTGAACGAGGTCGACGTGACCGGGGTCGAGCCCATGACCACCGCGGTCGAGGCGTCGACGCCGCTGCGCGAAGACAGGGTCACCGACGGCGGCGACCCGGCCAAGGTCCTGGCCAATGCGCCCAAGTCCGCCGACGGCTTCTTCGTCGTGCCCAAGGTGGTGGAATGAGTTCGCTCACCAACCTGACGCTGAAAGCCGCGCTCGACGGGCTGAAGGCCAAGGCCTTCTCGTCGGAAGAGATCACCCGCGCCCACATCGCGGCGATCGAAAAAGCCAATCCGCGGCTCAACGCCTTCGTCCTGACCACCTTCAACCACGCCATCGACATGGCCAAGGCGTCCGACGCGCGGCTCGCGAAGGGCGAGGGTGGTCCGCTCGAAGGCGCGCCGCTCGGCATCAAGGATCTGTTTTCGACGGAGGGTCATCGCACCACGGCGGGCTCGAAGATTCTCGGCAATTTCGTGCCGACCTATGAGTCGACGGTCAGCGCCAATCTGTGGCGCGACGGCGCGGTGATGCTGGGCAAGCTGAACATGGACGAGTTCGCCATGGGCTCGTCCAACGAGACGTCCGCCTGGGGCCCGGTGGTCAATCCGTGGAAGTCGAAGGGCTCGAACGCGGAGCTGACGCCCGGCGGATCGTCGGGGGGTTCGGCGAGCGCGGTGGCGGCGGAGCTGTGCCTGGCGGCGACCGCGTCGGACACCGGCGGCTCGATCCGCCAGCCCGCGGCCTTCACCGGCACGGTCGGGATCAAGCCCACCTACGGCCGCTGTTCGCGCTGGGGGATCGTGGCGTTCGCGTCGTCGCTCGACCAGGCGGGTCCGATCGCCAAGACCGTCGCGGATTGCGCGATCATGCTAAACTCGATGGCCGGCTACGACGCGAAGGACTCCACCAGCCTGAACGTCGACTACCCGGACTTCACCTCGTTCGTCGGCAAGTCGGTGAAGGGCCTGCGCATCGGCGTGCCGAAAGAATATCGCCTCGACGGCATGCCCGCCGAGATCGAAGCGCTCTGGCAAAAGGGCATCGAATGGATGCGCGCCGCGGGCTGCGAGATCGTCGACATCAGCCTGCCGCACACCAAATATGCGCTGCCCTGCTACTACATCGTCGCGCCCGCCGAAGCGTCGTCGAACCTCGCGCGCTACGACGGCATGCGCTACGGCCTGCGCGCGGACGGCAAGTCGCTGTCGGGCGTCTATGAAAACAGCCGCGCCGAAGGCTTCGGAAATGAAGTGAAGCGCCGCGTGCTGATCGGCACCTACGTTCTGTCCGCCGGATACTACGACGCCTACTATGTTCGCGCGCTGAAGGTGCGCCGCCGCATCGCCGAGGATTTCGAGCAGGTCTGGAACAAGGTCGACGCGATCCTGACGCCGTCCACGCCGTCCGCGGCCTTCGCACTCGGCGACAAGCGCGTCGATCCGGTGACCATGTACCTGAACGACGTGTTCACGGTGACCGCCAACCTCGCCGGCATCCCCGGCATCAGCGTCCCGGCGGGGGTCGACGCCAACGGCCTGCCGCTCGGCCTGCAGCTCATCGGCAAACCGCTCGACGAAGGCACGATCTTCTCGCTGGCGGCCGCGATCGAAGACGCCGCGGCCTTTAAGCATCGGCCCGAGGTGTGGTGGTGAAGATCAATTCACTCCTCACGCGGCGGATCGGCGGCGCGGTTTTGCTGATCATCGCCCTCGTCTTTCTCGCGGGCCCGGTGCAACGCTTGATGATCGGCTTCCATCCCACGGGTCCGGTCAAATCACGCGAAGCCTATCTGGATATGATGACCTACCAACTGACGCTGGGCGGCGTGCTTGCGCTGTTCGGCGCCTATTTCTTGACCAAGAAGCCCCAGAACCCGACGGCGAAGCCCGATGCTGCTGACCAACCGCGCTCCTGATCCCAAGCTCCTGATCGAGGGCCGCACCGGTCCCTGGGAGATCATCTGCGGCCTGGAGGTCCACGCCCAGGTGGCGTCGAAGTCGAAGCTGTTCTCCGGCGCCGCCGTCGGATTCGGCGCGGGCCCGAACGAGCAGGTGTCGCTGGTCGACGCCGCCATGCCCGGCATGCTGCCGGTGCTGAACCGCTTCTGTGTCGAGCAGGCGGTGAAGACCGGCCTCGGCCTGAAGGCGCAGATCAACCGCAAGAGCCGCTTCGCGCGGAAGAACTATTTCTACCCCGACCTGCCGCAGGGTTATCAGATCTCGCAGTTCGACGAGCCGGTGGTCGGCGAAGGCGTGGTCGAGGTCGAACGCGACGACGGTTCGTCCTTCGAGGTGCGCATCGAGCGCCTGCACCTGGAACAGGACGCGGGCAAGCTGATCCACGACCTGTCGCCGTCGGAATCCTACGTCGACCTGAACCGCGCGGGCACCGCGCTGATGGAGATCGTCTCGCGGCCCGACCTACGCTGTTCGGACGAGGCGGTGGCCTATTTCAAAAAGCTGCGCACCATCCTGATCTACCTCGGCACCTGCGACGGTGACATGGAGAAGGGCAATATGCGCGCCGACGTGAACGTCTCGGTGCGCAAACCGAACGGCGAACTCGGCACTCGCTGCGAGATCAAGAACGTGAACTCGTTCCGCTTCATGCAGCAAGCGATCGAGTACGAGGCGCGCCGCCAGATCGAAATCCTCGAGGACGGCGGCAAGATCCTTCAGGAGACGCGCCTGTTCGACCCGACCAAGGGCGAGACGCGCTCCATGCGCTCGAAGGAAGAGGCGCACGACTACCGCTATTTCCCCGACCCTGATCTGCTGCCGCTGGTCATCGAAGAGGCGTGGATCGAGGACATCCGCAAGGGACTGCCGGAACTACCGGACGAGAAGCGCCGGCGTTTCATCAGCCAGTACGGTCTCACCGCCTATGACGCCGGCGTTCTGATCGCCGAACAGTCGCGCGCGGACTTCTTCGAAAAGGCCGCCGCGGGGCGCGACGCCAAGCTGGTCGCCAACTGGACGACGAACGAGTTGCTCGGCCGCCTTTCGAAGGACGGACTGGACATCGCCAAGAGTCCGCTCGGACCCGAAGCCATCTCCGAGCTGGTGGCCCTGATCGAGGAGGGCGCCATCTCCTCGAAGATCGCGAAGGAAGTGTTCGAGCGCATGTGGGCCGGCGAGGGCGCGCCGCGCTCGATCGTTGAGAAGCACGGTCTCGTGCAGGTCACCGACACCGCCGCGATCGAAAAGGCGATCGACGAAATCATCGCCGCCAACCCCGACAAGGCCGCCGCCGTGAAGGACAAACCCCAGGCGATCGGCTGGTTCGTCGGCCAGGTGATGAAAGTCACCGCCGGCAAAGCCAACCCCGCCGCGGTCAACGACATCCTGAAAGCGAAGCTGGGACTCTGAGGGACGATAAGAGAGTCCACGGACCACACAGACACGCACGGATCGCTCATCACCGATGCAGCGCGTGTGGCTGACGTCGTTTTTTTGAACCACGAACCTCACGAAACTCACGAACCTCACGAACCTCACGAACAGGTGGTGAATCCGTGCACTCCTTCAGCGCGAAGCGCTTTCAGAATTAGCGGCGCCTACGGCGCGAAGTTTCTGCTTGTTTGTGTGGTTCGTGAGGTTCGTGGTTCCAATTCTTTTTTCTTTCCGTGTGTGTCCGTGTGTGTCCGTGGATTCTCTTCTTCTCACTTCACTTTCACCAACGAAAAAGGCCCCGGATTGCTCCGGGGCCTTTCGTCGTTTCGCCTTGCGGCGGGGTCGTCACCAGACGTTGTAGTCCATGTCGACGATGTAGCCGTCGCCCAGGTCGATCAGGGCGATGTTGCCGTTCAGCCAGACGTAGGCGCAGCCCGGAGGCGGCGGGGCCAAGCCGTAGGACGCCCAATCCTCGATCTGGTAGCGCCAGAAGAACTCCGGCAGGTACTCGCCGACCTGCCATTGCTCGCCCCAATACTCGTGCGGGATCTCGTAGTAGCCGAAACCGGGCGCGAAGAAGAAGTACGCGCGGATGCCGTGGTAGCCGCCCCAGCCGGCCCGGCCGCGCCACCAGAAGTGGTTGCTCGACCAGATCGCGCGGGAGTGCCAGCCGCGGTGCGAACCCAACCAGGCGCCGCCGTGACCGCCTCGCGCGCTGTGACCGCTCGGCGCGACGTGCAGGCTGGCGTGACCGCCGCCGCTCGGACCGCCATGGGGGCCGTGACCGCCCGGACCGCCATGCGCCCCGTGCGGGCCGGCGCCGCCGCCGGGACCATGACCGCCGGTCGCCGGGGCCATGTGCATGGGGCCGCCGCCGCCAGAACCATGACCACCGGTCGCCGGGGCTATGTGCACGCCGCCGCCGCCGCCCGGCGCGCCGTGGGGCTGACCGCCGCCGCCGCCGCCGGAGCCATGCTGTTGGCCGCCCCCGCCACCGCCGCCGCCGCCGCCATGCTGGCCGGACGGGTGGCTGCCCCCACCCTTGCCCTTGTCGTGTGGCGGATCAGCGAAGGCGACCGCGGGAAGCGCGAGGGCTGCGACGAACGAAGTCGCGAGCAAAATACGTTTGAGGGTCACGTGTCTGTTCTCCAGTTGTGGCAAGCCAAGAAACGCGCCTGCGGAATGACGGCAAGGTGTCGGCCGCCGCCTGAACCCAGTCTGAACGCGGCGCACCATGCCACAGTCAGAATAGGGAGACAAAACCTGCTCAACTGTCGGGACAAGCCCGCGTTTTTCTTGAGGAACAAAGACTAGAAGACGTTGTCTTCGACGTCGAGGATCAACCCTGAACTCTGACTGACCAAAGCGATCTGGCGCCCGCACCAGACCCAGGCGTAGCCCCTGGGTGGCGAACGAACGCCAAAGTAGGCCCAGTCCGCCACGACGCGATGACGGTAGGTTTCAGGCAGATATTCGCCGCGCCGCCAGGCATGTGCCGCGACCGCACGGTCGACCGGGTAATAGCCGTACCCCGGCGCGTACGAGAATCCGGGACGTTCCCCCTTGTAGTCACGCCACTCGGCGCGTCCGCGCCACCAGGTGCGGTCGCCGCGCGTCCAATGCTGAGCGCCGGCCGGGGCGAGCTTCGGCGAAGGGTGGCGATGCTCATCGCGCGCGGACACCGCGCCGGGCGCCGCCGCGGCGGCGGCGATCAGGAGAAGGGCGAGCCTGCGATCCATTGCGCGCATCCTATGGCGAAGCTTGTGGCGCGTCGTGTGAATTGAGCCTGAACGATCCGGTCAGACCCTTGCGTACGCACGACCGGGCGGCCATCTGCATCAGGCGCCGTTGCGGATGTGTCGGCGAGCGCGAAACGAGGTTCGGATGAGCGCCCCCATCGAGGTCTATTTCTGGCCCACGCCCAACGGCCGCAAGATCACCATCGCCTGCGAGGAGATGGGCCTCCCTTACACGCTGAAGCCCGTCGACATCGGTCGCGGCGACCAGTTCAAACCCGAGTTCCTGGCGATCAGCCCGAACAACCGCATGCCCGCGATCGTCGACCCCGAAGGTCCGGACGGCAAGCCGATCTCGGTCTTCGAGTCCGGCGCGATCCTGCAGTACCTCGGGCGCAAGACCGGCAAGTTCTATCCCGCCGACGAACGCGCCCGCGTCGAGGTGGACGAGTGGCTGTTCTGGCAGATGGCGGGCTTGGGTCCGATGGCGGGTCAGGCGAACCACTTCCGCTTCTACGCCCCCACCATGGCGCCGGACTCGCGGATGACCGCCTATGGAGTGGTTCGCTACACCAACGAGGTCGAGCGCCTGTTCGGGGTGCTCAACAAGCGTCTGAAGGGCCGCGAATACGTCTGCGGCGACTATTCCATCGCCGACATGGCGATCTGGCCGTGGACGCGTGGCTGGAAGTCGTGGAGCCTCGACCTCGCCAACTACCCCGACATGAAGGCCTGGTTCGAGCGCATGGAGGCGCGGCCCGCCGTGAAAGCCGCGGTGGAGAGGGGCGAGGAGATGCGCCGCAACCTCGCGGACAACACCGATGAAGCCGCCGCCGCGCGCAGCGTCCTGTTCGGCCAGCGGGCCCGGGCGTAAACCAAGTCTTACACGCGGGTAAACCAGAAATTACCGCGATCTTTCGTATTGTTTAAAAGCGATTTGAGTATTCATTTCGTCTTTACAAAAAAGATTTTGAGCAGTTCGCGGGATTAACTTTAATTTCATCGCGCTCGCGCTTTCCTCCTGGCGAAGATGATGGGTTGAACCGGTCCAAAAAGGACCGGCCAAGGGGAAGAAGATCAATGTTCGACGCGATCGAAAACACTATCGAAGCGGCCCTGCCGCTGCCGACGCCGGAGATGGGCGGGGACGAGCTGTTCCGACTCGGCATGATGTACTCGACCGGCCAGGGCGGCGCGCCGTTGGACCTCGTGTCCGCGCACATGCTGTTCAACCTGGCGGCCCTGAAGGGTTCGGCCGAAGCGACCGTCTACCGTCGCGAACTGAGCCTGGAAATGGCGCGCGAGGACGTCGCCGAAGCGCAACGCGCCGCACGCCGCTGGCTGGATCAGGGGTCCACGCGCATCGCGGCCTAGGCCATCTTTCGTCAGAAAGAGGCCCAGCAAGATTCTTAGAACGGTTTTCCCACGTAATAGGTGAAGGTGAAGGGCAGGGCGTCCTTCACCTGGCCGAGGAAGACGCCGACCTCGGCCAGAGTCGAGCGCGGCACATAGACGATGTCGAAGCGCCGAAGCGGCACGAGATCCGCGTGGCGCGGGTCGTTCAGAGCGCCTCTGAGATTGACCACCCGGCGCATGGGCCGGCCGTCGCCGCCGCGGCGGATGACCACCACCTCGCCCAGCCGCGCCGTGGCCTTGGGCCCGCCGGCCGCCATGACGGCGCGCAAGGCGTCCATATCCCCGCCCATATCGACCCAGCCTGGGGTGGTGACCTCGCCGCCCACCAGCACGCGCATGGGCGCGGCCTGCTTCAGGCTGACCTCGACGATCGGGCGGACCAGCTGGCCGGTATAGGCCTGGGTCAGCGTCGCGCGCAGGTCGTCGGCGGTGCGGTCCGCCGCCATCACCGATCCGACCAGCGGCAGGGAGACCCGCCCGTCAGGCCCCACAGTCACCGAGCGTGAAAGCTCCGGCGCGGTCGGAGTGGCGACGTCGATCTGGTCGCCCGGATAGAAGCGGTAGGCCGGTTCGTCCTCGCTCCAGGTGGCGAAGGGGATGTTCTCGAATCCGCGGTCCGACCGGCCGCTCCAGGGCGCCGCGACGGCGGGCGTCGCCAGAGCGGCCAGGGCCGAGGCCAGCAGAAGCCGCCTTTTCCGGTCGAATCCTATCGGCACACACCACTCCCGACGATTGGCCGCAGCCTTGTTCCGTAACGGGTAACGGGTGGTTAACGACGCGGCTTGCACCCTGCGCCTGCCTAAGTTTTTTCCGCGTCGGGATTCGCATGCGCGACCAATCGGGCTGGGTAGACGGCCAAGGCGCTGCACGCGGCGACGCGCGTCTGCGTCCGCGCTATTCCGTGCCCGACGTCGCGCGCCTGTTGCGCCGTGAGCTGGTGCTCATGTTCGTGGTGTTCGCCGCGGTCCTGCTGCTGGGCGTGGTCGTCGCTGCAACCCTGCCCAAGACCTATACCGCCCACTCGAGCCTGCTGGTGAACCTGAGCCAGCAGTACGTCTATGAGCCGGTGACCGGCGATGCGGGCCGCGGCATCGCGCCGCAAAAGGATCAGGTGGTCCAGTCGGAAGCCGAGATTCTCGGCAGCGATACGTTGAAGCGCCGCGTCATCGACACCCTGGGCCTGAAAGGCATCGACCCCTCGCTCGCCGCGCGCTGGAACGGCGCCGACGCCGACGGCCGGCGCAAGCTGGAAGCCGCGGCGCTGAAAGAACTGCAGCGCGGCCTGACGGTTTCCACCACGCCGGACTCCAATGTCGTGCGTCTCGATTTCAAGGATCGCGATCCCGACGCCGCCGCACTCATTCTGAACACCCTGGTGAAGAGCTATTTCGCCTACCGCCGCGAGGTGTTCTCCGACGCCGCTTCGCCCGCGCTCGAACAGGAGAAGGCCGCGTTCGAGACGCGCCTGGTCAAGGCCGACGACGCCTACGAAGGCTTCCTCAAGCACAACGGCGTGGCCGACTTCGCCACCGAGAAGGCGTCGCTGGCGGCGACCTACCAGTCGATCTTCGACGAGCATGTGAAGGCCGAGGTGCAGTTACGCGAAGTGCAGGGCCAGCTCGGCGCCTTGAAGGCGCGTGAGGGGCAGGCGCCGCAGGAAATCGAACTTCAGCGTGATCTCGACCTGTCGGTGCCGTCGGATCTCCTGAAGCTGCGCGCCGAACGCCAGGACCTGCTGTCGCGCTATACGCCGCAATCCGAACCGGTGCGTGATATCGACGCCAAGATCGCCAGCCTGCAGGCGCTGGCGAACTCCAGCCAGGGCGTCGGCGAAAAGGACAAGCGCCTCGGCGCCAATCCGGTGTTCCAGGGCCTGGAGACCCAGCGCATTAACCTGGAGGCGCAGCTTTCCGCCGTCACCGAACGCCGCGATGAACTGGGCCGCCAGCTCGGCGAACTCGCCACGCGCCAGATGCGCCTGACCGGCCTGGAGTCGCAGTACCAGGACCTGTCGGTGCAACGTGACGTGCTGCAGGCCAATGTGAAGGACTTCGAGACCAAGGCGGAAGAGAACCGCGCGCTCCGCGACCTCGCCAACGCCTCCAACGACGACATTCGCGTCATCGAACACGCCGCTCCGCCGGTGGAGGCCAAGAGCCTGCGCCGCGTGGCGCTGATGCTGGCGTTCGTGTTCGCGCTGTTCACCGCGATTTGCGCGGGCCTGCTGCGCGTCTTTACGCGTCGGGATTTCGTGCTGTCGCGCACGACCGTGCGGTCCCTTGACATGCCGGTGTTGGCCACCGCCACGATGAAGTGATGGTCGATCTCACGGCGGAAATGGCGGGATTGTTGACGGCGCTGGGGCCGGCGCCGGAGGGGCGCGCCCGCGTCGTGCAATTCGTCTCCGCGCGCAAAGGCGAGGGGGCGTCGACCGTGGCGCGGGCCTATGCGCGTCTCGCCGCCGCCCACGCGCGCAGACCCGTGTGGCTGGTGGATGCAGATCTCGAAACCCAGGGGCAGATGGCGGCGGTCGGCGCCCATCCGGAACTGTTCGGTCAGCTCGGTAAGGCCTCCGGCGCATCGCCCGACGGTTCGGCCTTCTTCACCATTCAGCCGCCCAACCGGACCGCCCAGGGCCGCGTCACACCGGACCATGTGATGTTCCTGGCTCGGCCCGCGCTCGGTAAACGACTGTGGGTCACGCGCCTGCGCCGCGACTCGATGAGCTATGACCAGCGCGCCCATGTGATTCCGTCGCCCGACTATTGGCGCGCGCTCGCCCGTCACGCGGAACAGATCGTCATCGACACACCCTCGGTCGATCGATCCGAAGCGGCGCTGACGCTCGCGCCCTATGCCGATGACAGCGTGATCGTTCTGGCCGCCGAGGAGACCGACGCCGCGCTCGCCGGCAAACTGCGCGACGCGCTGGAGCAGGCCGGCGGCCGCGTCGCGGGCCTGGTGCTCAACCGCATGCGCGCCGTTTCCGCGCCGCAACGAGGCCGCGCGGCATGAGCTATCTCCCGGCCGGCATCCGCACCGGCGGCGCCAAACATCCGCTGCACTGGCTTGAACCGGGGGCCATCACCGGCCGAACCGCGGCGCCCGCGCGCGCGGGCTGGCTCAGCGGCTGGGTGGTGTTCACGCTCTCGGTCCTGGTGCTGTTCACCTATTCCGAGGCGTGGCTCGCGCCGCTTACCGGCGAAAAGCCCGACGCCGGTGACGCGTCGCTGATCCGCGCGCTCTACTACCCCGCCTACGCCGCGACCCTTGTGATCCTGGCGAGCTGCGGGCGCGAGACTCTGCGCGCCTTGCTGCGATCGCCGCTGCTCTTCGTCATTGTCGCCTATGCCGCCCTGTCGGTGATGTGGTCCTCCGATCCGGAGGCGACCACGCGGCGCGCGGTGGCGATCGCGCTCACCTCGCTCGGCGGCGTCGTCATCGCGGCGCGTTACGACTGGGTGCGGCTCGCGCAGACGCTGGCGGTGACCTTCACGCTCTTGGCGGCGGCAAGTCTGTTCGCAGGCGTGTTCACGCCCGGCATCGGGCGCATGGAGGACCTGTTCCCGGGCTCCTGGCGCGGTGTGTGGCTGGAGAAGAACACGCTGGGCGCCTTCATGGCGCTCGGGACCGCGATCTTCAGCGCGACGGCCGTGCTCGACAAGAAGCGTTGGTGGCTGTGGGGCGCGTTCGCCGCGCTGGCGATCACGCTCGTCTTGCTGTCGACCTCTAAAACCGCGCTGGTGTCGCTGGCGCTCGCGCTCTGCGCCTTCGCCTTCGTCTGGCTGTGCAAGCGCGGACCGGTCATGGGCGTGGTGACTGTGTGGCTGGGTGTTGTGGCGCTCGGCGCCGCTGTCGCGGTGATCATCTTCGACCCGCAATGGATTTTCGCGCTCCTGGACAAGGACGCGACCCTGACCGGCCGCACCAAGATCTGGGCGGCGGCGGCCCGGCTTATCCATCAGAAGCCTGTGTTTGGCTGGGGCTACGGCGCCATCTGGGACAACAAGGACCGTTGGGGCCCGCTGGTGCGCATCGTCGACCAGGCCGGCTTCACGCCGCAGCACGCACACTCGAGTTGGTACGAGATGTCGTTGAGCCTGGGCCTCGTCGGCGTCGGCCTCTGGGCCCTGTGGTTCGCCGAGACCTGGATCCGCGGCCTGATCTCGATCTTCACCAGCCGCGGCGCCTACCTCGCGGTCCCCGTGCTCGCGGTCTACACGCTGACGAGTTTGAGCGAGAGCGTCACCATGACCTGGAACGACCTCCGCTGGGTGCTGTTCGTGCTGGTCGCGGTGAAACTGGCGTCCGGGGAGAAGGATGCGGCTCGCGCGTGAGGGCGAAGCGCAACTCCCAGCAAGCGCTGCGCTCGACGCTGCATCTATCTTTAGTCAGGCGCCGATCCTATCGAGCGCGTTCGCTACCGTCGCGATCTCAAACCCCAGCTCTTTCGCCTGATTCAGCAGTCGTTCGATCGCCCCCGGCGTGCAGCCCCAGTCGGACGGGTCTTCGCTGACGTCGTGGGTATAGAGGATCAGCCAGGCCCTCTTGGCGGCGGCGCGGTTCATCCAGCGCGAGGCCTTCAGTTCGCCGCCCCGGCCCTCGACGCCGACGGCGGGTAGCTGGTTCAGGTCGCAACCGTCTTCGACCAAGCCCGAGTGCAGCGCGCGCGCGGCGCGGAACTTGATCGCGGCCACCCGCTTGGCATCGCGTGACACGTCGCCGTAGGGGTAGGCGAAGGTCCGCGGGCGGCGCACGGCGATCTCGGCCAGGCGTTCGTAGTTCAGCTGCACGTCGCGTTCGATCTCGCCGGCGCGGGCCTGGCCGCAGTCGAGATGGCTGAAACTGTGGCAGCCGATCTCGTGACCGCGCTTCGACAGGTTGCGGATTTCGTCCTCCGCCGCATTCAGGCCCATCGGGCCTTCGCGACCGCACAGACCCGCGGAGATGTAATAGGTTGCGCGAGCGCCGGCGTCTTCGACGCGCTTGGCGCCATCGCGCACGGCGCTCGCCGGGGCGTCGTCGAAGCTGATGGAGAGCAACGGACGGTCCAGCGCGAAGCGCGCGGGCTTGCGTTCGAGCAGGCGCACATAGCGGCGCCGCAGCTTGCCCTTCAGCGACCCGTCGGCGCGATACGCAAAGGCCGCTTCACCGCTCATACAGCCTCCGCATAGAGAGACGCCCGATAGAGGCGCAGCGCAAAGGCGCGCGTGGCCGACGGCAGGATCGGCGTCAGCGCCGTCTGTTTGAACAGGGTGCGCCAAGCGCCGAGCGCGGGCAGTTTCTTCAGCATCGAAGCGGCGCGGTAGCTCGGATAGGTCGACACGATCTCGGGGTGCAGGGCGACGACGCGGCCATAGTTGGCGACCGACTGTTCGTACTTGCGCGCCAGGTCGGCGGTGGTGTCGAGACCCAGGTGGCTCGCCGGATTGTCGGTGTGCACGACGGTGAAGCGGCGCACCATGCGCATGGCCCACTCCACGTCCTCCCAGCCCCAGCCGGTGAAGGCGTCGTCGAACGCCTCCGCGTCGAACGCGTCGCGGCGCACCAAGAGGTTCGAGGTATAGACGTATTTCTCGGGCGTCAGGGCGCGCTCGAAGAACGGCACGCACTCCGCCTTGGCCGCCATGCGCCGATGCACACGATACTTCGCGCCCTTTGGCGACTGGGTCAGCGAGAAGCCGCCGAAGGCCACCGCGGGGTCCTTCAAGGCGACCAGATCGGCCCAGCTTTTCAGGAAGCGGTCGTCGTCGGGACGCATGTCGGCGTCGAGGAACAGATAGGACGAGCCGCGGGCGTGCTGGGTCAGGCGATTGCGTCCCTTGGCGCGGCCTTCGTTCTGGCGCAGGCGCACGAACCGCGCGGGGAGTTCGGTCAGCGCGACCTGGTGCTCTACCTTTCGCGCCAAGGCTTCGTCGGACGAGCCGTCGTCGAGAACAACGACTTCCACCGACCCGAAGAGTTTCGGAGCCTCACGATCCAGCGCGGCGATCAGGTCGCAAGGATCGTCGCGGAAGAACGGGATCAGCACCGACAGGACCGGCTTGGCCTCGCTCCACGCCTTGTTAATCAGCGCACGTTCGTTCCACCCGCCGTCGCCAAGGCTTCGGCGGGCATGCGGTTCAGCGGGTTCGAACGCCACGATCTCCGCGGTCGCGGAGTCGAGCGCACAGGGCGCCATGTCCTCCGAAGCCTCGGCGAAGGCGGAGAACTCGATGGTCACGATCTGACGACGCGGTTGCGCGCTCATGCCATCCTCCGTGCCCGAAAAGTCTTGAGAAGGCGTGACCCGTGCGTGCGCACCGACGCCGCATCCAACAGCCACGCGGCGGTCGCGTAAACCATAAGCCCCACCGTCGCCTTCGCCGCGGTTTCGAGAATGCCGCCCAGGGATGGCACGCAGATAACGGAAAGCGCCATCAGCGCGGTCGCCAGACCGCACTTGCCCACGGTATCCCACGGGATCGGAAGCGCGCCGGCGCGTTTACCAAGAGTCCAGGACGCGAGGGCGCCGACCACATAACTTATCGCTGTCGCCCACGCCGCGCCGATGACGCCGAAGCGCGGTACCAGAATCAGGTTCAGCGCCACGTTGACGATCGCGGGCACGGCCATGGCCAGCAGCAAGAGCTTGGTGCGGCGCGCGAGGGTGAAGGCCTGGTGGAAATAGTAGGTGGTGATCCCCGAGAAGAAGCCGCCGACCGCGATCCAGGGCGTAACCTGGGCCGCCGCCTCGCGCAGGCCTTCGCCGACCAGCACCTGGGCCAACGGTCGCGCCACCAGGGCGAGCCCAGCGGCGGCCGGGAGCGCGATCAGCAGAAGCGTCGACGCCTGTTCGCGCGCGGACTCTTCGAGGGATTTGCGACCGCCGCGCTCGAGCGCCATGACCAGGGCGGGACCGCCCGCGGCGCCCAGCCACAGGAAGATCACGTCGAGCGTTCGGTTCGCCAGCGAATAGGCCGCGTGATAGGCGCCCACGTTGCTCTCATCCAGATAGGCGGCGATGAGGAAACGGTCGGTCGTCGCCAGCGCCAGCGCCAGGACCAGCGACGCGGAGATCGGCAGGCCGTAGGCGGCATAGCGCTTGGCGCGCTCGGCATCGAAATCGCCGCCCGCGAGAAACTTCATTTCCTTCGGCAGCGCGAACGGCAGGCACATCACCGCCGCCAGCCCCGCGCCGACCAGGGGCGCCGCGCCGCCGAGGCCCAGCACTGCGAACAGCGCGCCGAGCGCAAAGCCGCCGGCAGTCTGCGCCATGTCCAGCGCCGAGGCCGACACCACTTCCCCCGCCGCGCGGCGGCGTTCCTGCACCAGCTTGATCAGGCAGCGTCCGAGAATCGCGCCGAGTCCCGCGCCGATCGCCATCTTCAACGGCGTCGAGGCCGGCCACAGCCACAGCCCCGTCGCGCACACCAGCGCTGCGATCCAGGCCATTACCGCGAAAGACCGATAGATCGTGCGGAAATGGTCGGCCAAGCGGCCGCTCTGTTGCTCGGCGGCGAAGAACCGCGCCATCGACGCTTCCAGCCAGGTGAAGCCGATGGTGTGCACCAGCGTCATCACCGAAAAGCCGAGCGCGTAGAGACCGAATTCCTGCGGCGTCAAAAGACGCGTGAACACCACGATGGTGAGCAGGCCCACCACCCCTTGCACGATGTTGGCCGGCAGATAGGCCCAGACGCCGCGCCAGAACATCGACGGCCTCAGCGGATCGCCAGGCGGTCACCCACCAGCACGGGCACGGTCATGGTGATGCAATAGAGGTCGAGCCATACCGACTGGCGCTCGATGTATTCGATGTCGAGCGCTACGCGCCGGCGTACGTCGGCTGCGGTGTGCAGCGGCCCGCGCGAACCTTTGATCGCAGCCCAGCCGGTCATGCCAGGCTTCATGCGGTGGCGCCAGGCGTATTCGGCGACCAGGCGCGCGCTTTCCCACTGGCCAGTCTTCATCCCGACCGCGTGCGGACGCGGGCCCACCAGCGACATCTCGCCCTTCAGCACATTGATCAGCTGGGGTAGTTCGTCCAGGCTCATCTGGCGCAGGAAGCGGCCGGCGCGGGTGACGCGCTCGTCGTCGGCGACCACCTGTTTCGAGGCGCACGGGTCGGCGCTCTCGTGGCGCATGGTGCGGAACTTCCACACCGTGACGATCTCGTTGTTGAAACCGTGCCGCTTTTGGCGGAACAGCACCGGGCCCTGGCTGTCGAGCTTCACCCAGAGCGCGATCATGGCCATCAAGGGCGACAGCATCAGCAGCATCAGCGCGCCGACGCCCACGTCGAGCAGGCGCTTGGAAAAGGCGCGGCGAACGTCCTCGGGCTGCCCCGAGAGGCGGGTGAGCGGCGCGTCGGCGAGCTTGGTGAGCGCCGCGTCGCGACAGGTCTCGGTTTCCAGGTCGACCAGCAGGGACACTTCGTTGGGCAGCACGCGCAGGCGCTCGACGATGTCGCGCACGCGGCCGCGCGCGCCGGGATCGACGGCGACGACGACGCGGTCGACGAAGGGCGTCACGCGATGCTCGACCAGGGCCTGGACGTCGCCCAGCACGGGCACGCCCGACAATGCGTTGGGCGAACGCGCCAAGCGATCGTCGAACACGCCGATGACGTTCACGTCGCGACGGGCGAGGGCGGCGCTGATCAGGCGCTCGGCATGTTTGGTGGCGCCGACGATGGCGACGTTAGGGGTCAGGCGGCCCTGGTTGCGCCACGTGCGCACGGTGGTGAACCACCAACCGTGCAGGGCCTGCACCGACAACGGCGCGAGCAGGAACCAGACGGTCAGGCCGACGGCGGCCTCGACGCCGGCGCCCATCAGCCAGGCAAGCCCGTAGGCGGGGGCGAGCGCGATGGCGAAACACGCGGCGACCTTGGACAGGTGCACGCCCAGCCGCTCATGACGACCGAAGCCGTACAGCCCGAACACGCCGAACAGCCACGTGCTCATTGCGACCGCGACCGCGATCGGCAGCAGGTCACGCAACGGCACCTGGCCCAGACGCCAACCCAGCGCCATGCCGGTGGTCAGAAGACCCAGGCTCAGCACGGTAACCACGTCGCCGGCGCGGAAGAACCGCGCGGCCAGTGCGCCGCTCTGTTTTACCCGTGCGGAAACGAGACGTTCGGGCCGAAATGGGCCACGCCGGTTAACCGTCTCGGGCTTGTGCGTGTCGACGAAATCGGCGGCCAGCGCCTGCAGGGCGACGGCGTCGAGCGGGGCGTTTTCCCGGTCTGCAGCAGGGACTTCCGGGGTGCGGGTGCGACGGAAAGCGGCCGGCATGGGGGTGTCCTAGATGGGGAATTTCACCCCGTCCGATGCAATCCGCGTGCGAAAGCTCCGTTTTCTTAATGCCGCTCCGGACTCAACGCGCTCGAGACGGGCCGTCTCTCGCCGCCTCAGCTCACTCCCGCCTCGAGCGCCACGCGCACCAGTTCCGCCGTGCCGCTGACGCCGAGCTTGGTCTTTATCAGGCTGAGGCGATTGGCGACGGTCTTGTAGCTAATGTCGAGCGCGGCGGCGATCTCGGTCAGGCTGCGGCCGCGCGTGAGGAGGCTGAGAATCTCCAAGTCGCGCGCCGCCAGGTCGTCGAGCGCGTGATAGGACGGGTCGACCTGGGCCGCGATGGATTGGGCCAGGTCGCTCTCGATGTACTTGCCGCCGGCGACCACACGGCGAACCGCGGTCAGGAGCTCCTCCGGCGCGGCGCCTTTGCTGACGAAGCCGCGCGCCCCCGCCGCCATCGCGCGCACGACATAAAGCGGCTCGGCGTGCATGCTGAACACCAGAACCGCCGCCACGTTCATCTTCACCAGCCGCTCCAGAAGATCGAATCCGCCGAACTCGGGCAGGTTCAGATCCAACACGATCAGGTCGAGCGGCTGGGTGGCGGCGACCCGGACCGCGTCGCGACCGTTCGCCGCCTCGTGGATCGCTCCGCTCGGGAGCGAACCCAGCAGGCGCCGAAGCCCGTCGCGCACAATCGTATGGTCGTCGACCACCAGCACGTTCATTGAGGCCACTCCGCGCGGTTCGACCGCAATTTTTGCGTGCGGCGACCGCCTGGCGGCTTGAATAGCCCCGCGCCCGCCCAGACGGGGAGGGCGTTCATGCATTTTAGGAAGAATTCCTTTGATCTTCGGGAATTTGGCCTGTGGCAAAGGCGGCGGTCCCGCTTGATGTTGCGGCGCGTCACGCCGGAACCCTGCCGTTCGAACGGGCATTGGGACGGCGTGCGCCTGTCTCTCGGAGGGTTTCCATGCATCGCCTGTCGTACCTGCTCTGCGCCGTTTCCGCGCTCGCTCTTTTGCCCGGGCTCGCCCAGGCCGCCGACGCACCCGCCGATGCAGCCCAGTCCGCTTCGAAACAAAGCCCGAAGACCGTGCAGGAAATCGTCGTCACCGCGCGCCGGCTGGATACGGCGCGGCAGGCCATCGAGCCGGCGCTGGGCTCTTCGGAGTACAACCTGACGAGCCAGGCCATCCAGGCCCTGCCCGAGGGTGACAATTCCACCCTGAACCAGGTGGTTCTGCAGATGCCGGGGGTGGTTCAGGACTCCTTCGGACAGCTCCACATTCGCGACGATCACGCCAACATCCAATTCCGCATCGACAACGTGATCCTGCCCGAGGGCCTGAACGTCTTCGGCCAAGCGCTGACGCCGCGCTTTGCGCAAAACGTCGACCTGGTTACCGGTGCGCTGCCGGCGCAGTACGGCCTGCTCACCGCCGGCATCGTCAACATCACCACCAAGAGCGGCTTTGACAACGAAAGCCAGATCTCGGTCTACGGCGGCAGCCACGACTGGATCGAGCCGAGCTTCCAGCTCTCCGGTTCCTCCGGCGCGAACAACTGGTTCCTGACCGGCAGCTATACCTCCAATGCGCTCGGCATCGAGTCGCCGGACGGCAGCGCCAACCCGCACCACGACCGCACCGAACAGTACCAGGCCTTCGGCTTCTTCGATCACATCATCGACCCGCAGAGCCGCTTCTCGCTGATGGGCGGAATCTCCGACGAGAACTTCCAGATCCCGCAGGCGGTGGGCAACCATTCCAACGCCATCGGCTTCACCGACGGAAACGGTAATCCGCTGACCGTGAACGGCGTGTCCGACTATCTCAGCCAGCAGCTCAACGAGAGCCAGCGCGAGGTGACCGACTACGGCATCGCTACCTACGAACACAGCACCGACGCGTTCACCGGCCAGCTCTCCCTGTTCGGGCGCTATTCAACGCTGGACTTCCGTCCCGACGTGCTGGGCGACCTGCTGTTCAACGGCATCTCGCAGGCGGCGCGCAAGACCGACGCCGCCTTCGGCGTGCAGGCCGAAGGGGTCTACACCCTGAACCCGCAGCACACCTTGCGCTTCGGCGCCATCGTGCAATTCGACCATTCGACGAGCGACACGACCTCGGAAGTGCTGCCGGTGGACGCGAATGGCGTGCCGACCACCGATGTTCCCGAGAGCATCGTCGACAACGGCGGCCGCAACGCCGAGAGCTACAGCGCCTATCTGCAGGACGAGTGGAAGCCGTTCGAGCGGCTGACCATCAACTACGGGCTGCGCTTCGACCTGGTGGACGCCCTGCGCAACGAGAACCAGCTCAGCCCGCGCATCAACTTCGTCTGGACTCCGACCGACACGACCACGGTGCACGGCGGCTATGCGCGCTATTTCACTCCGCCGCCGTTCGAACTGGTGGCGAGCGAGGACGTCACAAAATTCGTCGGCACTACGGCCCAACCGGCGCTGCTTCAGGACACCACGCCCTACGCCGACCGCGAGAACTATTTCGACCTGGGCGTCCAGCAGAAGTTCGGCTCGCACCTGACGCTGGGCGTCGACGGCTATCTGCGGCGTGACAAGAACCTGATCGACGAGGGCCAGTTCGGCGCGCCGATCATCCTCACGCCCTTCAACTACGCCAAGGGCAAGATCCAGGGTGTCGAATTCAGCGGCACCTATAACGCCGGGCCGTTCAGCGCCTACGCCAACTTCGCCATGACCAAGGGCCAGGGCGAGGACATCGTCTCCAGCCAGTTCAATTTCGATCCGGGCGATCTCGCCTATATCGCCAACCACTACATCTATCTGGATCACGACGAGCACTACGCCAGCTCGCTGGGCGCCACCTATCGCTTCGAAGGCAGCAAGGTCGGGTTCGACGCCATCTACGGCTCGGGCCTGCGCGCCGACGGCGCCGTGCCCAACGGCGATGAACTGCCCGGCTACTGGCAGGTGAACACGACGCTGCAGCACCGCTTCGATTGGGCCAGCCTCGGCGGACCGCTCGACGTTCGCTTCGACGTGGTCAACCTGTTCGACAAGAAGTACCAGATCCGCAACGGCACCGGCGTGGGCGTGGGCGCTCCGCAATGGGGTCCGCGGCGCGGCTTCTTCGTGGGCGTGACCAAGACCTTCTGAGGTCGCTGACCAGGCAAGGCGGCGACCGCTGCGGGAGCGGAGCCATGAGCGCGCAGTCCATCGACGCCTTTCGCCATGAGCACGTGTTTCTCGGCGCCCAACACGACCGCAACGCGCGCAAGACCTGGTGGGTGATCGGGATATGCGGGGCGATGATGGCCGCCGAGATCGGGGGTGGGACCCTGTTTCACTCCATGGCCCTGGTCGCCGACGGCCTGCACATGTCGACCCACGCGGGCGCCTTGCTGATCGCGGCCGTGGCCTACAGCTACGCGCGGCGCCACGCGCGCGACGAGCGATTCACCTTCGGGGTGGGCAAGCTCGGCGACCTCGGCGCCTTCTCGAGCGCGCTCGTGCTGGCGCTGATCGCGGCGCTCATCGCGTTCGAGTGCGTCCAGCGCCTGTTGCACCCTGTGCGCATCGCCTTCAACGAGGCGATTCCGATCGCGGCGCTCGGCCTGGCGGTAAACCTGACCACCGCTTGGCTGCTGCGGGACGACCATGATCACGCTCATGGTCACGGCGACCATCACGGTCCCGCCGACACGCATGATCACGCGCATGACCATGACCATGACCACGACCACGATCACGCGCATGGACATCACGATCATCATCGGGACCTGAACCTGCGCGCCGCCTACGTCCATGTCCTCGCCGACGCGGCGGTCTCGGTCCTGGCGGTGATCGGCCTCGTGGCCGGCCGTCAGCTCGGCTGGACCTTCATGGACCCGGTGATGGGGATCGTCGGCGCCCTGGTTATCGCCAACTGGTCCTTCGGCCTCCTGCGCGCCGCAGGCGCCGTGCTGCTCGACATGAACCCCGACGCCAGATTGGCCGATCGTTTGCGCCACGCCGTCGAGGTCGAGGGCGACGCCGTCGCCGACCTGCATCTCTGGCGGCTCGGCCCGGGCCATCTCGGCGCCATTGTCGCCGTGGCCACCGCCAGCGGCCGCGACGCCGCCTTCTACCGCGCCCGGCTTGCCAAGTTCGCGGACCTGTCGCATGTCACGGTCGAGGTAACGAGACTGGCGTCGTGACGCTTCCCCCCTGTTGCGCCGGCCTGTCCGGCGTCGACCTGCTCCTGGCGATCGGCGCGGCGACGGCGGCGGCGACCCTGCTTGGCGGCACGCTGGCGCTCGCCCTGAAGAAGACGTCCGGCCTGCTGATCGCCCTCAGCGCCGGCGCGGTGATCGGGGTCGCCCTGTTCGACCTGCTGCCGGAAGCGCTCGACGCCGGCAAGCCGACCTTTGCGCCGCTCGATCTGACCGTGGCGCTCGCGGCCGGCCTTTCCCTCTATCTCCTGGCCGATCGCACGGTCGCGGCCCGCGCGCGCGGCGGGCGCGGCCACTACGCCGCCGGAGCGCTCACCCTGCACAGCCTGATGGATGGGATCGGGATCGGCCTGGCTTTCCAGCTCTCGTCCACGGCCGGGGTGATCGTAGCCGTGGCGGTCCTGGCCCACGACCTCGTGGACGGCCTGAACACCGTGACCGCGAGCCTCACGGGCGGAACCGGCCGGCCGGCGGCTCGGGCCTGGCTGGTGGCTGACGCCCTGGCGCCCCTGGCCGGCATGGCCCTGACCCGCCTGATCGAAGTGCCAAGGGCGCCGTTAGCCCTGGCGCTGGCGCTCTTCGCGGGCTTCTTCCTCTACATCGGCGCGGTCGAGCTCCTGCCCCGCAGCCGCGAGACCGCGCCGGGCCTTGGCGGCGTGCTAGCAACCCTGGTCGGCCTGGGCGTGATCTATCTGGTCGTGCGCCTGGCGGGCGGCTGAACGTCGCCGTCCCTTCGCCTCGCGGAAAGGGCTTTTAGCGACGCATTGCTCATGCTTTCGGTGGCGAAACGGCGCGGGCTCGGCTAAGAGGCCCATCCCCGCTTGACCCGTCGCCGCCCGGCGGCTGTAAAGCGGCCAGCCCTGGGGCCCGCCCCAGACCCGGTGGGTGACGTGGCCGAGTGGCTGAAGGCAACGGTTTGCTAAATCGTCATACCCGAAAGGGTATCGAGGGTTCGAATCCCTCCGTCACCGCCACCCCGCTATCTCCTGGGTCTCCAACGTCGCACTTGATGGCTATGGGCGGCCGTCGGCGCCGCGCGTGTCATTGGCGCTACGATGAAGGGCAAGTGACAAAAAAATGAAACGGCATCTTGCGAAGCATTAAAAGCGGGCGCATGCTTTTTTTCCAAACGAGGGGAAAATTCATGCGGACTTTTTGCGCTGACTGGAGACTGGCCGCCCTGCTTACAGGGGTCAGTCTTTCCGCATTGGCATCGACGATCCCAGGAGTGGCGGCTGCGGCTGACCAATCTCCTCCATCCCCAGCCGTCCAGGTAGAGGAGGTTGTCGTCACAGCGCAAAAGCGAACGGAATCGATTCACGACGTGCCGATGTCCGTTTCAGCAATCTCGGGGGCGACGCTGGAAAACGCCAGCGCGTTTCGCCTCGAGGACTATGTCGGGAAGCTCCCGGGAGTAACTTTGATCGATACCGGCGCGGCGGGTAACCAGGTGGTGATCCGCGGCGTCTCAATGGGCGAAACGTCGATCAACGCGTCTGTAGCGTCCTATCTCGACGAATCGCCATTCACTATCGTTGGACCCTTCTCGAATTCAAATGCAGCGACCGCGAACCTCGATACCTTCGATCTCGCGCGGGTGGAGGTGCTGCGTGGCCCACAAGGCACGTTGTATGGGGCTAGCGCGCTCGGTGGCTTGATCAAATACGTGACTTCCGAACCCCAACTTGGCCACTACGCAGCCAGGATCGAGGCGGGCATCAGCTCAGTTGACGGGGGCGCAACCGGGGGCGACGTCCACGCTATGGTCAACGTGCCGATCGGGGATACCACTGCGTTGCGGCTGGTGGGATATGACACTGACTATCCTGGCTACGTTTCGGATCCGAAGTTAGGCAAGGACATAAATACGGCACGCTTTGCCGGCGCCCGCGCGTTGATTCTGTTTGAGCCCAACGCCAACCTGAAAATTCGGTTCAGCGCACTCTACCAGAAGCGCGACTCTGACGAGCAGAACTCGATCGAGGTTGCGCCGGGAACGCTGAAGCCGGTCTATGGCGACCTGACAACCGACCACGCCATCCGTCAACCGAGCAGCGTAACCAATCAGCTCTACAACGTCCTAATATCTTACGACTTCGGGCCCGCGACATTCTTGTCGTCAAGCAGCTACGGTGACTACGATTTTGCGGACCTTTTCGATGAGTCGGCTGACTATGCCGCTTTGCTGGATCCAATCCTCGGCGCGCCATACGGAATTGGCATAATCGAGAAGGACAACGTCAAATTCTTTACCCAGGAGTTCCGTCTCACCTCGCCGTCGTCGGGCCGGTTGCGTTGGCAAATTGGTGGTTTTTACAACCAGGAGAGCGCGAACGAGTTCGAGCAGCTTGACGCAGCGAACGGCAGTCGACTTGATGCGTCGTTGACCCCAAACATTGGCGCCTTCGTGGTCAAGCCCGCGTACACGGAATACGCGGCCTTTGCCGACGTGGACTACTTTCTTTCAGACACTTTCGACGTCCAGCTCGGTGGGCGATACAGCAGCAACCATCAAAGCTTCCACGAGGTTGGTACTGGAATCCTTGCCGGGCCGGGCGAAGATTTCGGTACGAGGTCGTCGCAGGGCGTGTTCACCTACTCAGCCGATGCGCGCTGGAAGGTCAGTCCCGGCACTATGCTTTACGCGCGCGTCGCGACCGGCTTCGTACCGGGCGGCCCCAACGACGTAATTCCCGGCAGCCCGTTTCCCAGCTCTTACTCGTCATCGACGACCACCAACTACGAAGCCGGCGTGAAGAGCCAATTTCTTGACGGGAAGCTGAGCACGGAGCTTTCGGCCTTCGATGTAGAATGGGGCAATATCCAGCTCGAAGCATTTTTTAACGGTCTCGGCACGATCACGAACGGCGGAACCGCGCGTAGCCGTGGCGTTGAGTTCTCTACGGCTTGGGCGCCTTCGAATGGCCTGAATATCGCGTTCAATGGTGCGTACACCGATGCACGGCTGACGCAGAGCGCGCCCGCGAGTGTCAATGCAAACGCCGGCGAAACACTACCGGCCGTGGCAAAGTGGGCCGGCTCCGTTAGCGCTGACTACCGGCGGCCGGTGTTCAACGATGCGACTGCATTCTTGGGTGGTGACATACGGTTCTCGGCCCGTCGGTATGCAGATTTCTCGGCCGTCGGCCCGCGTCAAGCGCTTCCAGGATATGATCTTGTGGACCTCAGGGGCGGACTGGAGATCGGCAAGTACAAGGTCGAGCTGTACGTGAAGAACGTGGCCGACAAGAGGGTAGTAAATTACGTCATTCCCAACACCTTATCGGGCGGGTTCGGCGACCAAATGGCCACCATCTATCAGCCGCGCACATTCGGTGCGATGTTCACTGCTGACTTTTGATGGCGATATGAGGGCGCGGCGTGCATTCCAATCGGGCTGTTCGTCGCGCCGGCGGACGATTCAAGTGCAGCGGGTCGTCCGAAATTTCATTTTAGCATGCGTTGGAACGCTGAGGCATGAGTGAACAATACGATGGCTATCCCAGCTTGTTGCGAGCGCGCTTCGCTCAAGCTGTGTTGGTGGGGATCGGGTTCTTTACATCACTCGATATCTATGTCGTCGGCCTGCTGATCGAACCGATCAAGCTGGACTTGAAGCTGACCGATGTCCAGGTCGGCTTCGCGAATGCCACAGCCTTCTTTTCCGTCTACGGCCTACTGAGTACTCCGATGGGGATGCTCGCGGATCGGTTCAGTCGGGTTAGGCTGCTGTTCTTGGCGATGATCCTTTGGATTGCAGGACTTTCCATCGTAGGCGCGTCGCACGCGGTAGCGTTTCTAGTGTTAGGCAAAGGCATTTTGGGCGCCGCAAACGCGGTCACATATCCCGCGGCGATGTCGCTTCTTTCCGACTACTTTTCACCGGATCGTCGGGCCATGGCGACGTCCACCTATCCCGTGGGCCAAACGCTAGGCACCGCTGGCGCAACGCTGATTGGTGGTTTGGGATACAGCGCGCTGGTGCGTATGGTCACCGCAAACCCCCAAGCACTTCATGGGCTCGCTCCCTGGCGCACGGTCACGCTGGCATTTGCCGCTGTGGGAGTCGTGCTCCTGCCGGCGATTTTGCTCATGCGTGAGCCGGTGCGGCAGGAAGTGTCGCGGCGGAAGGCGAACGGCAGCATTCACGAACTTTGGTCGTACAGGCGCGTACTCATCCCGACGTTCGCGGGGATAATGTTTTTATCTGGCGCGGCGACCGGCGTGAGCAGTTGGATTGCGCCGGCATTGATGCGCCTTTACGGGCAACAACCTGGCCAATTTGCCTC
>DASZMV010000089.1:0-44509 GCA_035551675.1 Caulobacteraceae bacterium | reverse complement strand
CGGCTTGAACTGGCGCGAGCATCCTTCCGCAGTTCGGTCAGAGTCCGATGAAGGGGCGGCTGAAGCCCCTGTTACGATTGGAAATTACAAGAGCGCCTACCCTAGTTCTCTCAGATCCCTGCAAGTGTGACGACGCAGCTGGAGCGACCGGCCGTACACGCTGCCTAAAGACCGTCCTGGTAGGCGTTGCCGCGATCGTACCAGGCGCCGGCGTCGCCGGGGGTCAGTTGGATCACGTGGCTGAAGTCGTCGACGGCGCGATCGAAGTCGCCGGTGTCCTCGTAGGCGTTGCCGCGGTTCTTGTAGCGGCCGGCGGACGGCTCTATCCGGATCGCATGGTTATAGTCGGCGATGGCGCGCGCGGCGTCGTGGGCGTCTTCGTAGGCGATGCCGCGATTGAAATAGGCGACGCCGAGATTGTCGGCGCTCAACTGTCCCGACTGGATCCATCTGGTGCAGTCCGCCACGCGGACGTCCGTACTGAAGGCGGCGCCCGCGAAACAGGGATCCGACGCCGACTGCGCCACGGCCGCGCGCGCGGCGAGCGAAACGACGGCGCAGGCAAGGCCAGCTAGGACTGAATTTCGCATGGCGACCCCCCGGGTCCGAGGGACGGTCCGTCCAATGTCGGGGCCTGTCAAGGCGACGGGCGGCGTTCGTGGGCTGGGGACGCTAGTCGGTTAGCGTCGGCGCACCTGCCCTCCTCTGCCGCTCACGCGGCTGTCTCCCCCCAGAGGGGGGAGATCGCAGCTTGATTAGTTGACGCGGTTGAAGCCGATGCGGAGCATGCGGCTGGCGCTGAGGTCGTAGCCGGTGATGTGGCCGTCCGCGCCGCGGCGCACCGCGAAGTAGCCCATGTCCGAGGTCCAGATGTCCTTGGCGATTGGGTCGAGTTTCGCTTCGCCGACCGCGCGGCCCTTTACGTAGGCGACGCCGTCGGCGACGCGGATGGTCCAGTCGGTTCCGAGTTCGGGGCTGTGGTAGCGGCCGGCAAGGGCGTCGATGTCGGCGGGCGATGGCGACCAGGGCGCGACGCGCGTGTAGGGCGGTTGGGCGTCGTCGCCGATGACCAGCACCAGCGTGCGGTCGTCGGGGTCGAAGGTGGCGGTGACCGGGAAGGCCTTGGTCGTAAATTGGCGCGGGCCAGTCTGGTCCATGGGCAGACTGAGCGGGCCGTATTTCAGCACCAGCACGCCCTTGTCCGCGACCAGGCGCAGCGCGCTCTGCGCGGCGTCGGAGACGTAGGCGCCGGCGACCGTTTCGGGCGCGAGCTTTGGCCCGGTGTAGGGCGCGGGCGCGCCTTTCGCATCGGTCGATGCGCGCGGTTGCGTGAACGCCTTCGCGAGGACGACGTCGGCGACCTTTTCCGCGCGGCCCATGGTGTCGGCGTTGGAGACGTTGCAAGTCATGCCGATGGAGAGCTTCTGCTCGGGAAACCGCATCAGCATGGCGCGATAGCCGGCCCAAGATCCGCCGTGCTGCACCCGCGTCAGGCCGCGATAGGTGTCGAGGAACAGGCCGCGCCCATAGTTGGTGGGCTTGCCGTTGTCGAGCGTCGCGCGCGTCTGCATCTGGTCGATCAGTTGGCGGCCGCCGACCTTGCCGTCGTAGAAGTCGGCGTCCCATTTCGCCAGCTCGAGCACGTTGGTGTTCACCCCGCCGTCGCCAATCTGGTCCCAGTTGGACAGGTCGATCTTGAAGCCGCCGCCGTCCTTGGGGTCGTAGCCGGTGGCGCGGTCCTTCAGGATGGCGGTGTGGTCGGTGCGGAAGTTGGTCTCAGTCATGCCGAGCGGCTGGAAGAAGTTGGTCTTGTCGAAGTCGGCGAGGCTCTCGCCGGTCACGCGCTTGACGATGATCGCCTGCAGGAAGAAGCCGGTGTTGGAATAGCTCCACTGGGTCCCAGGCGTGAAGTTCAGCGCCTTTTGCCGGGCGATGATGGCGAGCGCGTCGTCGTCGTCGGTGAAGTCCTCGAAATAGTGACCGGCGAGATAGAGCAGGCCGTCGTAGTCGCGCAGCCCGCTGGTGTGATGCAGCAGGTTATCGATGGTGATGAGGTGGCCGTAGTCGGGAATTTCCGGCAGGTATTTACGAATGTCGTCGGTGAGCTTCAGCTTGCCCTCGTCGGCCAGCATGACGATGGCGGCGGCGGTGAACTGTTTCGAGGTCGAGCCGATGTCGAACATGGTGCGCGGCGTGATCGGGACGTTGAGGTCGAGATCGGCCATGCCGTAGCCCTTGGCGTAGAGCACCTGGCCGTCGCTGTAGATGCCGAGCGCGCAGCCGGGGGTCGTCGGGCCGAAGTCGGAGAAGACGGCGTCGATCTTCGCGGGGTCGAGGGTGCAGGGCGCGGCGGCCGGCGTGGCGGCGTTGACGGCTGGAACGGACAGGACCGCGACGAGCACGGCGGTAACGACGACGGAACGCATAGGACGGATTCTCCCCGAGGGGCGGATTATGACACCGGGCCGGGTGGAGTTTCCAGGGGTGTTAAGGCGCCTCTCCCCCCCCTGGGGGAAGACAGACGCGCACAGCGCGTCAGAGGAGGGCAGGTGCGCCGACGGTGTGATTGTCGGGCGACCGTCACGCGGTTGCCGACCGCCTATCACTGAGCGGCAGCGCACCTGCCCTCCTCTGCTCGCTGCGCGAGCTGTCTCCCCCCAAAGGGGGGAGATCGCGCGACCTTGGAACAGCGGAGCCGTAACGGCGTTTCGGCTGTATGGACAAGCTCTTCGCAAGATTCGCCACTGCAACCGCGCGACTGACGGGGCACCCGTTCACCTTTCTGCTGTGCGTGCTCATCGTCGTGGTGTGGGCCGCGAGCGGGCCAATGTTTCACTATTCGGAGACGTGGCAGCTCATCATCAACACCGGGACGACGATCGTCACCTTCCTGATGGTGTTCCTGATCCAGAACACGCAGAACCGCGACGGGGCCGCGATTCAAACCAAGCTGGACGAGCTGATCCGTTCGTCGGACGCGCAGGACGAGTTCATGGGCATCGAGGCGTTGACCGATAAGGAGCTCGTCGTCCTGCACGAAGAGTGCGCGCGCGCGGCGCAGAGTCACCAACGCCGGCTGGACCGCACAACGCAGGAACGGCGCAAGCGGGGTCACGCGCTGGAGTGAAGGTCGGCGTGGGACCTATCAAAACCCAACGCGCCTCTCCCCCCACTGGGGGGAGACAGACGCGCATCGCGCGTCAGAGGAGGGCAGGTGAGCCGACGTTGGTGATTGTCGGGTAACCGTCGCGCAGGCGTCGGCCGCCTATTGCCGACGTTGGCGCACCTGCCCTCCTCTGCTCGCTTCGCGAGCGGTCTCCCCCCAAAGGGGGGAGATAGCGCTAATTTCTTTTTCGTTTTTCCCTCGAGGTCGGGGCCGTCGCCGGGGGCGTCTGTTCGCGTCGTCCGCAGCGTCGTGGATTGACAGGCGGCGGAGGCAACTGAGAGTCGGGGTGGGAACGAGGGGATTGATCATGACGTATCGCTTGGTGGGACGAGCCGCGCCGGTGTCGACAGTGCTGGCGGCGGCGTTGGTCGCTTCGCTGAGCCTGATCGGCGGGGACGCAGGCGCGCAGACGCCCGCGGTCTATGAGCGGGCGCCGATGGCGCAGTACCGGATGGCGAGCGCGGCGGACGAGATCGCGTTGGCGCGCAGCGCGGCGCCCGCATCGGTTTCGGGCGAGGCGGAGATTCTGGTGCTGGGCGAGCACGGCTATGAAAGCGCGGTGGAGGGGAAGAACGGGTTTGTCTGTCTGGTCGAGCGGGCATGGGCCAGCGGTCTGGCCGATCCGGAGTTCTGGAATCAGCACGAGCGCGCGCCGATCTGCCTGAACCCGCCGTCGGTGCGTTCGGTGCTGCCGAACTATCTGAAGCGGACGCAGTGGGTGCTGGCGGGCGCGAGCAAGGACGAGGTGGCGGCGCGCACCAAGGCGGCGGTGGCGTCGGGCGAGATCCGCGCGCCGGACGCGGGCGCGATGAGCTATATGATGTCGAAGACCGGCTATCTGACCGACAGCGACCCGCACTGGCATCCACACATCATGCTGTTCCTGCCGGCGATGGCGCCGTCGGATTGGGGCGGCAACGACCACAACAACATCGTGTCCGGCGTGGCCAGCAGCAATGCGCCGGTGACGGTGTTCTTCATCCCGGTGCCGCGGTGGTCGGACGGGTCGCTGGATACGTCGATGCCGATGGAGAATTGAACCGGAAGATGTGAGGCCTGGGCGCAGGCATGGCGTTCGCGGCGGCGACCGCCTATCATCGGGGCATGGAATCCCAAGCCGAAATCCGCGAGCGCTGGCGTTATCTGCGCGATCTGCTGACCGAGCAGCTGGGGCGCTTCGAAAGCGGCGCCATGCAGATGCATTCCGACGACGAGAACGTCAGCCCGGGCGCGATCGTCATGATCCGGCGCCATATCAAGGAATTCGATGAGCTGATCGCGCGAAGCGAGGCGCGAGAGCCGCCGACGCCTGCGCCGGATTCAGAGTGAGACGCGACCGGGCTGAGACGCGGCCCGGCGGGCGGACGTTTCAGAACTCATAGACGATGCGGTGCACCGCGCGATCGCCGCGTCGATAGCCCCGCCGCGGCGCCTGCGACGCAACCGTGGTCAACTGCGCGGCCTTGGCGTCGTCGAGAAGCACCAGCTTCCATCCCGGACGCTCTCCGCGCTGGGCGCCGCCGCCCACCTGCCAGGCGCGCGCGACCGCATGGCCGGTCGAACTCCAACCGACGGTGTGCACCTCGAACACGCGGCTGAACCCGCCGTAGTTCAGTTCCAGAACCTTGCCCTGGCGGAGCGCGTTGCAGGCGATTTCGATCAGCATGGAGATCAAGATAGCACGAGTTGCCGGTGATTCGCAGGTTGACCGGCCCGCAGAACGCGTGCGCGGGAAAGAAACCGTGGCTCCGACGGGACTATTATCTGCAAGAATACTTGTGGATAGCGAAATCGTCACCATATTCGCATGACGCAGCTCGCCCACATCGGCTGCACGCCTCGCTCAATATTTTGCATTTTATGCGGCGGTCCGTTGTGCGGGTCGCGTCGCAAAGGAACACGCCCGATGACCCGATTGGTATCTTGAGATGATGGCCCTTCAGACCCGCGGTCGAAACCGCAACGCATCGGCGATGAAACTGGTCTCGGCGCTACGCGGCAAGGGGGTGTTGACCTCACCGCGCGGCGAGGTCCCGGTGCGCTACGGCATCGACGTGTTCGACGAAGGCGGCCGGCGCACCGCGCGCGGTTGGATCGTCGGCGCGGCCGCGTTTTCGGAAATGACCACCGCCGGGCTGCGGCTTGCCGACGGCGTCCAACTCGAGGTGACGATCGAGGACGGCGACGCAGAGGGCGCCTCGGTGGAAGTGACCAACCCGGACGCGCTCGCGGCCGCGTCGTCATCTCCGCTGGCGGTCCGCGCCCGAACCACGGCCTGATCGCGACAACGCGGCGCCCGTCCTACCGCCCGCAAGGCGGGAGGACCGGACTGGGCGAAGCCCAGGCCAGGAGGGCAAGTGTTTGCAGCCCGGTACGTTAGAAGATGATCGTGAAAGCAGATGGCGCCTGAACTGAGCGTCGAGTTCACGCACCCCTTCACTCATCACGCACCGCGGTGAGCTGCAAACACTTGCCCTCCTGGCCTGCGCGAAGAGCGCAGGCCGGTCCCCCCGCCTCTTGGGCGGGGGGACGCACGTCGCGCCTGAATTATTTCAACGGCTCCGCCCGCAACCGTTCGCGCCACAGCGTCTCGCGTTTCTTCAGTTCGTCGAGACGCCCGATCTCGGGATAGTCCGCGCGCAGGCGGTCGAGTTCTTCGAAGCGGAATTCGGGTTCGCCGTGCTCGTTCCAGGCGGCCTGAAGCGAGGCGCAGAGGCCGCCGCCTTGGCGGAGTTGGAACCACAGGCCGTTCTTCTGGGTGTCGACGTGGCGGCTGTGGCCGACCCAGGCCTGGCCGGTGGCGTTGCACACCACGGCGAAGACGCCCCAGGCGGGCGGTCGCTCCTTATAGGCGGCGACGGCGGCTTTGCGGGCCTGGCGGTCCATGGAGTGCTTTCCCTGGGAGATTTACCCGGGTAATATTGGCAGGTATTTCTACCCGGGTAAATAGCGCCATGGCTCAACCGACCGATTCCGCCGCCGAGGCGTCGCGCTATGTGGTTTTCGCGGGCGAGACGCGGGTGGCCGCGGGCGACCTGGCGCGGGCGGCGGCGGCGGCGCGGCGCGCGCGGGATCGGGCGCCGGAGGCCGTCATCCTGGCATTCGACCGGGAGACCGGCGCGGTGGTGGACCTGGACCTGCGCGGCGATGAACAGGCGGTGGCCGAGCGCTATGCGGCGCCGGACACGCCGGGTGACGCGGTAGGGGCGCGGCGCGGGCGCCCGAAGCTGGGCGTGGTGTCGCGCGAGGTGACGCTGTTGCCGCGGCACTGGGACTGGCTGGCGCGACAGCCGGGCGGCGCCTCGACGACGTTGCGGCGGCTGGTCGAGGCGGCGCGCAAGGCCGACGCGACTGCCGGCGGGGGGGCGCAACGCGCGCGCACCGACGCGGCGTACAGGTTCATGGCGGCGATGGCGGGCGACCGCGCGGGGTTCGAGGAAGCGTCGCGGGCGTTGTTCGCGGGGGCGCGGGATCGGCTGGCGGCGCTCGCGGCCGCATGGCCGGCGGACATCGCCGACGAGGTGATGCGGATGGCGGACGCGCGCGGGTGAACTCGAATTTGCGCTGAACCCGCGCGGCGCGTGCGCATTTCTTCTGCAAGGGCTGTCGGTCCCTTCAGTTGTGAGAGAACAATCGTGTTGAAGACTCTGGTTATCGGGGCCTCGGCCCTTACGCTCCTCGCCGGCGCGGCCGCCGCGCAGGACTACGACCACGACCGCTACCACCACGACCGTTACGAGCACCGGTACGATCACGATCGCGGCTACTACTACCACCACCATCATCACATGCGCCGGGTGTGCCACTACCGCTATCACCGCCGGGTGTGCGTGACGCGCAGCTGGTAACGTCTATCGCTTCATCTCTTCGCGATCTCCGCCCCCTGGGCGGAGACAGCTTGCGAAGCAAGCAGAGGCGGGCAGGTGCGCCGACGTTCAGGGATTGGCGGATGGCCGATGCGCTTCGGCTAACCGCTTATTCCTGACCGTCGGCGCACCTGCCCTCCTCTGCCGCGCCTTGCGCGGCTGTCTCCCCCCAGCGGGGGGAGATGCGGGGGGAGATGCGGGAGGTGGGGGTGCATTTCTGGGCCAGCCTGGCCGCAAGAGCGTCTGGGTTGGGCGGCGTACCCGTGCTATGAAGGCCTCCGAGGCGAGCCGGCGGGGCCTCCTGCCCGGCTCGAACCCCTGAAATTCGCTGCCAGAGGAGCCAGCCCCATGTCCGACCTACCCGAAGACGCCGTCGCCCCCAACACGTCCGAAACCGCTCCGCTGCGCAAGGCGCAGGTCGGCGTGGTGGACAAGGGCGAGGTGGTGGGCACCGCGCTCGACCAGCCCGTCTCGGGCATCATCGCCGACATCGCCGACGGCGACGACCATCACCACAAGAAATAGAAAGCTCACGTGACGTGAGACGATGAGGCGGCGCAGCGATGCGCCGCCTTTTTCTATTGCGCCTTGTCGCTCGATGCTTCGGCGAGGTACGCGCGGCCCTCTTGGCGCACCACCTCGACCAGGTCGCCCATGACCAGGTTCATGTCGATGCGGTGCAGGCCCCATTCGGGCAGCACCTTGCCACGAATGACCACGTCGCCGGTCAGAACGCCGGTGCGCTTGCCCCCGGGCGACGGATGGATGGTCACGCTCAGCACGTGGTGATCGCCGGCGTGGGCGCAGTCGGCGGTGAGCATGCCGGGAACCTCGACGAAGGGCGTCGTCACCGGCTTGGCGGGATTGGTCCAGGCGCCCGCGGCGAGACCGTCGCCGGTGGCGCCTTCCGCGCCGGCGGCGAGATAGGCGTGCAGCGCCGGCGCGCGGCCGAGAAGCGCGGCGGGATCGACGCAGGCGGCCTCGGTCGTCGCGCCGCGCGAGGCGCCGAAGAAACTCTGCTTCGTCGGCGGACTGTCGGCGCGGAATGAGGCGAAGTTGATGGCGCATCCGGTCTGGCGCGCGGTCTTGCACAGCGGAATGGATTTGAAGTCGCCACCGACGTCTTGGCCGACCGGAACCTGCAGGAAGTATCCTGCGAGCGTCACCGACAGAATTTTCTTCTGCACCGGCTTGCCGTCGATGTCGCGCGCGACCAGAGCGGCGAGCACGAGCGAGCCCTGCGAGTGGCCGATGAGCGCGACGGGGCGGCCGTGGTTCTCGTGCGCGAGATACCAGTCCCACGCGGCTTTCACGTCCTTGTACGGCAGTTCGCGGTCGACCGGCATCGGATGACCCTCGATGTTGGAGCGCAGCGCCGTCAGCGTCGCCTGGCGATAGAGCGGCGCGAACGTGCGGCACACCGCGCCGAAGCGCGCGAACTGCTGATTGACGACGGCGCGCTCTTCCTTCTCCACCTTCATCGTCGCGTTGCCGCCGGGATCGAGGGACACGGTCGGATAGACGTAGAAGCAGTCGATCTTCGCGTCGGGGTCGCGGTGGAAGCGTTCGACGCGCATCGCGCCGTCGGCGTCGATCACCGTCGCATCCTGATTGGAGCGGCCGCAGGCGTCATCGGCGCGGTTCGGCAGACAGAGCCAGTTGGCGGGATCGGCGTAGTCGTTCGCCGGCGCCGGGGCAGCCGCGGGCGCCGCGGCGGGCGAGAGGGTCTGAGCCAGGGCCGCAGGCGCGACCGCGAGCAGGGCCGCCAGGGTCAGGATCATGAAAGTCCCGGCTGGGCGTCGCATCGGATGGTTCTCCGCCAGATCTGGAAGATTGGTGCGCGACGACGCGGGACGTCAACATTAATTATTACGCGAGTGAATGAACTGGAACGTGGGCCGCCTCTCCCCCCGCTGGGGGGAGACCGCTCGCGCAGCGAGCAGAGGAGGGCCGGTGCGCCGAGGTTCGGGATTAGCGGGTTGGCCTCGCGCGGTCGTCAGCCGCTTACCACCGACGACAGCGGCGGCTGCCCTCCTCTGGCGGCTTTGCCGCCTGTCTCCCCCCAGCGGGGGGAGACAGGCGCCTCTTTTATTTAGCGCGCATCCCGGTGCGGCGTTGGCGTGATCAAATGAAAACCGGTGTCGGATTCGACGCGTTCGCCGGTCATGTTTCTCGACTGCGGGCTGGCGAGGAAGAGCAAGCTGTCCGCGACGTCCTCGGCGGTCGCGGCGGCGCGGAGCGGGATGGCCTGTTTCGCCCACGCGCGCATCTTGGCGGCGTTTTCGGCGCCGTTGGGGGCCTTCAGAAACCACGGCGTGTCGATCAGGCCCGGGCACAGGGCGTTGACGCGGATCAGCGGCGCGAGCGCGCGGGCCAGTGAAATCGTCATGGTGTTCAGCGCGCCCTTGGACGCGGCGTAGGCGACCGACGAGCCGGTGCCGTTCAGCGCGGCGATGGAGGAGACGTTGACCACCGCGCTGGCCCGCGACGACGCCTTGGCGCGGGTTTCGAGCAGCGGGCGGCAGGCGCGGATCATCTGATAGGCGCCTACGACGTTGAGACGATACAGACGCAGGAAGTCGTCCGCCTCGAGCGCATCGAGATTCGAATGGTCGGGCGCGAACTTGGTCATGCCGGCGTTGTTGATCAGCACGTCGAGACCGCCCCACCCGCTCGCGGCGTCGGCCAGCGCGCGGCAGTCGGCGTCCTGCGCGACATCGGCCTTGACCACCTTGACCTCCGCGCCGGCGGCGCGGGTTTCGTCGGCGACCTTTTCGGCCTCGGCGGCGTTCGAATGGTAGTTCACCACCACGCCCCGGGCGCCCCGGCGGGCGGCGGCGACCGCGGCGGCGGCGCCCAGGCCCGAGGACGAGCCGGTGATCAGCAGGGTCATCTCCTCAAAGTCGCCCGAACTCATAGGATATCCTTTTCCGGTTGCGCCGGCTTGGCCCTAGCGCGGCGAGTTGTTAACGACAAGTTCAGGCGGCGCAGCTCACGACCGGACTGCGGCGGAGCTCAGGGCCGCCGCCTGCACGGTTTCATGGTCGAGCTGCCACGTCTCCAGTTTTCCAGTTCGCTCGGACCCGACCTGGTCCGCGCGGCGCCCGCTTATGTCCGCTTCATCCGCAACCGGGTGCGCGAGAGCGAGGCGTGGCTGCTGTTGACCGCGCTCGGCATCGGGGCGGCGGCCGGGGTGATGGCGCGGCTGCTGAACTTCGCCTCGGACTGGCTGCACGAGATGCTGTTCGGCATCCCCTACGGCGAGCGGCTGAGCGCCCTGACACATCCCTTGGGCTGGAAGCTGGTGTGGCTGCCGATCGGAGGCTTGCTGCTGGGGCTGTTCACCTGGCTGTGGCGCAAACAGTATCCGCGACCCATCGTCGACCCGGTCGAGGCCAATGCGCTGCGCGGCGGCGCCATGTCGTTTCGCGACAGTCTGGTCCTCGCGGCCCAGACCCTGATCTCCAACGGCTTCGGCGCCTCGGTGGGGCTGGAGGCGGCCTACGCGCAGTTGGGCGGCGGGCTCGCCTCGTCGCTGGGCATGAAGTTGAAGACGCGGCGGACCGACCTTCGCACCCTGGTGGGCGCGGGATCGGGCGCCTCGATCGCGGCGGCGTTCGGCGCGCCCTTGACCGGCGCCTTTTACGCCTTCGAGCTGATCATGGGGTCGTACACGGTCGCGTCCCTGGCGCCGGTGGTGGGCGCCTGTCTCACCGGCTATCTCGCGGAGCGGGCGCTGGGCGGGGTGCCGTCGCTGATCGAGCCGACCCAGGTCAGCCTGTCCACCAGCGACTATCTGGTTTGCGCGGCGCTGGGCCTGATCGCGGCGCCGGTCGGCATCGCGATCATGCGGCTGGTGAACCTGGTCGAGGCGACGCTGCAGCGCATGCGCGTGCCGCGCCTGGTGCAGCCGATGGTGGGCGGGATCGCCGCGGCGTGCCTGGCGGTCTGGACGCCGGAGGTTCTGGCCTCGGGCCACGGCGCGCTGCAGAACCACCTGACCCATCCGGGAGAGTTGTGGCCGGTGTCGGCGGACTTTCTCCTGAAGGCGGGCGCGTCGATCATCTGCCTGGGCTGCGGTTTTCGCGGCGGCCTGTTCTTCGCCTCGTTGATGCTGGGCGCGCTTTTGGGCCAGATGTACTGGTTCACCCTCGTGCTGGCGGGGGCGCCGCAGATTCCAGACATGACGGTGACCGCGCTGGTCGGCATGGCGGCGCTGGCGGCGGGCGTCGTCGGCGGGCCGCTGACGATGAGCTTTTTGGTGCTGGAGACCACCGGCGACATCAAGCTCGCGGGCGCGACGCTGGCGGCGACCCTGATGTGCAGCCTCGTGGTGCGCCGGTTCTTCGGCTATTCGTTCTCGACCTGGCGCTTCCACCTGCGCGGCGAGACCATCCGCAGCGCGCACGACGTGGGCCGCATCCGCTCGCTGACCGCGGGCAAGATGATGCGGCAGAATCCGCCGACGGCCTTGGCGTCGATCACGCTGGCGGAATTTCGCCGCCGCCATCCGCTGGGCTCGACTCCGCGCGTGGTGCTGCTCGACAACGAGGGTCGCTATGCGGGGATCGTGCTGACCGCCGACGCCTTCGCGCCCGACCGCGACGAGGCCGCCCACGCCGGTGCGCTGGCCATCAACCGCGCGCTGGCGCTGCGTGCGGATACCAACGTGAAGGACGCCATGCGCGCGTTCGAGAGTTCGCACTCGGACGAGCTGGCGGTGGTCGACGGCCAGGGCGCGGTGCTGGGCCTGTTGACCGAGACCTACGCGGCGCGGCGCTACGCCGAGGAGCTGGAAAAGACCCGCCAGGAGCTGGTGGGCGAAAGCTGAGCGTCAGCCCGCGTAGCGAGACTGTCTTCCTGAAATCCCCCCAGCGGGGGACAGAGACGGACTTTCGCCACGATGGCGTTGCAGCTAGACGCTTTGGGGAACCCTCGTCGGGGATGGATTTCCATGTCGCGCACCGGCCTTGCTCTCGTCCTTCTGATCACCGCGGCTCCACTCGCGGCCGCCGTCGCTGTCGCCCAGGACGACCCCGACGCCCTGACCCAGGAGTTCATCAGCCCCATGGGCGAGCCGTTCCGCGGCAAGGCTGCGGACGCCTATCCGGTGGAGGCCTGGTTCAAGGGCGCCGACGCCGGGGCCAAGGGCTATCTAACCAAGCAGGACTTCGAGGCGGACGCTCAGCGGTTCTTCAAGGCGCTGGACACCGACGGCGACGGCGCCCTGGGCGACCAGGAGATCGACGCCTACGAAAACCACCTCGTGCCCGAGATCAAATCGGCGATGGGTCCCGACCCGAACGCGGTCCACTACAATCCGAGCGCCATCGACCTGGGCCAGATGAACGGCGAGCAGCCGGTGACCTATCGCGACAGCGCCAGCCGCATCGACGACGATAAGGCCGCCAACCAGGGCAAGGCCGACCGCCAGGCCGACTTGGCGCGGCGGCGCGGCGCGGGCGTGTTCGGCTTCTTCGACGAACCGGAGCCGGTGCGCGCGGCCGACACCAACATCGACTTCCGCATCTCGATGAAGGAGTGGATGGAGGCGGCCGACCGCCGCTACGCCCAGCTGGACAAGCGCCACGACGGCAAGGTCACCCGCGACGAGCTGCCGGCCACGCCGTTCCAGACCTACATGCGCCGCAACAAAAAGTAGCACCCCCGCCGCGACGCCGGAGACGCCCGAATTAGACCGCAGTTCCTCCCCATGGGAGTTTCGGCTTGCGCGCGAGGCCGGCGGGTCCGACCCTGACGCGCGAGGGATTGCGTAACCCCTAGGACCTCATGGCCTTTCGTCCGACCGCGAGTCTTACCGTCCTGGCCCTAAGCCTCGCCGCGGCGATGGCCGCCGGGGCCGCGCTGGCCCAGGCGACGCCGCCCGCCGACCCCGATGCGCCGACCGCCACGGCGCGACAGGTGACCCGTCCCGCGCCGGCCGACGCCCCGCCGCTGCCCAAGCCCGCGCCCGACCCGGCCCAGACCACCACTGCCGACAACACGCCCGACGTCGCGCCCGACACGACGCCGACGCCGCGCCGCCAGCAGCTGTTCATCAGCCCCATGGGCGAGCCGTTCCGCACCGAGTTCGGCTTGGCCTATCCGGTGCAGACCTGGTTCGACAACGCCGACCGCGGCCACAAGGGCTATCTGACACTCGACGACTTCAAGGCCGACGCCGAGCGCTTCTTCAAGACCGTGGACGAGAACGGCGACGGGGTGATCGACGGTTTCGAGGTCGGCGACTACGAGACCAAGATCGCGCCCGAGATCCTGCCGCAGATTCAGGATCGCCTGGCAGCCCAGGACGTGATGACCGACAAGGAGCTGGCCAGGGCCGGCGACCGCAAGCGCAAGGTCGACCAGGGCGGCGACGTGCGCAAGGAGCGCGGCGGCAAGCTGACCGACGCCATGACCGGCGCGGCGCAATACGGCCTGCTGGCCGAGCCCGAGCCGGTGCGCGGATCCGACGGCAACCTCGACTTCCGCATCACCAAGGACGAGTGGTTGGGCGCCGCGCGCCGGCGCTTCGAGGAGCTGGACAAGAAGCACGACGGCAGGCTGACCCTGCAGGAGCTGCCCCACACACCCATGCAGCAGATGCTGGAAGACCGCGCCAAACGCGAGGCCAAGGCGGCGGCGAAAGCGAAAAAGTCCTAAGCGCGACGCGGCGACGTCCTCCCGCCCACAAGGCGGGAGGACCGGCCTGCGTGCAACGCAGGCCAGGAGGGCAAGTGCTTGGAGCCCACCGCGCCTGAAGGCGATCGTCAAAGCAGACGGCGCCTGAGCTGACCGTCGCGTTCACGCCCCCTTCTCTCATCACCCACCGTCGTGGGCTCCAAACACTGGCCCTCCTGGCCTGCGCTTTGCGCAGGCCGGTCCCCCCGTCTAAGGACGGGGGGACGGTGGGACGGTGGAGGGATTTGCGTGTCGCGGCGGTTGGGGTTGTTCGGGTTCGGGGCGTTCGGGAAGTTGGCGGTGCGGTCGCTCGCGCCGTACTTCGAGGTCGTCGTGCACGATCCGTCACCGAGGGCCCGGGCGCAGGCGGGGCGGTGGAATGTAACCCTCGCCTCGCTGGAAGAAACCGCCGCCTGCCCGATCGTGGTCCTGGGGGCGCCGGTCGACGCGCTTGCGACCCTCGCAAAATCCGTCGCGCCGCATCTGAAGCCGGGCGCCCTCGTGCTCGACGTGGCGTCGGTGAAGGTCGGGCCGGCGCGATGGCTGAGCGAGGCGCTGCCCGCCCACGTCGACATCGTCGGAACCCACCCCCTGTTCGGGCCGCAGAGCGCGCGCGACAGCCTGACCGGCCTCGAGATCGTGGTCTGTCCGGTGCGCACCCGTCGCGTCGCGCGGATCGTGCGGTTCCTGGAGAAGACCCTGCTGCTGAAGGTCTCGGTGACCACGCCGGAGGCGCACGACCGGGCGCTGGCCGCGGTCCAGGGCCTGACCCACATGATCGCCAAGGTGATGAGCGGGCTCGAGCCCCTGCCCCGGGTCCACACGACCGTCAGCTACGAGCGGATGATGCAGGCGCTGAGCCTGGTGCAGGGCGACTCCGACGCGCTGTTCCTGGCGATCGAACGGGAAAACCCCTACGCCGCCGAACTGCGCCAGCGGTTCTTCGCCGAGATCGAGAGCCTGCGCGCCAAACTCGAACACGGCTGAGTCGCGCCAAAGGGGAAAAGTCGCGGTTCGGCCGGCGCCAGGCGAGCGTGCAAACCGCGCAAGTTCAAGCAGACAAAGGGAAACCTTTGCGGTTTCCAAAGGTTTAAAATTGGTTAACACTCCCGCTGGGGAGTTATGGGGAGAGCGTGCGTGCGAAGCTCAAAGAGCATCGCGTCCGTTCTTGGGGGACTGGCCGTCGCCGGCATCGGCGCGGCGGCCCTGACCTATGCCGTGGCCGGCGCATCCGCCGACTCCAGCGGCCCCGATCCCGACCGCGCCCTCGTCACCAATCGCATGGACCTCGCCCTGCCGCCCGAGTCGCGGATAGAGGCGGTCGAGCGCAAGGCCGCCGATGCGGCGACCCTCGCCTCGGCGGTGCACCCCAAGCCCACGCCGATCGAGTGGGCCGAAGGCGCCTCGGCCCAGACCGCGACCTGGGCGCAGCCGAAACTGAACGGCCTGGCGAGCTTCGCGGGCCAGTACGAGCCGCGCTTCGACCTGCACATGGTCCGCAAGGGCGACACCGATGAATCGCGGATCGAGGTCTCGCTGGCGCGCAAGGCGGAGGCGCCCACGCCGATCGTCGGGCGGCTCGGATCGTCGTTCGCGTCGACCCAGCCCCGCAAACTGCGCGACAGGGGCCACTGGTTCGCCTTCGCCGCCGGCGGCAGCAACGCTGTCGGCGTCAACTGGCTGAACGACCCGCAGGGACAGTTGCGCCGCGCGGGCTGGTCGTCCGAACATGTCGCCGCCGTCGGCCAGGGCCAGGTCGGCATCGGCTGGCGCAAAGGCTCGCTGCAGGCTTCGTTCGGCGCGGTGCAACGCGAACTCAGCGCCTACGGCCACTCGGTCAACGAGCGGTTCCTCGCCTTCACCCTTTCCTTCAGTCCCGGTAGCGGCGGAGGGGGAGGCACACGTCCCACCAGCAGCCGCGCCTGGATGGAGCGCGACGACGCCTACTACGCGCGCCGCCGCTGAGAACGCTGATCACCCAAGCCTGACCGCTTGACGCGCGCGCCGCGAGGACGGCGTGTGCGCGCAGGTTTTATTCGGGGGAGTCGTCCATGCGCCGCGTTCTGTCCGGTCTCGTCCTTGCCGGCGCGCTCGTCTGCGTCGCCGCGTCGGCGCAGGCCCAGCGCCCGGCTGCCGCCGACACAGTGATCTGGGGCGGCCCGATCTATACCGACGACGACACGCGGCCGAAGGTCGAGGCGGTAGCGGTGCGCGCCGGCCGGGTGATCTATGCGGGCGACCGTTCGGGCGCGATGGCGCTGAGGGGCACGCAGACCCAAGTGATCGACCTGCACGGCGCGACCATGTTCCCCGGATTCACCGACGCGCACGCGCACCTGCGCGAGATCGGCGAGCGCGAACTGACCCTGAGCCTCGAAGGCTCCGCGTCGCTGGCGGAAGCGATGCAGCGGTTGAAGGCGCGCGCGGCATCGACGCCCAAGGGACAGTTCATCTACGGCGTCAACTGGATCGAGACCCATTGGCCCGAGGCGCGCTTTCCGACGCGGCAAGACCTCGACGCCGTCGCGCCCGACAACCCCGTCGTGCTCGAACGCTCGGACGGTCACGCCAAGGTGGCGAACTCGATGGCGCTGAAACTCGCGGGAATCACGCGCGACACGCAGCCGCCGTTCGGCGGTCAGATTCTGAAGGACAAGGCCGGCGAACCCACCGGCATGCTGGTGGATTCCGCGATGGAGCTGATCGACAAGATCACCCCGCCCACCACCGAGGCGCGAAAGGTCGAGGAGTATCGCGCCGCATTCAAGGTCTATTCGGCCTACGGCTGGACCGGCATGCACAACCTCGACGTCCAGTACGCCGACATTCCGATCATCGAGGGCTTCGATACGCGCGGCGAGGCGCCGCTGAAGGTCTATAACGCCGTCGACTGGCGAGACGCGAAACGCTTCCTCGCCGACGGCCCGCGCGCGACGCCGGACGGCCGCGTGACCACACGCATGATCAAGTTCTTCATGGACGGCTCGCTGGGCTCGCGCGGCGCCGCGCTGCTGGCCCCCTATTCCGACGACCCGGGCAATGTCGGCTTTCAGCAGATGAAGGAGGCCGATGTCCTGCCGATCTGGGAAGAGGCGCTGCGCAACGGCGTGCAGGTCGCCACCCACGCCATCGGCGATCGCGGCAACCGGATGGCGCTGGACTGGTACGAGGATGCGTTCAAGGCGGTTCCCCCCTCGGAGCGCAAGGTGAACCCGCCGCGCTGGCGCATCGAACATGCGCAGATCGTCGACCCCGTCGACATCCCGCGTTTCGCCAAGCTGGGCATCATTCCATCGATGCAGGCGAGCCACGCCATCGGCGACTTCTATTTCGCGCCGAAGCGGTTGGGCGAGGCGCGGCTGAAGGGCGCCTATGCCTGGAAGAGCTTCATCCAGGCAGGCTCCATCGTACCCGGCGGCACCGACGCGCCGGTGGAGCGCGGCGATCCGCGCATCGAGTTCTACGCCGCGATCACGCGCCGTTCGCTCGACGGTTTCCAGACGCCGCAGTGGCATCCGGAAGAGGCGGTGGATCGCGCCACAGCGCTGAAGATGTATACCCTGTGGCCGGCCTATGCGTCATTCCGCGAGAACGAGCTGGGAATGATCAAGCCCGGCTACCGCGCCGACTTCACGGTGTTCGACACCGACTTCATGACCGCCGATCCGAAGGCGATCCTGAAGGCCAAGGCGATGATGACCATGCTCGACGGCAAGGTGGCGTACCGGGCGGCGGGATTCTGAGAAACGAAGACTCCAGGGGGAGACCTATGCGTAAGTTCCTGATCATCGGCGGCGCGTGCCTGGCGCTGTGCGCCTGCAACCAGAAACCGGCCTCGACCGCGTGCAACGCAGCGCCGGTCGCCTCCAAGGCCGCGGCGGACCGGGCCATCGCCGACTGCAACGCCCTCATCAACGCGGCGCCGCAGCCGGGTCCCGGCCAGGCCGACGCCTATCTCGATCGCGGCGACGCCTATCTGTTCAACAAGGCCTACAGCCAGGCGATCGACAACTACACCCAGGTGCTGAGCCTGCGCCCCGATGACAAGCATGCGCTGCTCAACCGCGGCATCGCCTACCATCGCGCCGGCAAGGGACAGAAGGCGCTGGCCGACTTCGACCGCTTGATCGAACTCGATCCGAAATCGCCCGAGGCCTATTTCAACCGCGGCAACGCCGACGACCAGGGCGGACGGCCCGACCTCGCGATCAAGGACTTCGACAAGGCGATCGAACTGAAGCCGACCTACGCCGAGGCCTTCATCAACCGCGGCGCCATGAAGGATGCGAAGGACGACTACAAGGGCGCGCTGGCCGACTACGACCGCGCCGCGGCGCTAGATCCGAAGAACGCGTTGCCGCACACCGACAAGGGGGTCAGCCTGCTGAACTCGGGCCGCATCGACGAGGCGCTGCGCGAACTCGACACCTCGATCTCGCTGCAGCCGAGCGCCTACGCCTACATCGCGCGCGGCCACGCGCATGCGGCGCGCAACCAGCTCGAACTCGCCATCGCCGACTACTCCTCGGCCATCACCCTCGAGCCCTCGGCGGAAGCCTACACCGACCGCAGCATCGCCCGCGCCCGCTTCGGCGACGCCAAGGGATCGGAGGAAGACAAGGCCGCGGCGGAGAAGCTGGACGCGAGCGGAAGGTAAACAGCGCGGACATCTCCCCCGCTGGGGGGAGAGGCGCTTCTGATTGATGGCATTTGCGCGGGCGGCGGCGAGCGCCTACCTCCCTGGGCAGTCCCCGCTTCCCCGCGGCCCTCGGCCCGAAGCTTCCCCAGCGTTATCTTGACGCGTGGGGAAACCTGGGTTTGAGACCGCCCCCGAGGAGTCCCCCATGACCGAAGCCTATATCTACGACGCCGTGCGCACCCCCCGGGGCAAGGGCAAGAGCAACGGGTCCCTGCACGAGATCACCGGCCTGTCGCTGATGAGCCAGCAACTGGCCGCGATCCGCGACCGCAACAAGCTGGACACCGCGCTCGTCGACGACGTGATCCTGGGCTGCGTCACGCCGGTCGGCGAAGAGGGCGCGGACATCGCGCGCACGGCGGTGCTGACCGCCGGCTACGCCCAATCGACGGCGGGGGTGCAGATCAACCGCTTCTGCTCGTCGGGGCTGGAGGCCTGCAACATGGCTGCGGCCAAGGTCATCGCCGGCGAGGCGGTGATGGCGATCGGCGGCGGGGTCGAGGTGATGAGCCGTGTGCCGATGGGCTCGGACGGCGGCGCCTGGCCGACCGATCCGTCCTCGGCCTTCCCGACCTATTTCGTGCCGCAGGGCGTGTCGGCCGACATGATCGCGTCCAAGTGGGGCTTCTCGCGCGACGACGTCGACGCCTATTCGGTGGAGAGCCACAAGCGCGCGACGCAATCCTGGGCGGACGGCCGCTTCAAGAAATCCGTGGTGCCGGTGAAGGACCAGGTGGGCCTGACCATCCTCGATCACGACGAGACGGTGCGCCCCGACGCCAGCATGCAGTCGCTGGGCTCGCTCAACCCGTCGTTCCAGATGGTCGGTGAAATGGCCTTCGATGCGGTCATCACCCAGCGCTACCCGGAAGTGGAGCGTGTGAACCATGTGCACACGCCGGGCAACAGTTCGGGCATCGTCGACGGCGCCGCGGCGGTGCTGTTCAGCTCCAAGGAGGCGGGAACCGCCGCCGGCCTTAAGCCGCGCGCGCGGATCAAGGGCATGGCCTCGATCGGGTCGGAGCCCTCGATCATGCTGACCGGCCCCTCGTTCGCCACCGAGAAGGTGCTGAAGCGCCTGGGCATGAAGGTCGAGGACATCGACCTTTACGAACTGAACGAGGCGTTCGCGGCGGTGGTGCTGCGCTACATGCAGGCGCTCGACATTCCGCACGACAAGATCAACGTCTGCGGCGGCGCCATCGCCATGGGCCACCCGCTGGGCGCCACCGGCGCCATGATCCTCGGCACCGTGCTCGACGAGCTCGAACGCCAGGACAAGGAAACAGCACTTGTCACCCTCTGCGTCGGCGGCGGCATGGCCGTGGCCACCGTCATCGAGCGAGTCTGATCATGAACACCTTCACCCTCGACATCGACTCCGACGGCATCGCGGTCTGTAAGCTCGACGTGCCGGGCCGCAGCATGAACACCATCACCGGCCAAGTGCGTAAGGACCTCGCGGAACTGGCCGAGCGCATCAAGACCGATGGCGCGATCAAGGGCGCGGTGATCACCTCGGGCAAGACGACGGGCTTCTGCGCCGGCGCCGACCTCGGCGAAATGGGCGGCCTGATCGGACACGCGGGCGCGGGCGACACCGCGCTGAAGGCCGCGTTCGACGAGGTCTATGCGATGAACCAGGCGCTGCGCGCGATCGAGACCTGCGGCAAACCGGTGGCGGCGGCGATCAACGGGCTTGCGCTCGGCGGCGGCCTGGAGATCACCCTGGCGTGCCACTATCGCGTGGTCGCCGACGACAACAAGATCCAACTCGGCTTCCCCGAAACCAAGGTCGGCCTGTTCCCCGGCGGCGGCGGCACGCAACGGCTGCCGCGTCTGATCGGCGCCCAGGCGGCGCTGATGGCGATCAGCGAAGGCAAGTCGTTCCGCCCGCAGGAAGCCAAGGGCGCGGGCGTGGTGCACGAGGTTGTGCCCGCGGACAAGGTGCTCGACACAGCGAAGGCGTGGGTGAAGGCCGGCAAGGCCGGGGCGCCGTGGGATGACAAGGGCTTCAAGATTCCGGGCGGCGGTCCGTATCATCCCGCCGGCATCCAGGTCTTCATCATGGGCAACGCTCTGTTGCGCAAGCAGAGCTACGGCAACTACCCGGCGCTGGTGAACATGCTGAGCGCGGTTTACGAGGGCCTGCAGGTCCCGATGGACGCGGCGCTGCGCATCGAGAGTCGCTATTTCCTGAAGACCCTGATGACGCCCCAGGCGCGCGCGATGATCCGCTCGCTGTTCCTGTCCAAGCAGGAACTCGACAAGGGCGCCGCGCGTCCGGCTTCCGTGCCGAAATCCGACGCGAAGAAGGTCTCGGTCCTGGGCGCCGGCATGATGGGCGCGGGCATCGCCTATGTGCAGGCCATGGCCGGCATCGAGACGGTGCTGATCGACCAGACCCAGGAAGCCGCCGAAAAGGGCAAGGCGCACTCAGCCGAGCTTCTGGCCAAGCGCGTGTCGCGCGGTCAGATGACCCAGGACAAGGCCGACGCGGTCCTGGCGCTGATCACGCCGACGTCCGACTTCTCGAAAGTCACCGGTTCCGACCTCGTCGTCGAAGCGGTGTTCGAGAACCGCGAGGTCAAGGCGGAAGCGACCAGGAAGGCGGAAGCCTATCTGGCGCCCGACGCCGTGTTCGCATCCAACACCTCCACGCTGCCGATCACGGGCCTGGCGGAGGCGTCGCAGCGGCCGGAGAATTTCATCGGCATCCACTTCTTCTCGCCGGTGGACAAGATGATGCTGGTCGAGATCATTCTCGGCAAGAAGACGGGTGACATGGCGCTGGCCAAGGCGCTCGACTATGCGATGAAGGTGAAGAAGACGCCGATCGTGGTGCACGACAGCCGCGGCTTCTACACCTCGCGCTGTTTCTCGACCTTCTTGATCGAAGGCCTGGCCATGCTCGAGGAAGGCTATGCGCCGGCGCTGATCGACAACGTGGGCCGCATGACCGGCATGCCGCGCGGTCCGCTGGAGATGCACGACGACGTCGCGCTCGACCTCTCCTACAAAATCGCCAAGCAGACGCGCCAGGATCTCGGCGACAAGTATGTCCCGAACCCCGGCGAGGACATCGTGGCCAAGATGGTCGACGGCGGCCGCTTCGGGCGCAAGAACGGCAAGGGCTTCTACGACTATCCCGCCGAGAAGGGCGCGCCGAAGACTCTTTGGCCCGGCCTCGCGGAACTGGCGCCGGTGAAGATCAAGGAGTCGACGCCGGAGATGGTGGCGGAGCTGAAGACGCGACTGCTGTATCGGCAGGCCGTGGAAGCGGCGCGCTGTTTCGAGGAAGGCGTGATCGAGGATCCGCGCGAGGCGGACGTCGGCGCGATCCTGGGCTGGGGCTTTGCGCCCTGGTCGGGCGGGCCGGTGACGCTGATCGACCAGAAGGGGACGAAGGCGTTCGTGGCGGAGTGCGATCGGCTGGCGCAGACCTACGGCCCGCGCTTCGCGGTTCCCAACCTGCTGCGAGACATGGCGAGCAAGGGCGAGACCTTCTACGACCGCTTCGGCGCGAAGACGCCGGTGGCGGCGTAACGCACTTAGCTAACGGTCGTCGTCCATGGAACGCATCACCAGTGATCGTCGTCCTTGAAGAGCAGGTCGCGCCAGCGACCTGAGCTTCGAGGACCCAGCAGCGAATCTTTCGCGAAGCTGGGCGCCGTTTTAAACGTGCGATGTGTTGAGGACGCGTTTGCTGGGTCCTCGATCCCACGACGCCGTCGCGTCGCGTGCTCAAGGATGACGAGAAGAGAGGAAAGGTGAGCGCGTGCGGCAACATCTGATCAAGACCGACGGTCTCACCCAACAGGTGCTCGAAGCGGGCGAAGGTCCGCTGGTGATCTTCTGTCACGGCTTTCCGGAACTCTCGTGGTCGTGGCGGCGGCAACTGCCCGCGGTGGCGCAGGCCGGGTATCGCGCCGTGGCGCCGGACATGCGCGGCTATGGCGGTACGGATAAGCCCACGGACGTCGCCGCCTACGGCATCCTCAACATCGTCGGCGACATGGTCGATCTGGTCCGGGCGCTCGGCGAGACGCAGGCGGTGATCGTAGGGCACGACTGGGGCGCGCCGATCGCCTGGCATGCGGCGCTGCTGCGGCCCGACATCTTCCGCGCGGTCGCGGGATTGAGCGTGCCGTTTCAGGCGCGGCGCCCGGGACGCACCCCGGTCGCCACCTGGCGCGCGGTGTCGCAGGCCAAGGGGCTCGGCGAATTCTACATGGTCGCCTTCCAGGAGCCCGGGATCGAGGCCGGGTTCGAGAAGGACGTGGAGCGATCGCTGCGCCGCGGCTTTTGGGCCTACGACGGGGCGACGCCGGACGCGCTTCGCTCCACCGGCTTCCATCCGGCGGGGGTGAGCTTTGTCGACTCCATCTCCGAACCGACCGGCCTGCCCGCGTGGCTCAGCGAAGCGGAGCTCGCCACCTATGTGGCGGCGTTCGAGGTCTCGGGGTTCGGCGGCCCGCTGAACTGGTATCGCAACCTCGACCGCAACTGGTCCGACCTCGCGTTCGCGCAGGACAAGAAAATCGAGGTCCCCGCGCTCTATGTGGTCGGCGACAAGGACCCGGTCCGGAACTACACGGCCGCCGGCGCGGCCGAGCTCAGCCAATGGGCTCCGAAGCTCACCGAAAGCGTGGTGATCGAGCGCGCCGGGCACTGGATCCAGCAGGAGCGGCCCGACGAGATCAACCGCCGTCTGATCGCGTTCCTTAACGCGCTCTAGGGGCGCGACTCACTGTCGCCCCACGGCTGTGGCCCCGGCGCCGCCGCGGCGAGAAATTGCTGCCGGCGTCAAAGAATTGAGGTGTTTCCAGGTCACGGACGCCTCATAAGCGCCCCGGCGAAGCGGTACGTTAGGATTTCCGACAGATTCTCGCGGAAGTTTAGGGGCGCCGCTATAAAGCCGGGCGCATCCGTTGAACTCGCCAGCGGCGATAATCATAGAGTGGCTGCGATGAGCGCCTTGTTCAGGGGGGAACACCAGATGCGCGACCTTGGGAGGGCCATTCGGCCCCTGGCCACCCTCATGCTCGTCGCGGCCCTTGCGGCCCCGCTGGCCGGCTGCGGCAAGAAGCCGGCGGCGGACGCGCCGCAGGCCCCGAAATCCACCCTGACGGTGACCGCCGAGACGGTGAACGTCACCCCCCTGGCCCGGCGCGTGGACGCCTCGGGCACGGTCCTCGCCTGGCAGGACATCCCGATCTCGTCGGAGACCGGGGGGCTGGAGGTCACCGCGGTGCTGGTGGATGAGAACACCCACGTGCGCCAGGGCCAGCAGCTGGTCCAGCTCGACGACCGGGTGTTGCGCGCCCAGGTGAGACAGGCCGCCGCCGCCGTGACCAGCGCCGAGGCGGTGCTGGCCCAGAACCAGGCGGCGCTGAAGCGCTCCAACGAACTGAAGGCCAAGGGATTTCTCGCGCAGTCCGCCCTGGACACCGCCGTCGCAAATCAGAAGACCGCCGAGGCCCAGGTCCTGACCGCCAAGGCGGCGCTCGGCGAGGCCCAGGCCAAGCTCGACCAGTCGGTCATCCGCGCGCCCACGGCGGGCCTGATCACCTCGCGTTCGGTGGTGAAGGGCCAGGTCGTCAACGTCGGCACCGAGCTCTTCCGCGAGGTCCGCGAGGACCAGTTGGAGATGAACGCCCAGATTCCCGAGGCCGACCTGCCCTATGTGAAGGCCGGGATGACGGCGACGGTGACCGGTGACCGCGGTTCGACTCAGGGCCGGGTGCGGGTGGTGACCGCCCAGGTCGATCCGATCACGCGCCTGGGCATGGCGCGCATCACCTTGCCGATCAGCTCGCCGTTCCGTTCGGGCAACTTCGGCACCGCCTCCATCGACGTGGGCCAGATCCCGGTAATGGCCGTGCCGCAGGGCGCGATCGTGTTCCGCGACGGCAAGCCCGGTCTCTACGTCATCGGCGCCCAGGACAAGGTGCGCTTCACGGCGGTGACCACCGGCGAGCATTTCGCCGGCGGCCTGGTCGAGATCCGCTCGGGGCTCACACCCGGCTCGCGCATCGTGACCCAGGGCGGCGGCTTCCTCGGCGATGGAGACCGCGTGACCGTGGCCGCCGCGAGTTCGACGACGGGCGGCGCATGAATCTTTCCCAGATCTCGTCCTGGTCGATCCGGAATCCGATTCCGATCGTCCTGATGTTCGTGGTGCTGACCGTCGGCGGCCTGATCGGCTACGCCAACCTGCGCCTGAACCAGTTTCCCGACATCGACTATCCGTTCGTCGTCGTCACCGTCGCCCAGCCCGGCGCGGCGCCGACGGAAATGGAGACGCAGGTCACGCGCTGGGTCGAGGACTCGCTCGCCGGCATCGGCCAGGTGAAGCACATCAACTCCACGGTCGTGGAAGGCGCCTCGACTACCTTCATCGAATTCCAGGTCGGCGTCGACCTGGAGAAGGTGACGAACGACGTCCGAAACTCGGTCTCCACCGTGCGAGCGAACCTGCCTCCGGACATCCGCGACCCGGTCGTTCAGCGCGTCGAGACCTCGGGTCAGCCGATCGTCTACTACGTGGTGCGCGCCCCCAAGCTCGACCCCGAGCAGCTTAGCTGGTTCGTCGACAACGACGTCGCCAAGACCATCCTGGGCGTCAAGGGCGTGGCCGAGGTGGACCGCCAGGGCGGCGTCAGCCGCGAGATCGAGGTCAAGCTCGATCCGACCAAGCTCGCTTCGCTCGGCGTCACCGCAGCGACCGTCAGCAACCAGCTGAAGGTCAACAACATCAACCTGCCGGGCGGCCGCACAGAGGTGGGCGGCGCCGAGCAGGCCGTGCGCACGCTCGGCAGCGCAACCTCGCTCGATGACTTCCGCGCCATGCGGATCAATCTTCCGAACGGACGGACTTTGCGGCTCGACGACCTCGGAACCATCGACGACCAGTGGGCCGAGCAACGTGGCGTGGCCCGCTATGACGGCCAGGAAGTGGTGGGCTTCTCGGTCACCCGCTCGATGGGCTCGAGCGAGAAGGACGTGACCACCCAAGTGCGCGCGGCGATCGACGGCCTGCGCAAACTGCATAAGGACATGAGCTTCGAGGAGGTCACCTCGACCACGGACAGCCTGATGCGCAGCTACGACGCCTCGGTCGAGGCGCTGCTGCTGGGCTCGCTTCTGGCGGTCATCGTGGTGTTCGTGTTCCTGCGCGACTGGCGCGCGACGCTGGTGACCGCCGTGGCCATCCCGCTGTCGCTGATCCCGACGTTTGGGGTCATGGCGATGTTCAACCAGTCGCTGAACGCCATATCGCTGCTGGCGCTATCGCTGACCATCGGCATCCTGGTCGACGACGCGATCGTGGAGATCGAGAACATCGTGCGCCACATGCGCGATGGAAAGCCGGCCTATCCCGCCGCCATGGAAGCCGCCGACGAGATCGGTCTGGCGGTGGTGGCGACGACCTCGACGCTGCTGGCCGTGTTCGCGCCGACCGGCGTGATGCCCGGCATCGTCGGCCAGTTCTTCAAGTCCTTCGCCATCGCCGCCTGCGTGTCGGTGTTCTTCTCGCTGGTGGTGGCGCGAACCCTGACACCGTTGATGGCGGCTTACCTGCTGCGTTCCAACTCGGCGAAGGAACACGACAAGCCGTTCTGGATGGACGGGTACCTCGGGGCGTTGAAGTGGTCGATCAAGTCGTTCTGGACCGGTCTGACCATCTTCCTGATGGGCACGGCCTTCTTCGTCTTTTCGGTCGGCATGCTGCTGTTCATTCCGCAGGACTTCATCCCTGCCCAGGATCAGGCGCAATCATCCCTGTCGGTGCAACTCGCGCCCGGCGCTCAGCTCGCAGACACCGACGCGGTGGTGCAGCGGCTGACCACGATCCTGAGAAAGCAGCCCGAGGTCGAGCACGTCTACGCCTCGATCGGTTCGGCCACGAGCTTTGGCCTCTCCGGCGGCGGCGGCAACGGCGAGGTCCGCTCGGCCACCCTGACCATCAAGCTGACGCCGCGCAACAAACGCGCGGAGAGCCAGCAGGATTTCGAGCACAAGATGGGGCCGCTGATGCGCACCGCGCCCGGCGCGCGCGTACAGTTCGGTAACGCCGGCAACGGCGGCGGCAGCTCGCTCTACGGCGTGACCCTGGCCAGCGACGACCACGATGCCCTGCAGAGCGCGATCGGCGAACTCGAGCGCGAGATGCGCGGCGTGCCGGGTCTCTCAAACGTGGTGTCGAGCGCGAGTCTGGTCCGGCCGGAAATCCAGATCACGCCCAAACCGGAGCAAGCGGCGCTGCTCGGCGTCTCCGCCAACGATATCTCGCAGGTGGCGCGAGTGGCGACGCTCGGCGACGTCGACCAGCTCTTGCCCAAGTACAATCTGCCCGATCGCCAGATCCCGATCCGCGTCGTCCTGAGCGATCAGGCGCGCTCCGACCTCTCGGTGATCGAGAACCTGCAGGTGCCGACGCGGACCGGCGCCACTGTGCCCCTGTCGTCCGTCGCCGACGTGGCCTTCGGCGCCGGTCCGGACCAGATCACGCGCCAGGACCGCCGCGAGAGCGCGAGCATCCAGTCGGAGCTGTCAGGCATCACCCTGCAGCAGGCGTCAATCAAGGTTTCGCAGCTGCCGATCATGAAGCATCTGCCGCCCGGCGTGTACAACGCGGCGAACCAGCAGACCGAAGGCCTGGGCGAACTGGTCACCGGCTTCGCCTTCGCACTCGGCACCGGCATCCTGCTCATGTACGTGGTGCTGGTCCTGCTGTTCCGCAGTTTCACGGACCCGTTGGCCATCCAGGGCGCCTTGCCGCTCTGCTTCGGCGGCGCCGCCATTGCGCTCTTGATCACCGGACAGTCGCTGTCCATGCCCGCCTTCATCGGCATCATCATGCTGATGGGGATCGCGGCGAAGAACTCGATCCTGCTGGTCGACTACGCGGTGATGTCCATGAACGCGGGCATGAAGCGCGCGGACGCTCTGATCGACGCGGCGCGCAAACGGGCGAGACCGATCATCATGACCACGGTCGCCATGGCGGCGGGCATGTTGCCCATCGCGCTCGGCCTCGGCACCGGCAGCGAGTTCCGCCGGCCCATGGCCATCGCCGTGATCGGCGGCCTGTTCACCTCGACCCTGCTGTCGCTTCTGTTCATCCCTGTGATGTTCATTGTCACCGACACGGTCGGCGACTGGCTCGGCCGCGTGTTCAAGATCAGGGCCCAGGGCAAGGAAGAGACCCCGCCTCACGGCGGCGGTCACGGCCACGGCGAACCGGCGGGTCCGTCGCCCGCGGAATAGGTCAGGGCTTCGCCAGCAACGCCCGACCGGGAGAACTAGGCTCCGCGCCGTTCTCTTTCTTCGGCTTCCGCCGCCAAGCCCTTCAGGATTAGCTCCTCCATGCGGAACGCCTGGGCGTTCAGGCGCAGGAGTTCTTCGCGCCCATAGACGTCGCGGCCCTGCAGGGTCTGGAAGATCGGGGACAGCATCATCAGGCCGACGCCCTGGGCGACCAGCAGCGTCGGGTCCTGCGCCCAGGCTTCGCCCGGCGCGCGTTTGCCGCGAAAGGTCCCCGCCTTGGCGATGAGACCCTTCACCAGCTCCAGCGCGATGGGCCGTTCGTCGATGAAGGCGCGGCGCAGGAAGGGGATGACGTCGGTGGGCGCGAGGCTGCTGTCGAGCAGGGCTTCAATGTGGGGTGCAACGTCTTCGAACCGCTCGGCATCAGCCGCCGAAAGCGTGCGGTCGAGGCAATAGGTCACCACCCAGGCTTCGGCGGCGTCGCGCAGGCCGTCCTTGGATCCGAAATAGAAGCGGATCAGCGAGAACGACACGCCGGCGTCGTCGGCGATGTCGCGCACCGAGGTTCCCTCGAAACCGTTCTTGCCGAACAGGCGCACGGCCGACTCGATCAGCCGTTCGCGACCTTCGGGGCCGGGATCGTGGACGGCCGCTTCGCTCATCGCGCGCCTTCGAACAGCTGCACGTGCGGGCCGCCGGTCTCGGCCCAGGGGTCTTCGCTCATTGGAAAAATCGGCTGAGTGAGCTTGCTGTAGGGCACGCGCGGAAAGTCGAGCGACATGCAGCCCGGCGACGATACGTGCCAGAGATTGTCGGAGATGCCGTCGAAGCCCGCGCGATAGTGGTTCGACGACTTCACGATGACCAGCTTGCGGTTGTCCATCGGCACGCCGAGGCCGGTGAAGGCGTCGGGTTCGAACACCTGGGTGCGCACCGAACAGATCACGATGTCGATGCCGCCGTGGCGGACCCAGGCCGAGCGGCCGAGCGGCGTGCGCTGACCGAAGACGCCCTGGCTGTGGTTCTCCAGCACCGCCATCACTTCGACGGTGAGATCGACCGGCTCGCCCGAGGTCGGGCCGCACTTGCCGCCGAGCCGCAGGTCGAGTGTCGCGCCCACCCCCGCGTCGACGCAGACCTGCGCCATCTGCGGATCCCAGATCGCGCCGATCACCGCATCGTCCACGCCGCGATCCAGTAGAGCCTTGAGGAAGAAGGTCGCATCGCCCGGCGCGCCGCCGCCGGGGTTGTCGGCGAAGTCGCCCAGCACCGTGCGTCCGTTCAGGCCGCGCGCGCGATCGAGCGAGGTGTTCACGTCGGGAAAGCTGAGCGCCAGCGTCTTGCGCTGGTCGTAAAATTCGCGCGCGTGACGCTCCGCCTCGCCCTTCGCCAGCGCCGCGTCGCCGTCGGTGTAGACCAGCACGCGCGTGCCCACGTCCTCCACATCACCCCACGGGAAGCCGTGACCGAGTTCGACGCTGAGCACCTTGCCCTGACCGCTCGCGGCGCGCAGGCCCTCAACCATGCCCTTCATCGGTTCGTCGAAGGTGGGATAGAAGCCGATCATGCGGCAGTCGACCAGGGCGGCCACCGGCGCGATCTCACCCTTCGCCTTGCGCAGGCAGAGCGCGTAGAGGTCGTGCGCGCGCGTGTCGAAGTCGATGTGCGGGTATTCGCGCGCAATCAGAATGAAATCGGCGCGAGCGACCATGGCGGCGGTCAGGTGGGCGTGCGGATCGATCTCGACGCCCAGCGTCGCGTTCGGCGCGATGTCGCGGGCGCGGCCGATGATGTCGCCCTCGCAATCGTCATAGCCTTCGGCGGCCATGGCGCCGTGCAGCATCAGGAGCACGATGTCGACCGGGCCGGCGTTCTTCAGGTCGGTCAGGATGGTGTCGCGCAGTTCTTCGTACAGCGCGCGGACGGTGCGGCCGGACGGCTGGGCGAAGGCGGAGATGCTCTCGGTCAACTCATGACCGTCGCGCTCGGCGCTTTGGCGAAACACTTTCAGAGGGCCCGACAGCGGGCCGTCCATCTGCGAGCCGCGGCGCGTGATTCCGTACTCCTCGAAGCCGGAGCGGCCGGTCGGGAACGGCGCGAAGGTGTTGGTCTCGGTGGCCAGGGCGGCGACGAAGATGCGCATGCTCAGGCTCGCACGAAGTCGAGGTTGCGGGTGCGCATGGAGTTCAGCGTGAAGCCCTTGGCGGCGCTGCCTTCACCACCTTCGCGGTCGAAATTCAGCACCGTGAAGTGCATGGCGTCCGGCCGCATGGTCGTGGTCGAGGCCGCGTCGACGCCGGCGAAGGGCGCAAGCTCGATCTCGATCGAACCCGGCTGGTCGTTGAACCGCACCATGAGCTTGTCGTCCTCGCGACGGATTTCGGCGATGCCGCCGCCGTCGACGCTGGCGTAGCGGCCTTCGATCGAGCGGACAAAGCCGTCGTCGAGGGTCTCGGCCTTTTCGACCTTGCGGTAGGACGCGGTTTCGCCGCCGAAGCTGATCTTCACCGTCCCGTTCGCCGCGTCGGTCGCGTCGATGGCGATCTCGCCGATGCTCATCGGCGGCGAGGCGAACCGGCCCTCGCCGGCCGCGCGCAGCTTCGACCCCTGCGGCATGCCGCCGACGCCGATTTTCAGCTCGCCCGCTTCGTCGAGGAAGTCGTAAGTTATGCCGCTGTCGGGCGACCACCAGCGGCCGAGCAGGCCTTCGTGCGCCTTGCTCTCGATCTTTTCAGCCTCGGGCGCGAGCTGATCGGCGAGCACGATGTCGGCGATCTGTTCGGCCAGGCGCAACGGGTTCGCCGCGAGCGCGCCATTGACCAGGATGACCACGTCGAGCCCGTGGTCGGGGAAGGTCAGCATCTGGCTCGACCCGCCGATGACGCCGCCGGCGTGATGCATGGTGGGAAGCCCGCGATAGTCCTCGAACATCAGGCCCAGCGCATAGTGGCCCTTCGACCCGTCGGCATAGGTCGGCAATTCCGTCAGTTGCCGCCAGCTCTCCTTCGAACCGACTTTATCGCGGGTGCGCAGGTGCGACGTCCAGCGCAGCATGTCGTCGATGGTGGAGACGATGGCGCCCTCGCCGCGCACCTCTTCGCTGGGGAACAGCCCGCGCCGCCAGCCGCCGGCGGGCGACGGCACGTGCATGGCGGCCATGCCCGGGGTGATGATGTGATCGGACGGCAGCGAAAGCGTCTCCGCCATGCCGAGCGGATCGAACAGCCGCGTCTTCAACTGTTCCTCGAACGGCGCGCCGCCGACGCGCTCGATGGCGATGGAGACCATGTGATAGCCGCCGTTGTTGTAGATCATCGCCGCGCCCGGCGCGAAGTTGCGCCCGGTCTGACGCGCCTGCACGCGCAGGGCCTCGCCCACCGGCGGGGCCAGCATGCCGTGCATCACGAAGCCGACGTCGAGATAACAGCGCGAGCCGCCGCGATGCTGCAGCAGCTGACGCACGCTGGGCTCGCCGCCGGGGCCGGTCAGTTCAGGCACATAGGTCCTGATCGGCGCGTCGAGATCGAGCTTGCCGTCCTCCTGCAGCAACAGGGCGAGCAGGCCGGTGAAATGTTTCGACGTCGAGCCGATGCGCAGCCGTGTGGTCGGCGCGATGGCGACGCGCGTCTCCAGCGACGCCATGCCATAACCGCGGCGGAAGAGGGTCTTGCCGTCCTTGACCACCCCCACCGCCATCCCCGGCGCGTCCGACCGGTTCCAGGGCGCGAACAGGGCGTCGATCTGCTCCTCGACGGTCTTGGGCTTCTCTTCGGCGGCGGGCGCGTCGGTCATGGGGAGATTTCCGGGGGTTCGAGGTGTGACTGCACAACTGTACAGCGGACCTAACCCACCCCCTTCCGGGACGCAAGCGGGACCGTCCTCGCCATAGATCGTCGTTATGTTACTGATGGATAGGGAAGGCGGGCGTAAATGGCGACAGCGGCGCAGGACAATAGGGGTCCGACATCCAAGTCCCCGCGCGGCGGCGTAGCGCGGTGGCTGCAAATCCTCTGCCTTCTGTTCGGCGCTTTCATAGTCGCCCAGGACGCCGGCTTTTGCGCTTGGGATTTCGGCCTCGTGCCGCAGGCCGGACGGCTGGGCGCCGGTTTCGACCTGAACGCTCGGGGCTCGGGCGGCGGCTTCGTAACGGTGACGAGTGTCGAACCGAACGGCGCACTTTCCCGGTTCGTCAGCGTCGGCGATCGCGTCGCGTTCGACCGGCCTTATGACTATGAGCGCACCTTGCGCGCCGGCGAAAGTGTCGGATTCACCGTCGACCATGTGGGCGCAACGACACACTATCGTATTGCCGTTCCATCACAACCACCGGTCCATCTGAGCGGGCCGGTCGATTCACTTGGTTACTTCGACGCCGCCTTTCTCATCTGTGGCTTGTTCGGGATGTTTATCGTCGCGCGTAGTGGCCGCCAAACGACTCCCCTATTGCTGGGCGCGGCGCTGATGACCGAGAGCCTCGACTGGTCGACGCCGCCGTTCTGGCTGTCTTCACCCGCCCTCTACCCACTTGCGTTGATGTTCGGCACGCTCACCATCGCGTGGGCGATTCCGGTCGCGTTCTACGCCTTCGCGCTGCGTTTCCACGAAAACAACGCCGGTCCGATAACGGTCTGGGAAAAGGCTCTCTTCTGGGTCTTCGCCCTGGTGCAGGCGCTGTTTGCCGGCCTGCACGGACTGGCGCGCATCGAGGCCGCCAACTGGCCGTTCGTCGGCGACGGAAACGTGGCGGCGTTCTATGTGGGCGCCAATCTCGGGCTTGCCGCCTGCGTGTTCTACCTCTTCCTGGGATGGCGACGGAGCGGCGTCGGTGTTCAACAACGTTATGCGCTGATGCTCATAGCCGCGTCCCTGACTGCAACGGCGCAGGTGTTCGGCAATCTCGTTTCCTATGGGTCGCCGAACCCGCCGTTAGTGATGGCCGATGCGGTCCTGGCCGGCGTGGTGGGGCCGATCCTCTTCTCCTACGCGATCTTGCATCACAAGGTCTTCGACCTCGGTTTCGCTCTGAACCGCACCCTCGTCTACGGCGTGGTCAGCGCCATCCTGTTGGCGGCGTTCGGCCTGATCGAATGGGCGGTGGATCATTTCGTGCCGATCGAGGGGCGCGAGAAGAACGCCCTGATCGATGCGGCCATCGCGGTCGGGGTGTTCCTGACCTTCCACCGTGTGCGCGACAAGGTCGAGCATGTGATCGAGAACCTGTTCTTCCAGCGCTGGCAGAAGGCGGAGGCGGCGCTCAGACAGTTCGTGAAGGAGGCGCCGTTCTTTTCCGAGGCGCCGGCTCTGACAGCCGCCTTCGTGCAGGCCGTGAGCGACTACGCGGAAGGCGCGCCCGCAGCGGTCTATCTCGCGGAAGGCAGCGGTTACGCGCGCGCTTGCGGCGAAGTGGCGGGCGTCCCGGCCCGGCTCGAGACCGATCTGCGTCCGCTGGTCAGCCTGCGCGCCGACCCGAAAGCCATTGAGTTGCACGACGACACGCTGGACGCCGCTCTGATCGCGCCGATGGTCAATCGCAACGAGGTGATCGGCCTGTTGCTGCTGGGCCAGAAACCTTCGGGCCACAGCTTGCGGCCGGACGAGGTCGAGTTGATCGCCTGGGCGACGCGCCAGGTGGGCCTCGACCTGCACGCGCTGAAGGTCGAGCGGCTGGAAGCGGTGAACGCGGACCTGAGCAGGACGGTCGCGGTGCTCGAACGTTCGGTCGCCTTGAAGCCGGCCTGACGGCGTCTTGACCTGCCTCTCCAAGGCTTGATTGAGGCTGGCGGCCCCGGCAGGACTCGAACCTGCGACCTTCGCTTTAGGAAAGCGCTGCTCTATCCGGCTGAGCTACGGGGCCACGCGAGCGCTTGATAGCAGAGGCCGTGCCGGGGGGAAGGCGGGAATCGAGAACGCCGCCTGCGGAGAGACACAGGCGGCGTTCCGAGAAGCTCAGGCCGGGGGGCGAGGGGCAGAACGCGTCCGGCCGAGCGTGACGAGACCCGAAGATCTCGACTTTCCTGCTGGGCCTCTTTCTGACGAAAGATGGCCTAGCGGATGACCACGTCGGCGATCAGTCCGGTGCCGATGGCCACGAGGACCATGGATCCGTCCGGCGCCTGCATCCACTCATAGCCGTAGGGCGCGGCGTAGAGGTCGTAGGCGAACGGATCGCCGATCACGATGCCGAAGCCGCGCGGCCAGTACCCGCCGCGGGCCCAGCCGCCGCGATCACGGTCGAAGCCGCCGCGGAAGTCGCCGCGAACGGGTGCGCCGCGAAAGTCGCTGCGAACGGGTGCGCCGCGGTAGTCGCTGCGAACCGTCGCGCCGCGGAAGGACGCTCCGCCGCCGAAGGCGGGACCGGCCCGCATCGGGGACCCGCCGCGCATGGCGCCGCCGGCGTGACCGCCGCCGAAGTGACCGGGCGCGGCGGAAGCGGTCGTGGCGATAGCGCCGGCGCCCAGAAGCGAGGCCGCGGCGGCGGCGGCAAGGATGATCTTTTTCATGTTCGTTTCTCCTTTGCTCGGCGCGCTTCGGAGAAGCCGGGGCGCGTTCGATGCGTGGAGAATGGCGCCTGGCCGCTGAGCCCATCGTGAAGCGCGAGCACAGCTTGGGTTCATGCGGCTGAAGGCTCGTTCAGCTTCGTCGTAGAGCCTTGTGGGACAAGCGTTTCAGAGCCACAGGAAGAGCCGGCATAGTGCGAAACCAAATCCAAAAAATATTTTGACGACGCAAAACAAAGGCCCCGGAGGATCGCTCCTCCGGGGCCGCTGTTGTCATCGTGTCCAGGTCTTAGCGGTAAACCGTGTCCACGATCAGGCCGGTGGCGATGTTGATCAGGATCAGGTCGCCATAGTCGTCCGTCACCCACTCGCACCCGTAGGGCGCGGCGTAGAGGCCGTAGTCGTACGGGTCGTAGATCACGACGCCGAAGCCGCGGGGCCAGTAGCCGCCGCGCGACCAGCGGTGTCCGCCGTATCCGTAGCCGCCGCCGTAGCCGCGATAGCTCTGGCGATAGCCGCCCGAGTAGCCGCGGTTGTAGCCGCCGCGATAGGCGCCAGCGTAGCCGCGGTTGTAGCTGCCGCCGGTGTAGCCGTGGCTGTAACCGCCACGATTGTAGCCGCCCGTGTAGGCGCCGCCGGCGTAGCCGCCGTGGTTGAAGCTGGCGCCGCCGCGGTACGAGCCGCTGCTGCGATAGCCGCCGCTGTACGATCCGCCGCCGGCGTAGCTGTGCGCGCCGCCGCTATACGACCCGCCCCGGTAGGCGCCGCCGTTGAACGACGCGCCGCGGCCGCCGCCGCTGAACGAACCACCGCCGCGGCTGTAACCGCCGCCGCTGTGTCCGCCGCCGCTGTAGCTGTGCGAATAGCCGCCGCCGCTGTGGCCGCCGCCGCCGCCGTGGCCGTGATGGTCCTGGGCCGTCGCGGTTCCCGCCATGGCGCCGGCCCCCAGAAGGGACGCCGCCGCCGCAGCCGCGATCATATGGGTTCTCATGCAAGGTCTCCTTTTACTGGCGCCCAGACCCTCGGGACCCGGCGCATCGGAGCCGCATCCTGGCTCCTCGTCACTGACCCTGACCTGAACGGACCGGGTCAGGTTCTGTTCATCCTGAAGACCGAAAAGCGTCCCGAAAAACGCTGTTGTCTCTTGTGGTTAACGCAGCGCTGGACCCCAGATTTTGTAGGGAACAAAGGCCGAATCGGGGGGTGTCAGTGATTCGGTCATGCTGTGTTCCGCGCCTGTTCGGCGGTTCGCGCGCGAGGCGTTAATCCGTGGTCTGAGGCATCCCGACGCGCCCCGAAGCCCGCGTTGCATCCGTGCTTGTGACCGCCGGATCGAATCGCCACCTTGGGCGCATGAGCGATCGGTCCGCGGGCCGCCCGCCCGCGCGCCTGGCGGCGGTGCTCGGCCCGACCAACACCGGAAAAACCCACCTCGCGGTCGAACGCATGCTGGGTCACTCCAGCGGCATGATCGGCCTGCCGCTGCGCCTGCTCGCGCGCGAGATCTACGACCGCATCGTCAAGCTGCGCGGCGCCCGTTCGGTGGCCCTGATCACCGGCGAGGAGAAGATCGTCCCGCCCCGGGCGCAGTATTTCGTCTGCACCGTCGAGGCCATGCCGCTGTCGCATGAGGTCGAGTTCCTGGCGGTGGATGAAATCCAGCTCGCCGCCGACCCGGCGCGCGGCCACGTCTTCACCCACCGGCTGCTGCACGCGCGGGGCCGCTCCGAAACCATGCTGATGGGCGCCCAGACCATGACGCCCCTCATGCGGCGCTTGCTGCCCGACGCGGAGTTCATCCACCGCGAGCGGTTCTCCAACCTGACCTATACCGGCGCGAAGAAGCTGACCCGCCTCCCCCGCCGCTCGGCCATCGTGGCCTTTTCCTCGGACGCGGTTTACGCCATCGCTGAGCTGATCCGGCGCCAGCGCGGCGGCTGCGCGGTGGTGATGGGCTCGCTCAGCCCGCGCACGCGCAACGCTCAGGTGGCGTTGTACCAGTCCGGCGAGGTGGACTTTCTGGTGGCGACCGACGCCATCGGCATGGGCCTGAACATGGACGTGGACCATGTCGCGTTCGCGGGTCTGCGCAAGTTCGACGGCAAGCGCACGCGTTGGCTCTACGCGCAGGAGATCGGCCAGATCGCGGGCCGCGCGGGACGCTTCCGCACCGACGGCACCTTCGGCGTCACCGGCGACAGTCCCGAGATCGACGAGGACCAGGTCGCCGCGATCGAGAACCACCGTTTCGACCCCGTGCTGGCGGCGGAGTGGCGCAACCCCGTGCTCGACTTCTCCTCGCTTGCGAACCTGATGCGCTCGCTGTCGGCGCCGCCGCCGGAAGAGGGGCTGAAGCTTTCGGCCGAAGCGCTCGACGAAACCACGCTGCGCAGGCTGGTGCAGGACGAGGACGTCGCCAACGCCGCGCGCAACCGCGCGCACCTGCACCGCCTGTGGGAAGCCTGCCAGATCCCGGACTTCCGCAAGACCACCCTGGACGATCACGTGCGGCTCTCCCGAACGGTGTTCGAGCACCTGACCGGACCCAGCGAGCGCATCGGCGACGGCTGGATCGCGCCGCAGTTCAAGGCGCTCGACCGCACCGATGGCGGCATCGACGCCCTGGCCACGCGCCTCGCGGGCGTACGGACCCTGGCCTATGTGGCGAACCGGCCGGACTGGTTGCGCAATGCGAACGAATGGCAGCAGAAGACGCGTGCGTTGGAAGACCGGTTGTCGGACACGCTGCACGAACGGCTGATGCAGCGCTTCATCGACCGGCGCACCAGTGTGCTCATGCGCGCGCTGCATGTGCGCAACGAAGTGCTGGCGGGCGTCGCCGACGACGGGGCGGTCACGGTCGAAGGCTGTTACGTCGGTCGCCTGCGGGGCCTGCACTTTGAACCGGCGACCGGATCGAGCGCGCTCGAGGACAAGGCCCTGCGCGCCGCGGCTCAGCGGGCGGTGGCGCCGGAGGTGACGCGCCGTCTGGGGCGACTGGCGGCGGCGCCGGACGCTGAGTTCAACGTCATGATGGACGGCGCGGTGACCTGGCGCGGCCAAGCGGCGGGCAAGCTGCTCGAAGGACGTCCGTCGTCGCCGCGCGTGCGGCTGTTCGGCGAGCTGGGACCGGAGCCCGCGCGAGAACGTGCGGTGCGCCGGCTCGAAGCTTATCTCGCGGCGGAAGCGAGCAAGCGGCTCGCGCCGCTCACCCGCCTCGAAGCCGCCATGGCCGACGGCGCGCTGAAGGGCCTGCCGCGCGGCATCGCGCACTTGCTGATCGAGGCCGGCGGGGTGATCGACCGGCGCGCGGTGGAGGGCGAACTGCGCGCGCTGAGCCAGGCGGAGCGGCGCAGCCTGCGCGCCTTCGGCGTACGCATCGGAACCTTCAGTGTCTGGGCGCCCGGCCTGCTGAAACCGCACGCGCGGCAACTCGCCTGCGCCTTCGCCGAGGCCGAAGCGCCAGGCTGGCGTGCGCCGAGCGACCGGATCACGCATCTGTCCGGCCGCGCGCCGGCGCCCCGCGCGCTTTCCGCCCGCGGCCTGCGCGCCGTCGGTCATCTGGTGGTTCCGGTCGAAGCGCTCGAACGCCTCGCCGAAGCGCTGCGTGCGGGACGCAGCGGTCAGGGCTCGATCCTCGCCGACGAAGCGCGCCACGCGCTGGGCTGGAGCGAGGACGAGACGCGGCAGATTCTGCGCGGCCTGGGCTATGCGCCCGCAGGCAAGTCCAAGCCCGGCGAGCCGCTGGTCTGGCGTCCACGTCGCGAACGCGCCGCCGATGCGCCGCCAAAACGACCCGCAGCCTCGCCCTTCGCCGCGCTCGAGGCGCTGAAGCCCGCCGCCATCCCGCCGCGCGGCCAGGCCCGCAGACGCCCGCGACGCCGGCCGAAGAAGCCGGCCCAAGGGGCCTCCTCCGCGTGAGCGATCAGACCGGCTGCCGGGCGGACGTGTGGCTGTGGCGCGCGCGGTTCTTCAAGACTCGGTCGCTGGCGGCCAATGTACTGGAGGCCGGGCGCGTGCGGTTGATCCGCGATGGGCGCGAGACCCGGCTCGACAAGGCGTCCCGCACGCTGAAGCCCGGCGACGGCGTGGTGTTTGCGCTCGGCGGCAAGGTGATCTCGGTCGAGATCGTGGCGCTGGGCGAGCGCCGGGGGCCCGCCACAGAGGCGCGGACGCTCTATACGTCCTTGGAGACCGATGATCCGCCGCCTGCGGACGGTTGACAAAGCCAGGCTCGCAACCCCATTTCCGGGCCGCCGGCCTCCCGGCCCTGCTTGCGACGCCCCGAAATTCGAGCCCTTAAGTCAATGACCTACATCGTCACCGACGCCTGCGTGAAATGTAAGTACATGGACTGCGTCGAGGTCTGTCCGGTCGACTGCTTCTATGAAGGCGAGAACTTCCTGGCGATCCACCCCGATGAATGCATCGACTGCGGGGTGTGCGAGCCGGAATGCCCGATCGACGCCATCAAGCCGGACACCGAAGACGAGCCGGACGGCAAATGGCTCAAGATCAACTCGGATTTCGCGAAGGTCTGGCCCAACATCACGCGCAAGGGAACGCCGCCGGCCGACGCGGAGGCTTTTGAGCGCGAGACCGGCAAATTCGAAAAATATTTCAGCGACAAGCCTGGAACGGGCTCCTGAAGACCGGGTTTTCCAGCCAAGCTCGAACTTAATCCCTAGCCATGCCCTTTGGATTTAAAGGAAATGGTGAAATGACAAGCGAAATTCTTGTGGGAAATGGCTCAGCTGGGGTCAAGCCCGCGTCATAAGCCTTTCATTCGTGAAGGATTTGTGCTACCGTACTTCTCGTTCGGCGGCCAAAGGCAGAGCGTAGCGGCCGCTACCCGTACATGAGAATCGCCACAAGGCGGGGCCCCATCGACAGAGGTCGGGTGTCTCTAAATAGGTTTTAGATCGGCGTCGAAAAGAAAGCCCCCCGCCCGGGGCTTTTTGGTCATCGGTTGCGCCCTTCGCGCACCGCCCTCGCGCCGCTTTGTTTTTGTCTCGAGAGGACAGAGAGCAAGAATGTCGAAGCATCACTCCGGATTGGACTTCAAGGTCCACGATCACGTCGTCTACCCCGCCCATGGTGTGGGCAAGGTTCACGGCATCGAGACCCAGGAAGTCGCCGGCATGTCGCTCGAGGTGTATGTCATCACCTTCGATCACGAGAAGATGACGCTCCGCGTTCCGACCAAGAAGGCGAAGACCGCGGGCCTGCGTCCGCTGGCCGCCGGTGACGTCGTGTCCAAGGCGCTGACCACGCTGAAGGGCCGCGCCCGGGTGAAGCGCACCATGTGGTCGCGCCGCGCCCAGGAGTACGAAGCCAAGATCAACTCCGGCGACCTGATCTCGATCGCGGAAGTCGTGCGCGACCTGCACCGCGCCGAGAACCAGCCGGAACAGTCCTACTCCGAACGCCAGCTCTATGAGTCGGCGCTCGATCGCATGGCCCGCGAAGTCGCCGCCATCGAACGCATCGACCGCGAAGCTGCGGTGGCCATCCTGACCAAGTCGCTGACCAAGGCGGCCTGATCTTCGGATCGGCTTACAGGATAAGGTGAAGCGCCCGGTCGAAAGACCGGGCGTTTTGCTGTGCGGGCTAGGGTTTCACGCGCTGCAGGGTGATAGTCGCGGCCCCGAGCGGCGTCTGCGACGACGCGCTCGATATCACCCACGGACCGTTTGCGCCGACCCGGGCGAAGCCGACGGCGATGGGATGTTTGAGACCCTGGTTGCGTTCGGACGGCGGCTTCTTCTTGAAGCCGGCGACCTCGCGGAATTTCACCGCGCAGTGCACCGGATGGGTGAGGCCCAGGCGCTGTTCCCGCGCATCCGGCCTGGCTTGCGCGCCGGTCGTGAAGTCGAGGTCGTAGCGCTGCTTGCCGTCGAAGAAGCGCAGCGTCCGCCCGCAGGGCTCCGCCGCCAGCGCCACGCGCACCACGCCCGATACCGGGTCGATGGCTTCGAGCTTTTGCGCCGAGGTCGCGGGCGGGTCGCCCATGGAGCGGACCGGGGGGTTGATGGTCGAGGTCACCGTCTCAGGTGACCAGACGACGTCGGTGCGGCGATTGGCCTTGCCGTCGAGGTTCTGGGAATGGAACGTCCCGGGCCACGCCTGGCCGCCGGCGATCCGGCCGCGGGCTTCGGCGCGGGTGTCGAAGTGTTTGAAGGCGGCCAGCACGCCCAAGCTGCGCAACCGGGCCGAGGCGGAATAGCTCTGGGCGGCGGCGGTCGCCTCGACCTCGATGTCCAGGACCTTGAGGATCAGCCTGCCGTCGTAGCCGAGACTCACATGGAAGGGCCCGGGTCCCGGCCCCTGGGCCACGGCCGGGCAGGCGCCGACGCCCGCCCCGGCCAGGGCGGAGAGGCCCAGTCTGAACGATCTCCCCGCGTCCATGGGTTAACTATAGACCCTCTAGGGTGGGCCGCGGCCCCCCGATTTGAGGGCCCGCAAGGGAGTCTGGGCAAGGCTCGAAAATGGGCAGAAACCCTTGACGGGGCGAGGCCCTGCGGCCTATATGCCCGCCTCTCGCGCGGGACCCCATCCCGCGCGCTCCTGTTTCCGCGGAAGGTTTGGAACCATGTCTCGCCGTTGCGAACTCACCGGGGTCGGCCCGATGGTCGGCCACAACGTGAGCCACTCCAACATCAAGTCCAAGCGCCGCTTCCTGCCGTCGCTGAAGGCGATCGCGCTGCAGTCGGACGCGCTGGGCCAGAGCTATCGCCTGCGCATCACCAACGCGGCGCTGCGCACCCTGGACTACAAGGGCGGCCTCGACGCCTTCCTGCTGAAGGCCTCCGACACCGACCTCTCGATCCGCGCTCTGCGCATCAAGCGCCAGCTGAAAGCCAAGCTCGCGAGCCAACAAGCCGCGGCCTGAGCGTAGCGCTCCACTCGGATACGAAAGAGCCGGCCGTTTGGCCGGCTTTTTTATTGCCCACGAAAAACACGAAAAGAATCATCTGATACGGGCGCACCTGCCTCGGCGCGCAGCGCCAATTTGGATAGAGCCCGCAGAGGAAGATTGAGCGCTCAGTGGGCTTCATCACTGCCGGCTCTGCGCTTCTCTGCGGTCTCTACTTAAGTTGGCGCCTACGGCGCGGTTCGCGCTGCCGTCTGATCCGTGGAGTCTCTTCAACCGGCGCCCGCACTCGCCACCGCTTGCAGGGTGGAGCGACGTGGTTTCGGTGTCGGGGCCAGGTCGCCGCCTAACGCCCTGCGGGGTTGGGCCTTGGCGCTCGGGTTTTCGTCGAACAGCTCCGCAAGTTTTTCCACCATGGCGCCGGCAAGCTGTTCCACGTCGACGATGGTCACCGCGCGGCGGTAGTAGCGGGTGACGTCGTGGCCGATGCCGATGGCGATCAGTTCCACCGGCGACGTCGCTTCGATCTCGGTGATCACGCTGCGCAGGTGGCGTTCGAGGTAGTGGCCGGAGTTTACCGACAGGGTCGAGTCGTCCACCGGCGCGCCGTCGGAGATGACCATCAGAATACGGCGTTGCTCAGGCCGCGCGACCAGGCGGTTGTGCGCCCACAGAAGCGCCTCGCCGTCGATGTTCTCCTTCAGCAGGCCCTCGCGCATCATCAGGCCGAGGCTGCGGCGCGCGCGGCGCCAGGGCGCATCGGCGGCCTTGTAGATGATGTGGCGCAGATCGTTCAGCCGCCCGGGCTGCGGCGGCTTGCCGGCCTTGATCCAGGCGTCACGCGATTGGCCGCCCTTCCAGGCGCGGGTGGTGAAGCCGAGGATCTCGACCTTCACGCCGCAGCGTTCGAGCGTGCGCGCGAGGATGTCTGCGCAGACCGCCGCGACCATGATCGGGCGCCCGCGCATTGAGCCCGAGTTGTCGAGCAGCAGCGTCACCACCGTGTCGCGGAACGGTGCGTCTTCTTCCTGTTTGAACGACAGCGGCGCGGTCGGATCGACGATGACGCGCGTCAGGCGCGCCGCGTCCAAAATCCCCTCCTCCAGGTCGAAGGTCCACGAGCGGTTCTGCTGCGCCAACAGTCGCCGCTGCAGCTTGTTGGCGAGGCGCGACACCACGCTCGACAGGTTCTGCAGCTGTTGATCGAGATAGGCGCGCAGGCGTTCGAGCTCGGGCGCGTCGCAGAGGTCGGCGGCGTCGACCACCTCGTCGAACTCGCGGGTGAAGACCTTGTACGGCGGTTCGACCCCGCCCGCGTCTTTGATGTCGGGCCGGTTGGGCAGCAGGCCTTCGCCGAGTTCGGGGCCTTCGTCGGACATCTGGGCGTCGGGGTCGAGGTCGGCGAGACCGCCTTCGTCCTCGATCTTCTGGGCGTCGGGATTGGCGTCCTCCGAACGCTCCATGGAGGCGCCTTCGCCGGCGTCGGCCTCGTCCTCTTCGTCGTGGTCGTCGGCGGTTCCGGGGTTGTCCTCGTCGCTGTCTTCGTCGCCGTCCTGATCGGTCTCGTCGTCGTTGCCGAGATCGTCGCCGAGCTGCAGGTCGCGCAGGATCGAGCGCGCGATCCTGGCGTAGGCGCCCTGGTCCTCGATGGCGTTCATCAGCCGGTCGAGGTCCTTGCCCGCGCGTCCCTCGATATCGCCGCGGAGGGTATCGACGACGGCGCGGGCCGGTCCCGGCGGCGCATCGCCGGTCAAGCGCTCGCGGACCATCAGGCCCAGCACTTCGGGTAACGGCGAACGCAAGTCGTCGACGCGGCCAAGGCCGGAACGCTCGATCTGCGCCTCCAGCGCGGCGGTGAGGTTCTGGCGCACGCCGCCGAGCGCATTGGCGCCGATGGCCTCGATGCGCGCCTGCTCCACCGCCTCGAATACCGCGCGGGCGACGCTGTCGGCGGGCATGAGCCGCGCGTGCGCCGCCTCGTCGTGGTGGGCGATGCGCAGCGCCACCTGGTCGGCCATACCCCGAAGCCGCGCCGCGTCGCGGGCGTCGAGGTCGCGCGGCGGGTGCGGGAGAACGGCGGTCTTGCCGCTGATGCGCGGGCCGTCGCCGCCGAAGGTGATCTCGAGGTCCGGCTGTTCGGCAAGCGAGCGCGTCGCGTGCGCCAGCGCGCGCTTGAACGGTTCGGTGGGCGGTTCGGACTTGCCGGCCATGGCGCTCAGATAGCGCCTGGGACGCGGGCATGTAAGGCATGATTGACGTCGGGTGGCCGGCGCGCGAGCTTCCCGCCATGACCCGGATCTTTCTCGGCCTCGCCCTCGCCGCCCTCGCGCTCACCGCCTGCCAGAAGCCGGCGAACAAAAGCGTTTCCGCCCAGGAGATCGCCGCCGGCCGTGCGCTCGCCGACGCCAAGGCCAAGGCGGCGCCGGGACCGGTCCGGGGCGTCAGCCAGATCTCCACCTCGGGCTCGCCGCGCGGATACGGCCTGCACCTGCCGCCGCCGCACACCGAGGCCGACGGCCGCAACGTCACGGTCTCCCTGCCCTACCGGCCTTCCGACGGCCTGGCCTGGAGCGTGGAGACGATCGGCGCGCCCTGGAAACTGACCTCGACCAGGTTCGAACCGAAGGCCGGGCCGGAAGGCTCCGACCTCGCGGTGTTCAGCTTCGAGGCGGCGGGACCCGGAACGGGGGGCCTGGCGTTCCAGCTCGCCTCGGCGGCGGGCGCCGCGAAGGCGGTCCAGGACCATGTTCTGACCTATCAGGTCACGGTGATCGCCCCATGAAGCGCCTCGTCCTCCTGTTCGCCGTCCTGCCCCTGATGGCCGCCGCATCGGAGCGCTGGCTCGAGGTCGCGCCGCGCGACGCTTCGCACGGCGGCATGGCGCTGAACCTGAGTTCGGTGCGCCCGTCGCAGACCAAGGGTCTGGACGACGCGACCGCGATGGAGGTGATGGACGCCAAAAGCGTGTGGCTGACCCACTACGAAGTGCGCTGCGGACGCGGCCTGATCCACCAGGTCGAGCGCCGCGGCCTCGATCCGAAGTCGAGCAAGCTCGGACCCTCGGCGCCGGTGGTCGGCGACTGGGCCAAGCCCCAGGGCGACGGCGAGGCGCGCATCCTCGACATCGTCTGCCGCCCCGACAGCGTCGGCGGCGACGTGATCTCAGACCGCCGCGCCATGATCTGGCTGTTGGCGAAGTGAGGCGCTGACGTCCGGGCGCAGCAATCTCGGCGCCTGAACAGGTTGCACCCTTATCCCGGTGGGCTCAAACTGTTGGCGTGTAGCGGCGGGGACCGACGGTGTCGGACGAGTTCATTGAGAACCTGATCGGGTCGACGATCGAAGATGAGACAGCCGGCGCCGACGCCGCCGCAAAGGCCGACGCCGCGGCCGCCGCCTTGAGCCTTTCGCGACGGCGGAAATCCCCCAAGGGCGACGCCGCGGCGACCGAAT
>DASZMV010000088.1:0-96252 GCA_035551675.1 Caulobacteraceae bacterium | reverse complement strand
AAGGCCTGTCGGGCACGGGCCCGAAGGCCGGCGGCCCGCACTCGCTGCTGAGGTTTGCGGTGGAACGCGCCGTCAGCGTGAACATCGCGGCCCAAGGCGGCGATCCGGCATTGCTGAATCTATAAGCGCGGCCGATTACCGTCCTATCCCGCTCAGGCAATCCGGCTCGACATCGCATCCCCAGCTAAGCGCTACGGAGGAGGTGACAGCAATATCGCAATGCGATACTGAGCGGCGGAATCGCGCGATCTCGATCCTCCGCACGCGCGCCCAAGGCAAAGCTATCACCCGACATGACCGACCAGACGCCCGCCGCCGCCAGCGCTTTCACACGCCTGTTTGCAAGACCCGCCGCGACGACGATTGACGACGATCGACGGCTGAACCTGGTCCAGCTCTCGCTCCTGGCCCTGACCGTGGGCATCGTCACCGGCCTGGGCGCGGTCGGATTTCGCGATCTGATCGGGATCATCCACAACCTGTTCTTCGCCGGACGGTTTTCGGTCCATTTCGACGCCAACCTGTTCACTCCGGCTTCGCCCTGGGGTCCTTGGATCATTCTGGTCCCGGTCATCGGCGGGATCGGCGTCACCTTCCTCGTCACCACCTTCGCGCCGGAGGCCAAGGGCCACGGCGTCCCCGAGGTGATGGACGCGATCTTCTACAAGGGCGGGATCATCCGGCCGGTGGTGGCGGTGGTGAAGTCGCTCGCCTCGGCGCTCGCCATCGGCAGCGGCGCGTCCGTGGGCCGTGAAGGCCCGATCATCCAGATCGGCTCGGCGCTGGGCTCGACGCTCGGCCAGATCGTGCGCATGCCGGCGGGCCAACGCATCGCCCTGGTGGCGGCCGGCGCCGGCGCGGGGATCGCGGCGACCTTCAACACGCCGATCGGCGGCGTGATGTTCGCCATCGAATTGATGCTGCCGGAGTTCAGCGTCGAAACCTTTCTGCCGGTGGCGATCGCGACCGGCGCCGCGACCTTCGTGGGCCGCTGGTTCTTCGGCGACTCGCCGGCGTTCAACGTGCCGCCCCTGAACGTGATGACGACCGATTACAGCGCCTTGATCGTGCTGCTGCTGTTTGCGGTCCTGGGCGGGCTCACCGGGGCGGCGGCGGCGCTGTTCATTCGCGGCCTGCACTTCGCCGAGGACCTGTTCGACAAGATCAGGTCGCGCTACCTGCGTCACATCCTCGGCATGCTGATGCTCGGCGTCATGATGTACGTGATGCTGCGCACGCTCGGGCAATACTATGTGGACGGCGTGGGCTATGCGACGGTGCAGGCGATCCTCGCCGGCAGCGCGTCCACCGTCTGGCTGTTGGCGCTGCTGTTCGTGTGCAAGCTGGTCGCGACCTCGCTCAGCCTCGGGGCTGGTTCGTCGGGGGGCATATTTTCGCCGTCGCTTTTCCTGGGCGCCACCCTCGGCGCCGCCTTCGCGACCGCGGTCAATGCGGTCGCGCCGGGATTGCACGTCAGCGCGCCGGCCTTCGCCATGGTCGGCATGGGCGCCATGGTCGGCGGCGGCACCGGCGCGGTGATGACCGCGGTGGCCATGATCTTCGAAATGACCCTCGACTACGCCATTGTCATGCCGATGATCGTCGCGGTGGCCATGAGCGTCGGCGTTCGCCGCGTGCTGCTGGCCGAGAACATCTACACCCTGAAGCTCGTACGCCGCGGACGGGTCATTCCGAAGGCCCGGCACGCAAACATGTTTCTGGTGCGCAGAGCCGGGGATGTCATGGACCGTGACGCCCTGGTCCTGCCCGCCGAAACCAGTCTCGACGCCTTTCTGCGCATGCCCGAGCATGACGGCCGGACGCGCCATGTGGTGGTGACCCGCAAGGACCGTCTGTTCGGCGTGGTGCGGATCAATACCGGAATGCGACGCGGCCTCGAGGGCGCCGACACCGGGATCACTCTGGGCGACATCGCCAACCGCAACTTCACCGTCGTGGGCGAGTCCGACGTCGCCTTCGAAGTCATCAAAAGGATGTGGCGCAAGAACGCCATCATGGCCGTCGTGGTCACCGCCGGCGCCGGCGTGCCGCGCGGTGAAGACGTCGCGGGCGTCATCACCAAGGAACACGTCGCCGACTCCGTGGCGAGCAGCATCAGCGATTACCCGAGCGGGTGAGCGCGAATGGCGCCGGACGGGATGCCGGCGCCATTGATCTCTGATCCCAAGCGGAAGGAACGGACTACGCGCTGACGACGCCGTAGTCCATTTGCTCCAGGTCGGCGATGATTCCGGGGCCCTCCGGCGTCCACCCCAGCCGTTCGCGCGTCCAGGCGCTCGACGCTGGCATGTCCATGCCGACGAACAGGCCCATCCAGCCGAAGTGTTCCGCCGCCTGATCCGGGTTCAGCGATTTCACCGGCACGCCCAGGCCCTTGCCGACGACGGTCGCGATGTCGCGCGCGGCGACGCCCTCTTCGTCGACCGCGTGGAAACGCTCGCCTGCCTGGCCTTGTTCGACCGCGAGCTTGTAGAGCAGGGCGACGTCGCACACGTGCGCCCCCGGCCAGCGGTTGGCGCCGTCGCCGACGTAGGCCGACACGCCCTTCGCGCGCGCGATCTCGATGAACGGCGAGACCAGGCCCTGCTTTTGCGTGTCGTGAACCTGCGGCAGACGCATCACCACCACCTTGACGCCTTCCGCCCTCTGCTTCTCGCCCTCGATTTCGGACGCCGCGCGGGGATTGGGGTTGTGGCGGTGAAACACGGCCTCGGTCGCGAGCTGTCCGGGCGCCGCGGCGCCCATGCCCGTGCCCGAGGTGATGACGAACGGCTTGTCCGTGCCCTTCAGCACCGCGCCCATGGCCGCGATCGCGCGACGGTCCTTCTCGCAGTTGGCCATGAAATTGGAGAAGTCGTGGTCGAAGGCGCAGTGGATGACCGCGTCCGCCTGGAGCGCGCCGTCGGCGAGGCTGTCGGGGTCCTCGAGCGTCCCGCGATGCGGCTCCGCGCCGGCCTTTCGCAGCGCCTCGGCGCCCGCGTCCGATCGCGTCAGGCCGAGCACCTTGTGCCCCGCGCCCAGCAGCAGGGGCGTGATTTGAGAGCCGATGAAACCGGTCGCGCCGGTGAGGAAGATACGCATGGGGAGGTCTCCGAGATTGTCCGCTGGAATGGGCCGCTGGACTTGTCCGCCGGCACATTTGGTCCCATTTTCTGTCCTGTTAAAGTAGTGACTTTATCCTAGTATAAGCGCCACCAGGATCGGCATGACCGACGAGACCCCCAACAAGCTCGGGACCTATCTCAGGGATCGCCGCACCCGGCTCGACCCGGCCGCGCTGGGTTTCTCCGGCGGCCGCCGGCGCACGCCCGGCCTGCGCCGCGAAGAGGTGGCGCAGCGCGCCAACATCAGTCCCACCTGGTACACCTGGCTCGAACAGGGCCGCGGCGGCGCGCCCTCGGCGGACGTGCTGAACCGCATCGCCGCCGGCCTGATGCTGACCGAGCCTGAGCGCGAGCACCTGTTCATGCTGGCGCTGGGGCGTCCGCCCGAGGTTCGCTACAAGGCCTTAGGCGGCGTCAGCCCGCGGCTGCAGCGCGTGCTGGACGCGATGCCGTTCACGCCCGCGATCATCAAGACCGCGACCTGGGACGTCATCGCCTGGAACCACGCCGCCGCGGTGGTGCTCACCGACTACGCCAAGCTGCCGCCGGACGGGCGCAACATCCTGCGCCTCATGTTCGTCGACGCGCGCGTGCGCGCCGCGCAGGAAGACTGGAAGAGCGTCGCGCGCTACGTCGTTGCGGCCTTCCGGGCCGACGCCGCGCGCGCCGGCGCCGACGAAGCGATCGCGGCCCTGGTCGAGGAGCTGTCGCGGCTCAGCCCCGAGTTCGCCGCGCTCTGGCGCCAGAACGACATCATCGCGCCCGGCGAGGGCGTCAAGCGCCTCAACCATCCCGAACTGGGCCTCCTCGAACTCGAATTCTCCGTCTTCGCCGTCGACGGCCGCCCCGACCTCGCGATGCTGGTCTACAACCCCGCGACGCCAGCGGGCGCGGAACGCCTCCGCGCGTTCATCGAATCGCGAAGTTGACCGTCGTCAGGGTGAAGCGGCGCTCTCTTCCGCCGCGTGCCCGAACACCGGCGGGCCTTGTTCGCTCATCTTGCGGTGCGCCAGGCGTTCCCAGGCGAAGGACAGGAACCAGCAGGCCACGGCCCAGGCGCAACCCACGCTCCAGCCCGCCAGCACGTCTGTGGTCCAATGGACGCCGAGGTAGATGCGGGTGAGGCCGACCATCGCCGTGCTGACGACCGCGACGGCGATCACATAGACCTTCATCCGCTTCTGCTGCTGCACCCGCGCTAGCAGGACCGCGAGCGTGAGGTAGAACACCGCCGACAGCATCGCGTGGCCGCTGGGGAACGAGGCGTTGATCACCGGTTCGAGGTGATAGGCGAGCGGCGGCCGCTCGCGCTCGAAATGCTGCTTCAGGGCCTGGACCACGACCATGCCGCCGGCGAGCGCGATGAAGATCATCGTCGACGCGCCATAGCGCTTTCGCACCAGGGCGAAGCCGATCACCACCGCCGCCACGAACACCAGGACCGAGATGCTGCCGAGCGAACTGAGGTCGCGCGCCATCTCGGGCAGCCACACCGGCCCCACCGGCGCGTCCGGCTGACCGGCCACACGCAGCGCATTCAGAACCCCCTCGTCGAAGGCCCGGCCCTCGCCCTCGAACAGGGTCTCGCTGGTGATGTGCAGGAACAGGTAGAGCGCGTAGAGGCCCACCGCCAGAATGGCGAGGGGACCCGCTTCGGTTCGCAGGAACCTGGCGACCCGGGCCAGGCGCTGGCGGGCGATCTGCATCAGAGGCGAACGGAAGGGGAAAGCCTGGGTTCCGGGCGCTTCGTCGCAGGCTCGGGTTTGAGTCCCCGATTTGCCGCCCCCGACTTAGCGCCGCCGCCGCGCCAATCGGCCGCGGCCAAGCTGGATCTGGGGGTCCCGCCGGGCGGTTAACAACAGGTTCCCAAGCCTTGCCGGAGGCGGTCACAAATCTTTGACACAAGGCCCCGCCTTGAGTCGCGCGAAGTCCACATCTTTTTCCGCGTTCGGAGGGTCCCCCTCCTATTGACCGCCCCTTAACCCTATGTCCCCATATGTTGGCGTTCAGGGCGCTCGGGGACACATCATCTAGTGTTTCTGGGCAGGGCAACGCCTCATCGGCACAGGGTTCGGGGAAGAGTAGAGTAGGTCATGGCTGGTCACGAAGCCACGAAGCGGGAAACGCTTCAACCGTCGCAAAAAGCACAGCGTCCGTCGCAGCCGCCGGTGCTCAAACTCGTGCGCAAGGTCGAGGTCGACCGCTCGCGCGACGTCCTCCTCACGGACTTCGGCAAGACCACGCTGGAGGACCGCTACCTGCTCCCGGGCGAGAGCTACCAGGACATGTTCGCGCGCGTCGCCACGGCCTTCGCCGACGACGCCGAACATGCGCAACGCATCTACGATTACATTTCAAAGCTGTGGTTCATGCCGGCGACGCCGGTGCTGTCCAACGGCGGCGCCGCGCGCGGCCTGCCGATCTCGTGCTTTCTGAATTCGGTCGGCGACAGCCTCGAAGGCATCGTCGGCACCTGGAACGAAAACGTCGCGCTGGCGTCGAACGGCGGCGGCATCGGCACCTACTGGGGCCGGGTTCGTTCGATCGGCGAAAAGGTGAAGGGCGCGGGCCAGACCTCCGGCATCATCCCCTTCATCCGGGTGATGGACTCGCTGACGCTGGCGATCAGCCAGGGCAGCCTGCGCCGGGGATCGGCGGCGGTTTATCTCGACGTCTATCACCCGGAAATCGAGGAATTCCTTGAGATTCGGAAGCCGTCGGGCGACTTCAACAGGAAGTCGCTGAACCTGCACCACGGCATCAACATCACCGACGAGTTCATGGAGGCGGTGCGCGACGGCGCCCCCTTCGCCCTGCGCAGTCCCAAGAACGACGAAGTGGTGCGCATGGTCGATGCGCGTTCGCTGTGGCAGAAGATTCTCGAGATCCGCCTGCAGACCGGCGAGCCCTATCTCATCTTCTCAGACACGGTGAACCGCGCCCTGCCGCAGCATCAGCGTGAGCTCGGGTTGAAGGTGGTGCAGTCGAACCTGTGTTCGGAGATCATGCTCCACTCCGGCCCCGATCACCTGGGCAACGACCGCACGGCGGTCTGCTGCCTGTCGTCGGTGAACGCGGAGAAATATCTCGAGTGGCGCAACGACGAACGCTTCATCGAAGACGTCATGCGCTTCCTCGACAACGTGCTGCAGGACTTCATCGACCGTGCGCCCAACGCCATGGCGACGGCGATCTACTCCGCCGAGCGCGAGCGGTCGGTGGGCCTGGGCCTGATGGGCTTCCACTCGTTCCTGCAGTCGCAGAACGTGTCGCTGGAAAGCGCCATGGCCAAGTCGTGGAACATGCGCATCTTCAAACATCTGCGCCGTGAGGCCGACAAGGCGTCGCGCGTGATCGCCGAAGAGCGCGGCCCCTGTCCCGACGCCGCCGAGCGCGGGGTGATGGAGCGCTTCTCGCACAAGCTGGCGATCGCGCCGACCGCGTCGATTTCGATCATCTGCGGCGGCACCTCGGCGGGCATCGAGCCGATCCCGGCCAACTGCTACACCCACAAGACCCTGTCGGGCTCGTTCGCGGTGAAGAATCCGTACCTGGAGCGCCTCCTAGCCGGGAAGGGCAAGGATACGCCCGAGGTCTGGGGTTCGATCCTCGAGCATGAGGGTTCGGTCGCCCACCTCGATTTCTTGACCGCCGACGAGAAGGATGTCTTCAAGACCGCCTTCGAGATCGACCAGCGCTGGGTCATCGAACTCGCCGCCGACCGCACGCCGGAAATCTGCCAGTCGCAGTCGCTGAACGTCTTCCTGCCGGGCGACATCGACAAGTGGGACCTGCACATGATGCACTGGACCGCGTGGGAACGGGGCGTGAAGTCGCTCTACTACCTGCGCTCCAAGTCGGTGCAGCGCGCCTCCTTCGCCGGCGCCGACACCACCGAAAAAGCCGAATTCATCGCCGGCGCCAAAACCGACTACGAAGAATGCCTCGCCTGTCAGTAGGCGCACACGCATTCAACTAAGCGCGATCTCCCCCCGCTGGGGGGAGACAGCCGCGCGTGCGCGGCAGAGGAGGGCAGCCGCCGCCCCCCTTCGTGATTGGCGTCTGACGATCGCGCGACGCATCCCGCCAATCCCCACCCTCGGCGCACCTGCCCCCTCTGCTCGCTTCGCGAGCTGTCTCCGCCCAGGGGCCGGAGAGGCGCGGCCGTTAGCGGTTAACCACGTCCCTGTTCCACGGCACGGAACCTGCACCCCGATCATCCGTTCGACGAAACAGAAGTCGCGTTTGAGATTTCCGTCGTTTTTCAAAGCGATCAACGACAGGAGATGCAGGAGGCCGCGGTGCTGGGCGGTGTTTGGGTTGGGTTGGGTTGCTTGGCGCTTAGCTTCGGCGCCGTATCCGTGAACGCCCAGAGTCTGTCCTCGACCGCGCAGCAGGCCGCAACGGCTCAGCCGGTGACCTGGGACGACGGCTTGAAGACTCCCGATCTCCTCGACGCGACCTTCGCCAACACCACGCTCACGCCCGCCGACGCCGGCGCCACCCGCGTCACCGCCGTCGGCCCGCAAGGCGTGGTCTCCTGGACCTCCACCGACGCCTGGTTCGGCTCCGGCGCCGGCGCCATCGACCGCCTGCGCGTGACCTCCGGCTCCGCGGCGCTGGCGCCCGGCGCGCCGGTCTGGCTGAACCCCAGCCTCGGCGATCAGATCTTCGACGTCAGCTACACCCGCGGCTGGCCCCAGGCGCTCAGCCTGCGCTCGCGCGGCTACGGCGTCGATGTCACGCCCCACGCGGGGCTCGGCCTGACCAGCGCCGGCGAAAGCGCCGAGGCCGGCGCGACCGTGCGCTTCGGCGCCGCCAACGCGCTCGACGAGCTCGGCATCCGCGGCCAGCCCGGCCACTGGTACTTCTACGCCCAGTCCAGCGGCCGCGCCGTCGGCTACAACCTGATCAAGGGCGAGCCCAACTTCCGCAGCGCCAACCTGTTCACCCAGACAGAGCCCGGATTTCTCGGCGACTCCGAAGCCGGCGTCGCCTGGCGCCGCGGCGACGTCCAGGCCTCCTTCGGCTACACCGAACGCTCAATCCACCTGAGCAACATGCGCGACACCGACGTGAACACCCGCGAAAGCGTCATCGGCTTCACCTTCTCCTTCCGCCCAGGGCGGCGGTAGGCAGGAAGAGAAGAGAGTCCACGGACCCACACGGGCACACACGGACGGCGGCCGCCGGCGTGGCGCGGCCGTCTTTAATCGCCCACGAAAAACACGAAATGACTCTAGAGCCCGCGCCGAAGGCGCCTTCGTTTGAGGGCGCTTCGCGCCGAAAATCAGTCGGGGAAACGCGCGTCATTCGTGCTTTTCGTGTTTTTCGTGGGCAAACTTTCTTCTCTTTCCGTGTGTATCCGTGTGGGTCTGTGGACTCCCTTTTTCTTCCCGATAGCGGCGTTCCCTGAACCGGATTAAGCTGCCGCTTCGGGAGGGCCTCGCCATGCATATCCGCTTGTTCGCCAGTTGCGTGATCCTGGGTCTCGCGGTCGCAACCGCCGCGTCCGCCGCCAGTTTCGACTGCGCCAAGGCGAAGTCGCGCTCGGAAGTCCTGATCTGCCATACCCCCGCGCTGTCCGACCTCGACAGCCGGATGATGCAGACCTACCGCGCCGACCTCGCGGTCTCGCCCACGCCGGTGAACCTCACCCTCGCCCAGCGCCAGTGGATCGCCGACCGCGACAAGGGCGAGCCGGCCGACAACCAGGCCAAGACCTTCCGCCCGCTCACCGCCGACGAGATGGCGCACGACTACACCGACCGCATCGACGCGCTGAAAGGCGAGATCGACTTCGCCGCCAAGGCGCGCGCGACCACCTTCCCGATCGCCGACCTCGGCAAGCGCTGTGTCCCCCTCAACGAGGATCTCGCCAAGAAGTGCGTGGTGTCGAGCTCCGGCCAGGTGAAAGGCGCCGCATCGCTCTGGTTCCAGCTGCAAGGGCCGCCCGAGGGCGACACCGACGATTTCACCCGCGGCGTGGTGGTGTTCGAAGCCGGCGGTCCCGGCCAACTCCGTCCGCGCCTGTGGAACTTCATCGAAGGCGGCTACTACGACGACCCGCGACAGTTACAGACCGCGGCGGGCGCGCTGCTCTGGCTCCCCGCCAACGACTCCGGCACCGGCGTGTTCAACGAGGACCTGCTCTATCATCAGGTCGACGGCCGCTGGCGCGACATCGATCTGCAGAGCTGGAAAGCCGACCTCGCGCAACGCCTGCCCAAGGACCGGCAGGTGTGGAAGGGCGTGCCCTACGACTTCAAGGCGCTGGAGACGACGACCGGCCTCTGGCGCCCCGACGACGGCAACTGCTGCCCCACCGGCGGCCAGGCCCACGTCCGCTTCAAACTGGCCGGCGACCGGCTCGAAATCGTCTCGGTGGAGCGCTCCGCCAAGAACCTCGAATAGTCCCCAGGCCGCCCCCAAATTCTTTGGACTTCGTCCACCTTCGACCCCATATATTGTGGGTAAGCGGAGGCTTGGCCTCTACGGATTGTGGGGTGTGGCGTTCGCGACAGTGGACGCCGCCGCGATTCGGAGCCAAGACTTTCCGTTCGGCTTCAACCCTCGTCGCTCCTCTGCAACCAGCTTAGGCGTCCGCCATGAACGCTCCCGTCCCGTCCTCTTCCCGTCTGCCCGGCCTGCTCACGCCGTCGCACTCGTACAAGCCCTTCCGCTACCCTTGGGCCTACGACATGTGGAAGAAGCAGCAGCAGGTCCACTGGATGCCCGAAGAGGTGCCGCTGGGCGAGGACTGCAAGGACTGGGCGGCCAATCTGAACGACCGCGAGCGCAATCTGCTGACGCAGATTTTCCGCTTCTTCACCCAGTCCGACATCGAGGTCGCGGACAACTACATGGAACGCTACGGGCGGGTTTTCAAACCCACCGAAGTGAAGATGATGCTCTCCTCGTTCGGCAACATGGAGACCATCCACATCGCCGCCTACGCGCTTCTGCTCGAAACCATCGGCATGCCCGAGAGCGAGTTCGGCGCCTTCATGGAATACGACGCCATGAAGGCCAAGCACGACTACATGCAGAAGTTCGGCGTGGAGACCAACGCGGACATCGCGCGCACGCTCGCCATGTTCGGCGGCTTCACCGAAGGGCTGCAGCTGTTCGCGTCGTTCGCGATGCTGATGAACTTCCCGCGCTTCAACAAGATGAAGGGCATGGGCCAGATCGTGTCGTGGTCGGTGCGCGACGAGAGCCTGCACTGCGAAGGCATCGTCAAGCTCTATCACGCCTTCAACAAGGAAACCGGCGCGGTCACCAAGGCCGTGGCCGACGACATCGTCGAATGCTGCAAGACGGTGGTGAGCCTCGAGGACAAGTTCATCGACCTCGCCTTCGAAGCCGGCGAAGTCCAGGGCATGACGCCCGAGGACATCAAGGCCTACATCCGCTTCATCGCCGACTGGCGCCTGCGCCAGCTTGCCCTGCCGCAGGTCTACGGCGTGAAGGAAAACCCGCTGCCGTGGCTGCAGTCGCTGCTCTCCGGCGTCGAACACGCCAACTTCTTCGAAGCCCGCGCCACCGAATACTCCAAAGCCGCCACCCGCGGCTCCTGGCACGGCGCCGACGGCGTCTGGACCGCCTTCGACGACATGATGACCAAGCGCAAAGAAACCGAAACCGAAATGGCGGACTGAGCGTCAACTCTTACCGATGAAGCCTCGGATTCTGAGGATGTCGGCATATGCACAGACGCCAAACAGCGGCAGCATTCCGCACAGGATGTAGCCAGACTCCGGTTGCGCAATCGGTGTTAGGCCGCCGAGGGATAACCACAAAGCGAGCGCGACGGCGGCCGGCGTTCGTGGAAATGCGACCCATTTATAGCCGTTGTACAGGTCGCCCAGTGATGGGGCGTCCGCGCCGTTCGGGCTCTTGATCCAAAGCGTCTGTAGAGGGAGCAGTCGCTCACAGGCGAAGACGATGCCAAACCAGGCAAGGGCGCCAGCAACTAACATCCTGTCGGTCCCACAAGTTGACTCCTGCCGTGACCTCACGCAGGCCCACTTCATCACAATAATGCCAAGCGCTGCAATGGGACGCGGGTCATTGCCACTCTCCGCGTGGCTCGATCCGAAGGGGTAAGCGGGTCCTTGATGTGGACGGCGGCGCCAACCGCGCCGTAGGCGCCATTTGGGAGAAGAGACCGCAGAGAAGCGCAGAGCCGACAGTGATGAAGCCCACTGCGCGCTCAATCTTCCTCTGCGTGCTCTGCGTTTAGTTGGCGCTGCGCGCCGAGGAGGTCTCGACGGACTCGCGTCTTGCGATGCGCGTGGTCCATAATCCCCTCTCGGCGCCGGGGCAGGCTCGACGGACTCGCATCTTGCGATGCGCGTGGTCCGTAATCCCTTCTCTGACCCTACGCCGCTTCGCTCTCCGCCGCCGCCTGGTCGTTCAGCACCTCCAGCATGGTGTCGAACAGCGCCGCGCGGTTGATCGGTTTGCCGACGTGGGCGTTCATGCCCGCGTCGCGGCAGAGCGCCACGTCGCGTGAGGTCACGTCCGCGGTCATCGCCACGATCGGCACCCGCGACGCCGCCCCCGGCAGCGCGCGGATCGCGCGCGAAGCGGTGAAGCCGTCCATCTCGGGCATGTGGATGTCCATCAGGATCAGGTCGAAGCCGCCGCCGCGGGCCGCCTCCACCGCGCGCACGCCGTCGACGCAGGTCGCGACTTCGCAACCCGCCGACGTCAGCAACAACGAAGCGACCTCGCGGTTGATCGGGTGGTCGTCGACCACCAGCACGCGGATGGCGCGTTCGAGCGTGTCGACCCCGTGGGCGTCGCCCGCCTGGGCCTGTTCGGTCGCGCGCGCCAGCGGGATGCGGAACCAGAACTCCGACCCGCGCGGCTCGCGCGGCGTCACCCCGATGTCGCCGGCCATTAACTCGATCAGCGACTTGGAAATGGCCAGGCCCAGCCCCGTGCCGCCATAGGTGCGGGTGATGCTGGAATCGACCTGGGAGAAGGGCTGGAACAGGCGGTCGCGCTTGGCTTCGGCGACTCCGATGCCGGTGTCGAGCACGCGCACCGTCACCACCTCCGCGCCGTTCTCATCGGGCTGCGCCGAGACTTCGATTTCGACGCTGCCGTCGGCGGTGAACTTCACCGCGTTGTTCACCAGGTTCAGCAGCACCTGGCGCAGACGCAGGTCGTCGGCCATGTAGACCTGATCCGCTTCGAGCGTGCTGGTCACGGTTAGCGTCAGGCCCTTGGCCTCGGCGCCCGGCTTGGCGATGGCGGCGACGTCTTCCACCAGCTGGGACAGGTCGGTCGGCGACGGATTGAGGTCGAACTGCTTGGCCTCGATCTTGGAGAAGTCGAGGATGTCGTTGACCAGGGCCAGCAGAATGTTGCTCGAACCCAGCACCAGGCCCACCTGGCGGCGCGCCTCGAGGTCGAAATCGGTGCGCCTGTGCAGCTCGCGGCTGAAGCCGATGATGCCGTTGAGCGGCGTCCTGATCTCGTGGCTCATCACCGCCAGGAAGCGCGACTTGGCCTGGGCTGCGTTCTCGGCCTCGGCGCGGGCGGCGCGGGCGGCGGCGTGGCTGCGTTCCAGCCGCTTGGAGGCGCGGTTGCGTTCGCCCAGCGCGTTGGTGGCCGGAAGCGCGCAGCAGAAGATCGAGACGAGGAACAGCTGCAGCTTGTCCTGGTCGATGAACGGATGGGTGGTGGCGAGAAGCGCGATCGGTCCATAGCCGCGCACGGTCAGGGCGATGGCGGGTATGGCCGCGGCCATCACCGAACTCGACACCCAGGGCGGGCCCGCGCGGAAGGCGGTCAGGATCAGGAGCGGATAGATCAAGAGGAACAGCGGCGAACGCGCGTACGAAAACGCCGCGAAGGTGATCGCGACAGTCAGCGCAAGCAGCGTCCATCGTTCCAGCACGCTGGCGTCGCAGGCATAGACCGCGCGTCGGCTTTTCACCGCCAGCAGGACCGCCGGCGTCGCCAGGATCATGCCCAGAGAGTCGCAGGCGATCCACATGTACCAGTCGCGCCAGTCGAAGCCGTGCGGCTCGGTCGCCGCGCGATAGAGATCCCCCAGCGTCGCTTCACCGGTCGCGGTGACCAAGGCGATGGCGACAAACTGGGCCAGCCGCTTGATGCGCGAAAGATCGGTGGCGGCGCCGCAGAAGGTGCGCGCGAGAAAGGCGGTGAGCACGACCAGCGCCGTGTTCAGGCCGGAATAGAGAATGTTCAGGTCGACGCCGAGCTTGCCGATCGCGTTCTCGACGACGTTGATCGCCAGACACACGCCGAGAAATGCAACGCCCAGACGCCGCGGCAGCACCAGCAGGGCTGCGACCACCACACCGTTCGCCGGCCAGAACGCGGAGTTGGTCTGGCTGTCCCGGCAGAACGCCACGCCCACAAAGACGAGCGCGGTATAGACCGCCAGCAATACGGTCGCGGTCAGAAGGCCCCGGCGGGGTTCGGCCGGCCGGTATAGTCGCCACTTGCGGGGCATGCAGAACTCGTTAAACGCGAGCGCTCTCCCACGCTCGACCCTAAGTCTGCCTGAAATCTTTGAGGATTTCCTTACGACGCAAGCCTCCCGATCCGTGATCCGCCGACCCGCGCCTCGCGTATCGGGATCGTTGTGCGGCAAGGGCTGGCGCGCCGGCGCCGAAGCGCTCGATCCGCGGAACAAACAGGGACGACACGAGGCGGCCAGGTCGCACTCGTCACCGCGCCCGTCTATGCTTCGCCCATGACCCGCTCCCCCCAGGTCCAGGCCGCCGTCGACCGGCTTGCCGCGCTCTATGCCGACAGCGTCGGCAATCTTCGCCAAGCGCTTGGCGACTACCTCGAGCGGGGCGTGCGCCCCGACCCGGCCGCCCGCGCCGCCGGCGCCTTCGCCTATCCGGAGCTGCGCCTGACCTGGCGCGAGGACCAGCCCCGGCCGCGGGTCGACCGGGCCTATGCGCGGCTGTCCAGGCCCGGCGCCTACGCCACCACCTTCACCCATCCCGACATCTTCCGCGCCTATCTGACCGAACAGCTCGAGCTGCTCGAACAGGACTACGCCGCGACCTTCGAGGTCGAGAAGTCGCGTCAGGAGATGCCCTATCCCTATGTGCTCGACGGCGCCGAGGGCGTGGCGCTCGACGGCGCGGTGGCGGCTGAGCTCGCGCGCTGGTTTCCCTCCACCGAGCTCGCCAACATCGGCGACGAAGCGGCCGACGGTCTGTGGTTCGAAGGCCCCGACGGCGTCATGCCGCTGTCGCTGTTCGATGGCCTGCGCACCGACTTCTCGCTCGCGCGCCTGCGTCACTACATGGGCACGCCCGCGAGCCACGTGCAGAGCTTCATCCTGTTCACCAACTATCACCGCTACGTCGACGAATTCGTGCGCTGGGCCTGCGCGCAACTGGCGCAAGGCGGTCCCTACGACGCGCTGTCCTGCGCCGGCGGCGTGGTGGTGACGGCGGAGACCGCCGATCCCGAACGCGCGGTCATGGACGGCGCCTGGCGCAAGCACCAGATGCCCGCCTATCACCTGATGGCCAAGGGCAATCGCGGCCTCACCCTGGTCAACATCGGCGTCGGTCCGTCCAACGCCAAGACCATCTGCGATCACCTCGCGGTGCTGCGCCCGCACGCCTGGTTGATGATCGGCCACTGCGGCGGCCTGCGCCCGAGCCAGCGCATTGGCGACTATGTGCTGGCGCACGCCTATCTGCGCGATGATCACGTGCTCGACGATGTCCTGCCGCCGGAAATTCCGATCCCGCCGATCGCGGAGGTTCAACTGGCGTTGTCGCGCGCCGCCGAGACGGTCACCGGCGAAGACGCGGACACGTTGAAACGCCGCCTGCGCACCGGCACCGTCGTCTCCACCGACGACCGCAACTGGGAGCTCCAGTACTCGCGCTCGGCGCAACGCTTTTCGCAGTCGCGCGCGGTCGCCATCGACATGGAGTCCGCCACCATCGCCGCGCAAGGCTATCGTTTCCGCGTGCCCTACGGCACCCTGCTCTGCGTCTCCGACAAGCCGCTGCACGGCGAGATCAAGCTGCCGGGCCAGGCCAACCGCTTCTACGAACGGGCCATCAGCGAACACATCCAGATCGGCATCGCGGCGGCCGACCGCCTGCGCCAGGAGGGCTCGCGCCTCCACTCCCGCAAACTCCGCGCCTTCGACGAACCGCCGTTCAGGTAGCGCGAGAAAGCACTTTACAAAATAAAGTAGACCTGCTAGAACACCCTGGAACTGAGGGTATTCCCATGACCGACGACCAGATTCAGTCTATGCGCAGCGACATCGCCTTCCTGAAGGAATTGGCGGTGGACGGCCAACGGGCGACCTCGCGCGTCGGCGGTGCGATCCTGGCCGCGGCCGGCCTCTGCTACGCGACCGCCGCGATCCTGCACTGGACAATGGCCACCGGTCGCCTCGCCCTGCCGCCCGCCTATGCGAGCTACATCTGGATCGGCGCGACGGTGATCTTCCTGGCGCTGTGTTTCGCCGCCAAGATGCTGTGCGCGCCGGGAACCAACCGCGGGCCGGTGAACCGCGCCAACCGGACGGTGTGGATCGGAACCGGCCTCGGCATCTTCGCGGTCGCCATCTCGTATTTCCTGGCGTCGCTCGCCACCGGCAACTGGGTGATCATGAACCTGATGGCCTCGACCGTACTCGCCTTCTACGGCGCCGCGTGGCTGGTGAACGCCGCGATGCTGCAGACGCGCGCGCCGGCCGTAATCGCGACCGGGTGTTTCATCGCCGCCGCGGCGATCGGTCTGCTCGTGAACAGTGCGAACCTGCTTCTGGCCTACGCGGCGGCGCTGGTCCTGTTCGCCCTGATCCCGGGCTTGTTCTACATGCGCGGAGATCGCGCGTCGGCGTGAGCGAGTTACCCATGACCGATACGCGCGAGTTCGACATCGAAGACATCGACGAAGTCATCCACGGCCGCGTGCGCCTGGGGATCATGGCCTATCTGTCCAGTGTTGACACCGCCGACTTCAACGAGCTGCGCGCCAAACTGCAGGCCACCGACGGCAACCTCTCGGTCCATCTGCGCAAACTCGAAGACGCCGGCTACGTCGCCATCGACAAGAGCTTCGTGAACCGCAAACCCCACACCCGCGTCACCCTCACCAACCCCGGCCGCACCGCCTTCGTAAAATACCTCGACGCCATGAGCCGCCTGGTCGGCCCGCAGGGGTAGCGACTTCCAATTTTTTCGTCACCCCCGGACTTGTTCCGGGGGCCCATCGTTCAGCAAGCTCCGAACGGCTGTGCGGACCCGCGCGCGAACCTGCATGGGGTCGCGCCATCGACACCAACCATAGGCCCCCGGAACAAGTCCGGGGGTGACGGACAAGGATGGGGATGTCCCGCCTCGCCTCCGTCGCCGATAGCCGCTATTCCCACGGCATGAACGATCGTCAGCTTGCCTTCGAAGGCGTCGAGAATTTCCGGGACTTCGGCGGTTACGCCACGACGACCGGCGCGACGCTCCGGCGCGGCCGGCTGTTCCGCTCGGGCCACCACAACCGCGCCACCGACGCGGACCTCGCCCGGTTCGACCAACTCGGCATCGCGACGGTGGTGGATCTCCGCCGCTCCAGCGAACGCCAGGACCAGCCCTCGCGCCGCTCGCCCGGCTTCGGCGGCCTGGTGATCGAGAACCCCGACGCGGAGATCGTCGAGGCGCCGCACGTCAGCTTCCTGCGCAACACCGACCTCACTGAAGACGCCGTGCGCGGCTTCATGATCGAAACCTATCGCGCCATGCCGTTCGATCCGCGCCACCAGGCCATGTTTCGTCGCTATTTCGAGGCGCTGCAGGCGGGCGAGGGCGCGGTGGTGATCCACTGCGCGGCGGGCAAGGACCGCACCGGCCTGCTGGCGGCGCTGACCCATCACGCGCTCGGCGTCTCGCGCGACGATCTGATGCAGGATTATCTGGCGACCAACGCCGCGGTGCGCCTGCAGGAGCGCGCGCCGGAAATCCGCCGGCATATTCAGAAAACCTACGGCCGGCCCGCGTCCGACGAGGCGGTGATCGCTTTCCTGGGCGTGGAGCCCGCCTTCATTGAATCCGCCTTCGCCGCCATCGACGCGCGCCACGGGTCGCTCGACGGCTACCTCGCCGAGGTGCTGGGCGTGGACGCGGCCGCGCGCGAAAGGCTCGCCGCGCGGCTGACCGATCAAAAAGCACGCTAGACTCGAAGGACGCTAGTGAAGCGATGTTGGCGGCGCGTTGATCGGCGCCGTCGCCGCCACGCGCCGGTGCACCACCGCGACGCCGTCGCTGTGGATGCGCACCCAGCTCGGATCTCGGTCCAGCACGGCAACGACGGGATCGCCGGGCGCAAAGATCGTCCAGACGACGCCGTGTTTGTCGAGAAACCGATCCAGTCCCGCTCGATCGGCGCCCATCGCCGCGAAATAGGCCTGCGTGAAGGCGTCGCCATACATGTCGGACCGGCCGTCGATGAAGGGCTTGACGCCTTTGAAGATCAGGTAGCCGCCAAAACCGTAGTCGTTCATGACCGGTTGACCGGCGAGATCGGGCGGCAATTGCGCTACCGCCGTGACCGGGCTGTTCACGCCGTCTGTGCGGATGATCGGCGCGAAAAGACGCGATCCGACCAGCAAAACGGCGACAGCGCCGAAGGCGAGCGGAAAGACGCCGTGCAACCGCGTTTTGCGCGGTTGATGGCCCAGCGCCAGGGCCAGAGGATCGGCGAGAATCAGCGGCGCAACCGCCGCCAGCACCATCTGATGGCGGATGTGCTGCAGGGCGAGGTACAGCAGGCCGAGCAACAGGATAAGGCGCACAATAGGGACGCGTACGCCTCGGTGCAGACACACGAACATCGTGGTCAGGAGACCGATCTCGAACGTCGAAAGCTTGCTGAAATCGGTCGGCCGCCATTCCACAATGCCGGGCAGGGACGACATGCTCATGATCTGGAATGGGTAGATGAAGCCTTCAACGCCGTACGGCGTGATCATTGCGGCGACCAGACTGGCTGCGCCGAATATGCCCCAGTCGCGGACGACCTTGAAGCGATCTCCCGGTTCCGCCTGGACCAGAGCCTCCAGGCCGAAGGCGCCGGCGATGAGGAATCCCATGACAAAGCTGCCGTGCAGATTGGCCCAAAGCATCATCAGCAGGGCGAAGACGAGTCGGGGCGCGCGATTCTCGCTCCGCGCGGACATCAGCTCGAGCACCCAGATGATCACCACCGGCAGGGCCAGCAGGTGCGGTCGGGCCAACAGACTGCCGCTCATGCAGGCCAGGGCCAGGCTGGCGGTGAGGATCAGGGTGACGCCGCCGATCGCGCCGGACAGGCGTCGCACCATCAGCCACGCCGCCGTCGCGGCGGCGGCGGCGAACAGCACCACCACGCCCGACCAACCGTCCGCCCGCCATGCAAGCGCCATCAACAGTTCGGACAGCCATTCGTGCGCCACCCAGGGCGCGCCCGGCCTGGAAAACGAAAACACATCGACCTGGGGAACGCGGTGATGGGCCAGGATCCACTGGCCGGTGGCCAGGTGCCAATAGGTGTCGCCGTCGTTGAACACGCGGGGATCGAACATCACCACCGCCGCCAGTAACAAGGCCGCCACGGCGGGAGCGAGCGAGCGAAGGTCGCTGTCTTTATGAATCTGTTGCAGGCTCTGTTTGGCGGCCGCCGCAAAGGACGGCGAACTCTGTATCCGAAACACTAGCGCGAACGCTTAGGGCGGATCATGGAACGCCGGGACTCGGTTGCGGCGCCGGAACCGAGGCCGCCTGCGGGGCGGCGGGCGCGGCTCCCGGCGCGGCTCCCGGAGCGCCGCCGGACGCGCCTTGCGGCTTCGCCGAGCGCAGCGACGGCGTGCAGATCGTCGCACACGCCATCTCGGTCGGCGCCATGCCGTGATAGACGGTGACCTGGTCGGCGTTGTTCTGGGTCACCACGACGTCGCCGTCCCACACCGTGCGTCCGAGCGGGTCGAGGACCACCACTTCGCTGACGCCATAGCCGCGACCCGACACGAACACCGTGTGCGGATCCACCACCGTCACGTCGGCCACCGCCGGATTGCCCACGATCACCGATCCCGCGGGACGCGCGACATGCAGACGGGTGGTGTGGTCGACCGCGACCTGCACGCCCGGGTGGGCGAGGGCGGGGAAGGCGACGCCGGCCGCGAGAACGGCGAGGGCGAAGCGCAGGACGGGACGGCGCATGGAGCGGACTCCTTTGATTCAGCGCGCGAGCGCGCGAGACGCCAGAATGTCCGGCATTTCTTAATAACGGCTGAAACGAGCAAAAGCCCTTGCGTTATAGGCGTTTGAGGCGGCTTGGTTAATCAATGTTTATGGTGAATACTTGTAAACTATAGATACTTGAATTGGGTATTCTTTCTTCATCCCGTATTAAGCAGCCCATGACATTCTCCTCTCGTGGTTTGGGGTCTAGCAGGCAGTAAAGCCGAAGGCCCTGAGTTGGGGTTTCTCAGTCCTGCAAGATCCAAGGAGAATTCTATGACCAAGTTTGTGACCCGCTTCCTGAAAGACGAATCCGGCGCGACCGCCATCGAATATGGCCTGATCGCCGCGCTCATCTCGGTCGTGATCATCGGCGCGCTCACCGCGCTCGGCACGAACCTGAACGCCAAGTTCACCGCGGTTTCGACGTCGCTGCACTAAGCGCACGCCGACAACGCAAAAAAATGGGTTTCGACCTGGCCCGCGACGAGCGATCGTCGCGGGCCAATTTTTTTGCGCGTTCGTCCCGGGACCTCAGAGCTCAGACCAAGAAAACCTTGAGTAATTTATCCCAAAGTAAATGCACGAGTAAGGTAAACGGTAAATCAACTACAAATATTCCAGAGAACATGTTCGGTGTACACAAGGTATTAACTGCGGTGCGGCAAGATGCCCTCGCGTTATCGGGGGCCCCAGCCTGTTCTGACCTAGCCCTTGAGAGAAACACCCAATCTGTCGAGGAGAGATACATGTCCAAGTTCGTGACCCGCTTTCTGAAGGACGAATCCGGCGCGACCGCCATCGAGTATGGCCTGATCGCCGCGCTCATCTCCGTCGTGATCATCGGCGCCCTGACCACGCTCGGGACCAACCTGAACGCCGACTTCACGTCCGTTTCCGGCGCGCTCCACTAACAGCGCTGCAGGCGTAGGCGCGCAGGCCGCGGCGAGTAATCGCCGCGGCCTGTATGCTTTTAAGGTGTGCGTCTGAAACCGCGCGAAGCAACGATCCCTTTACGCGCCCGCGTGCAGATTGGTGTCTGTATCGTGGCGTCCCGAGGTCGATGATGGATACGGCGATCGCGCTCGCGCTCTCCCTGTTCCCGGTTCTGATGATCCTGGCCGCGATGAGCGACGTCACGACCATGACCATCCCCAACCGGGTCTCCGTCGCACTCCTCATCGGCTTCTATCCGACCGCCTTCCTCGACGGCCTGAGCGTGCAGACGGTCCTGGCCTGCACCGGCGTCGGCCTGGCGCTGCTGGTCGCGGGCATGGGCATGTTCGCCCTGCGTTGGATCGGCGGCGGCGACGCCAAGCTGTTCGCGGTCGCGGGCCTCTGGATCGGGCTTTCCGGCCTGACGCCGCTTCTGATGTGGACGACGCTGGGGGGCGGCCTGTTCAGCCTCTGGCTCATCACCGCGCGCGGCTGGATGCAGCCCTATGCCATGGGTGGTCCGGTCTGGTTCACGCGGCTGCTTCAGCCCAAGGGCGACGTTCCGTTCGGAGTCGCCATCGCCTGCGGCGCTCTTGCCGCATTCCCGCAAGGCGAGCTTATCCGCGGCTTTCACGGGCTGTTTTGAATTCCTCAATAATCCCGCTTAGGCCGACGTTAATACCTATCGACCAGGGTTAAGGGCGCAGGTTTCTGCCGTTCAGGCGGACCGCGACCGTCGGGAGGCCGCCTCAATGAAACCCATTCGCATCATCGTGCTCGCGGTGGCCGCGGTGGCCGCGATCGGCCTGGCGCTCATCGTCCGCAACGTGATGTCGGGTAAGCCGACCTCCCAGGCCTCGGCCGCGATCCCGGTGGCCAAGGCCAAGCCCATGGCGCGTGTTCTTGTGGCCAAACATGACCTCAAGATCGGTCAGCGCCTGACCGCCGAAGACCTCGACTGGCAGGAATGGCCTGTCGAAGCGGTCAATGCGACCTTCGTCACCGACGGCTCCGTGGCCCTGCCCAAGCCCAAGGAAGATCCGAAGGACGCCAAGGACACGAAAGATTCCAAGCCGACGGACGCGCAGGCCAAGGCCGGCGCGGCGGTCAACGCGAAGCTCGGCACGCTCGCCGGCGCCGCCGGCGGCAAGAACCCGGTCGCCGAGATGACCCACACGGTCGCCATGATGGGCGACGGCGGACCCAAGTCTCTGTTCATCGGCGCGGTGGTGCGCCAGCCCTTCACCAAGGGCGAACCGATGATCGCATCCAAGGTCGTGCGCTCCGGCGACAGCGGCTACATGGCCGTGGTTCTGCCCGCCGGCATGCGCGCCATGGCGGTCGGCGTGAAGGTCGAGACCGCGGCGGGCGGCTTCATCCTGCCCGGCGACCGGGTCGATGTGATCATGTCCCGCTCGGTCCAGGGCGAGGGCGCCTCGCACGGCAACCAGTACGTCTCGCGGACCGTGCTGCAGAACATCAAGGTGCTGGCCATCGACCAGGTGACACAGCCCGACAAAAACGAAAATACGGTGGTGGGCGCGACGGCGACCCTCGAGCTGACGCCGACCGACGCAGAAGTGTTGGCGCAATCGAAGAACGAGGGCGAGCTGTATCTGACCTTGCGCTCCTACGCAGATATCGACGGACCGTCCGGCCATCTCAGCACCGGCGGTTCGCGGAACTCGAGCATGGCTTCGGCAAGACCGGGCGTGCGCGTGTTCCGCAATGGTTCGGTGACCACTGAGGCGGGGGTTGCGCAATGAAGTCCATCCATACGTTCCGCGGCGCCGCCTTTGCGCTGGCCGGGGCGATCAGCCTGTTGTTCGCGGGCGGCGCCTTGGCCCAGAGCGCGGAGGCGCCGGCCACCAGCGTGAAGGTCGAGCTCGGCGGCTCGAGCCCGGTGTCGCGCTCGCTGTCGTTGCCGCGCGGCAAGTCGGCCATCATCGACCTGCCGGTGGACGCGCGCGACGTGCTCGTCTCCAACCCCGCGGTGGCCGACGCCGTGCTGCGCACGCCGCGCCGCATCTATGTGCTGGGCAATGCGCCGGGCACGACCGACGCGGTGTTCTTCGACGAGATGGGCCGCGAGATCCTCAGCCTCAATATCCGCGTCGACCAGTCGACCGGCGCGCTCGAGGAAACCTTGAGGCGCATCCTGCCCAACGCCGAGGTTCACGTCGAACCGGTGAACGACTCGCTGGTTCTGACCGGCTCGGTCGCCGACGCCGGGGACTCCGACAAGGTCCAGCAGATCGCCGCGCGCTTCGTGGCCAAGCCTGAGCAGGTGATCAACATGCTCTCCGTCCGCGGCGGCGAGCAGGTGATGATCCGCGTGCGCGTCGTCGAGATGCAGCGCACCATGATCAAGCAGCTCGGCTTCAACACCTCCGCCCTGATGAACCAGGTCGGCATGCCGCAGTATCTGTTCAACTCCTCGCCGACCTTCGGTGTGAACGGCAGCCTGCTCGGCGGTATCACCGGCGGCTACAAGTTCAACTCGCAGCAGCAGCCCACCATGGTGGTGCCCTGCGCGGCGGGTCTCACCGGCACCTGCCTGCGGGTGGTGCGCGACGGCTCCAGCGGCATCGCGAACTACAACACCGCCACGGTCACCAACACCGCGGGCTCCACCGGCCTGAACCAGGCGTCGGGGATGCTGCAGGCCTTCGAGCGCGCGGGTCTGGCGCGCACCCTGGCCGAGCCGAACCTGACCGCCGTCTCCGGCGAGAGCGCCAAGTTCCTGGCCGGCGGCGAATTCCCGGTCCCCACCGGCCTCGACCAGAACGGCAACGTCGTCGTCTCCTTCAAGCAGTTCGGTATCGCGCTCGCCTTCACCCCGGTGGTGCAGTCGCAGGGCAATATCTCGCTGAAGATCGCGACCGAGGTGTCCGAACTGACCAACGACGGCGCCGTGCAGTTCTCCAGCGGCCTGTCCATCCCCGCGCTCGCCGTGCGCCGCGCCGAAACCACGGTTCAGATGCCGTCGGGCAGCGCGATGATGATCGCCGGCCTGTTGAAGGAACAGACCAAGCAGAACATCGACGGCGTGCCGGGCATGTCCGAGCTGCCGGTGCTGGGCTCGCTGTTCCGCTCGCGCGACTATCTCGCGGGCGAAACCGAGCTGGTGGTCATCGTCGAACCCTATCTCGTGAAGCCCACGAGCCCGGACAAACTCCAGACTCCGGTCGACGGGCTGCAGATGGCCAACGATCTGGAAACCGATTTCCTCGGCAAGCTGAACAAGGTCTACGGCGCCGGCAAGGGTCCAGCTCCGCGTGGCGCCGACGCCGCGCCCGCGGGCCCCGCCCCGGCGTGGCAAGGCCCCGTCGGCTACGTCATCGAGTGAGGAGCGCAATCATGTCCTGCAAGATACTTCTTTCCGCCTCGCTCCTGATCCTGGCCGTTACGGTCTCGGGCTGTATGACGCCCGCCGGCGGCAAGCACGTCCCCGCGCCGATCACGCCGACCGAGCGTTACTCGATGCACGCCGAACAGCGTCCCGAGCAGATGGCCTTCGGCGTCCATCCCGACGGCTTGTCGGACAACCAGCGTTCGGCGCTGACGCGCTATGTCGACGGTTGGATGTCGAACGGCGGCGGGGCCATCGCGATCTCGACGCCGAAGTCGGGCGACGCGGCCGCCGCGCGCACCGCCTGGGCGATCAAGGCGCGTCTGCAGCAGCTCGGCGTCGCCGACGGAGACGTCCAGGTGCAGAGCTACGAAAGCGACACGGCCGGCGCGCCGGTGCTCGTGGTCTATTCGCGCTATGCCGCGGTCGTGCCCAAGTGCAACCAGTCCTGGACCGACCTGACCAACAACTACAAGAACGACGGCTATCAGAACTTCGGCTGCGCGACGACCGCCAACATGGCGGCCATGGTCGCCAACCCACGCGACATCGTCACGCCCGCCGATGCGGTGTCGGGTGACGCGGGTCGTAGAGCCGTCATCATGGACAAGTACCGCAAGGGCGAACCGACGGGCGCCGTCGGCGCAGACGCCAACGCCGGCAAGGCCGCCACCTCGGTGGTCAATTGACGCGCAGTTTGACACGAGGCCGGACCGAATGAACAAGGCTCTGAGCATGTCCGACCCGAGGTTCCCGGACGATTTCAGTCTGGACGACGATCTGGATTTCCCGGCGGCGGACGAGTTCGTCACCGAGACGCCCAGGCAGACGTACGACCCGTTAAATCCTGCGCCGCAGCAACAGCCTCAGCAACTGCAGTCGCCGCAGTATCAGCAACCCACGCCGGCGCCCCAGGCTTCGGCGCCCCAGGCTTCGGCATCGCACGCTCCGGCGTCGGCCGCGTTCCAGCCCACGCCGTTGCATCCGTCCCTCTCGACTCAGCCGGCGCCCGCGCAGCCCGCTCCGGCGCACCAGTTCGGCCACCACCACGACCCGCTCGAGGCGCGTTTCGATGACCCAGCGCGTGCGTCCCAGGCGCCGACGCCCGCGCAGGCGGTCCCGCCGCAACAGGCCTACGTCCAGCCTGCCCAGCAAGCCGCACCCCACCAGCCCTACGTCCAGCCCGCCGCCGACGCGCACCCGGTTCAGCGTCAGGCTGTCGAGGTCACGCCGGGTCGTCCGCAGAGCCAGGAACTCACCGCTCCGATCCAGTTCACCCAGCCGCAGCAGGGCCAGGGCTTCAACCCGGTCGGCGAGATGATCGCCCAGGCCGAAGCCGCGCTCGGCGAAGTGAACGTTCCGCGTATCGGCATCCACATCTTCGCCGAACGCACCGACACCGCCGACAGCGCACAGCAGGCCTCGCGCGATCGCCGCATGTCGCGCGCCACCACCGTGGTGCGCCTGGGCGGCATTCAGACCGCGCTGCAGGTCTATCAGACCGAACCCACCCCGGCCCTGATCATCGTGGAGAGCGGCGCGCCCGCCAACCAGATGATCCACGAGCTCGACTACCTCGCCGAGTGCTGCGACGCCGACACCAAGGTCGTGGTCATCGGCGCTCAGAACGACATCATGCTCTATCGCGAGCTGATGCGCCGGGGCGTGTCGGAGTATCTGGTCGCGCCGCTGCAGCCGCTGCAGCTGATCGCCGCCATCGGCCAGCTGTTCAACGACCCGTCCGCGCCGTTCGTCGGCCGCACCATCGCCTTCATCGGCGCCCGCGGCGGCGTCGGCGCCTCGACCGTCGCGCACAACACCGCCTACGCCCTGTCCGAACGGATGGCGTCCGAGACGGTGATCGTCGACTTCGACCTGCCCTTCGGCACCGCCGGCCTCGACTTCAACCAGGATCCGCTCACCGGCATCGCCGACGCGCTGCAACAGCCCGAGCGCCTCGATCCGGTATTGCTCGACCGCATGCTGGTGCGCTGCACCGACAAGCTCAGCCTGTTCGCCGCGCCGGCGACCTTGGACAGCGACTGGGACGTCTCGCCCGAGGTGATCGAAGAGGTCGCCAACAAGGTGCGCGGCGCCGCGCCCTACGTGGTGCTCGACCTGCCGCACGCCTGGAACGCCTGGGTGCGCCGCATGGTCATCGGCGCCGACGAGGTGGTGATCGTGGCCACGCCCGATTTAGCCTCGCTGCGTAACGCCAAGAACATGCTCGACCTCGCCCGCGCCGCGCGTCCCAACGACGCGCCGCCGCGCCTGGTGCTGAACCAGATGGGCGTGCCGGGCAAACCGGAGATCCCGCTGAAAGATTTCGCCAACGCGCTCGGCATCGCGCCGACCCTGGTCCTGCCCTTCGACGCCAAGCTGTTCGGCCACGCGTCCAACAACGGTCAGATGGTGGTCGAGGTCGGCGCCAAGTCCAAGGCCGCGGACGGCTTTCAGTACCTCGCCCAGCTCGTCGCCAAGCGGGACCTCCTGGCCCTGCCGGCGCCGAAGTCCGAACAAAAACAAAAGTCGTCGCTCTTCTCGAAACTCTTCAAGCGATAACGGGGACAAAGCGTGTTCGGCAAACGGAGTGGACCCGGCGGACCGCCGCCGTCATTGGGCGGCATGGAAGCGCGCATGCGCGCGCTGGAGCCGGCGGCTGCGCCCGCGCCCGCGTCTCAACCCGTTGCGCAACCCGCGCCTCAACCCTACGACCCGGGCGCCGCGCCCAAGCTCGACGCCCTTGCGCCCAAGCCCGCGGCCGGAGCGGCGCCGGAGTTCAAGCCGGAATCCGCGACCGACCGGCTGGCCGCCTCGCACGCCTCGCAGAAGGCCTATACCGACGCCAAGGCGAACGACGCCAAACCGAACGGCGCCAAGACGCCGGGACCCAAGCCGACCGCGGGCTTCGAACAGCTACGCGCCGCGCAGCAGGTCACCGAGATCGTCCGCGAACAGTCGGACTACTATCACGCGACGAAGACCCTGATCTTCAACGCGCTCTTGAACACCATCGACCTGTCGCAGCTCGCCCAGCTCGATCCCAAGGCCGCCGCCGAGGAAATCCGCGACATCGTCGCCGAACTGGTGGCGATCAAGAACGTCTCCATGTCGGTGGCGGAACAGGAGCACCTGGTCCAGGACATCATCAACGATGTGCTGGGTTACGGCCCGCTCGAACCCCTGCTCGCGCGCGACGACATTGCCGACGTGATGGTCAACGGCGCCAACCGCGTCTTCATCGAAGTCGGCGGCAAGGTACAGCTCACCAACATCCGCTTCCGCGACAACCAGCAGCTGATGAACATCTGCCAGCGGATCGTGAGCCAGGTCGGCCGCCGGGTCGACGAAAGCTCGCCGATCTGCGATGCGCGTTTGATCGACGGCTCGCGCGTGAACGTGATCGCCCCGCCGCTGGCGCTGGACGGCCCCACCCTCACCATTCGTAAGTTCAAAAAAGACAAGCTGACGATGCGCAACCTGGTCGAGTGGGCCTCGATCAGTCCCGAAGGCGCCCGGGTTCTGGGCGTCATCGGCGCCTCGCGCTGTAACGTTCTCATCTCCGGCGGCACCGGCTCGGGCAAGACCACCTTGCTGAACTGTATGACGGCGTTCATCGACCCGACCGAACGCGTTATCACCTGCGAAGACGCCGCCGAACTGCAGTTGCAACAGCCGCACGTGGTGCGCCTGGAGACGCGGCCGCCGAACCTGGAGGGCCAGGGCGCCATCCTGATGCGCGACCTGGTCAAGAACTGTCTGCGTATGCGCCCTGAACGCATCATCGTCGGCGAAGTCCGCGGTCCCGAAGCCTTCGACCTGCTTCAGGCCATGAACACCGGCCACGACGGCTCCATGGGCACGCTGCACGCCAACAGCCCACGGGAATCGATCAGCCGTCTCGAATCCATGATCACCATGGGCGGCTACGGCCTTCCGACCAAGACCATCCGCGAGATGATCGTGGGCTCGATCGACGTGATCATCCAGGCCGCGCGTCTGCGCGACGGCTCGCGCCGCATCACCCACGTCACCGAGGTGGTGGGCCTGGAAGGCGAGGTCATCATCACCCAGGATCTGTTCGTCTACGAGATTCAGGGCGAGGACAAGGACGGCCGTGTGCTCGGCCGGCATCGTTCGACCGGTATTGCCCGCCCGCGGTTTTGGGACCGCGCGCGCTACTACGGCCTCGAGCGCGAGCTCGCCGAAGCTCTCGACGCAGCGGAGTAGTCGTGCTCACCATTGTCATCGCGGTTCTGGGTTTTCTGCTGATCGGCGGTCTCGGCTGGGCCTTCGTCGGCGCCGGCGATTCGCGCGACAAGGCGGTGAAGCGCGCGCAGAGCTTCGCGGCGCCGGAAGAAAAGTCGCGCGCCAAGATGAAGGGCGCCAGCGCCCAGACCGCGGAGGTCCGCCGCAAGCAGATCATGGTGCAGCTGAAGGACGCCGAGCGTCGCGAGCGCAAGGCGCGCGTCACCATCAATGCCAAGCTGCGACAGGCCGGCCTGTCGCTGAGCGTTCGCGCGTTCTGGATCATCAGCATCGTTCTCATGGTGGTGGTGATGGCGACGTTCCTGCTCCTGGGCCAGAAATGGTATTGGGGCGTGGGCCTCGGCGTCGCCGCGGGGCTCGGCCTGCCGCGCTGGGTGGTGGGCTTCCTCGCCGGCCGGCGCGTGAAGAAATTCACCGGTGAGTTTCCCGACGCCGTCGACGTCATCGTGCGCGGCATCAAGTCGGGCCTGCCGGTGCACGACTGTTTCAAGATCATCGGTAAGGAATTCGGCGCGCCGCTCGGGCCGGAATTCCAACGCCTCGTCGAAAACGTCGGTATGGGCATGACGCTCGAGCAGGCGCTCGAGAAGATGTACGAGCGCATGCCGACGCCCGAGTTGCGCTTCTTCACCATCGTGCTGTCGATCCAGGCCAAGACCGGCGGCAATCTGGCCGAAGCACTGGGCAACCTCTCGCAGGTGTTGCGCTCGCGAAAGCTGATGCGCGAAAAGGTAAAGGCGATGTCGTCGGAGGCGACCGCCTCGGCCAGCATCATCGGCGCGCTGCCGGTGGTGGTGATGGTCATCGTGCTGATCACCACGCCAAAGTACATGATGGTGATGTTCACCGACGACCGCGGCCACCTGATGCTGCTCGCCAGCGGCGTGATCATGGGGCTCGGCATCTTCGTCATGAAGCGCATGATCTCGTTCAAGATCTGAGGGCTGCGGCATGGATATCGTCAAAGCTCTCACCAACATGGACAATCTGGTCACCGGCATTGTGGGCCTGGTGACGTTCGCCACCATCGTGACCGTCGCGGCGCCGATGCTGGGCGGCCAGAACCTCGAAAAGCGGATGAAGTCGGTCGCGCTGCACCGCGACGAGCTGAAACGCCGTTCGCGCGCGGCCATGGCCAAAGATGGCGGCAGCGGCCTGCGCCACGTGGACGCGGGCTTTTACAAGAAGGTCGTCGAACGGCTGAACCTGAAGAAACTGATCGAAGATCCCAAGGTGGTGGATAAGCTGGCCCAGGCCGGCTACCGCGGCCCCAAACCGATCTCGACCTTCTATTTCTTCCGCTTCGCCACGCCGTTCTTCTTCGCCGTGGCCTCGGCGATCTATTTCTTCGCCCTGAACGGCCTGGGATTGCCCACGATCACCCGCCTCTGCGCGGTCGTGGCCTTCTTCGTCATCGGATTCTACGGGCCGAACCTGTACATCCAGAACGTCGCGTCCAAGCGCAGAGCGTCGATCATGCTCGCGTTCCCAGACGCGCTCGACCTGCTCCTGATCTGCGTCGAGTCCGGCATGTCGGTCGAGGCCGCGCTGCAGAAAGTCAGCCACGAAATCGGCGGCCGTTCGATCGAGCTCGCCGAGGAACTGTCGCTGCTCACCGCCGAACTCAGCTACCTGCCCGAACGGCGCATGGCCTACGAGGGCCTGGCCAAACGCACCAACCACCCGGGCGTGAAGGCCGTCGCCACCGCCCTGATCCAGTCGGAAAAATACGGCACCCCGGTCGGCGGCGCCTTGCGCGTGATGGCCAAGGAAAACCGCGACATGCGCCTCGCCGCCGCGGAAAAGAAGGCCGCCGCGCTGCCCGCGATGCTCACCGTCCCGATGATCGTCTTCTTCCTGCCGGTCCTCTTCGTCGTCATCCTCGGCCCGGCCATCATCCAGGTCCAGGACCTGATGGGGAAGGGTAAGTAAGAAGCAAACGCGGCGCGACGTCCCCCCAACCTAAGATGGGGGGACCGGCCTGAGCATAGCTCAGGCCAGGAGGGCAAGTGTTTGCAGCGCGCGACGCTGCGCGATGAGCGAAGGGGTGCGTGAACGCGACGCCGCGCTCAAGCGCCATCTGCTTTGACGATCACCTTCAGCCGTGGTGGGCTGCAAACACTTGCCCTCCTGGCCTGTGCAAAGAGCACAGGCCGGTCCCCCCGCCTTGCGGGCGGGAGGACGTCGCGCCGCGCGTTGTTTTATGTCTCTAATTCCCGCCCGTGTTCCCGCTCTCGAGCGAGTTCCACGTATGCCCTTGCGCCGCCGGCTTGCCGGCGACAGGCGCGGCGGCGAGGTGCGCGCGCAGCCAGGCGATGTTCTGGCTGGCCAGTTCCGGCGGCAGGTCGGTGCGCAGGATCTCTTCCGCCTCGGCCATGCGGCCCTGCATGCCGATCACCAGCGCCAAGTTCTGACGCTCCTGCAGCGTCGCGCCCGGTTGGGCGACGGCGGTGCGCAGCAGCGGCTCGGCCTTGGCGGCGTCGCCGGTCGCGAACCACGACATCGCCAGGTTCGACAGCACGGCGGGATTGTTCGGCGACAGTTTCAGCGCCTGCTCCCACGCCGCGCGCGCATCTTCGATGCGGCCGACCTGGTCGTAGGCGACGCCCAGCAGCGACTGCGGACGCCAGTCCTTGGGCGCGGCGGCGGCGGCGCGCTGGGCCGGGTCGATGGCGTAGAAGCCCTGGTCGGCGGCAATGTCCGACCGCGCCAGCTCGATCAGCCCGTCGACATTGCCGGGGTGCAGCACCAGCACGTGCTCGGCGGCGGTGGCGGCTTCCTCGTTGCGGCCGATGGCGCGCAGCGACGCGCTCAACTTCAGGCCGGCGGTGATGTCCTGGGGGTCGACGTCGGCCTCGCGCTGCCAGAAGGCGGCGCGGGCGAGGGGCTCCAGACGCTCGGCCTCGGCCCGTTCCTCGGGCGTCGCCTTGCGGGGCGCCACGGGCGCGGCAGCGGGCGCGCCCTTGCCGGCGGCGGGTTTGGCGGCCGCGGCTGAGGTCCCGGCGGCTGGGGCGGCGGGCGCGGGATCCGCCTTCTTGCCGAACGGCCAGGCCATCGCCGGCGCCGCGGCGAGCGTCGTCAAGGCGACAGCGGTTGCGGCGAGCGCGAGCCTGCGCGACATAAACAGTCTCCCGAACTTGATCGCGGAAGGGTCGGCCCGCGGCGTCAAGGAATGGTTAAGGTCCACCTCCGCCCGCCGCTTCACGAGGCCGCATGCAAGACGCCCTGATCGCTTCCTCGAAGGCCCCAATTCCGATCCGCGCGCTGTACGAGAGCGAGTTCGCGGCGTTGAAGGATGCGTCCCTGAAAGCGCTCGCGGACACGCACCGCTTCAAGGCCAAGCGCGGCGAGCTGCTGCTCGTCCCCGACGCATCGGGAAAGCTGAAGTCGGTGGTGCTGGGCCTCGGCAAGCCGGAGAGCGCCCATCCGATGATCGCGCGCGGCCTGCCGCCGCGCCTGCCCGCCGGCGACTATGCGCTCGAACCGCGCAAGGGCGGCCCGGACGCGACGCTGTTTGCGCTCGGCTGGATGCTCGGGTCCTATGCGTTCGACCGCTATCGCAAGCGCGACGACAAGGCGCGGCCGCGGCTCGCGGCGCCCAAGGGGGTCGACCTCGACGAAACCCTGCACATCGCCCACGCCTGCGCGCTCGCTCGCGACATGGTCAACACGCCGGCGCAGGACATGGGGCCGCTGCAGATCGAATCCTTGGCGCGCGAGATCGCCGAGGCGCACGGCGCCAAACTCGACGTCACCACCGGCGACGACCTGCTCGACGAGAACTATCCCGCCGTCCACGCCGTCGGCCGCGCGGCCACCCAGGCGCGCGCGCCGCGCTTCCTCGAGATCACCTGGAACGCCCGCAAGAAGGCCCTTCCGCGCCTCGTGATCGTCGGCAAGGGCGTGGTGTTCGACACCGGCGGTCTCGACCTGAAATCCTCCGCCGGCATGCGCCAGATGAAGAAGGACATGGGCGGCGGCGCCCACGCGCTGGCGCTCGGCCGCATGGTCATGCAGGCGAAATTGCCGGTGCGTCTGTCGGTGTTGATTCCGGTGGTCGAGAACGCCGTCTCCGGCGACGCCTTCCGCCCGGGTGATATTCTGTCGAGCCGCAGGGGTCTCACCATCGAGGTCGGCAACACCGATGCGGAAGGACGGCTGATCCTCGCCGACGCGCTCGCGCGTGCGGGTGAACTCGAGCCGGATCTCACCATCGACTTCGCCACGCTCACCGGCGCCGCGCGGGTCGCGCTCGGTCCGCAGCTTCCGCCGTTCTATACCTCAGACGACGCGCTCGCCGGCCAGATCGCCAAGGCCGCGGAGGCAGAGGCCGATCCGGTGTGGCGCATGCCGCTGTGGCAGGGCTATCGCGATGCGGTCGACAGCGACATCGCCGATGTGCGCAACGACGCCGCCGAATGGGCCCAAGCCGGATCGGTCACCGCCGCCCTGTTCCTCGAGCGTTTCGCGCCGGCGACCGGAAGCTGGGTCCACTTCGACATCTTCGCCTGGAACCCCCGCGCCCGTCCCGGCTGGCCCGCCGGCGCCGAAGCCCAGGCCATCCGCGCGGTCTATGCGGTGCTCAAGACGCGGTATTCCTGAGGGCCCTCGAGGCAGACGAAAGCGCAGACCGCGCCGGAGGCGCCCTATAAAATGGCGCTACGCGCCAAGGCGGCCTTGCCGGCGCCGCATCCATGCTCGCGCATGGACCAAGCCCCTTTCTCCTCGCGGCGGCGCTTGTTAACCGCCTTTTCGTTTCCGTAGGTTACGCCTTACGTGACCCTTAAAGGCTTTAGGCGTTTGGACGGTTTCGATCCCAGGACGACCCTCGCGCGCGAGGACCTCGCCGACCAGGCGCTGGACGGGATCGTTCGCGCGCGCGCCTATCGCGCGACGCAGGCGTTGCAGTGCGCGGGCTATGCCGTCGCCGTGCACCAGGCGCCCGATGCTCAGTCGGAACAAATCGACCAACTGATCTTCGGTGAAATCTTCGACGTACTCGAGCGGCGCGAAGGATTCGCATGGGGACGCGCCCGCCGCGACGGCTATGTCGGTTGGGTCCAAGACCATCAGTTGAAGAACGACGTTCTTGCGCCCACGCATCGCGTGTCCGCGTTGCGCACTTTGGCGTTCCACCAGCCCGATGCGCACGCGACGTCGAACATGCTGCTCACGCTCAACTCGCTGGTCACGGTCGAGGAGGACCGGGGCCGCTTCGTGAAAGTGGCGCGCGCGGGGTGGGTGTTCTCACATCATCTCGCCGAAATCGGCGTGTTTGACACCGACCCCGTCGCGGTCGCGGAGCGTCATCTCGGCGCCCCCTATTTCTGGGGCGGCCGCGAGAGCGTGGCGCTCGACTGTTCAGGCCTGGTGCAACAGGCGCTGTTCGCCTGCGGCCGCGCCTGTCCGCGCGACGCCGATCTTCAGGAAGCCGCGCTTGGTCACGCGATCGAACGCGAAAACCTGCGCCGCGGCGATCTCGTCTTCTGGCACGGCCACGTGGCCTGGATGCTGGACGACGCGAACGTCATCCACGCCACCGGTCATTCCATGCAGGTCGCCGTCGAAGCCCTCGATGCGGTCGTCCAGCGGTTCGAAGACGCACCGCGCAGCAAGCGGCTTTAATCAGAGCGGCCGCTCATCCGCGCGCAAGCGGACCAATACCATCCAATATTTCCCGTCATCCCGGGGCTTGTCCCGGGACCCAGCGTTCAGCTCGCAACTAGGGCTGTGTGAGCACGTCACCCCGGACCCCGTTCCGGGGTTGCGCGAACCTTCCACCAGAAGAGTTCACACGCGAACCCCGGGTCCCGGGACAAGCCCGGGATGACGGGAATATAAGGGATAACGTGCGGCCGAGGTCGAACGGCGTTCGCTTACTTCTTAGGCTTCTCGGACGGCTTGGCGCCGGTGCCGGGACCGCCGCCGCTCTGCGCGGTGGGCGAGGTCTGCTGCAGCGGCGCGCCCTGGCTCGCCTGACCCGTCGCGGTGCTGGGCGCTGTGGTCACGCCCTTGGCGCCGGCGGGCGCCGCGGCCGCGGGCTGGCGCTTGGGATCGGGGGCGGGGATCGCGTAGCCGGTCGAACCCTGCGAGCGCAGCCAGGCGATCAGATTGACCCGGTCGGTCGGCGAGGGATCGCCCACGAAGGTCATCTTGGTGCCCGGCACCACCGACTGCGGGTTGTTGAGATAGACGAAGAGCTGGTCGTAGCCCCAGACCTTCTCCTTCGCCGCGTGGGCCTTCATCGCGTCGGAATAGGCGAAGCCCGGGAAGGTCGCGATCGGGCGGCCCACCACCCCATACAGGTTGGGGCCGATCTTGGCCGGCGCGCCGGCGGCGTCGTTGTGACAGGACTGGCACTTGGCGAAGACGCCCTGGCCGGCGGTCAGGTCGGCGGTCTTCAAGACGGTGCCCCAATCCGGCGGCAGGACCGGCGCGGCGGGACCGCCGCCCGAGGTCTCTTCCGGCACGGCGATGGCATAGCCCGGGTGCTCAGGCGGCTCATGCTCGAACATGTGGATCGAGACCTCGCGCACGCCCAGGAACACCAGCGCCGTGGCCAGGCCCGCGCCCAGAATCTTGTTCAGTTCGAGATCGCCGCTCATGCCCGCCAAACGCCCTTCGGAAATGGGGAAAGAGGCCTGAACAGACCCCGATTCTTGCGCCCGCGTCTCTTACACGCTACCGGCGCTTGCGCAACCGGGTCGTCCCGAACCCGCGGGGGAGCCGCGTGAATCCCATCGTCCTGATCCCGGCGCGGATGGCCGCCACCCGGCTTCCCGACAAACCCCTGGCCGAGATCGGCGGGGTCCCCATGATCGTGCGCGTGCTGCGCCGGGCCGAAGCCGCAGGCGTCGGCCCCGTGGCGGTGGCCGCCGGCGACGCCGCCATCGTCGACGCTGTGGAAAAAGCCGGGGGCCGCGCGGTGCTCACCGACCCTCGTCTGCCCTCGGGTTCCGACCGCATCCGCGCGGCGCTGCAGGCGCTCGACCCGGACGGCCGCTGCGACGCGGTGATCAACCTCCAGGGCGACATGCCCTTCGTCGATCCCAAGGTGATCGCTCTCACCGCCAGGCTGTTGGCCGACGTCCCCGCCTGCGACATCGCCACCGTGGTCGCGCCCGAGAGCGACGCGACCGACCGCGCCAACCCCGACGTGGTGAAGGCCGTGCTGGCGATGGAGCCTTCGGGCGAGCGCGGCCGCGCGCTCTACTTCACCCGCTCCACGCTTTATGGCGACGCAACCGTGTGGCGCCATGTGGGCGTCTACGGCTATCGCCGCGACGCCCTGATGCGGTTCACCGACCTTGCGCCCTCGCCGCTGGAGAAACGCGAAAAGCTCGAACAGCTGCGCGCGCTGGAGGCGGGGATGCAGATCTGGGCCGCCGTCACCGACGCCGCGCCGATCTCCGTCGACACCCCGGCCGATCTCGACGCCGCCCGCGCCCACGCCGCGCGCACCGAAAGCTGAGAGGAGGCGCGCCGTGGACGACAGATGGTCTGCGGCGTGGCGGTTACTTCCCGAATATCTCGGCGCCCATGTGCTGCTCAGCGCCTCGGCGCTGGCGCTCGGGTTCCTGATCGCGGCGCCGCTCGCCGTGCTCGCCGGCCGCAACCACGCGGTCCGCGTCGCGGCGCTCGGCGTCGCGGGCCTGATCCAGACCATCCCGTCGCTGGCGCTGCTCGCCCTGTTCTATCCGCTGCTCCTGCTGTTGTCGGCCGCCAGCAAGGCGGTGTTCGGCGCCGGCTTCTCGGCGCTCGGGTTCTTGCCGTCGCTGCTGGCGCTGACGCTCTATTCCATGCTGCCGATCCTGAGGAACGGCACGGCGGCGCTGCGCGGCGTGCCCAAGGGTCTCGACGACGCTGGTCGCGCGCTCGGTTTCTCCGGCTGGCAGCGCCTGCTGTTGATCGAAGCGCCGGTCGCCTCGCCGGTGTTCATGGCCGGCGTGCGCACCTCGGCGGTGTGGGTGGTCGGCACCGCGACCCTGGCTACGCCGGTTGGCCAGACCAGCCTCGGCAACTACATCTTCACCGGCCTGCAGACCGAAAACTGGGTGTTCGTCATCTTCGGCTGCGCCGCCTCGGCCGCGCTCGCGCTCATCGCCGACGGCCTGCTGGCCCTGATCGAGTCCGGCGCGGCGAAGAGCGACGGTAAGCGCATGCTGGCCGGCCTCGCGGGCCTCTTGATCGGAACCGCCGCCGCGGCCGCGCCGCTGATCCATCCGGCGCAAGCCACCTACGTCGTCGGCGCCAAGAACTTCAGCGAACAGTTCATTCTCGCCGCGCTCATCGAACACCGGCTCGACGCCGCCCGTGCCAAGACCGACCTGCGCGAGGGCCTCGGCTCCGCCGTCGCCTTCCGTGCATTGGCCGCCAACGACATCGACGTCTATGTCGACTACTCCGGCACCCTGTGGACCAACGTGCTCGACCGCAAGGACACGCCGCCGCGCGCGCAACTCTTGACCGAACTGACCCGCGAGCTGAAACGCCGCTACGGCGTCACCGTCGTCGGCCCGCTCGGCTTCGAGAACGCCTACGCGCTGGCGATGACCGAGGCGCGCGCCCATGCGCTGGGCGTCCGCTCCATCGCCGACCTCGCCCGCGTCGCGCCCAGTCTCGTCATCGGCGGCGATGTGGAATTCTTCTCCCGCCCCGAATGGAGCAAACTCGACGCCGCCTACGGCCTCGACTTCAAGGCCAAGAAGTCCTTCCAGCCCACCTTCATGTACCGCGCGCTGGAAAGCGGCGACGTCGACGTCATCTCGGCCTTTTCAAGCGACGGCCGCATCGCCGCCGACCACCTATTGATTTTGACGGACCCAAAAAACGCCATCCCGCCCTACGACGCGGTGATCCTGATATCGCCCAAACGCGCCAACGACCAACGCCTGCTGAACGCGCTCCGCCCCCTGGTAAACACCATCCCCGTCACCGCCATGCAACACGCCAACTACGCCGTCGACGGCAAGGGCGAAACGCCAGCCCGGGCGGCGCGCACACTCGAAAAACAATAAAGCGCGACGCACGTCCCCCCGCCCAAGAGGCGGGGGGACCGGACTGCGCCTTCGGCGCAGGCCAGGAGGGCAAGTGTTTGCAGCCCGCGACGGTGCGTGATGAGTGAAGGGGTGCGTGAACGCGACGCTCAGCTCAGGCGCCATTTCCTGACACGATCACCTTCGACCGTACTGGGCTCCAAACACTTGCCCTCCTGGCCTGAGCTTCGCTCAGTCCGGTCCTCCCGTCTCAGGACGGGAGGACGGTGCGCCGCACTCTTATTTCGGAAACCCCTCCGACCACGCCTTGATCAGATGGTGCGCGATCGCCAGCGGGGGCGCGATCGCGACCGGCGCGGCCGCGTCCGCCGCCACCATCGCCTTGGCCTCGTCGCGGGTGAACCAGCGCACCTCTTCCAGTTCGCTTTCGTCGGCGCGCGCGTCTTCGCTTTCCACTTCGGCGATCAAACCGATCATCAAGTTCGACGGCCACGGCCACGGCTGGCTCGAGTGATAGATCACGCGCCGCGCCTGCAACCCCGCCTCTTCCTTCAGCTCGCGTGCGCACGCCTCCTCGATCGATTCGCCCGGCTCCACGAACCCCGCCAGCGCCGACATCCGCCCCTTCGGCCACGACGCGGCACGGCCGAGCAGGCAGTTGTCGCCGAACACCGGCAGCATGATGGTCACCGGATCGGTGCGCGGGAAATGTTCGGCCTTGCAGTTGGGACAGACGCGCTTCCAGCCGCCGTCCGAGGTCTCGCTTTCGTGCCCGCAGGCCGAACAGAACCGATGCCGTCGGCGCCAGTCGAACAGGCTCTTCGCCGTGGCGCAGATGCCGGCCTCGGGGCCGGGGAGGGCGAGCGCCAGACCGCGCAGCTCCTCGAACGCGCCCAGCCCGCGCAACGGCCCGTCCGCCGGATCCGCCGATCCCTCGAACTCCACCGCGAACACCGGCGTCTTGTCGTGCAATCCCAGGAACAGCATCCGCTCCTGATCGCCGCGCACCGCGTCGCGCGCCAGGTCCGCGCGCAGATAGGCCAACCGCCGCCCGCCTTCCGGCGCCGCTTCCACCAGCGGCATGCCGGTCCACAGCGCTACCGCCATCGCCTCGGGGTCGGCCGCATGCGTCTCCAGCCACGCCTTGTCGGTCCGAAGATCCCCGCCCCGGTCCAGCGGATTGCCCGCAAACGTATTGACATAGGCCTCGAGCGGCATGGCCGTGTGCTTAGCGCCATCCGCCCGCGACGCGAACCCCCAAACGGCGGTGGGGAGGGGAGGTCGAGAAGGGGAACACGAAGGCCACGAAGGGCCACGAAGATCACGAAGATGTCGCAGATCAAACCGGATCGGCGAGGGGACCCTGACTGCGCCTTCGGCGCGCTCCTAAAGCGGCGAAGCCGCCTTCCATCCTTCTTTGTGTCCTTCGTGCCCTTCGTGGCCTTCGTGTTCCCCTCCGCCACGGTTTAGCCGCGCGCCGCCGTTAGCCGCTTGAAACCCGGTCACGCGACTGTCGCTTGACGCTCGCACGCCGCCGTGCGGTCTGCGCGCGCGGTGAGGGTGGGAGAGTTCCGATGTTCGGCAAGGCTTTGGCTGTGGGCGCGCTGGCCGCCCTGATCGCGGGCGCGGCGGCGGCGGCCCCGGCGGCCCCGTCCGATTGGGCCAACGCCCAGCTCAAGGAAATGGACGCCGCCGGCTTCGGCGCCCCGGTCGACGGCCTGACCTTCGAAGGCGCCGCCCTTCAGGGCAAGACCGGCGAGGTCAAGGTTTCCATCCCCGCCGACGGCAAGTACGCCCTGGTCGCCTCCTGCGGCGAGGACTGCGCCGACATCGGCCTGATCCTGCAGCAGAACGGCCAGACCGTGGCCGAGGGCGACCCCGGCTTCCATGCCCAGCTCAAGCCCGGCGACTATGTGCTGATGATCGGTTTCGACAACTGCAAGACCGCCCAGTGCCGCTGGGTCGTGCGCGCCTACCAGCCCAAGCCGTAAGGAACCCCCCCATGAGTTTGCTAAAATGAGCGCCGTCGACGACGACCCCATCCTCGGCCGCTTCGCCGACCCCCTGGCGGCGTACCTGCACCGCACCGCCGACCAGATCCGCCAGGCCGGCCTGACCGACGACGACTTCAGCGAGGGCCTCGAAATCAGCTTCGCCGACGGCTCCCACGCCCAGTTCAACGCCGCCTTCCTGGTCGTCAGCGCCGACGGCGCCGGCGTCGCCGTCTTCACCCAGGCCTGCGGCTACTTCGAATTCGACGCCAGCCAGATCGAATTCGCCTCCGCCAGCCGAGCGGTCTTCGGCCACGATCAGGAATAGAGAGTCCACGGACCGCACGGAACTCACGGAAAAAACAAAAAATTTGGACCGCGGACCCACACGGACGCACACGGAAATTGTGCAAGGTGCGGCCTCGCGTCCGAAAGCCTGCAAAGCGGCGCTTTGCGCCGCATTCCTTCCAATTTGGTCGCAACGCCCGAACGGCCCGCAACGCCGTCCGTGTGTGTCCGTGTGTGTCCGTGGACTCCCTTGGCCGGCCTGCGGCAAAAGCTTCGCTTGCCGATAGATGGGCCGCTCAATCCCCAGCTTTTCCGTGCCTTCCGTGTGGTCCGTGGACTCCCTTAAGCCACGCCGCGGCTTGCACCCCGCCCTCCGGACCGCGATATTAGGACCCGGAGACTGGCGCGGACGATGGCCTCGCCAACCCGGTCAGGTCCGGAAGGAAGCAGCCGCAACGAGATCACCCTCGGGTCGATGTCCAGTCTCCACCTCTCCCCTCGCGCTTTCAGGCGAAGTGGAAACCGGTTCACCGCCCGGAAAGCGCGAATCTCGTCTCTTCTTTGGACATCATGACCGACGCCGATCTCACCCTCGACAGCCAAACCGACGGGCCTGAGACGCAAGCGCGCGACGAAAACACCTCCGACATGTTCGGAGGGCCTCCCGCCACAGCCCCGACCACCGACGGCGCCGCCTACACGGTGCTGGCGCGTAAATACCGCCCGCGCACCTTCGAGGACCTGATCGGCCAGGAAGCCATGGTCAGGACCCTCACCAACGCCTTCGCCACCGGCCGCATCGCCCACGCCTTCATGCTCACCGGCGTCAGGGGCGTGGGCAAGACCACGACCGCGCGCCTGCTCGCCCGCGCGCTGAACTACGACAGCGACAGCGTGCACCAACCGTCCGTCGACCTGACCGTCGAAGGCCGTCACTGCCGCTCGATCATCGAGGGCCGCCACATCGACGTGCTCGAACTCGACGCCGCCTCGCGCACCAAGGTCGACGAGATGCGCGAACTGCTCGACGGCGCGCGCTATTCGCCGGTCGAGGCGCGCAACAAGGTCTACATCATCGACGAAGTGCACATGCTCTCGACCGCGGCGTTCAACGCGCTGTTGAAGACGCTGGAAGAGCCGCCGCCGCACGTGAAGTTCATCTTCGCCACCACCGAGATTCGCAAGGTCCCGGTGACCATCCTCTCGCGCACTCAGCGCTTCGACCTGCGCCGCGTCGAACCCGAGGTCCTGGTCAAGCACCTGGAAAAGGTCTGCGCCGCCGAAGGCGCCCTGGTCGAAAGCGAAGGCCTCGCGCTGATCGCGCGCGCCGCCGAAGGCTCCGTCCGCGACGGTCTCAGCCTGCTCGACCAGGCGCTGGTCCAGGCCGACCGCGGTCAGATCATCAAGGCCGAGGTGGTGCGCGACATGCTCGGCCTCGCCGACCGCGCCCAGACCATCCAACTGTTCGAAAGCCTGATGGGCGGCCGCACCGCCGAGGCGCTCGAACAGTTTCGCACCCTCTACGGTTTCGGCGCCGATCCCGTGCAGATCGTCTCCGACCTGCTCGAACACGCGCACGGCTCCACCGTCGCCAAGACGCTCGGCCCCGACGCCACGCGCCTGCCCAACGACCAGGCCCAGCGCATGGCCGCGCTCGGCGCTGCGGTCAGTGCGGGATCGCTGGCCCGCGTCTGGCAGATGCTGCTGAAGGCCTACGACGAAGTCCGCCGCGCGCCCGATCCCGCTGCCGCCGCCGAAATGGCCATCGTGCGCATCGCCTACGCCAGCGACCTGCCGGGACCGGAAGAAGCGCTGAAGCGCCTGCAGTCGGGCGCCGCGCCCAGCGGCGGCGCGCCGTCAGGCGGCGGAGGCGGCGGCGGTGGAACCGTCGCGCAGTTCGGCGCGCGGGCTCAGCCGCGCATGGTCGCGGCGGCGCAGACCCACGTGCTCGCCAATCCGCAATCCTTCGACGAGGTCATGGATCTGATCGCCGCCAAGCGCGACATCAGCCTGAAGATGGACGTCGACCGCTTCGTGCGCCTGGTGTCCTTCCGCCCCGGCGCCATCGAGTTCGAACCCGCGCCCAAGGCGCCGGCCGACCTGATCAAGCGCCTGGCCATGCGCCTGCGCGAATGGACCGGCCGGCCCTGGCTGATCGCGGCCCAAGGCGGCGGCGGCGGCGAAAGCCAGTGGGAGCGCGAACAGCGCGCCAAGGCCGAAGTCCGCGCCGCCATCGACCAGGACCCCTTCGTCCTCGACCTCAAACGCGCCTTCCCCGGCGCCGAAATCATCGGCGTCACCAACCGCGCGGTGGAGGCGCCGCCGGCGCCGACTGCCGGCACGACCGCGGAGAGCGAAGATGAGGACGAGTGACCGCGTCACAACCTTTTCTATTTTCCCGTCATCCCGGGCTTGTCCCGGGACCCGGGGTTCGCGTGTGAACTCTTCTGTTCGCAGGTTCGCGCAAGCGCTCACACACGCGTAATTGCGAGCTGAACCCTGGATCCCGGGACAAGCCCGGGATGACGGCCAAGGGGTTGGGTCTGTGGCCCGGCTCATTCGATCAACAACCAATTGAGTATTTACTGCGATGCCCGACCTCAACGCCCTGATGAAACAAGCCCAGGCCATGCAGGAGAAAATGCAGCAGGCCCAGGCCAAACTCGCCGAAACCGTGGTCGAGGGAACCTCCGGCGGCGGCATGGTGAAACTGACGCTCAAGGGCGCCGGCGACCTGACCTCGCTCGTCATCGATCCGAGCCTGCTCGCCGACGACCCCGAAATCCTCGCCGACCTCATCGTCGCCGCCCACGCCGACGCGAAAAAGAAACTCGACACCGTGCAACAGGACGCCATGCGCGAAGCCGCCGGTCCGTTCGCGGGGAAGATCCCGGGCTTGGGGTTCTAAGCTCACGTAACTGCGTCTCTCCCCCCGCTGGGGGGAGACCGGCGGCAAAGCCGCCAGAGGAGGGCAGGTGCGCCGCCGCCCAGGGATTGTCGCCTAAACGCGGCGCGACCTTTGCCCACTTATCACCGACCGTTGGCGCACCGGCCCTCCTCTGCTTGCTTCGCAAGCTGTCTCCCCCCAGAGGGGGGAGATGCGCCGGTTCTGTTTCAACTCCCGAACGACATATCCGGCGGTGAAACGCGGATGCTGTCCACGACCGCATCCGCGACCGCATCCTGTTCCGGCGTCGCGTGCGGCGAGGTCAGCTCCATCGCCATGCCGACGTGCGTCGCGTCCACGCGAACGACCAGCAGCTTCATGTCCAGCGTCCCGCCGCTGACTCCCGGTTCGACATAGTACAGCGCCTCTTTCCCCGACACGGTCAGCGTCCGCTGCGGCGCGACGGGCGTTCCGCCCGCGCTCGTGATGCAACTGGCGCCGATATCCGCAAGCGTCCGGCCGTCGCCGACGATCGCCAGCGCGATGAGCCCGCCGCCCGGCCCGGGACCCCGCAAGGTTTCCGCGCCGCTGTCGATCTCCCTGTTCGCGGTCCAGTCGTCGGGAATGTGATAGACGAACGCGGTTTCGCCCTGCTGCTGAAACCGCATGATCTTCGCCGCCGCGGGCGCGGCCGCGCCCGCCAGGCAGGCCAAAACGACCGGTAAGACGAACCAACGCGCCATGATGCTTCCCCCGAAACAGAGGGCAGCTTAGCAAAACCCGACGCACGCGTCCCCGGCCGTCCTTCTACGACGGCAAAGCCCGCGCCCATCGTTCAACCGGTATCGCCGCCGCCACGGACCCGCCTCGCTCCGGCCGAATTTCAGGCCCAGGACCCTCCCCATGACCCGCCGTTCGCTCAAACCCTTCCTCGCCTGTCTCGCGATCTGCGCCATCGCGGCCGCGACCGCCGCACAGGCCCAATCCGGCGGCGGCGGCCGTCACGGCGGCCGCGGCGGCGGCAAGGGCGGCGACCGTTCGTCCTCGTCCGGCGGTTCGTCGCAAACCGTCCCGGCGCCCGACAAGCCCGCGAACCAGATCGAGATCGTCGGCGTCGTCCGCGCCATCGATCCCGCCAACAGCCGCGTCACCATCGACTACGACGCGGTCGACGCCCTCGCCTGGCCGCGCGGCTCGAAACCGTTCGTGGTGGAGAAACCGGCGCTGCTGCAAGGCGTCACGGTCGGCGAAAAGGTGCGCTTCAAACTCGAGAGTTCGCAGATTTACCAGATCAAGGCGTACTGAGCGCGGCCGCGCGCGACCGAGAGCGGTTTCCGGCGAAGTGGAAACCGGTTCGCCGTCAGAAACCGCGACCAAGCAACAATCTAGAGCGCCGCTCTGATGCAATCAGAGCGAACGGCACTCTAGGGCCGGCCCGCGTACAGATAATAATCCCGCACCGCCCGACCGATCTGCGCGATCGTCTTCTCGCGCACGTCCTCGCTCGCGTCGCTGCCCTTGATGTAGACCGCGACCACCACCTCGCCGCCGTCGGGCAGCACGATCACGCCGACGTCGTTGACGCTGCCGCCGATGGTGCCGGTCTTGTCGTACATCTGCGTCCCCGGCGGCATCATCCCGCGCAGCCGGTTCACCCCCGTGCGGCACCGCGCCATGATCTCCTCGATCACGCGCGTGCTCTGCGGGTTCAGCGACGTCTTGCCACCGTAGATCTTCGTCAACAGCTCCGCCATCTCCCGCGGCGAGGTCGTGTCCCTGGGGTCGTTGTCGAACTCCGCCTGCGGCAGCAGGCTCTCGGCGTCGACGTGCGGATCCGCCTTCACCTTCGCCTCCAGCGCCTTGGGGAACGGCCCGCCGCCCATGTGGTAAAACCGGCGGATGATCTCGTCGGTGTCGCCGTCGACGCGCAACCCCTCGACGCCCTGGGCGCGCACCCACGCCGTCACCGCCGCCGGCCCGCCGGCCAGTTGGGTCATGTAGTCGGCCGCGGTGTTGTCGCTCTGCGTCAGCATCAGCTCCATCAAATTATAGACCGACAGCGCCACGCCCGGATGGATGAAGCGGTCGGCGATCACCTCGGAATCGACCATGCGGTTCGGATCGATCGTGACCATCTGGTCGAGCGACAGCTTCTCCTCCTGCACCCGCTGCATCACCGCGGCCGCGACCGGAACCTTGAACGTCGACGCCATGGGGAAGGCGTCGTCCGCGTGGAAGAGGAGGCGCGGGCCGGATCCGTCGAGGCGCCAGGCGGCGACGCCAACCTCACCGGCCGAGCCTGCGCCGGGGCGGGACATGGCGGCGATGTCGGCGGCGAGGGGGGAGATGGGAGAGTGAGCGGGTTGGGCGCAGGCGAGGCCGGGGCTTAGGAAAAGACCTGTTGCGAAAGCTAGGCCGGAGATAGGAATGACCTTGGGGAACATCGCGTGCTCTTTTGCTGACGGGGCTCGATTGCACTGGAGCCTGGCACGGGACGGCGCCTCAAGAAAAGAAGTTTCTAATTTTGAAAATGACTCCACCGCTCCCGGACGGTGGAATGAGCACCTTGCGGTAAGGGTCATCTACATCTCGGCCCGGTTAAATGTTGGAAAGGATTTGAAACGCAAACCAACTTCACTCAGCGACCATCTGCTGCATAATTTCCGCAGCGTGTTTGCTCAGATGAGGTCCTTCCTTGGTTGTGAGCAATTGTCCCGGAAACCAACGATCGTACCAAGCCTTCTTTCGCTTCCATTCTTCCGCATATTGCGTTTGGTCGAGCAGACCCAGGTGCTCCCAATAGTAGGTCCTTCCGCGTGAACTCACCGTGAAGTCGGGAAGGCGCAATGTTCCGTCGGGGGCTATCAAGATCTGTTCATAATGGAATGGAATTTCCCGCTCATGGAGAAGATTGGCGATGATCACTTCCGATTTGGAACGCAGCATGTCGCCGCTGAGCGCTTCGTGAATCTTGCCGGCCTCATACCATCCGCGCCGATTTACGAGCTGCTCCTTTGCCACGTGCAGACCGAATAGATTCGAGTTGATCTGAGGCGTTTGCGCATTTTCGCGCCGACGCGCGTCCAGTAAACTTTTCACGTCGCTCTGAATGAGCAGCGTGCAGTGCCGACTGGCTCTCGTGAGGGCCGTGTAGACCAGTTCCGCTGAGATTGGTCTCTTCGCACTGGAAGGAATGACAACAAACGTATGGCCGAATTCGCTGCCCTGCGCCTTGTGAATGGAGACCGCGTAGGCAAGCTCCAGGTTATCCTCGACCTTCTCGTTCCGGCGATATTTGCCACCGCCGTGAGGAACGTTGCGGCCGTATCCGACGGTTACGCCCGGCTTACGGGTGAACTGCACGGCAAATCGTTTGAGGCGAGGGCCATATCCGCTTTTGAGCGTTTTCCAAACGGCACTGTCGAAACCAATGGTCCCGACAACCCCTATCTCCCCGTTAAAGACCTCAACCTTAGTTTGTTGACGTCTTTCGCTATCCCACCCCCAAATCGGATTAGATTTCGGCCGGTTTCGAATCTGAATAACCTTGTCGTTCAAGGTCACGCCGTCGACTGAGCCCACGCGCTCGATCGCGAATTTAGCGATTCGCTCCTGGCAGGCCTCGTTAATCGCCTCAACGCCGTGAAGTTCGCCTCGGTGCGGTGTTAGGACCTGATACGCCGTTGGATCGGGTTTGAGTGCTTCCTGCCAAACCTTGTACGGCTGGACACCTTCGGTTGGCTTCCCTTCGGCCATGCGCGCTTCAACGGCGCTTATGAGTGTCTCAGCAAACTGGGCGGGGTCGTCCCAGTAAATCACGTCCAAATCGCGATCTACCTCCCCCCCTGCGTGGATGCGAGCGATCAGGCTTTCCTGAGCGGGCGTGGTTGAGGCGTCCCGGCCGCTGTCGAGGTCCTTGTCCTCATCATCGACGATGAACAGCTCGGATAGTTCGACAATGGCGGTGCCTTCTCCTCGGACTTCGTTCAAGCACTGACGAAGGTTCTGCTGAAGGTGGCCAAGGCGTTCTGAGCGATCTCGCGACAGCCATTTGATGACATCGGCGAAGACGCGTCCTCGCCCGATTGGGGGAAGTTGCCCGGGATCGCCGACGAGGATGAGGCGCTGAATATGTTGCCAGTCGATCACGCGGAAAAGCGCTGCTGCGAGCGAAAGGTCGAGCATCGACGCTTCGTCGAGCACGATGGCGCCGACCTGCGCGCGCTTTCCTCCCGAACGTTTGAAGGTAAGGTTTTCGTTGAGCCATCCATTCGATGCCAAGAACGAATGCGCCGTGACTGTCTCAACGCGGTGCAGGGATGACTTTTCGAAAACCTCCCGCGCCCGATCGGCCGCCTTGCCCGTCGGCGCGAGAACCAGAATTGATGCGCCTTCCCCTTCCGACCGCCGAACGGCTCGGATTAAGGCTTCGATCACGGTCGTCTTGCCCGTCCCGGCGGGGCCCGTTACGACGGAAAAAGGCAGCCGGAAGATGCGGTTGCAGATTTGTGCCTGTTCTGCCGCCGCTTCTGAGTATCTTGCCTTCGCCTTGGTGGCGAGCGGACTATCAGATTTGTATGTCCAAGTGTGCCAGTCATCTTCGGATACGGGACGGCGGAGATTTATGTCGGGACGCGTCGCGAGTTCCGAAAGCGTCTTCTCGACGAGCCGCTCGTCTTCAAAGACGTCGTTCAGGTACACGGCGGGGCGCTTGTCGAAGGTTTCCAACGTGAGCGCGTGAGAGAGGAATTCTGCATCAACTTCGAAATAGCGCGTGCTGAATTCAGCTTGCTTCCAAGCCGGTAGACGCTCCATCCGCTGTGCGATTTCTGTAAGAAGGTCCGTGGCGAAGCGAAACGTATGGTTGGGCTCGCGCCTCAGGTGCTCAACGCAAAGCGCCCGGAAGCGGCGCTCGTCATTGTAGTCCATGTCGGCAAGCGGCTTGCCTCCGAGATCGGGCGACGGAAGGACCCCTCTGTCGACCGTGCTCCACGCGATCCGGTCGTCCACGGAGTCACCGCAATAGGTTTCACATAGCACGTATGGATTGCTTGCGATCTCGCCAGCGGATGCGCTGACGCCATAGGTATCTCGTTTCTCCGACACGATCGCGGACATTTCGGCCTGCGTTAAGCCTAGCCGCGGCAAAACGTCCCTCAGGAGCATGCGCGCCCCGTCGTCGAGTAACTTCCAGCTGCGAGCAATCTTCTTGAATTCGGATGCCTCAAGGCCCTTTGCTATGATGTTGGGCTTGCCGTCTTGTAGGAATTGGAACGCTGCATCATGAGCGGTGGCGCCCCCCTCGACCGCGTAAAGGGCTTTCACCTTGTCGATCAGAGGGCTGGCGCCCGCGACCTTCAGCGCATTCAGAAGGCCGGGATAGAGACCTCGGTGAGACCAAAGTTCCGCGATTACCTTGAGAAGCCAGGCTTCTCGGGCGCTCCAGTCCTCGCTCTCGTCGCCTAGTTCGCGAAGGTATCGGACCTTTGCGAGGAATTGCTCCAACAGGCCGATCGCTTCGTCGTCCGATAGATGCTTCGATCCGTATTTGCAGAGATAGGAGTTCTCGGGAAATAGGGCGATCTCCGCCAGCCGCTCCGGATCGTCGACGTAGCGGTGGTAGGGCAGTCGAAGGCCCTCGCTTGGGTAGGCGGCTGAGATATCGCGGGCCCAGATCATGCCGCCGGCGTATCGCTCGGCGATGTCCGGCTGGACTTGTTCATAAAATAGCTCCGGCCCTACCTTGATGATGCGCGAGACCCCAATCAGGGCATACTTTGGAGCTTCCTCTTCCGATAATGGGTTGGAATAGTTTGCGTAGTAGAAAATCAGATTGCTGCCGCAATCTTCCTGGATCGGTTTGAAAAACTCCAGCGTCAACTGGCGTCGTCGATTGTTGTCGAGGTACCCTTCGGTTTTTACCTCCTCGGCGTACATCGCTTCGTAAGGCCACACGCTAACCGTCGCGGGATCGAGTTCCCACTCGTGGCGTTTGGCTTTTCCGTAAAAAAATTCTGGCGGATTGGATGCCGAACTCGCGTGCGCCACACCGAATGCATTGTAGCTGTAGCTGCAGGGGGGAATGTATCCGTCGAGCTTCGAACCAGACAACCCCGCAAGCGACTTCTCCTTCTCAAGGTCGCGCTCGCGAGAGATGACGTCGCCTGGGAAAGATTTGCAGCCTACGCAATACGTGTTGCGGTCTGGAGATCGACAGATTGAACCGTCCCATCCGTCAGTGTGCCACGCAAGGCGCGCCGTGATGTGCGTCGGCATTGGTCCCCCGTCCTTGCCCGCATCTTGATAGGCGAACAGTTGCGGGCAGTACTATCCTAAACTGCTACTCTGAGGGGAGAGAAAGTTAGGAGCACCCGTCCTCTTCACCCTCTAACCCACCCCCTCCACATTCGTCCGCGCGAACGTCCGCGCGAAATCCTCCCCCACGTACAGCAGTCGGCACCCATGCTCCTTCGCCACCTCATAGGCGAAGCAGTCTCCGAAGTTCAGCGCGGCCGCGTGCAACCCCTTGCGCCACCGTTCATGGGCTTGCCCGATGCGCCGCGCGGCGGCCGCCGTCACGGCGACGATCTCGAAGTCGAGGCCGTCGATAAGCCGCGCCATATCCGGCGCGACATTGCGTCGGGCGGCGACGATGAGCGCTTCGGCCGCCGTGCCGGCGGAGATCACCAGGTCGTCTTCGGCCTCGAGCGCGTGGGCGCAGGCGTCCGCCTCCGGCGCGTTCAGCACGATCGCCATCAAGGCCGAGGTATTGACCGCGGTTCAACTGCCCCTTGGCGTCCGTCATGAGACATTCTTGGCGCGCTCCTACCGGGCCCTGATATATCATCCCGTACACATTTTTCGGATGGGCGGCTGGGAATGTTCATGGTATGTTCTTTTGGATCGTGAACCAAGGTAAAGTCCCGCCGCCCATGCCCAAACCCCCCGCCGTCACCGCAACCCCCCGCCACGCCGACGGCCGCTTCGGCGCCGGCAATCCCGGTAAGCCGCCCGGCTCGCGCAACAAGATCTCCCGCCGGCTCGCGGTGGCGATCCTCGAGGATTTCGAGGACCACCAGGAGGAAATCTTCGAGCGGCTGCGCCACTCGTGGCTGCCGGTCTATACGCGGCTGGTGTCCGGCCTTCTGCCCAAGTCGGTGGAGATGACCCTTCCCGACCTGTCGGCGTGCACCGAGGCGGAGGCGAAGGGAAAGGTCTTGGCGGTGCGCGAGGTGCTGCACCTCATCGATTGCGGTCAGGCGACCCTGGAGCATCTGGGCGAGGTGCTTATGGGTGAAAACGACCCCTGGGCGGACTGACCGGTGCGAGGAATACGGATGAAATACGGTGGCGGCGGCGAGTCGGGCGGTAAGTCTTGCCGCGATGAACCCGCCGAGGGCGGCCAACCCGCCGCCGCGTTCGTGCTTTTCGTGTTTTTCGTGGCCAACCTTTTTTCTTGAGCCTAATCCGGGTCGTCATCGCGGAGCCGTCCATGCGTCTGTCAGTCGTCGCGTCTGTTCTCACCCTCGCGGTCGCCGCCGCCGTGTCGACCGCCGCCGTGGCGGTGGGCAAGCCCGCACCCCGGCCGGTCTCCAAGTCCGCCGCCCACGCCGCCCCCACCACCGGCCACATGCTCGTCGCCGCCGCCAATCCGCTGGCGGCCAAGGCGGGGATGGAGGTGTTGCGGCGCGGCGGGAGCGCGGCCGTCGCGGCCGTGGCGGTGCAGGCGGTGCTGGGCCTGGTCGAGCCGCAGAGCTCGGGCGTCGGCGGCGGCGCCTTCATGACCTTCTACGACGCGTCGGCGCACAAGACCGTCGCCTACAACGGGCGTGAGACGGCGCCCGCGGCCGCGACGCCGGGCCTGTTCCTGGGCGCCGACGGCAAGCCGCTGCCGTTCCGCCAGGCGGTGGTGTCGGGGCGCGCGACCGGCGTGCCCGGCGCCTATGCGCTGCTCGCGCTGGCGCAGAAGGAACACGGGCGCCTGGCGTGGCGCACGCTGTTCGGCACGGCCGAGACCATGGCCGACCAAGGCTTCGTGGTCAGCCCGCGCCTGGCCTCGATGATCCGCAGCAATGCGTTTCCGCAATCCTCGCGCCCCGACGTCATCGCCTATTTCACCAAGCCCGACGGTCAGAAGTACGCGGCCGGCGACCGGCTGAAGAACCCGGCCTATGCCGCGACCCTGCGCGCGCTGGCGACGCAGGGCACGGCCGCGCTCTACGAAGGACCGATCGCTCAGCACATTCTCGCCAAGACGCACATGGAGCCGTTGCCCGGCGCGATGAGCGCGGCGGACCTGAAAGCCTATCGCGCGAAAGAGGGGCCCGCGCTCTGCCGGCCCTATCGCATCTATGTGGTGTGCGTGCCGGGCGCGCCGGCGAGCGGCGCGGGCCTGCTCGAAGCGCTCGGGATTCTGGAACGCACCGACATCGACAAGCGCGGGCCCAACGATCCGCGCGCCTGGTATCTGTTCGCCCAGGCGCAACGCCTGATGTACGCCGACCGCGACGCCTACGTCGGCGATCCCGCGTTCGTGCATGTGCCGCAGGCGGGGATGATCGACGCCAAGTACGATGCGTCGCGCGCCAAACTGATCGGCGCGACCGCGCCGGCGTCGGGCTTCGCGGCGGGCAATCCTCCGGGCGCCGAACCGCGCGGGCCCGACGCGACGGCCGAACCCGGCGGCACCTCGGATTTCACCATCGTCGACCGGTGGGGCAACGTGGTCTCGATGACCACCACGGTGGAGTCGATCTTCGGCACCGGCCGCATGGTCGACGGCTTTTTCCTCAACAACCAACTGACGGACTTCTCCTTCGCGCCGGTGGATGCGCGCGGACGTCCGGTCGCCAACGCCGTGGCGCCGGGCAAGCGGCCGCGCTCGTCCATGTGTCCGGTGATCGTCTTCGATCGTGCGGGACGCTTCCTCGCCGCGGTCGGTTCCCCCGGCGGCAACTCGATCGTCGCCTTCAATCTGAAAGCCGTCGTCGGCGTGCTGGATTGGCATTTGTCCATGCAACAATCGATCGCGCTGCCGAACCTGATCGCGCGCGGCGCATCGACCTACGGCGAAACGGAGAAGTTCGCGCCCGGCGTCGTCAAACAACTCGCCGCCTGGGGCGTCACGGTCCAACCCGGCGGCGGCGAAGACTCCGGCCTCCACGGCGCCATGATCCGCAACGGCCGCCTGGAAGGCGGCGCGGACCCGAGGCGCGAAGGCGTGGCGCTGATCGAGTAGAACCAGAAACGCGGCGCGACGTCCCCCCGCCCAAGAGGCGGGGGGACCGGCCTGCGCTCTTCGCGCAGGCCAGGAGGGCAAGTGTTTGCAGCCCACGGCGGTTCGTGATGAGTGAAGGGGTGCGTGAACGCGACGCTCGGTTCAGGCGCCATCTACTTTGACGATCACCTTCAAACGCAGTGGGCTCCAAACACTTGCCCTCCTGGCCTGGGCTTCGCCCAGTCCGGTCCTCCCGTCTAAGGACGGGAGGACGTCGCGCAGTGATTTTATTTCGACGTCTTCTCCGCCTCCGTCGGTCCACCCGACGGCAGCCGAATCTCGAACGTCGTGCCGTGCGGCCCGCTGTCCACCAGGTCCAAATCCCCGCCGTTGGCCTGCACCAACTCGCGCGAGATCGCCAACCCCAACCCCGCTCCGCCGCTCCGCGACGATCCCGCGAACGGCTGGAACAATCTCTGTCGCGCCTTCTCCGACAACCCCGGCCCGTTGTCCGCGACGCGCAGCACCGTCTGCGGATCGTCCTTGCTGGCGCTGATCTTCACGACCCCCACCCCGCCGCGATCCGCCACGCTCTCGATCGCCTCGCGCGCGTTGCGCATCAGGTTCAGCAGGATGCGATGCAGATGCTCGGGGTCCGCCTCCACCTGCAGGCGCGGCCCCACTTCCATCTCCAGCGCGACGCCGTCCACCGACAGGCCCGCATCCTCCGCCGCCGCCTCGATGGCCGGACGCAGCAGCACGCGCCGCGCCGCCGGCGCCGGCTCTTCGCTGCGGCCATAGCTCAACACGTTCTGCGCCAGGCTCAGCGCGCGATCGAGCGCGCGCTCCAGTCGCGGCAGCGCCTTGGCCACCTTCGGATCGCCCGAGGTCGCCAGACGCTCCGACGCCATCTGCGCCGAGGCCAGCATGTTGCGCAGGTCGTGGCTGATCTTGGCCACCGCTTCGCCCAGCGCCGCCAACCGCGCGCGCGACCGCAACGCCTGGCGCACCTCGCCCTGCATGCGCCCGAGTTCCTCCTCGATGCGCCCGATCTCGTCGCGGCGGCCCGAGGTCTGGGGCGCCACGGTGGGGTCCTCCGGGTCGGCGCGGAACTTCTCGATCGACTCGGTCAGCCGCGCCATCGGCCGCACGATGAAGGCCAGCAGCGCCGCGTACACCGCACCGCCCGCGGTGAGCGAGATGAGCAGCGATACCAGGACCGTCTGCAGCAAGACGCCCTCGAGGTCTTCCTTCAGCGGTTGCGCGGGCAGCACGATCTCGATGAACTTGCCGGTGCGAAAACGCGGCTTCACCGTCACGCGCACCATGCGGTCGGGCGCGCCGAACAGAGTGCGCCACGGCTCGACGATCCAGTCGGCGTCGTGCTCGCCGAGATTGACGGCGTCGGGCGTCTTGGCCATGGGCGGCGCCCGCACCAGAAGATGCCGGCCGTCGTGTTCGAACGCGACATTGGTCACGCCGGCGCCGGCGACCAGGCTGCGCGCGAACTTGTCGCTGTCGCGCGCCAGCGACTCCGGCGCCGCCTCGACCGCGAGCGTCGCGACTTCCGCCGCCCGCTCGCGCTCGAGCAGCCAGCGCTCCTGATAGGCCGCCAGCGACGGCAGCAGGATCATGATCTCGGCGATCAGGGTGAAGGCCGCGACCAGCAGCAACAGTCGCGAAGACAGGCCGCCCGGCCACGGCACCTTGCCCAGGCGGGGCAGGCGCAGGCGACGCCTGGGCTTCTCCGCCGGCGGCATCTCCGGCGGCCTGGCGCTGTTCCCTACATGGATGGTCGACTGCTCGCGCACGCTCAGTTCTTCGCCTCTTCGGCCTTCGCCTCGTCGCCCTTCGTCTCGTGGGCCTTCGCCGCCTTGCGACGCTCGAACAGCTTCAGCACGAAGGGCAGGACCAGCGACAGGAAACCCACTCCGATCATGAGCACGACGAACTGAGGCTGCACCAGGCTGTGCAGGTTGGGACTCTCGCCCCGGTCGAACATCTCGCCCAGTTTAGACCCGATCGCGCTGTAAAGGATGAACGCGGGAAGGATGCCCAGGAAGGTGGCGAGCGTATAGGGCCGAAGCGGGACCGACGCCGCCCCGGCCAACAGGTTGATCAGGATGAAGGGCACCGCGGGCACCACCCGCAGGCCGAACAGATACCAGAAGGCGTTCTTCGCCACCCCCTCGCGCATCCTGTTCATCAGCCCCTGCGACATCTCCGCCCGCTCGCGCAGCCAGTGGCCGACCGAGGAGCGCACGATGAAATAGACCCCCACGGCGCCGGCGGTCGCCGCCGCCGAGGTGGTGAACCCTCCGACCCAGGTCCCGAACAGGAACCCTCCGGTCAGGGTCACGAAGATCGCGCCCGGGATGGCCGAGCAGGTCAGGGCGGCATAGCCCACGAAATAGATCAGCAGGCAGAGGAGGTAGTGCGCGGCCACCTGGTCCCTCAGCCACTGGCCATGCTCCCGGATGGGGGCGAAGGACAGGTAGCGGGTCAGGCCCGAGGCGTAGATCCCGACGATCGCCACGATCAGCAGGGCCAGGGGGATGAACCGGCGCAGCCGCTCGGCGGGGGTCGCACTCACGCTCGGATCTCGGTTGGTGGTACAGTGGGGCTCACGACCCCGGCCTTATCCTGTAAGCCCCTCCGTTGACAGACCCGGCCCCTTGGACTATCCACGCGCCCTCCCGCGGCGCCCTTGGCTGTGGGGGCCTTTTTGACCCGGAGAACGCCTCGTGAAGCGGACTTTTCAACCGAGCCGGCTCGTGCGCAAGCGCCGTCACGGCTTCCGCTCGCGCATGGCGACCAAGAATGGCCAGAAGGTCATCGCGCGCCGCCGGGCCAAGGGCCGCAAGCGCCTGACGGCCTGATAGGCGACCCCTTCCCCATTGAACGCCTGAAGACGCGGCCCGAGTTTCTCGCGGCCGCCAAAGCCTTGTCTGCGCCCTCCGGCGCCGTGGTGGTCCAGGCCCGCGACCGGGCCGACGGCAAACCCCAGGTCCGGGTCGGCTTCACCGCCACCCGCAAGGTCGGCGGCGCGGTGGTCAGGAACCGCGCCAAGCGCCGGCTGCGCGAGGCGGCGAGGGCGCTCCTGCCCGAGTTGGGCCGTCCGGGCCACGACTATGTCTTCATCGCCCGCCAGGGGACCGCGACAAGACGCTGGGCCCGTCTCCTTGACGATGTGAAAAGCGCGCTGATAAGGCTCGCCGCGCCCGGGCGGGCCTAGGGTCGCTCAAAAGTCCAAGCCCTGGAATTCACCCGGCCGCGCCTTACGTACGGCCACGCCTCCCTGCCACGCCGACGCGCGACCGGCTCATTGCGAAAAGACCTCCCGCCGATGAAGAACGAGAACGCCCGGAACACGATCATCTTCGTTGCGCTCAGTCTTCTGATCTACCTGGGTTACGTGCAGTTCGTGCTGCAGCCGCAGCAGAAGGCCAAGCAGGCCGCCGCCGCGGCCGCCGCCCACGAAGCGGCCCAGCACCCGGGCGTGGTCAGCACGACGGGTTCGCCCCAGACCACCACGGTGGTTCTGTCGCGACCCCAGGCGCTCGCCGCGACCCCGCGCGTGCCGATCGAAACGCCGTCGCTGCACGGCTCGATCTCGCTGCAGGGCGCGCGCATCGACGACCTCTTCCTCTGCAACCCGTCGAACAAGCCGGTCGTCGACGCCAAGGGACACGCCGACAAGGCGCACCCCTGCTACACGGTCAGCGCCGACGACAAGTCGCCGGTCGAGCTGTTCACGCCGGTCGGCGCCAAGTACGCCTATTTCGCCAACCTCGGCTGGGAAGCGAACGGCGTCGAAACGCCGTCGGCGGAGAAGACCTGGACGCTGGTCTCCGGCACGGTGCTGTCGCCGGGCCATCCGGTGGTGCTGGGCTATGACGACGCCGCGATCAGCGTGCGCCGCACCATCGCGGTCGACGACAACTACATGTTCACGGTCTCCGACACCGCGACCAACAAGGCCGCCGCCGCGGTCACCCTGCAGCCCTATGGCGAGGTGCAGCGCCAGGGCGTGCCCGACGCGGTGCTGAAGAGCGCGACCAACGTCCAACAGGGCGGTGTCGGCTATCTGCAAGACGACACCAAGATGGTCTCCTACCGCGCGTGGCCGAAGAAGAAGACTTCGGACGAGACCTTCGCGCCCAAGGACAACGAAAAGGGCGGCTGGCTCGGCATCACCGACACCTATTGGATGGCGATCCTCGCGCCCGATCCGACCAAGCCCATCACCGGCGTCTTCATCGCCAAGAAGGACAAGGGCGTCGACATCTTCACGGCCTATTTCAAGGGTCAGTCGGTGAACGTCGCGCCCGGCGCCAGCACCTCGACCACGACGCATCTCTTCGCCGGCGCCAAGCGGGTCAATCTGATCTCGCGCTACGAGAAATCGCTGGGCATCAAGAACTTCGATCTGTCGATCGACTGGGGCAAGCGGCTGTGGCCGCTGACCCGCGCCTTCTTCTGGCTGCTCGAGTTCTTCTATCAATATGTGCCGTTCGGCGTGGCGATCCTGTTGCTGACGGTGGTGGTGAAGATCGCGCTGTTCCCGCTGGCCAACCAGGCCTTCGCGTCGATGTCGAAGATGAAGGCGCTGCAGCCCAAGATCACCGAGATCAAGGAACGCTACGCCGACGATCAGGCCAAGCAGCAGTCCGAGACCATGGCGCTGTACCAGCGCGAGAAGATCAACCCGCTGGCGGGCTGTCTGCCGATGGTCATCCAGCTGCCGATCTTCCTGGCCTTGTTGCGCGTGCTCTATCTCGCCATCGACATGCGCCAGGCGCGGTTCCTGTGGCTGAACGATCTGTCGGCGCGCGATCCGTCCAGCATCTGGACCCTGTTCGGCCTGATCCCCTGGAACCCCGCCGCGGTTCCCTACATCGGCGGCACGCTCGACGGGATACTGCACCTGGGCATCGTGGCCATCCTCTATGGCGCGGTCATGTACCTGCAGCAGTTGATGAGTCCGTCGACGCCGGATCCGACCCAGCAGGCGATGATGCGGTTCATGCCGCTGATCTTCGTCTTCATCCTGTCGCGCTATCCGGTCGGCCTGATGATCTACTGGACCTGGTCGGCGCTGCTCTCGATCCTGCAGCAGTACGCCATCATGCACCGCCACAAGGTCGAGAACCCCATCGACGGCTTCATCGCGCGGATCAAGGGCCTGGGAGCGCCCGAGATCAGCGTCGACACGAAGGGCTCCGGGTGAGCTTCGACGCCGAGGACATCGAAGCCGCGCGCGTTCTGTTCGCCAGGCCGGTCAGCTTCATGCTGGGTTGCGCCAAGATCGAACAGCTGCCGCCGCCCGATCTGCCCGAGGTCGCGTTCGCCGGGCGCTCCAACGTCGGCAAGTCGAGCCTGATCAACGGGCTGGTCAACCGCCATGGCCTGGCGCGCGCGTCGAACGAACCCGGCCGCACGCGCGAGGTGAACTTCTTCGTGTTGGACGAGCGCATCCGCCTGGTCGACTTGCCCGGCTATGGTTTCGCCCGCGCGTCCAAGGGCGAGGTGAAGAAATTCCAAAACCTCGGCCGCGACTATCTGCGCGGCAGACCCAACCTGAAACGCGTCTACCTGCTCATCGACGCGCGCCACGGATTAAAGCCGCCGGATCTCGAAGCCATGGACGCGCTGGACCTCGCCGCCGTCAGCTACCAGATCGTCCTCACCAAGGCGGACAAGATGAAAGCCGCCGACGTGGAAAAGGTCGTGGCGGAAACCTTGAAGGGCGTGAGCAAACGCCCCGCCGCCTTCCCCCGCGTCCTCGCCACCTCGAGCGAAAAAGGCGCCGGCCTCCCCGACCTCCGCGCAGAGATTGCCGCCAGCTGCGCGACGTAAGAATTTCGCTCCCCTCAAAAAAACAAAGAGCGATCTCCCCCCGCTGGGGGGAGACAGGCCGCATAGCGGCCAGAGGAGGGCAGGTGCGCCGACCCTAAAAGGTTGACTGGCGGCTGCACCGCGTTGCCATTTTGTTCTCCTTCGGCTAAAGTCGCTTCATGGAACTCCGCCCGGAGACGCTTCAAAAAGCTCGCGACCTCCGTCGTCGCATGAGCCCGCCCGAAGTGGTGCTCTGGCAGGCCATCCGCGGAAGCCGCCTCGGCTACAAAATCCGTCGACAACACTGTCTCGGTCCTTACATCGTCGACTTCTTCTGCGTGGCCGCGAAACTCGCCATCGAGATCGACGGCCCATCGCATGAAGATCGCGCCCAGGTCGCCCACGACGCCCGACGTGATGGATACCTGCTTGAGCGCGGCGTGCGCACGGTGCGCATTCCTTCGGTCATGGTGATGACCGAGCTCGATCATGTGGTTGCGAAGTTGCAGCAATGGATCGAGCGTTGCGTGGAGGCGAACGCTCAACACTGAGCGTCGGTGCGGCTGCCCTCCTCTGGCGGCTTCGCCGCCTGTCTCCCCCCAGCGGGGGGAGATCGCCTCCTGATAAGCTCCCGCCCCCGCGCGACGTCACGCGCCCGGCTGTATCTCGAGCGTGCGGCCCGTGCCCTCGCAGGTGGGGCAGACCTCGCCCTCGGCGGTGACGCCGGTCCCGGAGCACTCCGGGCAGACGCCCTGGCCGGTCTCGGTGGGGTCGACCACGGCCTCGCCGCCGTTGAGGCCCCGGTCGTCGATGTCGTTCTCCTTCATGGGCGCCTCCTTCCGAGCTTCGAACCGGCCACACCGCGGCGAAGTTTCGTCCGTAACCTTTGCGGGCGGGTGACAGCGGGCCCGCGCTCGGCTATCGCGCGCGGCATGACCGACGTCGCCCCCGAACAAGGCTGGGCCACCGCCAAGACCCTGGCGGAGGCGCTGCCGTTCATCCAGATCTACGACCGCGAAACCGTGGTCATCAAATATGGCGGCCACGCCATGGGCCAGGAGGCCGTCGCGCGCCAGTTCGCCGCCGACGTGGTCCTGCTCAAACTGATGGGCGTCCATCCCGTGGTGGTGCACGGCGGCGGCCCGCAGATCTCCGCCATGCTCGAGCGCGCCGGCGTCAAGTCGACCTTCGTGGACGGCCTGCGCGTCACCGATCGCGCCACCATGGAGGTGGCCGAGATGGTCCTCTCCGGCGCCATCAACAAGGAGATCGCCAACTGGATCACCCTGGCCGGGCGTGAAGCGGACGTTCGTGGCGTCGGCCTGTCGGGCAAGGACGCGCGCCTGATCATGGTCGAGAAGGCCAAGCGCACCAAGAAGGACCCCGACAGCGAGATCGAACGCGTCGTCGACCTCGGCTTCGTCGGCGAACCGACGATGGTCGACCCGACGCTGGTCAAGGCGCTGATCCTCGCCGAACAGGACTATGTCCCGGTGATCGCGCCCATCGGCGTGGCCGTGGACGGCGAGACCTACAACATCAACGCCGACACGGTGGCCGGCGCCATGGCCGGCGCGCTGCGCGCCAAGCGTATGCTGTTGCTCACCGACGTCGCCGGCGTGCTCGACGCCAAGGGCGGCTTGGTGCGAGAGCTCAGCGTCTCGGACGCGCGTGCGATGATCGCCGACGGCGTCGCCACCGGCGGTATGATTCCCAAGCTGGAAACCGCCGTCGCCGCCGTCGAAGGCGGGGTCGAGGCGGTGGTCATCCTCGACGGCCGCCGACCGCACGCCATGCTGGTGGAGCTGTTCACCGAACACGGCGCCGGCACCCTGGTGCGCGCGTGAGCGATCCTGACTTTACCCATATCGACGTCTGGCTGTTCGACCTCGACAACACGCTGTATCCGGCCGAGAGCCAGTTCATGGGCTTGGTCGAGGTGCGCATGACCGAGTTCGTCGAGCGCCTGACCGGCCTGCCCTACGACGAGGCGCGCGCGCTGCAGAAGAAGTATCTGGTCGAGAACGGCACCACGCTCGCTGGCCTGATGGCCAACCACGGCGTCAGCCCGCACGATTTTATGGATTACGTCCACGACGTGCCGCTCGATCGCCTGGCGCCCGACACCGCCCTGCATGCGGGCCTGGCGCGCCTGCCGGGCCGGCGCCTGGTGTTCACCAACGGCAGCGAGAAACACGCGCGCCGCGTGCTCGACCGGCTGCAGCTGTCGCATTTCTTCGAAGACATCTTCCACCTGGAGTCGGCGGCCTTCGTGCCCAAGCCGAACCGCTCGACCTACGACGCCATGCTGTCGGCGCACGGCGTCGACCCCAAGCGCACCGCCTTCTTCGAAGATTCCGAGCGCAATCTGAGGCCCGCCGCCGAACTCGGCATGACCACGGTGCTGGTCGGCCCCAGGGCGCACAGCAACGAGGCCGATTTCGTGCAATATCGCACCGCGGAACTCGCTCCCTTCCTGAATTCGATCCGCGTGAGGAAAGCCGCATGAGCGACCTGGCCGACATCCACGACGAGGTCGAAAAGGCCTGGGAAAAGCGCGACACGCTGAAGCCGTCGAGTCGCGGGCGCGTACGCGAGGCGGTGGACGCCGCCATCGCGCTCCTCGACTCCGGCCGCTTCCGCGTCGCCGAGTGCGACCGCAAGACCGGCGAGTGGCGCACCAACGCCTGGCTGAAGAAGGCGGTCCTGCTGTCCTTCCGCCTGCATCCCAACCGCGTCATGCACACCGGACGCGGCCTGTTCGAAGGCGCCGCCATCGGCCCCTGGTGGGACAAGGTCGACAACAAGTTCTCCACCTGGAGCGACCACAGGTTCGAGGAAGCCGGCTTCCGCGCCGTGCCGGGCTCGATCGTTCGCCGCGGCGCCTTCATCGCCAAGAACGTGATCCTGATGCCGTCCTTCGTGAACATCGGCGCCTATGTCGACGAAGGAACCATGATCGACACCTGGGCGACGGTCGGTTCCTGCGCTCAGATCGGCAAGAACGTGCACCTGTCGGGCGGCGCCGGAATCGGCGGCGTGCTCGAACCGCTGCAGGCCTCGCCCACCATCATCGAAGACGACTGCTTCATCGGCGCGCGTTCGGAAGTCGCCGAGGGGGTGATCGTGGGGAAGGGCGCGGTGCTGTCGATGGGCACCTTCATCTCCGGCTCGACCAAGATCGTCGACCGCGCCACCGGCGAAGTGATGTTGGGCAAGGTCCCGCCCTACAGCGTGGTGGTGCCGGGTTCGCTGCCCGACCCCAAGGGCGGCCCGTCGCTGGCCTGCGCGGTCATCGTCAAGCGCGTCGACGCCAAGACCCGCAGCAAAACCTCGATCAACGACCTGCTGCGCGACTGAGCTTCAGATTGTATTCGCGCACGGCCGCGGTAAGCTCGACCATTGCGGGGGTATGCCGCAATGTCTAACGCCTCTCTCGCCAAGCATCTGGCCAACTGAGGGACCGCGACTATGCAGCGCTTGGCGAGAGTCTTCAGTTTTCGAGGCCGGTCGACCCGGCTGGCGTATTGGCGCACGACGCTAAGTCTCATTGTGCTTTCGGCGGTGGTCGAAGGTCTGGTCGTCTTTGCAACCATGGCGTCGTCCGTGGCCGGCGCCGTGTGCGCCGTGCTGTTCGCGCCGCTCCTCGTCGCCAACCTGGCGGTCGCCGTGCGGCGCCTGCACGATCGCGGCAAGAGCGCTTGGTGGTTGCTGGTGTTCGGGGCCGGACCGTCCGCGCTCATCGGTCTGGCGCGACTTATGACGCTCCCCATCGGCGCGCCAAGTCTCGTTGTCTTGATCGGCGCGTTGGTATTGACGCTCGCAGCCGTCGTACTCGCGATCTGGGCTTGGATCGAGTTCGGGTTCCTGCGCGGACAGAAAGGCGCCAACCGTTTCGGCGCGCCCGTTTAGAAAGACCCCGTCAGCGGCAGCTCTTCGCCGGCGCATCGCTGATCAGCGCACAGACGATGCGGTCGCCCTTTTCGCGGCCGTAGCGTTGGCGCAGCAGCTCGGTCAGCGTGGCCCATTTCACCTGCGTCTCCGCCTCGGCGGCGCGGACCGCGCGGGCGAAGTTGCCGTTGCTGGCGCCGCGCGGCGTCGTGCCGGCGCCGACCTTGCCGGTTTCGACGTCGATGGCGCCGTCATCCTTGTTGATGAACGCGTGCTTCACCCGCGAGGTGCGGCCGTAGTTGCAGAACATGCTCTCGGGCAGGCCGATGAAACAGTCCGAGATCAAGCCCTTGGGAAAGGGCGTGATGGTGCGCCAGTCGAGCCACGGCGCCGGACCGTCGTGTCCGAGGCCCGGCGGATTCTGCGGCCCCACCGGACCGGTCGGCGGCAGGTCGACCCAGTTCGAGTGCGCATAGAAGTCCTGCGCCGCGTGCAGCGAAGCGCCGAAGTCGCCCAGCGCCTTGCACTTGGCGCCGCCGCGAAACGAACCGGCGAAGCTGCAGTCGAGATGGGTCTGCTCGGGACGGATGGCGCCGGTCTTGTCGAGCACGTCCCCGGCCTCCTTGGTCGCCGCCTCGATCTCGCTGCGCATCCAGGCGCGGCAGACTTCGAGCGCCGCGCGCGCCTTCGCGGCGGTCTGCGGATAGCCGGGCGCGTCGAGGAAGTCGCCGCCGTCGCAGTGGGCCTTGTGCTGAAAGGTCAGGGTTCCGACGTCGGCCGCGCCGATGGCGCCGAGCGTCCCCTTTTTGCCGGCCAGGACGTCGAGGGTGAGGGGCTGGAAGCAGGGCGCCTGAGCGCGGCCGCAGGCGAGCGCGAGGCGGGTGATCTTCTCGTGCTCGGCGTTCTGGCCCAGGCTGCGGGTCGTGCCGAACGCCCATGCGCTCCCCGTGCAGGCTAGCGCCAGGGCGGCTGCGACCAGGAATTTCGCCGGACGTCCAAGCATGGCCTTACCCGCTTGAGGCGCGAAGGAAGCCCCTCTCCGGGCCCTCAGGTCAAGCCTCGATCAGCAGGGCTTCGTCGGGGCCCAGATCGAACGGACCGGACACGCGCCGGCCTTCACGATCCGGCGCCGTCGAGAGGACAACGGTCCCGCTATCAGCTTCAGTTGGGTGAAAGCGCCGGGGCTCGCTCGCGAAGTTGACCGCCACGACGACGCGCCGGCCCTCCCATTCCCGCCCATAGGTTAAGACGTCGCCCTGGACCTCGGGCCCGCTGAGCGCGCCTTGATGGAGCGCGGGATGCGCGCGCCGCAGCGCCAGCAGCCGGCGATACAGGCTCAGCATCGAGCGCGGATCCTCACGCTCCGCCTCGACATTGATGCGCGTGACATCGTCTCCGATTGGAAGCCACGGCGCGCCGGTGCTGAACCCTACGCCGGACGCGCCGGTCCAGCGCATGGGCGTGCGTTCGGGATCGCGGCCGTGGCCGGGCTGAGTTTTTGCACGCGGATCGCGCTCGGCGCCGGGCGCGATCGCCGCATCGCCCAAGCCGAGCTCGTCGCCGTAATAGAGCGTCGGCGTGCCGCGCAAGGTGAGCAGCAACACGGCCGCGGCGCGCGCGCGCCGTTCACCCAGCCGCGACGCCACGCGCGGATTGTCATGGTTGCCGAGCACCCAGTTGGGCTGTGCGCCTTCGGGCAACGCGGCTTCGTAGCGCCTCACGATGTCGGCCACGTCGCGCGCGGTCCACGGCGTCTGGATGAGCTTGAAGTTGAACGGCAGCTGCGCGGCGTCGAGTTCGGGGCCGTACCAGGCGGCGAGGCGTTTGATCGGCAAATAGGTCTCCGCCACCATCACCCGCTCGCCGGCATAACTGTCGAGCAGCGCGCGCATGCGCCTGACGATGTCCAGCGTCTCGGGCCGGTCGGCGCTGTAGAGCGGATCGAGGATCAGGTGCGGCGGGTCGCGCGCCGGATCGAACGCCGGGTTGGCGGGGTTGTCGCGGAACTGGGCGTCCTTGATCAGGTACCACAGCACGTCCATGCGAAACCCGTCGACGCCGCGATCGAGCCAGAAGCGCAGCACGTCGAACATAGCGCGCTCGACCTCGGGATTGCGCCAGTTGAGGTCGGGCTGCTCGGGCAGGAACGAGTGCAGATAAAACTGCCCGCTCGGCGGATCGAAAGACCAGGCGCTGCCGCCGAACACCGACAGCCAGTTGTTGGGGGGCTCTTGGCCAGTTCCGCCGTCACGCCAGACGTACCAGTCGCGCTTGGGATTGTCCGGGCCCGACCGCGACTCGACGAACCACGGATGCTGGTCCGAGGTGTGGTTGGGCACGAAATCGATCAGCACCCGCAGACCCTTGGCGTGCGCCGCCGTCAGCAATCGGTCGAAGTCGGCCAGCGTGCCGAACAGCGGGTCGACATCGCAGTAGTCGCTGACGTCGTAGCCGAAGTCCTTCATCGGCGACGGCTGGAAGGGCGATATCCACACCGCGTCGACGCCCAGCCAGACCAGATAGTCGAGCCGCTGCTCGATCCCCTTCAGGTCGCCGACGCCGTCGCCGTCCGTGTCCTGAAACGAACGCGGATAGACCTGATACACAACCCCGGTCCGCCACCATTCGGGTTTTGTCGATGTGCTGGGCACGTCAAGCTCCGCTCAATTCCCACTCTACCTCAAATAATGTTCCGTCGCCGGGGGTGACGGGGAGGAGGAAGCTAGGTCAACCGATCCGCCTTGCGCAGCGCCGGGAACCACCAAGCCCATAGACCCGTCACCGCCACCGAACCGACGCCGCCGAAGATGGCCGCGCCGACCACGCCCAGAAACCGAGCCACCACGCCGGTCTCGAACTCGCCGAGCTCGTTGGAGGCGGAGATGAAGATCATCGAGACCGCCGAGACGCGGCCGCGCATGGCGTCGGGCGTCGTCAGCTGAATGAGCGTCTGACGCACGTTCACGCTGATCATGTCCGCGGCGCCGATGACCACCAGCGCGATCAGGGTCAGCCAGAACAGCTTCGACACCCCGAACACGATGGTGGCGACGCCGAACACCGCGACCGCGGCGAACATCCACAACCCCGCGCGCCGGTGAATGCTGAACCGCGAGAGATAGAGCGCCATGCCGAACGCCCCGATCCCGGTCGCCGAGCGCAACAGGCCGTAGCCATGGGCGCCGACGTGCAGAATATCGATGGCGAAGGCGGGCATCAGCAGGGTCGCGCCGCCGAGCAGCACCGCGAACAGGTCGAGCGAAATGGCGCCGAACACGATCTTGGTGCGCCAGACGTAACTCAGCCCCTCGCGGATCGCGGCCCAGCGCGACAGGCCGGTCGGCGCGGTCTGGGGCCTGCGCGGTTGCATCGGCAACAGCACCAGCACGCCGACGATGAACAGGACCGTTGAGACGGCGTAGGCGAAGGTGGGCGAAATCGCGATCAGCGGACCGGCCAGCGCCGGCCCTGCGATAGTCCCGACCTGAAAGGCCATTGAGTTGATGGCGATGGCGCGCGGCAGGGTCTCGCGCGGCACCAGCATGGGCAAGAGCGACGACGACGCCGGCGCGATGAAGGCGCGCGCCGCCGCATAGAGGGCGGCGACCGCCAGCAGGAAGGGCAATTGCGTGTGACCGCTCACCGACAGGACGACGAACAGGGCCGCGCACACCGCATCCGCGCCCAGGCACAGGGTCAGGATCAGGCGCCGGTCATGGCGGTCGGCGATCTCGCCGGCGGGCAGGCTCATCAGCACCATGGGCAGGAACTGGACCAGGCCGATCATGCCGACGCTGAACGCCGCGGCCTTGATCGCCGCGGCGGGCGAATCGCCGTGCGTCAGGCTGCGGTCGCGCACCACGCGATAGACCTGCCAGGCGAGGGTGGTGCTCTGGGTCTGGGTGGCGAAGATGGCCGCGATCCGGCACGCCCAATAGAGCCGGAAGTCCGGTACGCGGAACGGATTGGTGGAGACGGCCTCGGCGGTGGACACCCTCTGGTCCTAGAGCGCAACGGGTCGTGGTGGCAACCGGCTTGGCGCAGTCCGCGACTGGCCGTAAGGGGCAGGGATGCTCGATCCCGTCGACTTCACCCGCGCCCTGATCCGCCGCCCCTCGGTCACCCCCGCCGACGAAGGCGCCATGGACCTGGTGCAGGCCGAACTCGAGCGCCTGGGGTTTTTATGCCGGCGCCTGCGCTTCGGTGAGGTGGAGAACCTCTACGCCCGGCGCGGGAGCGAGAGCCCCAACCTCTGCTTCGCCGGCCACACCGACGTGGTGCCCCCCGGCGACCCCAAGGCCTGGCGCGTCGATCCGTTCGCGGCCGAGATCGTGGACGGCGTCCTGATCGGCCGCGGCGCGGCGGACATGAAGGGCTCGATCGCGGCCTGGATCGCGGCGGTGGAGCGCATGCTCGAGTCTGCGGCGCCGAAGGGTTCGTTCTCGCTCCTGATCACCGGCGACGAGGAAGGCCGCGCCATCGACGGCACGCGCAAGGTCGTCGACCTGTTGCAACAGGAGGGCGAGCGCATCGACCACTGCCTGGTCGGCGAGCCGAGCTCGGTCGCCAAACTCGGCGACGTGATCAAGATCGGGCGCCGCGGCTCGCTCAATGTCTGGATCACGGTCGAGGGCCGCCAGGGTCACGTCGCCTACCCCGACCGCGCCGCCAACCCGATCCCGGTGCTTCTGACCCTGCTCGACCGATTGCGGTCGCGCCGGCTGGACGACGGCTATCCGTCCTTCCCGCCGTCGAACCTCGAGATCACCACCGTCGATGTCGGCAACGGCGCCACCAATGTCATTCCCGCGTCCGCGCACGGCCGTTTCAACATCCGCTTCAATCCCTCGCACACGGGCGCCGAGCTGATCGACTGGATCGCGGGCGAGACGGAAAAGGTGAAAGCGGAAAGCGGCCTCGAGATCGCGCTCGAGTTCCTGCACTCCGGCGACGCCTTCCTGACCGAGCCGGGTCCGTTCGTGGACCTGGTCTGCGCGGCGATCGAGCAGGAGACCGGCGCCCGCCCCGACGCCAACACGACGGGCGGCACCTCCGACGCGCGTTTCATCCGCGCGCTCTGCCCCGTGCTCGAACTCGGCCCCGTCGGCCAGACCATCCACCAGATCGACGAGCGCATCGCGGTCGACGAGATCGGCCGCCTCACTGACCTCTATGCGCGGGTGATCCGGCTCTACTTCGAGCGGTTCCGCTGACCCGCGGCACTACTTCTTCGGAGGCGCGCAGGCGCGTGGGCCGAAATAGTTCCGATAAGCGTAGCGGACCCCGCCGATTTCGAGGTCGCGCGAGACGGACGGCACGAACGCATATTTGCCGGCTCGCAGGGCGTCTCTAACGTTGGCGCAGAACACCTCGTAACTGCCCGCGGGTTTCCATGACCCGTCAGCGCCCTGTGCGAACAGGTTTGCAAAGATGCCGTTATACAAGAGCACCTCGGTCTTGCTGTCGCCGTTCGCGTCGACGAGGTAGGCTTCGCAGTCTCCGAAACCACCTTCGCACAGGGGCGTGGTGCTCCAGTCCTGTTTCAGGAAGCTGTCGGGAAGCTTCCGGCCTTCTGGATAGACCTTGATCTGATCGACCGGCTTCAAGGGCGTGTGGGTTCGGTCCCAGCGGTTCTTTTCGGTCAAGGCGTCCTTGGCCCTCTGCGCGATGGCAGCGGCGTTGGGTCCGGTGGTCCGGTTCGCCAACCGCTTCAGGGCGTCGCGGCCGTAGTGACCGGCCTTGAAGCGCAAAAACTCGAAGTCGAACTTGTCCAGCGCGATGCGGCCCGCTTCCAGGCGCGTGACTTGGTCGTCGGTCGAAATGCGCGCCGGGTCGGCGATTGGTGTGAACAGCGCCAGAATGACGACGAGGATGACCAGAGCGGTAAGGACGTTGGTCCTTTCCAGGGGCTTCATCCAGGCGCCTGGCAGCACCGCCGCGATCCCGTAACCGAGCGCATAACAGGCGCCGACAATCACGCAGGCGATGGCGATGATGCGATCCGGCGTGAGACCATGCTGGCCAATGCGTATCCACAGGCCCACGGCCGCGATCATCAGCAACGGCGTAATCAGAAGCGCCGTGATGCGTCCGGCCCAGCGCAGCACCAGCGGGGCGCGTGTGTCAGCCTGACCGTCCTGGTAGGCGGCGTTGATCAGGACCACGAGGACCGCGGCGGCGCTGAGTAGAATTGCGGTTGAGCGTCCCAGTTTCCAAAGCGGTGCGAGGCCGGTAAACAGGAGCGCTACGAGGAAGCCGAACGCGAGCAGGCCCATAATCGGCATCAGCCACGACAACAGGGTAAGGCCGACGGTGCGGATGCCGCGTGTCAAACCCGCACGCACATCGGCCAGATGAACCGCCGCCGCGAACACGACGAAGCTGACCGGAATCCAGAACCAGTCCTTGTCGAACAGCTCGTTGAGAAACTTCAGTCCGATCAGCCCAAACAGGGCGCCGCCCAGTCGTAGCGCCGCCCAGAACGCGCCGACGAACAGGAGCGACAGGACGAGCTGCACTCCGTGCTTCCAGGTGGTGTCGAAATAGGCGAGGTGGCTCGCAATCGGCTTTCGCTCCGCATCGGCGGGCGCGATCAGGTGGTTGGCGATGAACAGAAAGGCCGCGGTGAAGGCGACAACCGGGAAACTCAAGATCTGGTGAGGTTCGCCGCCCGCCTCGCGCAGCGCACCGTAGGCGCCGAGACCAGCGGCGACCACGGTGGCCGCGACCGTCCAAACGATCAGCGTAGCGCGCCGCATCTCGGCCAGCCCCGCGAGCGGGATAAGCGGAACAAAGGCCGTTGCGAGCAACAACCCATCGTAAAGCACCGGTTCCGTGGCGGGCCAACTCGGCTTGCCTATCCATGCCCAGTGGAGGCCGTAGAGCGCAACGCCCTGCGCCAAACCAATCGCGACGCGGGCGAGCCCGATCCTCGACGAGGCGCCGCCGGCGCCCTGGACTTGCTCGGTCATGACATCCGTTCCCCGCGACGGGCGGGATAGTGCGCCGAATGGCTACGCTGTCGAGTCCCTTAAGCGTCCGGGAGCGGTTCGTAGCTCACGTGGGTGAGGTAGAGGCCGTGCGCCGGCGCGACGACGCCGCAGCGGCGGCGATCGCGGGCTTCCAGCGCGGAGCGCACGTCGTCGGGCGCCCACTTGCCGACGCCGACTTCGGCCAGGGCGCCGCTCATCGAGCGGACCTGGCGGTGCAGGAATGAGCGCGCGGCGAAGACCAGGCGAATCTCTTCGCCGTCGCGGATGACCTCGGCTACGTCGAGCGTTCGCAAGGGCGAGTTCGCCTGGCAGTTCGCGTCGCGGAAGGTGGTGAAGTCATGCCGCCCCAGGAGAAAGTTGGCGCCCGCCTGCATCGCGTCGGCGTCGAGCGGCTTCTTGATCCAGAACACGCGCCCCTTGTCGAGCGCCGGCGGCGTCGCGCGATTGAGGATGCGATAGAGGTAGCGCCGCCCGGTCGCGGAAAAGCGCGCGTGAAAGTCGGGCGCCGCGACCTGGGCTTCGACGATCACGATGGGGTCGGGGACGAGGTGCGCGTTGATCGCGTCGCGCACCGTGCGCGCGGGCCAGTCGCGCTCGAGCTCGATGTGGGCCACCTGACCGGTGGCGTGCACGCCGGAGTCGGTGCGCCCGGCGCCGAAGACCTGCACGCGCTCGCCGCAGAAGGCCTCGACCGCGCGGGCCAGGGCGCCCTGGACCGACGGTCCGTCGGCCTGGACCTGCCAGCCGTGGAACGGGCCGCCATCGTATTCGATCAGGAGGCGATAGCGGGGCATGTCAGCTTACGACGGCGCCGTCGGTGAGAACAAAACCCCGCAGGAAGGTCTCCGCGTCCTGCGGCCCCTTTCCCTCGCGTTGCACCCGGGTGAGACGCACCGCCCCGTCGCCGCACGCGATCAGCAGGCCGTCTTGCAGGATTTCGCCGGGATGGCCGGCGGCGGCGCTCACGCGCGACATCAGGGCCTTCACCCGGACCGGGCCCTTGGCGCCGGGCGCCTCGAACCACGCGCCGGGGAAGGGCGACAGGCCGCGGATGTGGCGGTCGACTTCGGGCGCCGGTCGCGTCCAGTCGATGCGCGTCTCCTGGGGCGTGATCTTCTTGGCGTAGGTGACGCCGTCTTCGACCTGAGGCGTCTCCACCGCGACGCCGCGTTCGATGGCGGCGAGCGCAGGCGAGATCAGGGAGGCGCCGACGATGGCCAGCTTGTCGTGCAGCGCACCCGCGGTCTCGTCCCAGTCGATGGGCACGGTCTCGGACAATACGATCGGCCCTTCGTCGAGCCCTTCGGTCAGCCGCATCACCTGCACGCCGGTCTGCGTGTCGCCGGCCATGATCGCGCGCTGGATCGGCGCCGCGCCCCGCCAACGCGGCAACAGCGACGCATGCAGGTTGAAGGTCCCGAGCCTGGGCGCCTCGATCACGGCGCGCGGCAGGATCTGCCCGAAGGCGACGACGACGGCGGCGTCGAGGTTCAGCGCCTCGAACTCGGCGATGGCTTGCGGGTCGCGCATGGACTTGGGCGTGCGCACTGGGAGCGCCAGCCCCTCGGCGAACGCCTGCACCGGCGACGGCTGTTCGGCCTGGCCCCGTCCGCGCGGCCGGGGCGGCTGGGTATAGACGGCCGCAATGTCGTGCCCGCCCGAGACCAGCTCGGCCAGGGTTCCGACGGCGAATTCAGGGGTGCCCATGAAGGCGAGGCGCATGGGCGGCCTTTAGGGGAAAACCGGCCGGCCGGGAACCTTGGACTTGGCGGAGCAAGGAAGAGAGTCCACGGACCCACACAGACACACACGGAAAAAAGCTAGTTCCTTGCGCTGCAGGCGCAGCCTATTTGAAGGCGCTTCGCGCAGGGCATTCATCCACGGAAACGCCACGCATCCGTGTGTTTCCGTGTGGGTCCGTGGACTCTCTTTCTTGCGCCTACGCCGCTTCGTCGCGTTTCAGTTTCTTCACCTTGGCCACCGCGCGTTCGCGCTTCAGGCGCGAGAGGTGGTCGATAAAGAGGACGCCTTCGAGGTGGTCCATCTCGTGCTGGATGCAGACCGAGAACAGGCCCTCGGCGTCTTCCTCGACCTGTTCGCCGGCGTAGTTCAGGTAGCGCAGGCGCACGCGTTCCGAGCGCTCCACCTCGTCGTAGATCTCCGGCACCGACAGGCAACCCTCTTCCTGCACCGCGGTTTCGTCCGAGCGCCAGATGATCTCCGGATTGACGAAATGGCGGGGCTGCGGCTCCTCGCCTTCGCGGGCCAGGTCCATGACGATGATGCGCACCGGTTCGCCGACCTGGATGGCCGCCAGCCCGATGCCGGGCGCCGCGTACATGGTCTCCAGCATGTCGTCCATCAGCGTGCGCAAGGCGTCGTCGACCCGTTCCACGGGCGTGGAGACCTTCTTCAGGATCGGGTTGGGGACGGTCAGGATTTCGCGCAGAGCCATGCGCCCGAGGTAGTGGCCGACCCTTTTCCGGTCAAGGCTTCAACCCCTGGCTGGGGAGCGTCACACCGCCGCTTTCAGCTTGTCGAAGAAGACAAAACCCACCGCCGCCACCAGGCAGACGAAGGCCGCCGCATGGTTCCACTTCAGCTTCTCGCCCATGACCACGGCGGCGAAGACGGCGAAGACGACCAGGGTCACCACCTCCTGGATCACCTTCAGCTGGCCCAGGCTGTAGCCGTGCTCGAAGCCGATCCGGTTGGCCGGCACCGCGAAGCAATATTCACAGAAGGCGATGGCCCAGCTCGCCACCACCACCAGCCACAGCGGCCGGCTGGTGAACTTCAGGTGCCCGTACCAGGCGACAGTCATGAACACGTTGGAGCAGACCAGGAGCAGGATCGGCAGCAGGCGCACGGCTTAGTCTCCGCGGACGACGGACAGCGAGGGCTTGTCCTCCTCCGCGGTGAGCTTCGTGAGGGTCCGCACCGCCGTCTCAACGGGCTCGGGTTCGCCGAGTTGCTTGCCCTCGTGGTCGGCGCCCAGCTCTTCGAACCGCCGCGCCTGGGTCAGGACCCGGGTCTCCAGCGAGCCCACGAAGGCGTTGTAGTGGGTCACCGCGCTGTCGAGCGCCTTGCCCACGCGGGTGGCGTGCACGCCCATGTCGGCGAGGCGCTTGTAGAGTTCGCGGCCGACCTCGGCGATGTGGTTGGCGTTCTTGGCCTGCTCCTCGACCCGCCAGCCGTAGACCACCGCCTTGCACAGCGCGAACAGGGTCGTCGGCGTAACGATGATCACCCGCTTGTCCATGCCTTCGGTCATCAGGTCGGGCAGGCGATCCAGCGCCGCGGCCAGATAGCCGTCGCCGGGCACGAACATGGCGACGAAGTCCGGCGTCTGATCTTTCAGCTGGTCCCAGTAGGCCTTGGTCGACAGGCCCTGCAGGTGGCTCTTGATGCTTTGCGCGTGGCGGGTCAGCGCCGCTTCGCGCGCCGCGTCGTCGGCCGCTTCCTGCGCCTCCAGAAAGGCGTTCAGCGAGACCTTGGCGTCGATGGCGAACACGCCGCCGCCGGGCAGGCGCACGGTGCAGTCGGGACGCCGCCGGCCCTCCTCGGTGTCGACCGAGACCTGTTCGTCGAAGTCGAAGCGGTCGTTCATCCCCGCCGCCTCGAGCACGTTGCGCAACGCTTGCTCGCCCCAGCGGCCCTGCACGCCCGCGCCGCGGCGCAGCGCCGACGACAGCTTGCGCGCCTCGGCTTGGGTCGCCTGGGAAGCTTCCATCAGCTGGGCGATCTGTTCCTTCAAGCCGCCGGTCTCGGTCGCGCGGGTTTTTTCCAGCGCGCTGACGTGCGCTTCGAACTTGCCGAGCGTCTCGGCCACCGGCTTCAGCTGATCCTCCAGCCGCTGACGCGCCAGGCGGTCCTGGGCCTGGAAGGTCTCGGTCGCGCGCACGACCATCTGGTCGGCGATCGCCTGCGCCTGCGCCGCCGCCTCCACCCGCGCCTGCGCCGCCAACACCGCCCCGTTGGCCTCCAAAAGCTTTGACCGGTTCCGCTCGTTCATCCACGCGAGCAAGGCGGCGCCGAACGCCAGGGCGAAGGCGATGGTGGTGACGGTCAGGAGCAAAACACTGTTCATGCTCCGTTCTTAGCCGGATTCTGGAGGCCAAGGAAGGCGGGCTCTGGATTTGGACGATGGCGCAGACCGCGCCGTAGGCGCCATTTGGAAGAAGAGACCGCAGAGAAGCGCAGAGCCGACAGTGATGAAGCCCACGGAGCGCTCAATCTTCCTCCGCGTTCTCTGCGTAAAATTGGCGCTGCGCGCCGAGGCAGCTCTGCCGGATTCCGTTCGAAACGGTTCAGCTAATCCAGCCCTTGTTAAGCTGGTCGCCGCGCCCGCAGCGCTTGGGCGATGGTGCCGTCGTCGAGCCAGTCGAGTTCGCCGCCTACCGGCACGCCGCGGGCCAGGCTGCTGACCGCGACGCCCGCCGGCTGCAGGCGTTCGGCGATGTAGTGGGCGGTGGTCTGGCCCTCGACCGTGGCCGGCAGGGCCAGGATCACCTCGTGCACCTTGCCGTCGCGGGCGCGGTCGGCCAGGGCGTTGAGATGGAGCGCGTCGGGGCCGACGCCGTCGAGGGCCGAGAGCAGGCCGCCCAGCACGTGATAGCGCCCGCGAAAGCCCCCCATCCGCTCCATCGCCCAGAGCGCCCCGGCCTCTTCGACCACGCAGAGCAACGCCGGGTCCCGGTCCGGGTCGGAGCAGATCGAGCACGGATCGCGGGTGTCCGGCGCGCCGCAGACCGAGCAGGCGCGCACCTTCTCCGCCGCCTCCGCCATGGTCTCGGCGAGGGGGATCAAGAGCTGGTCGCGCTTTTTCAGCAGGGCCAGGGCCGCGCGGCGGGCCGACCGGGGACCCATGCCCGGCAGCTTGGCCAGGAGCCCGATCAGGCGCTCGATTTCCGGTCCGGCGGAGGACGCCACGTGATTCTCCCGAGCGCGTTGCGCAAAAGTGGATACCGGTTTTGCGGCGACAACGCGCTCAACTTAAAAACTTGGGCTCTCCTAAGGTGCGGTCGCTGGGCGCGAGCGCAAGGCTTCTGCGACGCGGCGGATCAGGGCAGAAGACCGCCATGCCCGCAGTCATGACCCAAGCCCGCCCCGGCCCGCGTAACCTGATCACCGACGTCGAAGGCCTGACGGTGGGCTCGGCCCATGACGTGGCCGCCCGCACTGGCGTCACTGTAATCCTGGCCGAAGGCCTGGTCGCCGCCGGCTGCACCGTGCTGGGCGGTGGTCCGGGCACACGCGAGACCGACGCGCTGAAGCCTGAGAATCTGGTCGGGCGGCTGGATGCGATCACCCTGGCGGGCGGCTCGGTCTATGGCCTGGCGGCGCCGGAGGCGGTGACTGCGGCGCTGGGCGCGGCGGGGCGCGGCTTTCGGGTGCGCGAGATGGCCGGCGTTCCGGCCTCGCCCCTGGTGGCGGGCGCGATCCTCTACGACCTCGCCAACGGCGGCGACAAAGCCTGGGGGCTCGAACCGCCCTATGCGGCGCTGGCGCGCGAGGCCCTGAAGGCGGCGGGTCCGGAGTTTGCGCTCGGCACGGCCGGCGCGGGTTATGGCGCGGCGGCGGGGACGCTGAAGGGCGGCCTGGGCTCGGCTTCGGTGGTGACGACCGACGGGCTGAGCGTCGGGGCGATCGCGGCGGTGAACAGTTTCGGCTCGGTGGTGGGGCCCGACGGCTGCTCCTTCTGGGCGGCGCCCTTCGAGATCGACGGCGAGTTCGGCGGCACCGACCCAGCGGAGCTGTGGGCCGCCCCGGACGCGTGGCCCTACGCCAAACTCGACCCGGGCCCGCGCGAGAACACCACCCTGGCGGTGGTCGCCACCGACGCCGACCTTACCCCTGCCGAGCTGAAGCGGGTGGCGATCATGGCCCAGGCGGGTCTGGCCCGCGCCGTCCGCCCGGTCTTCGCGCCCTTCGACGGCGACGTGATCTTCGCCCTGTCCACGGCCCGCAGGGCCGCCCCCGAGCCGCGTCCCCTGACGGTCGCCCGCATCGGGGCCCTGGCGGCCGACTGCCTGGCCCGGGCCATAGCCCGCGGCGTCTTCGAGGCGCGCGCCTGGCCGGGATCGGACCTCTTGGACTGGAAGGCCCAGAACGGGGCCGAGGCGCCGACCTAGGCCTTTCCCCGCTTGCATCGACGGGGTCCCGACGCTAGGTATCGCGCCCTCGCGAAAGCGGCGTGCGCCCGTAGCTCAGCTGGATAGAGCACCAGACTACGAATCTGGGGGTCAGGAGTTCGAATCTCTTCGGGCGCGCCATTTTTCCGGCAAATCAACGGACTGCCATCCTTGTGTCGTGACCGACGTGTTCGGGCTGACGGGGAGATGATAGCGTTCGACCGTGCCGGCCCACCACAACGACCACGTCCCGCCCCCTGCGGGCATAGATGAATTCACCGCCGATGCGGTGCTCCCGCGTCATCGCCATCGTCATGGTTACGCTTCCGTCGTCTTGTCCGGGAAGTTCACCGAGGCGAGTTTTTCGGGCCTGATGCCTGCGGAGCCTGGCGACGTGCTGTTGCATGGCCGGTTCGACTGCCACTGCGACTACGGACAAGGCGGTGCGCGCAAAATCCAGCTCCTGCGGTTGGAGTGGATCCACGATGATATCGAAGGACATTTTCGCATCGGCGATCCCGACGAACTGGTCCGCATCGCGGAACGCGACCCGAAGGCCGCCATGGAGACGCTGGCGTGCAATATGCGCCCGGCGCCGGCGACCAATCCGCATTGGACGCATGGACTCTCGACGGCTCTGAGGCGTGAGGAGCCCTTGTCGCTGCAGGACTGGGCCGCGCGGGCGGGCGTTCGGCCCGAGGCGCTGTCACGCGGTTTCCGCCGTTACTTCGGCGCGTCGCCAAAGCGCTACCGGCTGGAGGCGAGATCGCGGCGCGCGTGGCAAGAGATCGTTCGGTCCAGACGGACCCTGACGGCGATCGCGCATGAGTTCGGCTTCGCGGACCTGGCGCATCTCAGCCGAAGCATCCGCGCGTTCACCGGAGCGCCGCCTTCCGCCTGGCGCGCCTCGGTCAAAACCGGCCAAACCGATTGAGGTCGGGCCGGTCTTCGATCGCCTGATCAAGTGCAAGTCCATTCAAGCCAGAGCGATTGGCGTTCCGTACAATACATCGGCGGTCAGTTATTGCCGCCGGCAAGCGGACGATTCACGACCGCCGCTGCAGAGTAGCCAGCGACTTTGAAGGAACAGAGCTTGCGCATACGACCGTTCTTCCGTCTGGCCGCCGTGTTGGCGGCGCTTCTTCTGGGACCGTCCGCGGCCTTCGCCGGGGACGCTCAGGATTGCCATGTCGGCGCCTATCGCCTCGCCGACGGTAGCGTGGTCGACGTTGCGCCGTCCGACGGCGATACGCTGCGCTGGCGTCTCTGGAACGGCGAGACGGGCCGGCTGCATCCGCAGAAGGACGGCGCCTGGACCAGCACCTATGGCTGGACGGACCGGCCCGATGGACGCGCGGTTTCGTTCTCGGATTGTGCGAAGGGCGAGATTGACTTTGGCAAACTGACCGGCAAGCGGATCGCATTCGATGTGACCGAGACGACGTTCGACGGCGAGGGCGGGGTGAAGCTCGCCGGCCGGCTGGTGATGCCATTGGGCTCGGGCAAGGTCCCGGTAGTGATCCTGATCCACGGCTCGGAATTCGATTCAGCCCTGGAGTTCTACGCGTTGCAGCGGATGTTCCCGGCCCAGGGCATCGGCGCCTTCGTCTACGACAAGCGCGGCACCGGCGTATCGGGCGGCGCCTACACCCAGGACTTCACGACCCTCGCCAAGGACGCAGTGCGGGCGATGGAGCAGGCGCGCAAGCTGGCGGGATCGCGCGCCGGCCGGGTCGGCTACCAGGGCGGCAGCGAGGGCGGGTGGGTGGTTCCTCTCGCCGCGCGCCGCGCGCCCGTGGACTTCGCGATCATCAGCTTCGGCCTGGCGGTCACGGTTATGGAGGAAGACCAGGAAAGCGTCGCCCTCGACATGCATTTCCATCATCACTCCGCGGCGGATACGCGTAAGGCGCTGGAGCTGGCGCGTGCGGGCGAGCACGTGGTCGAAACCCTGGGCAAAGACGGCTACGAGACCTTCGATGCGCTGCGCCGGAAGTACAAGTCGGAACCCTGGTACAAGGACGTGCACGGCGATTTCCTGTTCATGGTTCTGCCGCTCGACAAGGCGCAGATCGAAGCCGCGGCTAAAAAGTTCGGCGTCGACACCACGCCCTTCCACTACCAGCCCATGCCGATCCTGCGCGCCTCGACCACGCCGCAGCTCTGGGTGCTCGGCAGCGACGACCTGGACGCCCCGAGTGCAGAGACCGCAAAGCGCATCCGCGGCCTGATCGCGCAGGGCAAGCCTTATTCGCTGGCGGTCTATCCGGGCGCCGAGCACGGCATGACGCTCTACGAACTCGACGACAAGGGCGAGCGGGTCTCGACGCGTTTTGCGCCCGGCTATTTCCAGATGATGGCCGATTTCATCCGCACCGGCCGCATCGGCGCGCACTACGGCAATGCCGAGATCGTCCGCCGCCGCAAGCAATGAGTCGCCCGCACACCTCGCGACCCATTGGTTAGCGGCGCGCCGGCAGGGCGTAGGCCACCACATAGTCGCCCGGCTTGGTCTTCAGTCCACCGTGGCCTCCCGCGGCGATGACCACGTACTGGCGTCCGTCGCGACCCGCATAGGTCATCGGGTTGGCATTGCCGCCCGCGGGCAGGCGCACATGCCACAGCACCTTGCCGGTGCGCTCGTCCACCGCGCGCAGCGTCTGGTCCGCCGTTCCGCTCGCAAACACCAAGCCGCTGCGAGTGACCACGCTGCCGCCCATGGTGAAGATGCCGGTGGGCAGACCAACCGGCAGGTGTAGGCCGAACGGCCCCGTGCCCCAGGTCGATCCCATCGGCCGGCGCCACACGACTTTGTGCGTAACCAGGTCGATGGCGGTCATCTTGCCCCACGGCGGCGCGTTGCACGGCACCTGCAGGACGTTAAGGAACGGCTTGATGACGGCGGCGAACGGCGTGCCGTACTGTGGATTGACCGTGAACTTGCCGCCCGTCGGATAGGGTTGAGACCAACCCGCCCACGGCTTGATCATCTTCTTGTTCAGCGCGACCTGGTGCGGCACCAGCTTATAGGTGAAGGGGATATAGCTGCTGTCGGCGATCAGCAGCTTGCGGTCCGGATCGATCGTGGCGCCGTACCAGTCGACCACGCCGTCGAAGGCCGGATAGCCGATGTTGCCGCGTTGCGACGGCGGCGTGAACAGGCCGTCGTAGTCCATCTTGCGGTAGGCGATACGGCACATCAGCTGATCGAACGGCGTCGCGCCCCACATGTCGCGCTCGGTCAGCTTCGGCGGCGTCAGGGAGGGCATGCCTACCGACATCGGCTGTGTCGGCGAATAGCGTTCGCCGGGAATCTTACCCACGGTGACCGGCGTCTCGCTGACCTGCGCCAGCGGATGGCCGTCGCGGCGGTCGAGCAAAAACAGCTGGCCCTGTTTCGTCGTCTGCACCAGGGCGGGAATCACCGCGCCGCCCGGCCCGGGCAGGTCGACCAGCGACGGTCCGATCGGGAGGTCGAAGTCCCACAGGTCGTGGTGCACCGTCTGGAAATGCCAGCGCTCTTTTCCCGTGCCGATGTCGAGCGCGACCAGGGTGGAGGAATAGCGCTCGTCGAACGGACGGCGGTAGCCGCCGAAATAGTCGGGCGTCGGATTGCCCAGCGGCACATAGACCAGGTTCAGCGCAGGGTCGGCGGTATAGGTCCCCCAACCGTTGGACGTGCCGCGGGTGTAGAGCTCGCCCGGCTTCAGGGGCGCTGTCGGATCGGCGCGTCCCATGTCCCACGCCCACACCGTCTTGCCGCTGACCGGATCGAGCGCCTTGATCACGCCCGACGGCTCGTCCTCGGTCTGGTTGTCGTAGACCCAGCCGGAAAACATCACGCGCCCGTTCATCACCAGCGGCTGAGAGGTGATGAAGTGGAACCCCGGTGGCGTCGGCCCCATGTTGTCGCGCAGATTCACATAGCCGCCGGCGCCGAAGTCGGCGCACAGGGCGCCGGTGCGCGCGTCGAGAGCGAACATGCGCGTGTCGCCGGTGGTCGAGATGATCCGTTCGGCACAGGGCCCGCTCGCGCCCGCCGTCTTCCAGTAGGCCACGCCGCGGCAGGCGAGGTAGACGTTGGCGTGGGTGTTGTTGTCCGGCTTGAACCGCCACAACGTCTTGCCGGTAATCGAATCGACCGCGAACACCTCGCGATGCGGCGTGCAGAAATAGAGCGCGTCGCCGACCTTGATCGGGGTCGCCTCGAAATTAAATTCGTGGCCCTTGGAGTTCTCGCCCGGCTTCGGCATGTCGCCGGTGCGCATCCGCCACGCCTCCTTCAGCCCCGAGACGTTCGCCGGCGTAATCTGGGTCAGCGGCGAGAAGCGGTCGCCGGAAGCCGTGCGGCCGTAGTAAATCCAGTCGCTATCGCCCACCAGCGTGTCGCTGGGCGTCGCCGTTCCCGCCGCAGGAACGGGCGCGGGATGCTCGAAACGCAGGGCGGTGATGCGATAGCCCAGCGCGATGACCGCGATCGCCGCGATCGCGCAGGCCGCCGCGCCGACGAGCGGCAGGGCCAGCCGTCGCGTGTCATCGCCCGGCCGAGCGAGCTTTCCCGCGACCGGCGGCAGGCACAGCCAGACACCCCACAGCGCCGGCCCGAACACTCGCGGCATCAACCGCCAGCCGTCCAGTCCGACCTCCCACAGCGCCCAAAGGATGGTGCCGACGAACGCGAGCCCGTAGAGCCACAGCCCTTCGCGCCGCCCGAGCGCGATCATCACGCCGGACGCGACGAGGACGAGGCCCGCGATCAGGTAGTAAACCGACCCGCCGAGCACTGTGAGCCAGACGCCCAGGATCACGAACACGGCGCCGAAGATCGCGGTCAAGGCGCCGGAAATCACCGGGCGCGCGCGCAGAGTGTCAAACATCGACGTCACCGTTGTCAGCCGGTGACACAACCGCAGCGCCAGCGCGGCGGTTCCGCTCGATGGGGGTCATCCCCCGAGCGCGGCCTTAAGCTTGCGCGCCATCTCCAGGTGGCGGCGGATAATCGCCAAATCAGTCCGGGCCGCGTCGCGCAGCGGCCCAGGCGGTCCCTGCTCGGCGTATCCCTGCATGAGGGTCAGCGCCTGCTCGTGCGCCAGTACCTGCTGGTTCGCATAGCCGCGGTCGAAATCCCGTCCCCGTTCGCTCTGCAACGCGCTCAGCAGCCGGGACTGGTCGGGGCTCATGGTGTCGGGCGGCGGCGGCAGCCGGGAAGACTCCGCTGCGGCAGCGCTTGGCTCGAGTGGGTGTGGTCGCGGATCATCTCCTGCGCGAAGCTGCGCACAGGCGCGGTCCTGCTTTGCGTCATCGCCGTCTGCGCTGCGGCGATCTCATAGTTGTCGGACTGCGCGGCCTGCAGCGTAAAGTCGCGCGGCGGCGGCGGCGGCGGCGGCGGCGGCGGCGGCGCTGGCGCGGCCGGGGCGGTTGTGGATGCAAGCAGGGCGGCGGCGATCGAACCAAGACAGACGATCGACCTGTGCATCACGGCTGTCCCTGTCCGCCGCCCGCGCCGTAGATGTTGCCGGTCGTGTAGCTGCCGTCGTTTTCAGCCAGACGGACGTAGATGCCGGCGAGCTCCGCCGGCTGGCCCGGCCTCCCCAAGGGCGCTGTTGCGCCGAAGGTGACGACCTTTCCTTGCGACGCGCCGCCGGAGATCTGCAGCGGCGTCCAGATCGGACCCGGCGCCACCCCGTTCACGCGGATGCCCTTGGGCCCGAGCTGTTTGGCCAGCGACTTCACGAAGTTCATCGTCGCCGCCTTGGTCTGGGCGTAGTCGTAGAGGTCGGGCGAAGGGTCGTAAGCCTGCTCGGACGTGGTTGCAATTATAGCCGATCCCGGCTGCAGGTGCGGCAAGGCCGCCTTGATGAGCCAGAACGGCGCGTAAATGTTGGTCTTCATCGTCCAGTCGAAATCTTCCGTCGAGATATCGGCGATGGACGCGGTGGACTTCTGGCGCCCCGCATTGCTGACGAGGATGTCGAGACCGCCGAGTTGACGGACCGTTTCGTCGACCAGATGACGACAGAAGCCCTCGTCGCGCAAATCGCCGGGAATGGGCGCCCCTCGGCGCCCCGCCGCCCGGATCAGCGCGACGACCTCGCGCGCGTCCGGCTCTTCGGTCGGAAAATAGTTGATGGCGACATCGGCGCCCTCGCGCGCAAAGGCGATGGCGGCCGCGCGCCCCATACCGGAATCGCCGCCGGTGATCAGCGCGCGACGCCCAGCCAAACGGCCCGACCCGACGTAGCTGGTCTCGCCGTGATCGGGGCGCGGGTCCATGCGCCCGGCCAGTCCGGGCCACGGTTGCTCCTGTGCGGGAAAGGGCGGTTTGGGATGCTTGGATCGAGGGTGCTGCATAGTCACACGCGATGCTGAGGGCGGTTGAGCCGCGGCGGTCCCGGCGGCGAGCGCCGCGGCGGCGGTTGCGCTTGTCGCGGCCATCACGCCGCGTCTGGTTGTTGTCATGAGATCCTCCGGTGCGCGGCGACAACCGGGAGGCGACGGGTGAAGTTTCGCGTCACAATCTGGGTTAAGTCCGCCTGCGGCTTACCGGCTGCGCTTCGCTCAGGGGAACGCGGGGCCCGTCGACGCAGTTGCCGGACGCCAGGAGGTCTGCATGTCCCAGGACAAAATCGAACGCGCCGCAGAGAGCGACGCCCCGCTGCACACCGCAGTTCACCAGCGCGACATTTCCCACGACCTCGCGGAGACAGCGGAATGGAATCACGCCGCGCTCGTCGGACGCACCGTCACGATCAACCGCAGCCGTGCAGAGGTCTACGCCTTCTTCCGGGACTTCCGGAACTTTCCCGCCTTTATGGAAAACGTCGAGCGCGTGGACGTGGGCGACAATCGGCGCTCGCACTGGGTGGTCAAGGCCCCGGCAGGGCAAACCGTCGAGTGGGACTCCGAGATCACCGAAGACCAGCCCGGCAGCCTGATCATCTGGCGGTCGGTCGAGGGCGCCGACATCCGCAATACCGGCCGGGTTGAATTCCGCGACGCCGCGCCGGGGCGCGGCACCGAGGTCGAGGCTATCATCCTCTATGAGCCGCCGGCCGGCGATCTCGGCAAACTCTTCGCCAAGGTCTTCCAGAAAGAGCCGAAGATCCAGGTCCGCCGCGACCTGCGCCGTTTCAAACAGCTCATGGAAACCGGCGAAGTCTCGACCGCGCGTGCGCCCGACGCGGCGCCTCGCGGTTGATCAAAATCATTTACGACAAGGAGAACCCATGCGCGCCTTGACTTGGCACGGCAAGCACGACGTACGGATGGAGACGGTCCCCGACCCGGAGATCGTCAATCCCCGCGACGCGATCATCAAGGTCACCGCGACCGCCATCTGCGGTTCGGACCTTCATCTCTATGACAGCTACATCCCCACCCTGCACAGGGGCGACATCCTGGGGCACGAGTTCATGGGCGAAGTCGTCGACACCGGCCCCGGCTCGACCCTGACCAAGGGGCAACGGGTCGTCGTGCCCTTCGTCATCGCCTGCGGCAAATGCTTCTTCTGTGAGCGCCAGCAGTACTCCGCCTGCGACAACTCCAATCCAGCGGAAAAGGCGGATATGAGCGAGATTCTCTACGGCTATCCGATGACGGGCGCGTTCGGATATTCACACCTGACCGGAGGTTATGCCGGCGGCCAGGCAGAGTACGTGCGCGTGCCCTATTCCGACGTCGGCCCAATCGTCATTCCCGATGGGTTGGAGGACGAGAAGGTTCTGTTCCTGTCCGACATTCTGCCCACGGGATGGATGGCTGCGGAGAACTGCGAAATCGAGCCGGGCGACACCGTGGCCGTCTGGGGCTGCGGGCCGGTCGGCCTGTTCGCTATTCAAAGCTGCTTCCTGATGGGCGCGCACCGGGTGATCGCCATCGACCATTATCCGCACCGCCTCGAGCTCGCGCGGTCCATGGGCGCCGAGGTGATGAATTTTCACGATGTGAAGGTGCGCGAGGCGCTGGTCGAGATGACCGGAGGCATTGGGCCCGACGCGTGTATCGATGCGGTCGGCATGGAAAGCCACGGCTTCACCCTGGACAACGCCGTCGACATGGCCAAGACCACGACCAAGCTGGGCACCGATCGAACCCACGCGCTGCGCGAAGTGATCATGGCCTGCCGCAAGGGCGGACGCGTCTCGATTCCCGGCGTCTACGGCGGCATGGCCGATAAATTCCCCATCGGGGCGCTCATGGAAAAGGGCCTGAGCGTCAAGACCGGCCAGACGCATGTGCAGAAGTACCTTCGTCCGCTGCTGGAGATGATCGGCGAAGGCAAGATCGACACCACCTTCCTGATCAGCCATCGTCTGCCGCTGGAAGACGCCCCGCGCGGCTACAAGATGTTCAAGGAACAACAGAACGAAGTGACCAAGGTTGTGCTCAAGCCGCACTGACGAGCCGACCCACTCGCGCGCGGTTTGCAAAACGAGGCCCGCCGCCTGCCGGAGCGGCGGGCCGATTACATTCGAACGCGCTATGCGTCAGCCTGCGCTGCCGGGCTCGGCCAGCTTGCGGTGCTGTTCGGCCAGCATGCTCTGCGGCGTCACCGCGGCGGTGGCGGCGGTGATTTTGTTCTTCAAGCCGGCGACGACGTCGCCTTCGCCCTTCTGCATCGCCTCGAAGCCGACCTTGGCGACGTCGGCCGGATCGGCCTTCTTGGGATCGGCCCCGATCTTGGTGTCGAGCATGTCGGCGCGGGCGAAGAACTCGGTGTCGGTCGCACCGGGCATCAGGCAGGTGATGGTTACGCCGGAGTCCTTCAGCTCGTCGCGGATGGCCCACGAGAAACTGTCCAAGAACGCCTTGGTGCCGTTGTAGACGGCCTGGAACGCGCCCGGCATGAGGCCCGCGATCGAGCCGGTGATCAGAACCTTGCCGGAACCGCGGTCGCGCATGGCCGGAAGCGCACGATGCAGGAGATAACAGGTGCCCTTGATGTTGGTGTCGATCACCTTCTCCGCGTCCTCCCAATCCTGCTCCAGGAAGCCGTGGCCCAGGCCTTGTCCTGCGTTGGCCATCAGGGCGTCGATCGGCCGGCCGGCAACGCGTCCAAGCAGTTGCTCGACGCCCTCGCGTGTCGACAGATCGACACAGAGATGGTCGACCGTCGCGCCCATCCTGCGGAAGGCATCGGCGGCTTCCGCGATCGAGGGCTGATCGGCCGCGATTATCAGGTCATAGCCATGTTCGCATGCCTGTTTCGCCAGCTCGTAGCCTATGCCGGACGAGGCGCCGGTTACGACGGCAAGCGGTCGGGTCGAATTGCTTTGGTCATCGGAAGAAATCGAGGTCATGGGCGAACTCCGCGGCGCCCGGCGCGACGGTCGCGCCGGTTCGCAGAAACTACGGGCGGCGCGGCCCGTTCCCGAAGCGTGCATCCGCAGGGACGCGCGGTCCTGCGGCACAACAACGACGCGCCGTTCGAGCCGCTTGAAAGCAACATTTGATAGGGCCGGATGGCGACCATCCGCTGCGATTGAAGGCGCCCTGCAACCTCGGTGGGTCCAGCACGTAATCACAGTGAACGTTGTAAAGGAGTGGATAGTGGCCGGGCCTCCCCACGATACCGAGGTCGAGCTGCTCCGCCGCCATCGCGACGTGCTTACCAACCTTGCCCGGTTGGCGGCGCTCCCCGGCTTGTCGCGAGAGGAATTCTTTCACGACCTCGTCACCCGTGTCGCAGAAGCGGTCGAGATCGATCACGTGAAGCTGGTGGCGTATCGGTCCGACCGCAGCGACCTCCTGCTGATTGCCGGCGTAGGGTGGGACGAAGGGATTGTCGGCAGCGCCTCCTTCGCCACCGATCTGTCCTCGCCGCCAGGGCGCGCCTTTCGCACCGGCGAACCGGTGACAATCGAGGACTTCGGCGCGTCGCACGGTTTCCATTTCTCCGAAACGCTGCGCAGCCATGGCATCGTGTCCCTGATCAACGTGCCGATCTTCGTCGACGGCGCCACCTGGGGCGTGCTCGAGGGCGACAGCACGACGCAGCGCCATTACAGTTGCGACAGCCAGGCGTTCATGGTCGCCGCGGCGGCGATCGCCGGCTTGGTTATGGAGCGCATGAATATCGAAGAGGCGCGTCGCCAAGCGGTCGCGGACGTCGCCCTTGAGGGCCAGCGTCACGCGCTGTTGCTCACCGAGATGCAGCACAGGGTCAAGAATAACTTTCAGACCCTGATGTCGATGGTCCAGTTACGCAAAGCCCACCTCGCCAACGCCAACGGCGCAGGCGTGATCGACGAGATATGCGACGGAATCATCGCCATGTCGCTCGCACATGAACAGCTGGGGCCCGGCCGCACCGGAGAACTGGTCGAGCTGAGCCGTTACTTGCGCGGCCTGGTTGCGAGTATCTCCAAGCCGCACGACGGAGTGACGATCGAGGTCGGCGCCGACGAGATCAACGTCGGCATCGACGAAGCCGTGCCGCTCGGCTTGATCGTCAACGAGGCGATTACCAACGCGGTAAAACACGCCTTTCCCGACGGAACCGGACGGATCGACGTGCGCCTCTTTGCCGAGCGTCACGGCGAGGCGGTTCTGTGCATCAGCGACGATGGCGTGGGCCGCGTCGGGGCCGGGCAAGGCGGTTCCGGCATAAGACTGATGACCGCACTCGCACGGCAACTGCGCGGCGCCATCGAACGCGAGCCCGGAAAGGACGGGGGCACGATGGTGCGAGTCCGCTTTCCCCGGCGTCCGCACCGCGCGGCCGCCCTTGAACCGCCGAAACCATAGACTTCAGGCGACGCAGCGGCGTCCACGCGCCTGCGCATATTGTGCGGATCCGCGCGTCGGTGACGCCGAGCTGGCGCAAGGGCGGGCGCGGCCTCGCCGGGGGCGGTCGCCAGAACACCGGTACGCTTGCTGTGCGTGCTGACGCGGGTTCAAGCGCCGCGAACGCTTGTCTCTTCAGGTGAAGCGCCGCCCCAGCGGCTCGGTTAAGTATCGGTAAATTCGCGTTTAACTGCATTTTATCGTGTCCTTGATACTGTTGGTTGCGACTAACTGGCGGCGGCATTCGACATGAAGTTCCATTGGGCTCTTGCTATCGCCCTGGCGGCGGTCTCGTCCGTCGGCGTCGAAGTCTCGCCTGCGGCGGCGCAGTCGGCGTCGCAATCGGAAGACCTCACCAAGCTCAGCCTCGACGACCTGCTCTCCACGGAGGTGACCTCGGTCGCCAAAAAACCGCAGCGCGTCGACGAGGCGGCCGCGGCCGTGTTCGTGGTTTCCCAAGAGGACATCCGACGGTCCGGCGCACGGACCATCCCCGACGTGCTGCGCATGGTGCCGGGCCTGGAGGTCGCGGACCTGCCGCTCGGCGGGGCGGCGGTGACCGCGCGCGGGTTCAACGGGTTCTCGGCGAACAAGCTGCTGGTGCTGGTGGACGGACGAGCCATCTACATGTCGGCGCTCGGCGGCGTTCTGTGGGACCAGCAACTGATCCCGCTGGAGGATATTCAGCGCATCGAGGTCGTGCGCGGGCCGGGCGCTACGCTCTATGGCGCGAACGCCGTGAACGGCGTGATCAACATCGTCACCAAACATTCCGTCGACACTCTGGGCGTTCAGGTCAACGCCCAGGCCGACAGCAAGGACGGCGGCACGGTGTCCGCCAACGTCGGAACCCAGCTGGGGGCCGACGCGACCATACGCCTGTATGCGACCCGTCGCACACTCTACGATGAGGCGCAGGGCGTCGGCGGCCTGATCAACGACTTCGAGGGCGGCAATCAAGGCGGCGCGCGCATCGATGTCGCGCCCACCGACCACGATGCACTGACCTTCCAGGGGGACGTTCAGGACGGCCGTAACCGTCTGTCGGCGGCAAGCGGGTTCGTGCAGCTGCCGCCGCTCTCGCTGGTGACCAGCCTGCCCAACGCCAACGTGTTCCACGGCGCCGACATTCTCGGCCGCTGGACGCGCACGCTCGACGACGGGTCGGGCTTCAGCGGCCAGCTCTACTGGGATCACGTCCAGCGCCAGGAATTGGGCCTTACCGGACGCGTCGACCAGATCAATTTCGACTTCAACCACCACTTCAATCTGGGCCCCCGCAACGCGGTCGTCTGGGGCGTAAATTATCGCTCCACCTGGGACGACATCACCGGGACGCCGGTCATCTTCGTCACGCCGATGAAGCAGCAGCAGACCCTCTACGGCGCCTTCATTCAAGACGACATCACCGTCGTGCCCGAGCGGCTGACGCTTTCGATCGGATCTAAGTTCGATCACAACAGCGTTTCGGGGTCCGACATCGAGCCCAGCATCCGCGCCCTGTGGCGCAGCGAGCATAACTGGTCGGTATGGGCGGCGATCTCGCGCGCGGCGCGCACGCCCTCCCGCTTCGAGACCGACCTGACCTATTTCTCGCCGATCGCGCTGGTCTCGCCCAATTCCGATATCCGTTCGGAAATCATGACCGCCTACGAGGCCGGCGCCCGCATGCAGCTCGGTCCCGACGTCGCGCTCGACGTGACCGCGTATCGCCAGGACTACAGCCGCCTCATTTCCTGGGGCCTTGCGGGCTTCGTTCCGCCGTTTACCCCTATCGTCCAGTACGGCAACCACGGCCATGGCGTGAGCCAGGGCCTCGAGGTGGAGCTGAACGCAAAGATTACGCCGACCTGGACCGTCAAGGCCGGCGGCAATGTGCTGAACCTCGGCATCACGCCGGGCGGTCTCGGCACCGTTTTGTCGGACAACGCGATTGACCAGGGCGCGTCGCCGCGGGCCCAGGCGTCGGTGCGTTCGCTGTGGAACGTGACCGACGACGTCGACTTCGACCTCTGGTACCGCCACGTGGGAAAACTCGAGACGGGACCGGTTCCCGCCTATGACGACCTCATGGCGCGCCTCGCCTGGCGCCCGACCGCGCACATCGAACTGTCGCTGATCGGCGAGCATCTCTTGAGCGCGCGCCGCATCGAGATCGTCGAGCCGACCGAGCCGTTCCCCGTGGTCGTCGCCCGCCAGGTCGGCGTGAAGCTGGCGGTGCGGTATTGAGCCCGGTGCGCACCATGACGAAACGACCAGGTCGCCGTCTGGCCGCCTGGTTTGCCGCGGGCCTGACCGCCGCCGCCGTGCTGCAGGCGCCGCGTGCGGCCGCCCAGGAAGCGTCGCGGGCGGATGCGACGAAGGCGGCGATGATCTACAACTTCGGTCGCTTCACCACCTGGGCGCCCAACCGCTTTGCCCGTTCGAGCGATCCGGTCGTGCTGTGCGTCGATCCCTCCGACTCCTTCGCCGGCACGCTGGAAAGCATTGACGGCAAGGCGCTCGACGGCCGTGTACTGGTGGTCAAGCGCACCTCGCGGTTCGACCGCGACTGCACCATGGCCTACGTCTCGGCGGCCAATGCGAGTCCCGCCTATCTGACGCGGCTGAGGGACCACGGTGTCCTGACCATCGGCGAAACGCGCGATTTCGCCTCCGCGGGCGCCATCCAGCTGGTGACGGTCGGACGCCAGATTCGATTCGAGATCAACCAGAAGAACGCCATCTCAGCCGGCGCGCACCTCAGTTCGAATCTGCTGCGGCTGGCGATCACCGTCCGATGAGGCGCCTCAAGGCTCGCATCATGGGTTCGCTGCGCGCGAAGGTGGCGGCGGCCGTAATGCTGACGACGCTGCTCGCGGTTGCGCTGTCGTTATCGCTTTCGACCTGGCGCGAAGTTCAAGTCCAGCGCGACAACCTCACGCAGGAGCGCACCTCCGACGCGGAGATGCTGGCCTCAAACCTGTCCGCCTCCCTCGCCTTCAACGACCCGGCCAGCGCGCAGAAGGTTCTCGATTCCATCCGCGGGACGCCGAGCGTCGTCGACGCCTATGTGCTCGACAAGGACGGCGCCGTGTTCGTGTCAGGGCGGCCGCACAAGCCCGAGCGCCTCGTCGCCCGCCTGAACAGCCGGAGGGACTGGGACCGGTTGGAGACCCGCGCGCCGATTCTGGTGAACCGCGACCGTGTCGGCGAGCTGGTGTTGGTTACGAGTTTTGCGGGGCTGAATCGCGACCTCGCCGTCGAGACCGCGATCTCCACGTTGCTCTCCGCCGTAGCCTTGGCGCTGGCGCTGTTCGCCGGCGCGAAGATGATCGGCCGCCTGCTGGGACCGGTGAAGCGGTTGTCCGCCGCCATCATCGAGGTGCGCCAGTCGGGGGACTTCTCGCGCCAAATCGAGCACGGGAGCACCGACGAGCTGGGTCAGCTGACGGACGAGTTCAATGCCCTGTTCCGCCGGCTACACGAGCGGGACGCGGCGCTCAGAGCGAGCATGGCCGAGCTGACCCATGCGCGCGACCTCGCCGAGGCCGCCAACGTCGCCAAGTCGCAGTTCCTCGCCAACATGAGCCACGAAATCCGAACCCCGCTCAACGGCGTGCTCGGTATGGCCCACGTGATGGAGATGGAGGCCGCGACCGATACCCAGAGAGATCGCCTGCGGACCATCCGGGAGTCCGGTCAGTCGCTGCTGCAGGTCCTGAACGACATCCTTGACATTTCCAAGATCGAAGCCGGCAAGCTTGAGATCCGGCCCGCGGAGTTCGAGCTCGAGACGCTCGTCCGCGATGTGTCGGGCGTATTCGCCGAGAGCGCTGCCGCCAAGGACCTGCGCTGGAACGTCGAGATCGACGCCTGCGCTCACGGAATCTGGTTTGGTGACGCCCTGCGGCTGCGTCAGATTCTGTCGAACCTGCTCTCGAACGCGCTGAAGTTCACCGACCGCGGCGAGGTTTCACTTCGGGTGTCACATACGGACGACGGGCTCGCATTCGCCGTCAGCGACACCGGCATCGGCCTTGCGCCGGACGTGATCCCGAAGCTGTTTTCGAAGTTCTCGCAGGTCGACGCCTCCAACACCCGCCGTGTCGGCGGCACCGGCCTGGGCCTCGCGATCTGCAAGGAGCTCAGCCTGTTGCTCGGCGGATCGATTTCGGTCGAGAGCACGTTGGGCGAAGGCTCGTCGTTCACCGTGCGTGCGCCGCTGACCCTGGTGTCCCGCGAGAAACGCGAGCGGCCGTCAACGCGCAAGGCGCCGGGACTGCCGACCGACGGCGGGCCGCCGACCAAGATTCTGGCGGCTGAGGACAACCCGACCAACCGCAAGGTGCTGGCCGCGCTGTTGAGCCAGAGCAACGTCGACCTCAGCCTCGTCGAGAACGGACGTCTGGCGGTCGAGGCCTGGCGCAATGGCGACTTCGACCTGATCCTGATGGACATCCAGATGCCCGAAATGGGCGGGGTGGAGGCGACGAACCTCATCCGTGCGATCGAGACGGAACGCCGCCTGCCGCCGATCCCGATCGTGGCGCTCTCCGCCAACGCGATGAGCCATCACGTGGAGAATTACCTGAGCTCGGGCATGACCGCGCATATCGCCAAGCCAATCGAGCCCGCCGAACTCTTCCGAGTCCTAACCGAATGCACGGCCAGCCGTCCCGCCCACACCGGCGATACCGAACACGGGTCGAAGGCGCGCGACGCCAACGCCTAGCGGGATAGTTACGGCCCGGGATATCCTCTACAACACCTTCGGCGAGCGCCGGAGGCGTCGGGGTAGGGGAGTGCAGTTCATGCGTTGGCTGGTGGCCGTGATGGCGTTGATGGTGGTGGGCGCGCCGGCGGCGGCATCCGCCCAGGCGATGGATCCGACTTTTGCGGAACATCAAAAGGCCTGGACCACCAAGCCCGAGTTCTCCAGTCCCCTGGTGGATCACCTGCCCGCCTCGACCACCGTCCCGTCGCCGCGCGACGTGCTGGGCCATGACATCGGGGCGCCCAAGATCCTCGACCACTATGCCGACATTCTCAAGTACTACCGCGCGCTGGCGGCGAAGTCCCCGCGGGTGAAGATCATGGAGACCGGCGTCACCGAGGAAGGGCGCCCGACGGTCATGGTGATCATCTCGTCGGACGCCAACATCGCGGCGCTCGACGAGAACCGGAAGAACCTGCTGCGTCTCTCCGACCCTCGCGGCCTCTCGGACGACGATGCGCGCGCACTCATCGCCAAGACCAAGCCGATGTACGTGATGCTCGGCGGTCTGCACTCCGGCGAGACGGGGCCGCCCGAGATGCTGATGGAGCTGGCCTATCGCCTGGTCACCGAGGACAGCCCGCTGGTCAGACAGATCCGCGACAACGTGATCGTCGCGATCAGCCCGGCGACCGACCCCGACGGTCGCGACCGCTATACCGACTGGTACTACAAGAACAAGATCGACGACACCGACGACCTCGATCCGGTGCACGGCTCACCCTACTGGGGCAAGTACATCTTCCACGACAACAACCGCGACATCAACTACAGCGGCCTGAGCGCGCAGAACCTGCTGCGCTGGTATCTCGACTGGCGCCCGCCGGTCATTCACGATCTGCACGAGTCGGTGCCGTTCCTCTACATCTACAGCGGCCAGGCTCCGCAAAACCCGACGCTAGATCCGATCCTCTATGACGAGCTGCCGTGGTTCTCGAACTTCGAGACGACGCAGCTCACCAAGTACGGCATGCCGGGCGTGTGGACCCACGGCTACGTGGACGCGTGGTCCCCGGGTTACGTCGCGTTCATGTCGTCGAACCACAACGGGCTGGTGCGTTTCTACGAAACCTTCGGCAACGGCGGCGCCACGACCGAGCTGCGCCACGTGAAGCCGGTCGACGGCCCTGGCGAGGACTCGCACCTGTTCGACCAGACCAAGCGCGACTGGTTCCGCACCGATCCGCCGTACGAAACGGTGGAGTGGTCGATGCGCGACAACACCAACTACATGGAAACGGGCATGCTGACGGCGCTGCAGACGACGTCGACCTTCCCCCAGCAGCTCGTCGAGAACTTTTACAAGAAGAGCCGCGACGCCGTCGAAGACGGAAAGTCCAAGGCGCCCTACGCCTTCGTCATTCCCGCCGACCAGCCCGACATGACGCGCGCGGCTCTGGTGGTGAATATCCTGCGCATGCAGGGCATCGAGGTCGGTCGCGCGACATCGGAGGTGAAGCTGAAGGAAGGGACCTATCCGGCAGGTTCGTTCGTGGTGAAGCGCGACCAGCCGTACGGCCGCCTCGCCAAGATCCTGCTCGAGAAGCAGAACTTCCCCGATCCGAAGCTGAAGACCTACGATGACTCTGCCTGGACCATGGGCCTGATGGCGCATGTGAAGGTGGTATCGAGCGCGGACAAGACCGCGCTCGACGTCGCAACCACGCCGGTCGACCGGTTCGATCCGCAGGGCGTCGTCGACGCCGAAGGCGCGCCCGCCTATGCGGTGCTCGACTACGGCTCGGTCAATTTCGCCCGGTTGCGTTACGACCTTAAGGACACGTCCGTGCGCATCGTGGAGCAGGCGTTCAAGGCCGGCGACAGGAGCGTGCCGGCCGGCTCGTTCATCGTCGACGGCGCGGCCTATGCAAAGCTGAAGGGGGCGGCCGTGCCGCTCGGCCTGACGGTGGTTGCGGTGAAGGACAAGATCACCGCGCCGATGCACGAGGCGGCGGCGCCGCGCATCGCGCTCTATTCGACCTGGGGCAGCACCCAGAACGTTGGCTGGGTGCGCTACGCCTTCGACCAACTCGGCACGCCCTACAGCCTCATCCTCAAGGACGAGGTGAAAAAGGGCGGCCTGCGGTCGCGCTTCGACGTGATCATCGTGCCGAGCCAGGGCTCGTCGAAGAACGTCGTGTTCGACATTCCGATGCACGGCAAGCCGCTGCCTTACGAGAAGTCCGCCGCGTTCAAGTCCCTCGGCGACTATGGCTCATCGCCCGACATCCGCGGGGGCATGGGCCTCGAAGGCCTCGAGGAACTGAAAAAGTTCGTCGAACAGGGCGGGGTGCTGATCACGCTCGGCGATTCCAGCGCCATGCCGCCGGACTTCGATCTCGCGCCCGACATCCAGACCGGTCGAGCGTCGGGCGACTTCTACGCGCCGGGGCCGATCGTGAACGCCAAGGTGCTGAAGCCGGCGAATCCGATCTTCTATGGCTATGCCGACGACACGCTCTCGGTGCGCTGGGCGACCGCGACGCTGTTCGCCCTGCCGTTTTACGACCGCAACGATGTCTTGATGGAATTCCCGGGCGGCAAGAAGAACGTGCTGAGCGGCCTGATGAACGGCGCCGACAGCATCAAGCACCGCCCGGCCATCATCGACATGCCGGTGGGCCAGGGCCAGGTCCTGATGTTCGCCACCAACCCGGTCTATCGCGACCAGACCTTCGGCGAGTACCGCATGCTCTACAACGCCCTGTTCAACTACCGGCAGCTGCGCCTGGGCACGGATGCCGCGGTGAAGGCGGAGGAAACCGAGGAAAAACCTGATGGCGACAGCGACAACGCTGGAGGCTGACTTCTGAGCGACGGACTATGCGGGTAACGGCGTTCCATCAGAAGTCGGTTCGACCTTGTAGGAGGCCTTAATGCGCCGCATCTCCGTCGCCCTGATTTTCGCCCTCGGACTGGCGTCCGCCCTGGCTTTCGCGGGCGCGACGGTTGCCGCCGACAGAGTATCGGCCGCAAGCGACGCGCGTTGCCGCGGCTATGGCTTGACGCCCGGATCGGACGGCTACGTCAAGTGCGTGGCGGATCTGAAGCGTGACCAGCGCTCGCGCAACTCGTCCGCCAGCAATGATCTCTCGCAAGACATGAAAGCGCGCGCGGACGCGAACGCGGCGGAACTGCAGGCTCAGATGGCGGAGCAGGCTGCGCAATCCCGGGCCAACCTCGACGCGCTCGACGCTCAAATCGCCGCCCAACAAGCCGCCGCGCAGCAGGCGCAGTCACAGGCGATGCAGAACACCATTCCGCACTAGAGTCGTGCGCTGCCTGCGGCGGTCAGGGTGTGGTCAACTTGAAATCGCGGGCGAAAGCTTCGGCCGAGGCCGAGGCGTGACAGCCCCCGCCGCCACGATCACGCCATGAACCGGTTCTGAACGCCATGCTTGCGCCCTGTTCAGCCGACAAGGGTTAGACCGAGCCAACGTCAATCGTTTGCCGGGGAGTCCCGACCATGGATATCACCACTGTTCTGATGCTGGCGGCCGCGACCCTGGTCGGCGCCGCGGGTCTGTGGCTTACCGCGATGGCCATGGAAGGCTCCGCCCCGGCAACGGTGCGGGTCGAGGCCGAGCGCGACGATCGGGCCGGCTAGCCGACAAAATTCAATTGCGGCTGGAGGCCTAAGGCATGACCCTCGACCACGGGACCCTGCTGCTGATTTCGGCGATCGTCTGCGTCGCGCTGGGGGGCGGCTGGCTCGTGGCCCTGGTCCGTGGACGCAAGGCCCGCCGGACCTCGTCCTGACCCCCAGACCCCGGAACCGCCAAGCCGGACCGGCCTCCGAAAGGCGAATCCCGCCCGGTCCCCCGCAAAAACGTTGTTTGCCGCCGAGCGCGAGGCTAGGTTGACGCCGCCGGCGCCCCAAAAAAGGCGTCGGCCCTTTTCTTTTGGGGCAATTGCAGAGACAGCGGCATCGACAATGGCGAAAAAACCAAAGGCTGGCGAAGAAGCCGCTAAGGATACGACGGCCCAGGCCAGCGCCCCGCAAGGCGCCCAGGCCGGAGCACAGGTCCAGGATACCGTGTCCGGCTCCCCGGATGTGAGCGTCGCGCCCGCCACCGAGGCGGAAGCCGGCGGTCAGCCCCAACCCCAACCCCAGGGCCAGCCCCAGCAGGGCGGCGTGCGCACCGCCGCCGGCGGCAGCGGCCCTGCTCAGGCGCCGGGGCCCGGCGGCGAACAGACCAACATCACGGTGAGCCGCGGCTTCGCCAACTGGCTGGCGCAGCAGCGCTGCAGCCTGGCCTTTACCTCCTACCAGACCGGCAAGCTGTTCCTGGTCGGCATGACGCCGGACCGGAAGGTGTCGTTCCACCAGCAGACCTATCAGCGCGCCATGGGCGTGCACGCCCAGGCGGACCGCCTCTACGTCGGCTCGCTGTTCCAGATCTGGCGTCTAGAAAACGTCCTGCAGCCGAACGAGCGCGCCAACCAGCACTTCGACCGTCTGTTCGTGCCGCGCAACGCCCAGACCGTGGGCGACGTGGACGTGCACGAGGTGTCGATCGACCGCGCCGGCCGCATCATCTTCATCAACACCAAGTTCTCCTGCATCGCGACGGTGAGCCTGAAGTACGGCTTCCGGCCGATCTGGAAGCCGCCGTTCATCTCCAAGCTGGCTGCCGAAGACCGCTGCCACCTGAACGGTCTCGGCATGGAGAACGGCGTGCCGCGCTACGTGACCGCGGTGTCGCGTTCGGACGTGCTGAACGGCTGGCGCGAGCGTCGCCACGTTGGCGGCGTCCTGATCGACGTGCAGAACGACAAGATCGTCACCGACGAACTGTCGATGCCGCACAGCCCGCGCGTGGCCAACGGCCAGATCTATTGCCTGGACTCGGGCCGCGGCTCGATCATCCGTGTCGATCCGCAGACCGGCAAGAAGGAAGACATCGCCTTCTGCCCGGGCTTCCTGCGCGGCCTGACCATCCACAACGGCTTTGCCATCGTCACCTCGTCGCTGCCGCGCGACGGCACCTTCAAGGGCCTCGAGCTCGACGAGATGCTGAAGAAGCGCGACGGCGATCCCTGGTGCGGCATCCTGATCGTGAACCTGTCGTCGGGCGACATCGTCGAGTTCATCCGCCTCGACGGCCAGATCAAGGAACTCTTCGACGTGGCGGCGATCCCAGGCGCGATCTGCCCGATGGCGATCGGCGTGAACTCGCCGGAGATCCACTCCATGATCACCTTCGACAAACAGTTCGCCCCCCTGATCCCGCCCGCCCCGCAACCGATGGCGGCGGCGTAAGCGAACAAGCGAACCGCTAAAACGTCAAAGGCCGGCGCCCGTCGCCGGCCTTTTTCTTTTGTCCACGGAAAACACGGAAAGCACGGAAAGAAGATTGACCACGCGCGCCCGCGTAGCGGGCCTTCTATTTTTGAACCACGGAGAGCACAGAGGGCACGGAGAAGAGAGATTGCGGCTTCGCCGCGAAGAGCCGGGCCCGAACGCACCTTCTTTCTCCGTGATCTCCGTGTCTCCGTGGTTCTTATCTTTTTCCGTGCTTTCCGTGTTTTCCGTGGTCCATCTTCTCTAGCTCCGCGGCTTCAGTGGTGCCGCAGGGCTTTTTCCAATTCGGATTTGGTCATCGTCGAGCGGCCCTTGATGTCGCGGTGGCGCGCCATGGCTTCGAGTTCGGTGCGCGTCTTGGCGCGCTTGCCTTCTTTTTCCTGCATGGCGATTTCGCCGCGGGCCTCCTTGGCCTTGGTGTGGGCGAGGTTGTGCTTGTTCTCGGCGGGGCTCTCCTGGTTCGAGGCGCCGGCCTCGCTGAGCGCGATTGCGACCGCCTGTTTGCGGCTCTTCACCTTGCCGCCGTGGCCCTGCGGGCCGCTCTTCAGTTCGCCGTGCTTGAATTCGTGCAGCACGCGATCGACGGTCTTGCGCTGGCGCGGGGTTTCCTTGGCCATGGCGGTCTCCTTCGACGGACTTCAACGGTTCTTGAACCGGCACGCACGCCTCGTGTTCCCCAGCGCCCCCTTTCCTTGGCTTTGCGGTTTGGAACTGTCACGACAAGGCCATATCTATCGGCTCCAATCCAAGTTCGGACCGATTCACCTTCTGGACGACCGACCCGATGGCGCCTGACACCAAGCCGCTGCGATCGCCGATCCCGCGCCTCTGGGCGGGGGTGGTGGGCGCTGCGCTGCCGTTTGCGGCGGTGACCGGGCTGGCGATAACGCACCGAAGCGACGCCCTGGCCTACACCCTGGTGGGCGCGGTCATGGCGACGGCGGCGGCCCTCCTGATCGTCTTCGTCCTGGCCCAGCGCCCGGCGCCCCAGCCCCAGGCGGCGCCTGTCGCAGCGGAACCCACGCCCGAGGGCCTGCCGTCCTTCGGCGCCGCGCTCGAGGCCCTGGCCGATCCGCTGCTGGTGGTGCGCGCCCGCTCGCCCGATGACGTAGCCGGCAGCCGCGTGGTCTTCGCCAACGCCGCCGCGCGCGAGTTCCTGCGCATCCCGCGCGAAGGCGCCCTGCTGGTGGCGGCGCTGCGCGACCCGGTGGTGCTCGAGATCGTCGACGAAGCCCTGTTCGGC
>DASZMV010000087.1:0-34850 GCA_035551675.1 Caulobacteraceae bacterium | reverse complement strand
GTTGTACGGTGCGAGGGCCATCAGAAACGAAAAGGGCCACCCTTTTGCACTCCCCCGAAGGAGACGTGTGGCGGCCCATGACCCTCGCTATATAACATTTCGTTTCTTGAAGTTCAAGATGAGATCAGTAAGCTCAAGATGAGATCAACGGCTCTGAATTACCCTATTCCTTCAACAATTCCGGCAACATGACCCCCAGCGCCTCGGCGATTTGAGCCAACATTCTAAGCGTTGGATTGCCCTCACCCCTCTCGATGCGCCCAATGTGCCGCATTGCGAGCCCAGCTTCCCCAGCCAGACTTTCCTGAGTCAGGCCGCGCTCAAGCCTCAGCCGCCTGATGTTCCGCCCGACGATTCTCTCCCAGCGCATGCCCAGGATGAGCGGCTGGACTGTACCCAAGTTCTAGGACATATATGTCCTATTGTTTGGGGGAGGGACTATGGCCAAGCGAACTCAGTCGATCATGGCAGTAGCCGTTATTGTTTCGGTGGCCGTGTTAAGCCCGGCCTCAGCGAAACCGCCAAAAAGTAGTGGTCCGCTCCCTGCCTCCACCATCCGAACCATCTACCACCAGGTCAAAACGATCTATGCAGAGGCAGGCATGATCGGCCTCGAAGCCATAAGCAGCGAATGCCTCGATCACGCGAAAAAGTCCAAGAGCGTGCCAGCATTCCAGCGCTGCGTCGCGTTCGACAACGTTGCCTCGGCGTTGGATTGGCAATACTCGAACCTGACTGGCTCCCCCCGCGATGACTACTTCGCCGAAGGCACAATGGGACATCGATGGGGCGTCACCACTAGGGACTTCCCTCAGCCCAACGACTACGCACACCTGAAGATCGGTGAGCTGAGTCGTGAGTGCGACCGGGTCATGGGTCTGCCGCCAGCATGGCGGTTGCCGCGGCCTCAACGCATAGACTAGCGACTGACGTAAGGAGCGCGAGCGCCTATCATCCCTTCGGATGCTCGCTTCTGAGATACTCCCCCTGTCTTACCGCTCGAAGTCGCGCGTAACCTCGCATGCGTTTTTCCGTAAACTCGTACCATCCGAGTCGACGGCTGGACAGGATGTGTCCGAACTGATCACGACGGAGCTCGATCAGGCGGTTGTTGAAGTGCTTTCGCGAAAGGGTGGGTTCGTGACGACGATCCATGATCGCGACGTAGTCTCGGTAGGCGCCGTCAATGTTTTTATCGAGGTTAGGGCCGTCCGCCATCGCCCAAATAACGTGCTCACCATTGGTCTTAAACCGCTTAACGACCAAGTCATACGGGTCCTTTAACTCCGGTTCGGTCTCCTCGGACGCCTGCTGGACGGCTTCGTCGAAATGTCGAGCATCGGTGTGCCGACTGTCACGGTCAGAGTCGTTAAACCAACTCCAGAGGAGCTTCTCGGTGACTAGGTGCGCAAAGTAGGGAAAGCCGTCGCTGATTTGCGCAATGCGGACCGTGGAATCTCGATCGATTTCGATTTTCAGAGCCTTCGCCGCACCATCAACAATTTCTAGAGACGGACCGATAGGCAAGCGATCGAGGTTTATGGTGTGGAAATATCGAAACGCCGAGGAGTGGCCGCGCATAAGCTCCGTAGCGCTGTCACCAACGCCGCAGAACATCAATTTCACACCGTAGTCACCGTCCGCAAACATCTTCACGAGCTGGGCCATCTGCTCGTGGCAATCTGAGTTCGCTAAGAGATCGAATTCATCAACTATCGCGATCCGCTTACCTGTCTGCTCAGATACCCACCGAATGCATTCTGCGGCCTCGTTAACGGACGCCGGAATCCTAAACCGCGAATCCGATTTCATGTCGGACTGGATGCCACCCGAAACTATCTTGAAGTCAACGCCGCCGCGAACTTGCGTCGTCTCATCTTTCGCCAGCGGCGAGGCCGATAGGAATGAATTACAGAGGTCCCGCACCACCTCCCCGAATGTCGCGCCACGCCAGCATTGGATGGTAGGGACCATGCGCCTGTCGGACACGCCAGCTTGATCCATAGCCGTAGTCAGAGCTAGCGAAGACTTGCCGACGCCTCTCAAACCGCAGATGAAGATCTGACGGCCAGGCATCTCCAACGCCTCTTGGGCAAGCCTAAAATCCTTGGTACGGCCCTTTAGCAGCTCCGGCTTGGTGATGGCCTGCGAAGATGATAGCGCCGACTTCAGGCGCGTGATGAAAGTAGCGCGATCCATAATGAGGAATCCGATCTAAGCGCGTTTTTTCATTACGGCGATTCTGATCCCCGCAGACCTCGGTCTCATTTGCTCCAATGCCCTAACACCCACTCGTACTTGCGCGCGGAATAGTCGTAGCGCCAGTGGGCTTTGATCCACTTTGTGGCGCCCATCGGACGCATCGTCTTCATGTTCTGCATGCGGTCCATAGGCTTAAGCGGCTTAAGGGGCCTGAGAGGCTGGATCGGTTTCATGACGGCGCTCCGGTAAAGCTTTCACCCAATCTATGTGCACGATTTGTTCTTTTCAAGCTTCAGGAACTAAACGGGAACAAAAAGCTGGCGACTCGGCCGTGGATGGCCTAGGTTGAGCGACCGACGTCACGTCAATTTGCGAGCCAACCACGGAGGCAATAGTGGAACGACCTTTCGCAGCAGGAGACACCGTCGCGCTGAAATCCGGTGGTCCTCTTATGACCATCAGTACGGTTGCTGATAATTACGGAACGCTCACGGCGTGGTGCGATTGGTTTGACGGCAAGAAGCAAAGCCACGGTACCTTTCCCGTCACCTCCCTGAAACTTGTCGATATGAATGACTGAAATCGCGGACGTTCCAACCTTCCAGACGTCGGTCGAGGATCAACGACGCGCGCTTGCGAAGCGTATCGAAGGACGAAACAGCGGTAAGTATACCCGCGTCGTCCTGGCCGCTCTGAGCGGCATTCCATGGGTCGGAAGTTTGTTTAGCGCGGCGGCCTCCTACATGGGCGACGTCGAGCAGGGGCAGACGAATGAGCTTCAAAAACTCTGGCTGCAAGAGCACCAAGAAAAGCTCCGCAAGCTCGGACAAACGTTGGAGGAGATGTCAGAGCGTTTCGAAACGTTTGGGGAAGACCTTCAGGAGCGAATTCAATCAGAGGAATACCTTGCGTTGGTTCGCAGCGCGTTCCGATCTTGGGATCAGGCAGACACCGATGAGAAGCGGGAGTTCATTCGAAAACTCCTCACTAATGCAGGAGGCACTAAGCTGTGTCCGGATGATTTAGTCCGACTCTTCATTTCTTGGATTGATCGGTATCATGAATCTCATTTCGCTGTGATCCGCGTCATTCACCGCGAACCAGGGGTGACGAGAGCTGGTATTTGGAAAGCCATTAACGGTGCGACAGTGCGTGAGGACTCGGCCGAAGCCGACCTGTTTAAGTTACTAATTCGTGATCTTAGTATGGGTGAGGTTATTAGGCAGCACCGCGATACGACGGCTTTTGGCGAGTACATGAGAAAGGGACGTGCTGCTAGCGGGCGCAACACGAGTGGGACTCTCAAGTCGGCTTTCGACGATCAGGACGGATATGAGTTAACCGGCCTTGGACGCCAGTTCGTTCACTACGTTCTCGACGAGTTAGTCGCTCGAATTGGACCAGGCTAGCGCGGTGCCCGTATCGCTTCCGTGATCCGAACCATCTCCCAACCCTGAGCCGCCCCCTCCAACCGCACGCTCCGCACCAGCCCGCTTGCCTTGTGCCACCGCAAACAGAAGCGCACCCGGCCGATCATCGTGCGCACCAGCCCTTTCTCCTCACGGGGTAAGCCGCGTTCATCGATCACACGATCGACTAGCTGCCGCACCACAAGAGGTCCGCCGGACTCCCTCAGAGCCCGGAGAACAATCTCAGTCAGCTCACCCTTCCGGGCGGCGTGCTTCGGCGGCTCCTGTTTGACCTTGATCCGGTCGAGCGGGAGGTCGGGCGCGAATAGCCCGATCGTCGCATCGACGTGATCGAGTTCGGCGAACAGCCGCTTCGTCTCTGCCTGGTGCCGTTCGATTTGGCCCGCGAGTTCGGCGCGCTTCCGGACGAGGGCGTGGAGCGCCTGACGATTATCGGCATGGAAGGGGATAAGCTCGTGGGCCATCCCGGAAAGCGTAGCAGGATCAGGCCGGTGCGTTTGGGTACGTTTGCGCCATAAGGCCGGAGGCGACCCTCCCCTTTCCGGGGAGGGTGGCTGAGTCAAACTTGCATTGCTGCGATTGTCAGAAAACTTCCAACAGTCCCGCCGCGCCCATGCCGCCGCCGACGCACATGGTCACCACCGCGTGTTTGATCTTGCGGCGCTTGCCTTCCAGCAAGGCGTGGCCCGCGACGCGCGCGCCGGTCATGCCGTAGGGGTGGCCGATGGAGATGGAGCCGCCGTTGACGTTGTAGATCTCGGGGTCGATGCCGAGTTTGTCGCGGCAGTACAAGCACTGCGACGCAAAGGCTTCGTTCAGCTCCCACAGTTCGATGTCGGACACCTTCAGCCCGTGACGTTCGAGCAGGCGCGGCACGGCGAATACCGGACCGATGCCCATTTCGTCCGGATTGCAGCCGGCGACGACGAAGCCCTTCAGCTTGCCGAGCGGTTCCAGGCCGGCGGCCTGCGCCGCCTTGGCCTCCATTACCACCAGCGCCGCCGCGCCGTCGGAGAGTTGCGACGCATTGCCGGCGGTGACGAACTTGCCTTCGCCCTTCACCGGTTTCAGCGCGCGCAGGCCCTCGATCGTCGTGTCGGGGCGATTGCATTCGTCGCGCGTGACGACGTAGTCGACGATGCTCTCGGCCTTGGTTTCCTTGTCGACCTTTTTCATCCTGGTCGGCATGGGGACGATCTCGTCGTCGAAGATCCCGCTGGCTTGCGCGCGCGCCGTGCGCTGTTGCGAGGCGAGCGAATATTCGTCCTGCGCTTCACGCGAGACGTTGTAGCGCTCCGCCACGATGTCGGCGGTGTCGATCATCGGCATCCACAGATCCGGATGGGTCTGCATCAGCTTCTCTTCGGTGAAGAAATAGGTGTTCATGTGCCCGCCCATCTGGACGAGCGAGATCGACTCCACGCCGCCCGCGACCATCACGTCGGCGCCCTCGCGTTCGACATGGGCGGACGCATGGGCCAGGGCCTGCAGGCCTGACGAACAGAAGCGGTTCACCGTCTGGCCGGCCGTGGTCACCGGCAGACCGGCCCACAGGGCGGCGTCGCGCCCGACGTTGTGGCCGGTGGCGCCCTCGGGAAAGCCGCAGCCCAGGATCACGTCCTCGACCCGGGCCGGGTCGATCCTGGCGCGCTCGACAGCGTGCTGGATGGCGTGCCCGGCCATGGCCGCGCCGTGGGTGTTGTTGAAGCCTCCGCGAACGGATTTGGCCAGGCCCGTTCGGGCGTAGGAGACAATGACGGCTTCGCGCATGGGGTCGGTCCTTAAGGGGAGGAGGAGGCTCGCGGCCTAAGACCGCGCCTCGCATTCGGCGTCAATCCTTACACCGGACTGACTTTTCCGCGGTTTGGAAAACCCCTGTTTACTCTGACGCTTAACACCGACCTAAACAGAATGAGCGATTAATGGATGCGGGGCGTGCCAAGGAATGCGCGCATGGTCGTCGTCATCGCCTTTCTGTTGTTGGGACTGAGCCTGGGGCTTCGCATCCAGAGCCGGCTCGGAGCCCTGTTCCTGTGCCTGGCCGGGGTCGCGGTGGTGCATGTGATCTTCGAGGCTACGCCCCGGATCCTGGGCGCCTCGGCCTATGGCCGCCGGATCGTCGCGGGCTTGCGGGTCTTTGCGGCGAACGGGGGCGACAGCCTGGTCGACACCACCCTCGCGGTCGTGGCCGGCGTCATCGCCGCGGCGATCCTGCAGACCCTCAGCGAGGACCGGAAGGCGACCAACTGGGATCCGGACAAGGCGATCAGGAAGCGCACCAAGCGCGAGGGCAAGATCCGGACGGATTACCCGATCCTGCCGTCCTAGGACCCGGCGGCCCTGCGTCAGACGGTCGCGGCGAGTCGTGGCGAGGCGGCTCCCCTGAGGGGCGATTCCCCTGGAAGCGGCCTTGTTCGCCTTGGCATGTTAGCGATTGTTACGAGTGGCATTCGCCTTGCAAAGCCAAGCAAAGCTTGGGTTTTGCGCCACCTTGGCGGGCGCCCGAGGGGGAAACTCACCCAGAGGGTTGTTCAATCCTTCACCTTTCTGGGCTAGGAACACCGTTCGCGCAGGGGAGAGACTTCGCGACATGATGAAACGCCTGACGGCCGCGGTCGTTGCCGCGACTTTGTTGACGTTCAGCGTGAGCTCGCAGGCTCAGGCTGACCCGTACCTGCAGTGCGTGACCTTCGCGCGCATGATCACGGGCATTCAGATCTTCGGCGACGCCTGGACCTGGTGGTCCAAGGCGCTCGGCAAGTACCAGACCGGCAAAACCCCGGAAGCGGGCGCGGTCCTGGTGTTCAAGCCCACCGGCCACATGCGCCTGGGCCACGTCGCGGTGGTGAGCCAGGTGCTGACCGACCGCATCGTCCAGGTCACCCACGCCAACTGGAGCCCCTATGGCGGCTCGCGCGGCAAGGTGGAGCACGACGTGACGGTCGTGGACGTCTCGGCCAAAGGCGACTGGAGCCAGGTGAAGGTCTGGTACAACCCGATCGGCGACATGGGCACGACGGTCTATCCGACCTACGGCTTCATCTATCAGGCGGCCAAGGACGGCCAGAAGCTGATCCAGGGCGGCGCCTCGCAGGACTCCGCGGCCAAGCCCAATCCCTGACGATAACGACAATTCAGACGACACCGGCGCAATGACGACGCGCGGCCCGCTGAAGCACGATAATTCGTGCTTCAGAATTTTGAGTCTGAGCGCGCTGTGACCGCAAAACCGGACTCCACTTTTGCGCAGCGCGCTCTACCGGCTGAACCGCAGCTCGAGGTCTGGCGTGGCGCGGTCAACGCCTGGAACTGCGACGAGATGGGGCACATGAACGTGCGCTTCTATCTCGCCCGCGCGATCGAGGGTCTCGCGGGCGTCGCCGCCGTGCTCGGTCTCGAAGATGCGTATTCGCCGAAAGCCACATCGACGCTCGAGGTGAAGGGGCACCACGTCCGCTTCCTGCGCGAAGCCCGCGAGGGCGACCCGATCCACATCGAAGCCGGCCTGCTGCGCTTCGGCGAGGACGAAGCGCGGGTGGTGCAGGTCATGCGCCACAGCCGTTCCGGCGAACCGTGCGCCGCCTTCGTCAGCCGCGTGCAGCACACGACGCCGGGCGGGCGCAGCTTTCCCTGGTCCGCCAAGGCGCGCGACGCCGCCGAAGGTTTGATGTGCCTGCGTCCCGGCTACGCCGAGGCCAAGGGCGTGACCGACCAGCCCGCGTCGTCGAAGGCGTCGCTGACCTGGGCCAACGCCATGGGCCTGATCCCGACGGCGCGAGGCGTGGCGACACCGGACGAATGCGACGCGCTCGGCCGCTTTCGCAGCGACGCGGTGATGGGCCGCTTCTCCGATGCGGCGTCGCAACTCTTCGGCGGCTTCGACCGCGGTCGCACCGACAGCGGCGCGCGCATCGGCGGCGCGATGCTGGAGATTCACATCCTGCATCATCGTACGCCGTGCATCGGTCAGCACCTGTCGCTGCGATCGGGCCTCGCCAAGATCGAACCGCGCTTCAACCACATCGTCCACTGGCTGCTCGACCCGATCACCGGCGAACCCTGGTCCACCGCCCGCGGCGTCGCGGCGGCGTTCGACCTGGACGCGCGCAAGATTGTGGAGCGCACGCCGGAGCAACTTACGACATTGCAGTCGAAGGTGTTCGAGGGGCTGGATTTGTAAGGTCCGCTTGCCCAGTCAGGCGGACGACACGGAACGCGGGGTTTCCACTCAGCCAGGCCATGGAAAACAGGATCCGCCCGGACGGCTGCGCTCAAGGCTGTATGGAGCCTTCCCGTCGTCGCCGACGATCTTGACGAAGCACTCGTCGAAACTGTCCACCAGTTGCGTGAGCTCGTAGTGCGCCCCCGGCGTCGGGACGAAGCTGACCATGTTCTGGCACCAGGACCTGACCGACCCGACCTGATTGGTGTAGGCGAAAATCCAAAGACGCTGCCCCGATGGGATAGATACGGCCTTGCTTTCATCCATCCCGGGCACTGCTTTGCCGCGGCCCACCTGAAAATCCGCGGAGAACATCTTGTCCTTGCAGTGTGGCCCTGGGTAACCGCGGATGAATTGATACGCCCCGTTCGGGGTCCCCCCTTGCGCCATTTTTCGGGGAAGGCTCAGGTCGCGCTTGTACGTCAGCGTCGCCTGCGTATCTGCCTGGGGCGCCGCGGCCTGCTGGGCCATGCCGAGGGTCGCCGCCGCCAAGGCGAGCGCCACGCCCAATATCATCGCCCTCATCGGCCGCGCCCCCCGAGATACACGCTGAAGCCATGAGATTGGCCCAGACCGCTCCCGAGAGCTAGTCCCACCGCGTCCTCGGCTCAGCGGCAGACGGGAGGCCTCAGGCGGCTCGAGCCAAACCCGACGCAAGGCGAAGGGTGGAACGCGGGCAGATACCGGGGTATGGTGACGCTGTGATCGGACACGTGCGGCTATTCCTGCTTGCGGCATTGGCGACGCTTTTTCTGGCGAAAAATGCGTGCGCGTTCATCTGCACACCTTTGAAGAATCGCACGCCGGACTCCGCGATCCTCGCCGTTTCGTTTTCTGGGACCGGCGGTATGCTGATCCCAACCTTCAATTTCAAGAAGACGGGATACGAGGCGCCGGTGATGGCGCGGATTCTGCTACCGCGTGCGCAAAACTGGGGCACCCAGGATATCTTCACGAAGCCGACCGAGAAAGCGCACGACTTCGTCGAGAATTACGACGGCGCGGCATTCCTCGCGAAGCAGGGCTACGTTGGCGACCCGTCGACGCGGTACTATGGAAAGGTAATCGTGCTGGCCTGCGAGCCGGGCGACTATTTTTTCCAGGTGGGCGTCCCGAGGACGGATGTGCCGCTCAAAGACCTTGATGACGTGCATTTCAAACTGGAAAGCGGCCGCGTCACATACATCGGGGAATGGCGATACGTCAGGTATAAGGGCAGGCTGTACAGCTATCCGATGTGGGTCGATGACAACGCCGGTCGAGATCTCGAAATCGTTCGTCGTGCCGGTGTGGACGTCAGCAACCCGATCCTCATAACGCCTCCGACCCCGAAGCCTTGATCGCGATTTCGGACGCTAGACCGCCGCGTCGAGGATCGCGTCGCGGACGGGGTTGGGGCGTTCCATGGGGAAGAAGTGGCCGCCTGACACCGTCTCGACGCGCAGGCGCGGGAAGCGGCGGTTCAGGACCGCGCGGTCGGGGACGTGACAGGTGGAACCGCGTTCGCCCTTCAGGATGGTCACCGGGCGGTTGAAGCGGCGAAGCGCCTTCCAGGGGTCGTTGGCTTGGGCGGTGAAGTTGGAGGCTTCCCACTTTGGCGCGCAGGCCAGCTCGACCGTCCCGTTGTCGCGCGCGAGGAAGCCGCCGGCGACGTAGTCGGCCAGCGTGGTCTCGGGCCAGGTCGAGAACGCGCCTCTGCCCTTGTAGGCCTGGAACGCCTCGGCCTGGTCGGCGAAGGCCGAACGGCGGCGCAGCGCGCCCTGGACCAGGGGGAACCGCGCGGCGGTCAGGGCCCGGGCGCCCGGCAGTCGCGCCAGGCCCAGCATCACGGGCGGCCAGATCACCGGGTCGAACAGGGCGAGGTTGGAGACCTTGTCGGGCCGCGCGCCTGCCGCCTCCAGCGCCACGGTGCCGCCCATGGAGTGGCCGGCCAGGGTCACCGGCGGTCCGTCCAGGGCCTCCATCAGCCCCAGCACGTCGTCACGGAAGTCGCGCCAGGAGCGTCGCCCGCGCGGATCGGCCTTGAGCGTGGTCGCGCCATGGCCGCGCAGGTCGGGGGCCACGATCCGCAGCGTGGCCGACAGCGGGGCCAGAAGCGTCCGGTAGGTCATGGCGTTGAAGCCGTTGGCGTGCAGGAAGACCACGTCCACCGGCCGGGCCGCGTCGCCGAAGTCGAGCACCGACATCTCGCCGTCGCCCCAGGGGCTGCGGATGGGCACCATCCGGCGGCGGGGCTCCTGAAATCGGGCGGCGTCCATGACCGGCCTCCTGTCCTCCCCTAGCTAGGAACGGTCGCCCCCGCATTCCAGCACCCGCCAGGGGCGTGCGGCCGATCGACCGTTCGCGCCCCGCGTCCCTCGCGTTGCCGCGCGAGCCCGCTTCGGCTAGAAGCGCCGCTCACCTTTCAAGAGACTTGTGGACCATGGAACAGGGCGAACTGGACACCGGCGTGTCGCTGAGCGGCAACGTGCTTTTCTACGAGAGGCCGGAGCCGCTGAGCGCCCAGGTCCACGGGGGCCTCGGGGTCAACCGCACCGCCAAGCCCTACGGCTTCGTCGCGCGCACCAACCTGGTGCCCCTGACCGTGGCCGAGTTCATCGGCGCGGGTCTTTCCTATCCGATCATCTTCCTGGGCGAGACCAAGGTGCCGCTGGCGGTAATGGGCCTGCGCCAGAACGAGAACCTGTTCGTCAGTTCCGACGGCGAGTTTCGCGTCGACGCCTATATCCCGAGTTTCGTGCGCCGCTATCCCTTCGTGTTCGCCAACGACGAAGGCTCCGACCGCATGGTGCTGTGCGTCGACCGCAACGCGCCGTTCGTGTCGGACAAGCCCGAGGTGCCGTTCTTCGAGAACGGCCAGCCGTCGCCCTACACCCAGTCGGCGATGCAGTTCTGCACCGAGTTCGAGACCGAGCGTCAGCGCACCCAGCAGTTCGTCACCATGATGACCGACATGGACCTGTTCGAATTCCGCGAAGCCACCTTCCAGCCGACCAGCGCGGACGGTTCGGCGGTTCCGCCGGTGAAGCTCGCCGACTACTGGGCGATCTCCAACGAGAAGCTGAATGCCCTGCCGCACGACAAGTTCATCCGTCTGCGCGACAACGGCGCCCTGCCCCAGATCTACGCGCACCTGATCTCGCTGTTGGCGTGGGACAAGCTGGTGGCGCTGCAACTCGAACGTCAGAGCACCGAAACCCCGGTCGCCGCGAACGCCTGAACCGCCGCCGCCATATCCGTGATATTTCGAAACGGATCCCCGATTCGTCGTCGGATCGGAGCGCTGGGGCATGCCCATGAACCTGACCGATCTCGCCAGTATCGGGAGCCTGCTTTCCGGCGCCGCGGTGCTCGGCTCACTGATCTATCTGGGACTGCAGGTGCGGCAGACCGAAAAGAACCAGCAGGCGCTCGTTCAGCAAGGACGCGCGCAACGCGTGGGCAACGCGGTTTTCAATCTCGCGGGTGAGGAAATCTCGGCGCTCTACCACAAGGGCGCGCGGCGACCGGAAACCCTGACCGGTCCCGAACTGGATCGATTCCTGATGATCTGTCGCGCCGCCTTCCTCAGCGCCGAGGATTCTTACATCCAGCACGAGGCGGGCCTGATGAACGCGACCGCCTACGCCAGCTTCGTGGCGGGCGTGCACGCCAATCTTTCATCGCCCGGATTTCGCGCGGCCTGGAGTCTGCTGTCGCCCTATTTCGGCGCGGGGTTCGTCGCTTTCATGAACACCCACATCGCCGAGCGGCCGCTGCCCGTCGCGCCACCCGATCCGCTGGAGCGATGGAAGGCGGTCGTGAGCGGACTCTACGCGGGCGCCTCGGCGCCGACCACGACGAACAACTGAGCCGCCCGACCTGTTCGTCGTCTAGCGCCCGACCACCGAACGCGTCAGGCACGAGAAGACGAGGCGGCCCGCTTCGTCGAGCAGATCGTGCTGGGCGATGACGACGCCCTTGCTCTCGCCGACCGGGTCCTTGCCCATCACCGTCATGCGTCCGCGCAGCAACTCGCCCGCGGGCGGATTGCGCACCCAGCGCAGCGCGTCGACCGCGAGGCGCTTGGCTTGCGGAAGATCCCGGCCCGAGTCGGCTTCGAGGCGCGACCAGATGGCGTAGACCATGGCGTCGGGCGCGCCGTTCACCGGGTCCCAGTCCGGCGCGAAGGTCGCGCAGAACCCCTCGATCGCGCGGCGGTCCAGGGCGATGGCGCCCAGCGAGATCACCTGGCCGATTTCCAAGTCGTCGAAGGTCATGGCGCTTCTTGGGGTGTTCGATTCGCAGCCTTTAACGGGATCATGCCCCACTGGTCCCGGGACGCAATCTCGACCATATACCGGAGGTCACAGGAGTTCGACTTTCGGATGGTTTCGCGCGGTTTCAGGGCCTTCGTTCAGACGCTCGCGGTTCTCGCGGCGATGACGTGCGGGCTCATGGGCGCGCCAGCGTTCGCCCAGGCGGTGAACAGCGGCCACGTGGAGATGGAGCTCGCGCCCCTGACCGCGACGGTCCAGCCGGGGACCACGACCTATGTGGCGCTGCGCGAGAAGATCGCGCCCCGCTGGCACACCTACTGGAAGAATGCGGGCGACGCGGGGCTGCCGCCGACCCTGACCTGGACCCTGCCCTCGGGTTGGAAAGCCGGCGACACGGTGTGGCCGAGGCCGCAACGTTTGCCGCAATGGCAACTGATGACCTACGGCTACGAGGGTCAGGTCTTCCTGCCGGTCGCGATCAAGGTCCCGGCGTCGGCGACGAACGGCGATCGCGCGGCGATCGCGGCGCATGTCGAGATTCTCGTCTGCAAGGACGTTTGCATTCCCGAGACCGCGGATCTGAAATTGGCGCTGCCGGTTTCCACCGCAATACCCGAAGTCTCGCCGCAGTGGGGCGCCGACGTCGCGCGCGCCTTGGCGGAGGCGCCGAAGCCCGCGACCTTCGCGGCGTCCGCGAACTACGCAAAGGGCGTGATCACGCTCGCCGCCGCCGGTGCGCCATTGAAAGGCGTCGATGCGAACGGCGCCTATTTCTTTCCCGACGACGCATCGATGGTTCTGCTGCCCGCGCGTCAGGCGGTGGAACGCGGACCCGACGGTCTGACGCTCACCCTCAAGCCAAGTCCTGTGCTTGCCAAGGCAGGCGCATTGAGCGCGCCGCTTACCGGCCTGCTCGCCACCAAATCCAGCGCGTGGGAGATCAGCGCCAGGCCCAACGCGCCGCCGCCGCCGGGCGCCTCGGGCCTCGGCCCGGCCCTGGCGGCGGGCGATGCGCCCAAAAACGCGAACAGCGGCATCGGCGGATTGTTGACCGCGCTCGGTTTCGCGCTGCTGGGCGGCATGGTGCTGAACCTGATGCCGTGCGTTTTTCCGGTCCTGTCGATGAAGGCGGCGGCGCTTGCCGCGCGCGCACACGCGCCGGAAGAAGCGCGTCGCGACGGCCTGTTCTTCCTCGCCGGCACGCTGTCGGCGTTCCTGGTCCTCGCCGTCGTCGTCGTTGCCGGCAAGGCGGCGGGCCAGGCACTGGGCTGGGGCTTTCAACTGCAGTCGCCCAAGGTCACCGCCGCCCTCACCCTGCTCACCCTCGCCATCGCGCTGAACCTTTCCGGCGTGTTCGAGGCGGGCCTGACGCTGCAGGGCGTCGGCGGCGATCTGCAGCGCAAGCCCGGGGCCGCCGGCGCCTTCTTCACCGGCGTGCTGGCGGTGGTGGTCGGCGCGCCGTGCACGGCGCCGTTCATGGCCTCGGCGCTCGGCTATGCCCTGACCGCGGGCGCGGTCGCGACCTTCGTGGTGTTCCTTGCATTGGGCCTCGGTCTCGCCCTGCCGTTCGTGGCGCTGAGCTTCTCACCCGCGCTGTTGCGCAGACTGCCCAAGCCCGGCGTCTGGATGGACACCCTGCGCAAGCTCTTGGCGTTTCCGATGTACGCCACAGCGGCGTTCATGGCCTGGGTCTTCGCGCAACAGAGCGGCGGTCCCGCGCTCGGCCTGCTGATGGGCGCGACGGTGACGCTGGCGCTTTGTCTTTATCTCTACGGGCTGCATCAACAGGCTTATGTCGAAGGCCGACGCTCGACCGCGAGTCTCGTCGCCGCCGGCGCCGCCTTGATCGGCGCGCTGGCCTTGGCCGGTTTCGCCGCCGCGTCGGAGACCGAGCCGAACGCGGTTGTCGCGGAAGGCGGACCTTCATCGGTGCACGCCGAGCCCTATTCGGCCGAGCGCCTCGCGGCGTTGCGCGCCCAGGGCAAGCCGGTGTTCGTGAACTTCACCGCCGCCTGGTGCGTGAGCTGCAAGGTCAACGAAGCCGTCGCCTTCTCCTCCGCGGACACCGCCAAGGCCTTCGCCGACACCGGCGCCGCCTACCTCGTCGGCGACTGGACTCGGCGCGACGCGGCGATCACCCAGGCATTGACCGCGCAAGGCCGCACCGGCGTTCCGCTCTATCTCGTCTATGGCGTGGACGGCGGCGAGCCGAAGGTGTTGCCGCAGGTGCTGACGTCGGGCGCGGTGGTGCGCGCGTTAAAGGCGGCGGCGCGGACTGGCTAGCGATCTTCGTTGAGGCCGAGTTCGAACGTCCGCTCGGCGCCCTTGGCCCGCCTTCCGCTTTCGACCCATTGCGGACACTCTGGGCAGCGTCACATTCGAAGTTTTCGTGCCTGTGAGGTGGTACGGATGAAGAGCAACCTTTCTAGATATGCAATTCAGGTATTTGGCGTCGCGGGTATGGCGATCCTTGTCATCCTGTTTTCAGAAAGTCGTTTTGATCGATTGCTATTCAGCGGGTGCATGGCGCTCGCCGCACTCACTCTAGCTTCCTTGCGGGTTGCCTCCCGACACCGTCAAGAAAGCAAAGCACGTGCGCAAGCAGCAGGGCCATTTTGGTTGGGAACTAGCTTGATGATGCTTGTCGGAGCGGCGCTTTTCGTAGCTGCTTTACTCGCGCGCAATGGCCCCATCTGGCCTTAAAACGCTAGATACTGGCGTCACCGCGGCTATGTGAGCTTACCGTTTGGGATTGAAAATTGGCGTCCATCCCAAGCGCGGCGGCAATGCTCAGCAGCGCGGTGCCAACAGCAAGAATAATACAGCAAATTTGTACGACGCGAAACATGCGCGGCATCTGAGTCTTGCGAACTCGACGTCCAAAGAGTCCGAGCGGAAAGACACCCGCTCGTGAACAAAGCCAAGTGTAAATGAAGAGCGCGCACGCGAAGACAGCTAAGAGTTCGGGCCGCCAATCCATAGATCTACCCACATGATTGCTGCAGATTGCGTTTAAGCCTGACTGTAGCCGTAGATATGTCCGTCAACCACCCTTTCCTGCCCTTCGAAGGATCCGCTTCCGGGCCGACCAAGATCGACCCAGTAGCGGACCATGGCTTGGATTCTTATCGGGAGACCGCCGGAAGATAGCCTCGGATCAGGAGCCCACGCTCCGTCATTTCGATTGGCAACCGACCTAGCCTGGTGAGGATGCGCCAGGCGTCATGAATGTCTTGGGTTCACGACGGGGCGGGATCGTGCGGTCAGGGCCCCCGTACTCAGCCACACGTGGGAACAGAAGCTACTCGATCGACCGAAGCGGAATCGGGCCGAACGAATTCGTGTCCACCCAGGGACGCGGCGGATAGAGCCCTGCGGAGGGGTTTCCCACGCACTCGTCCGGGTGATCGACGAACTTGAAGATGCATTGCGGTAGATTAAGCTCCGGATGGGCTTCAAAGGCAGCGAAGACCTTGCGCCACTTCGTATCCGACATAAGCGAGGCGCGCGTGGTTCGCAGGACTCGGCGGTCCTCTCGGTCAAGTTCGGCACGATCATGTATGGCCATAAGCTTATCATACCCGCCAGGCTCACCTCCGAAACCACCCCATGCGGACGTTTGGGAGGTCCGTTGTCGAACCTGTAACCCACACCTGGACGGACTGTCCGCTTCGGGCCGGGACTGCCGGCTAGGATCGACCCATAGCGGACGCGCGGGAAACCGAGCGTGACAAAACGCTGACGCTGCCCCACCGTCGCTCAGGTCAGGGATAAACTCATGCTGGACAAAGCACTCGCTACCGCCATTTTACTCTTGGCCGTGCCCGCCTCGCTTGGCTCCGTGGTGAGCGCACACCCCCACCTTGAACAAGACAAAGACGCGGCGAAGAGGGGGGACAAGAAGGCGATGGACAGGGTCACGAGTTATTACACGGAAGGCGGACCCTCCTCTTCGGCGGAACGAATGGAGTGGTGCATTTTCGCAGCGAACAAAGGCTCTGCATTTGCCGCACAGTTATGTGCGGATGAGAGCTTAAAACAAGGCAGATGCCGTGACGCGGAAGCTTGGTACAGGCGAGCGAATTACCTGGGGCGCAGCAACCGCCCCCTGGTAATATCCGACGACGAATGGATTGCCGAAATTCATAAGGGCAAATTCAAGTGCAATCATTCGAACTAAGGTCCGTTTGCCACCCCTAGCGGAACTTTGGAGGGTGCGCTTTAGGGCTCAAGGCTCGCGACCGGCAAGCGGCGGCGGGGACTCGCTGACGCTCTTGACTTGGAAGCCGAGCCGGAAGGTGCGCGTTGCGCACCTAGCCCGACTTCCGCTTTTCGACCCATTCCTGCCGTTCGTCCGCTGCCGAGTTGTTGGCGATTGCGGTTTGTCGGCGGTTCTTTGCATTTAATCCGCTTCCGGCCCCGAAGCTCCTGGCGGCACACGACCCAAAGCAGTCGTCGGGAGATCAGGCCGAGGCTCGCGCTCCAAGGACGAGTCTCAACTCGTCGACGCGGGTTTCGAAGTGCGCGATTTCCTCGCGCTGTCGCGCAGCCGTCGCCTCAAGTTGCTCCACCTTGAGCGCGTGGAGGTCGAGGCCGACCTGCCGTGTCGCCCAGCCGATCAGCTCGATCTCGTCCGGCCGATAGTCCGAGCCCGACGGCTTGGGGCCGAGCAGGGCCAGGCCGACGACCTCGTTGCGATTGACCATCGGCGCGATCAAAGCGGCGCCGGACGCGTGGTCCTGCAGCTCCATCGGCTTCGGATCGGCGCGCAGGCTGACCAGGGCGGACAGGTCTGGGTCGAGCCGGGCCGGGGCGCCCGCCACGTCGCCGATCGCCCGCACATATTCCTGACCCTCCGCCAGATAGACCGCCGCCTCCGCGCCCTCGGCGTATTCGGTGAGCGCCCTGGCGAGGGCCTTCGTCAGGGCGGGGGCCTGGGTCACGAAGGGCGCCTCGCGCACGAACCGGCGAAGCTCCGCCTCCGACCGTTGCCAGCGCCGGAAGAACAGGCGTTCGATCACGTGCTCCACGACGTCCCGCACCTTGTGGAAGGTCAGGAACACACCGACTGCGATGGCGGCGTCGACCAGGGCGTTCTTCTCACGGCCTTCGACGGGCACGAAGTGCTCGACCGCCCATTCGATCAGTCCGAAGGCGGCGAGCAGGATCGCGCTCACCACGCCGTAGACCAGCGTCCGGTTCAGGGCGAAGCCGAGATCGAACACCTTGTGGCGCAGGATGCCGTAGGCGAACAGCGCCGGCGCAACCACCCCCGCGACCGTCGCCGCGACCAGCTCCAGCGGATCGGCCCCGTAATCCTGAACTCCGAGGCCCCAGCTGACAAACTCGGTGACCATCTGCGACAGAACCAACAGCGCGAAGGCGACGAGCATCAGCCGGTAGCGCCGCCGTTCCGACCGTCCGCTCCGCTTCCAGCCGACGTACATGTAGAAGAGGCTGGCCGCATAGAGCGGATACGTCATGATTTCGAGGCAACCGCTCGCTGCGTCAAAACTCGGAAGCACGGCGTACTCCGAATAAGCACGCCAGCATCCCACTGCGAAAAATGCGACGAAGTAAGTTGCTATGACGTATTTCAGCGCTCCCAAGCGCAATTTTGCGGCTTCTCCGGCGAAAGCGATCGAAAACGTGGCGAATAAAATAAAGATGAAAAGGTAGTCTGTGGAGTTGATCGCGAAAAACGGCAGGAAAATCTGCGGCGCCTCCTCCCACATCTGCGGCCTGGAATCGACCAAGCCGAAGCACGTCAGCGCGAGCCCCAACAGCATCGGAGTCTTCCGACCTCCGCTCCGCCAGAGGATCAGGACGCCGAACAGGCAGGTAGAAAGCGTCAGAAGGTCGTAGATCACATACGCCGAGGAAGCCTTCGCATCGACCTTCGGGCGGGCGACCGCCAGGACCTCGCGGTGCGTCCAGCGGGCGCCACGTTCAATGGTGAAGCCGAGGCGCTCTCCGGCTGCGATATGCCGGCTCGGGTCCCAGCTCCGGTCAAAGCGGATGTGGCCGCCCGCAGCGACCCCCGCCTTGGCGAGCGGAGAACCGGGGTCGACCCGGTCGACGCGCACGCAGCCGCGGCCGCACTCGGCCATCGGCCGGAACGCAGTGTGCTCCGCACCGATGTAACCGGCTCCCGTTTGATGGCCGGTGTCCCAGAGCATGGCCTCGACGGCCTGCTCGATGTTGTAGAGGGAGAAGATCAGGGCGAGCGCCTGCCAGAACCGCCCCCAGCCCGCGCCCTGCGCGCGCTTATCGGCCCTGCCCTCTCCGGACATGACGCCTCCCGCAATCCCGACAGGTAAGGCATAGCCAAGGCGTCGCCGCCGTCAACGCTCCACAACGCAGAAAGCGGCGCAATTCGCCCGCCTCGCGTTCGGCGACTGCTTTCCACCCATCTCGGACGTTCAACGGGACCGCTTTAAGCGGTCTTCGTTGGCCTAAACCGGCGCCTTCGGCAGAGCGGTGATCACGCCCACGTTGTCGTCGAGCAGATAGGCGAGGTCGTCCAGCGCGCGGGCCTCGTCCGGGCCGGTCTTGGCGTCGCGAATGTCCGCTATGCGCTTGGGCAGGTCCTGGGAGATGCCCTTCAGGATGCACTTGAGGTCGCCGTCCTTGTCGCGGGCGGCGAGGTCGACGTGGCCCTTCATGTCGAGGCTGGACAGGGCCTGGGCCTTCGTCGCCACCTCATCGAACCCTTGCAGCGGGATCGCGGCGGCGGACTGCTTCAGCCCCGGCGTCGCCTCCAGGGTCACCACGGTCGCGCGCAGCTCGCGGGCCCGACCGACGATGTCGGCGTAAAGCGGTTCGGCCGCCAGCGGATTGGCGACCGCGGGCTGGATCGCATGGCCGCCGCCGGCGCCATAGAGGTCGGCCAGAGCCAGGGAAGCCGCGAGCGCCATGCCGCACATGGGAAATCCTCTCGAAGGAGTCGGTCGGAAACTTGGGTCCAAATCGTGCGGCCGGAACGGTAAACGAGTGGTGACCTGGACCACGGGTCAGGCTAGTGCGGGAGCCCATGAGCCCCGATGCCGCCTGGACCGCTCTGAAGGCCGCCGCCCGCGACCACGTCCCCATCGCCGAGCTGTTCGCGCGCGAGCCCGGCCGCCTCGGGCGGATGACCATCGAGGCCTGCGGCCTGACGCTCGACTTGTCGAAACAAGCCTGGAGCCTGGAGGGCCTGGTCACGGCCCTGGCGCTGGCGCGCGCGACGGAGGTCGACAGCTGGCGCGCAAAACTGTTCACCGGCGACGCGGTCAACGCCTCGGAGGGCCGCGCGGTCCTGCACATGGCGCTGCGCGCGCCAGAGAACGCCCACTTCGACGCCCAAGGCGCGCCGGTGATGCGCGAGGTCGAGACCGTCCGCGCGCGCATGAAGCGCTTCGCCACCGCGGTGCAGAGCGGCGACCTGGCGGGCGCTACAGGCAAGCCGCTGCGCAACATCCTGCACATCGGCATCGGCGGATCCGACCTCGGGCCGCGCCTGCTCTGGGACGCGCTGCGCCCCCTGAAGCCCGCGATCGACCTGCGCTTCGTCGCCAACGTCGACGGCGCCGATTTCGCGCTGGCGACCGCCGACCTCGATCCGGCGGAGACGCTGGTCATCGTGGTGTCGAAGACCTTCACCACCCAGGAGACCATGGCCAATGCGCAGGCCGCGCGTGCGTGGCTGGCCGCCGGCGTGGGCGAAGCCGACCTCGGCAAGCATCTCGCGGCCGTGTCGACCGCGCTCGACAAGACCAAGGCGTTCGGGGTCGAGGACGCGCGCGTGTTCGGGTTCTGGGACTGGGTCGGGGGCCGTTATTCCCTGTGGAGCGCGGTCTCGCTGTCGGTCGCCTGCGCGCTGGGCTGGCCGGCGTTCGCGCGCCTGCTCGACGGCGCACGGGCCATGGACGAGCACTTTCACGATGCGCCGCTGGAGCGCAACGCGCCGGTGCTGCTGGCGCTGGCGCAGATCTACAATCGCGACGGCCTCGGCCGCTGTTCGCGCACGGTGGTTCCCTATGCGCACCGCCTGCGCCGCCTGCCGGCCTTCCTGCAGCAGCTCGAGATGGAGTCGAACGGCAAGGGCGTTACGCGCGACGGCAAACCTCTGCGGCACGGAACCGCGCCCGCGGTGTTCGGCGGCGAAGGCACCAACGTCCAGCACGCCTATTTCCAGCAGATCCACCAGGGCCCCGAGGTCGTGCCCGTCGAGTTCGTCGCGGTGGCTGAGAGCGACGACGGCGCCCAGGACATGCACGCCAAACTCCTCGCCAACGTTATCGCCCAGGCCGAAGCGCTGATGACCGGCCGCCCCGAGCGCGAGGTGCGCGCCGAACTGAAGGCCAAAGGCCTGTCACCCGCCGAAATCGACACCCTGGCGCCGCAACGGACCTTTCCCGGCGACCGCCCCTCGAGCCTGATCCTGCTCGACCGCCTGACCCCGGAACGCCTCGGCGCCCTGATCGCGCTCTACGAGCACAAGACCTTCGTCGAGGGCGTGATCTGGGGCATCAACAGCTTTGACCAATGGGGCGTGGAACTGGGCAAGACCCTGGCCGGCCGGGTGCTGGCGGAGCTGGAGGGCGGCCCGGCGGCGGCGCACGATCCCTCGACGGCGGCCCTGATCGCGCGGCTGAAGCGCTAGGGTGGCGCTCGGGACCCCAATCCTCTAATCCGCCCCACATGCCCGAGACCAAATCCGACCCCAAGCCCGAGACCGAATTTCGACCCGAGGCGCGCAATCCGCGCGGGCTGCAGGACCGCCGTGCGCGGGACCTGGCCACTGAGCGCGCCATCCTGACCGCGGTGTCGCGCGTCTATGAGCGCTACGGCTTCGAGCATCTGGAGACGCCGGCGTTCGAGTTCGCCGACGCGCTGGGCAAGTTTCTGCCCGACAGCGACCGGCCCAACGAAGGCGTGTTCGCCCTGCGCGACGACGACGAGCAGTGGATCGCGCTGCGCTACGACCTGACCGCGCCGCTGGCGCGGTTCGCGGCGCAGACCTGGGAGACGCTGCCCAAGCCCTTCCGCCGCTATGCCTTCGGCACGGTGTGGCGCAACGAAAAGCCCGGCCCGGGACGCTATCGCGAATTCATCCAGTGCGACGCCGACACGGTCGGCTCCGACCGGCCGGAGGCGGACGCGGAGATTGTCGCCATGGCGGTCGAGGGCCTGGAAGCCGCCGGCGTGCCGCGCGGCGGCGCGGTGCTGAAGCTGAACAACCGCAAACTGCTGAACGGCCTTCTCACCAAGGCCGGCGTCGAGACCAACACGCAGAAGCTGATCGTGCTGCGCGCGGTCGATAAGCTCGATCGCCTGGGGGCGGAGGGCGTGCGCGCGCTGCTCGGCAAGGGCCGCGTCGACGAGTCCGGCGACTTCACCAAGGGCGCGGAGCTGGGCACGCCCGCGGTGGATGCCGTGATGGCGTTCTTGAGCGCCGGCGGCGACACGCGCGCGGCCACCCTCGACAAGCTGTCGCCGGTCGTCGGCGGCACGCCCGAGGGCGACGAAGGCCTGAACGAACTGTTGCTGATCGATGCGGCCTTGAAAGGCATGGGCATCAGCGAACAGCAGGCGCGTTTCGACCCGGCCGTGGTGCGCGGGCTCGAGTACTACACCGGCGCGGTGTTCGAGGCGGAGATTCTGCAGGCCGGTCCCGACGGAGAGCCGCTGAAACTGGGCTCGGTCGGCGGCGGCGGACGCTACGACGACCTGGTGGCGCGCTTCACCGGCGAACGCACGCCCGCGACTGGATTTTCGTTCGGGGTGAGCCGCCTGGCGGTGGCGCTGCGCCAGCTAGCCTTAGGCGGCGATCGCGCCGCGCGCGGACCGGTGGTGATCATCGCCTTCGACCAGGCGCGCATGGCCGACTATTTCGCGGTCGCGCGCGAGCTGCGCGAGGCGGGGATCGCAGCGGAAGTCTATCTCGGCCGTTCGGGCATGAAGGCCCAGATGAAATACGCGGACCGGCGGCTGTCGCCCGCGGCGGTGATCATCGGCGACGACGAACTGGCGGCCGGGACCGTGACCATCAAGGACCTGGACCTCGGCCGCGCGTTGGCCTCGGGGCTGGCCGACCGGGCGACCTGGAAAGAGGAGCGGCCGGGCCAAGCGACCCTTCCCCGCGACCAAATGGTCGCAGCGGTGCGCGCAATCATAGCCCGCAGCTAGGGAATGGCTAAGGTGCTGATTTCACGACGGGAAATTTTTGTTTCCTGATCACTGATCAGGCGCATTTCCGGGCCTCTGTGGCGCCGTTGCAATTGACTCAACTGACATTTTCACGTCACATTTCGACCGTGAGAAAGCGAGCGCGCAGTCCGCACGCGTTCTCCGGCGTTTCGGGGAGGAGACGCCTGCTCGCAAGAGCAAAGGAAGCCCGCCGCAGATCCTGCGGCGGGTTTTCTATTTTCGGGGCCTAGTGCTGAGACTGCGCCGTAGCGCGCTGAGCGACCTTCGCGATCATGTCTTCCTCGCGCCTGAAGCCGTCCTTCATCTCGGTGCTGCACTGGACGTGCTTGCAGTAGTCTGCGTCAGTGACCGCGAAGACCTTCGGCATCACCGCATAAATCGCCGGCGTCATCTTTGCGGTCAGCTCCGGAAGCTTCGCCAGCAACGCCTTGCCGCTTGGTGATCCGTAGAAAGCGACCGCTCCCCGGAGCTCGTCGGCCGTGAATGTGTCCGCGTAAGCCTTGGCCTCGATCTCTTCGAATTCCGGTACGGCCGATTCGAAACCGGCCCCCATGCTTTTTCCGAATTGCCGCATGTCGAAACCCGGAGCGGATTTCATGGGCATGGCTTCGAACATCTTGCCCAATATCCCGTGAAACATCTGCTTCATGTTCATCTCGTCCAAGAGCTGGTGCGCGAGCGCAAGGCGTTCGGGATCGACCGGCGTCGCGGCCGGTGCGGTCTGCGCACTGGCGATCACGGGCGCGGAGCAGACGGCGGCGAACAGGCCCGCCACGAGAAGAGTGCGAAGTTTCATGGAAGTCTCCGATAATCGAAGAGCCGGAGCGGTCGCCCGCTCCGGCTCGCTAAGCTGACTGACCTAAACGATCACCACATCCGCACGCGGTCGGCGGGTGCGATGTATTCCTCGTCGCCGGGCTTGATGTCCCAGGCGGCGTACCAGCCGTCCTCGTTGCGCAGCGGGCCCACGGCGCGGAACGGGCCGGGCGAGTGCGGATCGGTAGTGACGAGGTTCTTGTAGGTGTCTTCGCGCGCCTTCTCGCGCCACACCTGGGCCCAGCCGAGATAGACGCGCTGGTCGCCGGTGAAACCGTCGAGCACCGGCGCGGGCTTGCCGTCGAGGTACTTGTGATAGGCCGCCAGCGCGAGCGTCGAGCCGTTCAGGTCGCCGATGTTCTCACCCATGGTCAGCTTGCCCTGGACGTGCACGCCGGGAAGGATCTCGAACTGGTCGTACTGGGCGCCCAGCTTGTCGGCCTCGACCTGGAACTTCGCCGCGTCCTGCGCCGTCCACCAGTCGGTGAGCTTGCCCGTGCCGTCGTACTTACGGCCCTGATCGTCGAAGCCGTGACCCATCTCGTGACCGATCACGCCGCCGATGGCGCCGTAGTTCACCGCCATGTCCGCGTGCGGATCGAAGAACGGCGGCTGCAGGATCGCCGCCGGGAACACGATCTCGTTGCCGGTGGGGGTGTAGTAGGCGTTCACCGTCTGCGGGGTCATGCCCCATTCGCTGCGGTCGACCGGCTTGTTCAGCCGGTTCATCCGATAGTTCCACTCGAACTTACCCGCCGCGCGCGCATCCCCGTAGAGATCGTCGGCCGACAGCTGCAGCGCCGAATAGTCGCGCCAGTGGTCGGGGTAACCGATCTTCACGCCGAACTTGTCGAGCTTCTCCAGCGCCTTGGTCTTGGTTTCGGGCGACATCCAGGGAAGATTTTGGATGCGCACGCGCATGGCGGCGCGCAAGTCGCCGACCAGATGGACCATGGTCGCCTTGGATTCCGGCGGGAAGTACGCATTCACATACGCACGGCCGAGCGCTTCGCCCAGGGTGCGTTCGGTGAAGCTGACCGCGCGCTTTTCGCGGGCGCGTTCCTCCGGCGTGCCCTGCATGGTGCGGCCGTGGAAGTCGAACGACGCGTCGGTGAAGCGCTTGGACAAGAGCGGCGCGGACTCGTCCACGCCGTGAAACGTCTGCCAGGCTTGCAGGGTCTCGATCGGCGTCTCGGCGAAGATCTTGGCGATCTGCGGGACGGCGGTGTTCTGCACCAGCACCACGCGCGTGGCGCCACGGGCGCCGGCGGCGTCGAGGAAGGTGCGCCACGGGAAGCCCGGCGCATAGGTCTCGAGGTCTGCCACCGACATCGGATTGTATGTCTTGTCGGAATCGCGGTTCTCGATGCGCGTCCACTGCACCTCGGCGATCTTGGTCTCGAGGTCGACCACGGCCTTGGCGGCGGCGTCGGGGTCGGACCAGCCGACCATGCCCAGCATCTTGCCGACATAGGCTTGATAGGCCGCGCGCTTGGCCGCGAAACGCGGGGTCAGATAGTAGTCGCGGTCCGGCAGGCCGGTGCCGCGCTGGCTGATGTTGAGCGCGTACTTGTCAGGGTCCTTGTCGTCGGGGGTGACCCGCAGGCCGAAGAAGGACGTGCCGAACCCGCCAAACGAAGAACCCATGGAGCGGGCCGCGTCTTCGCGGGTCTTCATCGCGCGCACGCCGGCGAGATCGGCCGCCAACGGCTTGGCGTCCAGCGCCTCGATCCGCTGGGTGTCCATATAGGCCTTGTAAGCGGCGGCGATCTTGGCGTCGTCGGAGCCGGGCTTCAGGTCCGAGCGCGCCACGTCGGCGTCGATCAGGCCGCGCAGGCGGTTGTCGGATAGTTCACGCAGGATGTCGAAGGAGCCGTAGCGCGAGCGATCGGACGGGATCACGATGGCGTCCACCGCCTTGCCGTTGGCGAAGCGATTGTAGTCGTCGCCGGGCTTCACCGACCTGTCCATGCCCGCGGTATCGAAACCCCAGGTCCCGAAGTGCGGCGCCACGGTCGAACCGGCGCCGTCGTCGCCGGCGGCGGCGAAATCGTTGTCGGACGCAATGCCGAACAGCGAGATCATGGTGCAGCCCTCGTCGATGCAGACGTCGCCGGGATCGGCGGCAAGGGCGGCGCCGGCGGCGAGGCTCAGCGCGACGGACGCGGATGCGCCCAAGAGCAGGTGTCTGATGGTCATGGTGTCCCTCCTGAAATGGACGAAGGGCGCCGCTTCTGCGTCGGCGCCCTTCGGACTTGAGTTGTTGCTGATTACCAGATCCGCGCGCGGTCTTCCGGCGCGATATATTCCTTGTCGCCGGGCTTTACGCCGAAGGCGGCGTACCAGGCGTCGATGTTGCGCACCGGACCGTCGACGCGGAAGCGCGCGGGCGAGTGCACGTCTGACGTGGCCTGGGCCTTCAGCGCATCGGGCCGGGCTTTCACGCGCCACACCTGGGCCCAACCGAGGAACACGCGCTGGTCGCCGGTATAGCCGTCGAGCACCGGCGCGGGCTTGCCGTGCAGCGACGCGTGATAGGCGTCGAGGCCCAGCAGGATGCCGCCCAGGTCGGCGATGTTCTCGCCCATGGTCTGGTCGCCCTTCACGTGCACGCCGTCGGCGACGAAGTAGGTGTCGTACTGGGCGCCGTACTTGGCGGCCTGAACCTTGAACTTGGCCGCGTCTGCGGCGGTCCACCAGTCGGTGAGGTTGCCGTTGCCGTCGGACTTGCGGCCCTGGTCGTCGAAGCCGTGGGTCATTTCGTGACCGATCACGCCGCCGATGCCGCCGAAGTTGATCGCCATGTCGGCCTTCGGATCGAAGAACGGCGCCTGCAGGATGGCGGCGGGGAAGACGATCTCGTTGCGCGACGGGTTGTAATAGGCGTTCACGGTCTGGGGCGTCATGCCCCACTCATCCTTGTCCACCGGCTTGCCGAGGTGGGAGAGTTCGAAGTTGTGTTCGAACACGCCCGAGCGCCGTTCGTCGCCGATCAGATCGGTCGGGTCGATCTTCAACGCCGAATAGTTGCGCCACTTGTTCGGATAGCCGATCTTCACGCCGAATTTGTCGAGTTTCTGGAGCGCCTTGGCCTTGGTCTCAGGCGACATCCAGGCGAGGCGTTCGATGCGGCCGTGCAGCGCCAGCCGCAGCTGACCGACCAGGTCGACCATCGCGGTCTTGGATGACGCCGGGAAATACTGCGCGACATATTCCTTGCCGACCATTTCGCCGAGCGAGCCGTCGACCAGCGAGACGCCGCGCTTCCAGCGAGGACGATCTTCCTGCTGACCCGACATGGTGCGGTTGCGGAAGTCGAAGTGCGCGTCGACGAAGCGCTTGGACAGGCTGGGCGAGGTCTCGTCGACGACGCGGAACGCTTCCCACGCCTGCAGGGTCTCGATCGGCGTGTCGGCGAAGATCTTGGCGATCTTCGGCATGGCGGTGTTTTGCGCGACGACGACGCGGCCGTCCCTGGGCAGGCCCGACGCCTGCGCCCACGCCGTCCACGCAAAGCCAGGCGCGTCTTTTTCGAGCGCGACGAAGGTGGTGGCATTGTAGGTCTTGTCGCGGTCGCGGCTTTCGGCGCGTGACCAGCTCGCCTCCGCGATCGCGGTCTCCATCGCGACGATGTCGTCGGCGCGCTTGTCGGCTTCGGGCCAGCCGATCATGCCGAGCATCTTGGCGATGTAGTCGCGATAGGCGGCTTTCTTATCCTTGAATTTGTCGGACAGATAGTAGTCGCGATCCGGCAGGCCGAGGCCCGACTGACTCGCGTAAATCGTGTAGTGCTCGCTGTCCTTAGCGTCGATGCCGACGCCGTTGCCGAAGAAGCTGGAGCCGAAACCGCCCATGGACCGGCCCATGATCACAGCCATGTCGGTCTTGGTCCTGGCCGCGCGGATGCGATCGAGCTCGGGCTGAATCGGCTTGTCGTCGAGCTGTTCGAGCCGAGCTTCGTCCATGAAGGCGTTGTACAGGCCGCCGATCTTGCCGGCGTCGCTGTCGGGCGAGCCGTGCGCCTTGCCGGCGTTGTCGATCAGGGTGCGCAGCTGCTCCTGGGTGCGGTCGTAGATCGCCGTCGACATTCCGTAGGACGACCTGTCCGCGGGAATCACGGTCTTCGCGTACCAGGCGCCGTTGGCGTAGTCGAAGAAGCTGTCGCCCGGCTTGGCCTTCGGATCGACGCCGCTCTCGTCGAAGCCCCATGGGCCGTACTGCGGGCCCGCCGCCTGATCGGCGGCCGCGCCTTCGACAACGCCCTCGAACAGGATCTGCTGGTCGCTCGGAGCCGGATTGGGCTCATGCGCCAGGGCCGCGCCCGCGCCGAAAGCCAACGTCGCGGCGATGGCCGCGCTCATGAACAGTCTGTTTTTCATAGCCTAATCGCCCCGATGGCCCCCACGGCCGACAACGGGGCGCACACTACCCGCCGGCCCCGGTCCCATACCTTAAATAAAATTCATGAACCTGTTCAACCAAGCGCGGCCGGATCGACCGGAATGCGCAGAAAAGTGTGTCCGGCGGGGTCGGCCGGGGGCAGTTTTCCGGCCCGGATATTCACCTGAAGCGCAGGCAGCAAAAGGACCGGCGGCTCCAGGTCCTTGTCGCGTCCCTTGCGCATTTCGACGAAGCCGTCCTCGGTCGTTCCGTCCTTCACGTGACGGTTGGACGCACGCTGCTGAGCGACCGTCGCTTCCCACGCGGGCGCCTGGCGTCCGGCGCCGGCGGGATAGTCGTGGCCGGTGAAAACGCGGGTCTGCGGCGACAACTCCAGAATGCGCCGCGTCGAGCGCCACAGCGCGTGCGCGTCGCCGCCGGGGAAGTCGCAGCGCGCGCTGCCGAAGTCCGGCATGAACAGGGCGTCGCCGACGAAGGCCGCGTCCTCGACCACATAGGTCACGCAGGCCGGCGTGTGGCCGGGCGTGCTCATCACCCGAAAGGCGAGTCGGCCGAGCGCGAAGCTCGCGCCGTCGTCGTAGAGATCGTCGAAATCGGCGCCCTGTTCGGCGAGGTCGGCGGCGGCGAAGCGCGGGGCGAACACCTGCTGCACCTCCACGATGCGCGCCCCCGCCGCGACCCGCGCAGCGGTGCGGCGCTTGATCAGCTGGGCGCCGGAGAGGTGATCGGCGTGGGCGTGCGTCTCCAGCACGCGCTCGATCTTCAGCCCCCGCGCCTGGGCCGCGGCCAGCACCTTGTCGACGGACTCGGTCCACAGCCTGCCGCTCTTGGGTTCGTAGTCGAGCACCGGGTCGACCACCAGGGCGGCGTTCGTCGCCGGATCCCAGACCAGATAGGTCACCGTCGCCGTCCGCGTGTCGAAGAACGCCTCGATGCCGATCATGCCCATCCCCTGTTCGGGGCGAGAGTAGCCGAAGTCAGGCCCGCGGGACGACACCCATCAGCGCCAGGTGATTGCCGTCGGGATCGCGGAAGGGGCGCAACATCAGATCGCCCGCGTCGGTCTGCTGAAGCGTCTCGGCGGGGCGCAGGAACGCGACGCCGCGCGCTTCGAGCGCCTGAGCCAGGGCCGGCAGATCCGGAGCGTTGAAATAGAGCACGCTCCCGGTCGCCGCTTTGAAGTCGCGACCGGCGTCGCCAACCATCAGCCGGACGCTCCCAACCTGGAAGAACGCCATGCCGGAGACCTCGAACAGGAACGGCAGGCCTAGGGTGTCGCGGTAGAAGGCCACCGCCCGGGGCAGATCGGCGGTGGAGAGGGCGACTTGCAGGAACTCGCGGCCGGACAGATCGTCGGACATGGGTGATTCCTCCCGCGCTTTTCGGCGCGCTTTTTGGCTGGCGCAAGATAGTTTCGTTAGCTAAGTAAAGCTCATGACCGAGTCGCGCGTCAAGTCCCCGCCCCCCGCCGAACTGGCCGACCGCCTGCACAGCGCGGCCATCCGCTTCCTGCGCCGGGTGCGCCGGGCCGATGCGGAGTCCGGCCTGACCGGGCCCCAGGGCTCGGCCTTGTCGGTCCTGGTGTTCGGCGGCGAGACCACCCCCGGCCGGCTGGCGGCGATCGAACAGGTCTCCGCCCCCACCATCTCGCGCCTTATCAAGGAGTTGGAGGCCGGCGGGCTTGTGCGGCGTCGCCCCGACCCCTCCGACGCCCGCGGGGCGCTGTTGCAGCCGACCGAGAAGGGTCGGGCGCTCCTCGATCGCGCGCGGGACCTGCGGCTGCGCCGCCTGACCGCGGCGCTCGCCGCGCTCAGCCCCGAGGACCGCGCGCTGCTCGACCGCGCGGCCAAGCTTTTAGCCGAACTGGGCGACGGCGACGCGCTCGGCTGAACGCTAAAAGCCTAGCTTTTTCACACGGATGATTGACCGCGCGGGGTGCAACCGCCCCTGCCGGGTCACGTTAGTTGCCCCGTCGCGGGCGTGCGTATTCCGCTGTTAGGGGTCACGGAACACCGCGCCAGGGACGCTTTCAGTCCGCCGCTCTCTCGGACGGACGCCCCAGGAGCCAAGACCATGACCAAGCTTCACCTGACCCTTCTGGCGACCGCCGCCGCGGCTGCGTTGGGCGCAGCGCCGCTGGCCGCCCACGCGCAGACCTATCCGCAGCAACCGCAGCCGTCGCAGGATCAACCGCGGTACGATCCCCAGTACAATCAGCAGTACAATCAGCAGGACAATCAGCAGGACAACCCGCAGTACGATCAGCGGTACAATCAGCAGTACAATCCGCAGTACAATCAGGAACCGCGGGACAACGACTACGTCACTCACGACGACCTGCGTCAGGACTATTCCAACCCGCCGCAGACGCAGCAGGACGTCGAAGAGGAACAGCAACAGCAAACGCGCGACCAGCAGCAGCAATACAGCCAGACCCAGTCGCAACAGCAGTACGATCAGAATACGTCGAACTACGCCGCGCAGCGCGACCAATACGACAACGCCAACGCCGACTATCAAGCGCACCAGGACCGTTACGAAGGCCAACGCATGGCCTATGAGGATGCGCGCCGCCGCTATGAGCACGCGCGCGCGGTGTACGATGCGCGTTGGGGCGTCGGCGCCTATGAGCGCATCTACGGCCCCGCGCCCTACTACTATGGCCACGTCGATCGCGATCCGCGCTTCTACTGGAACGGCCGTTGGCACGACCATACGCGCGACTGGTACCGCGACCACGGCTACTTTTACTGACCCGATACCCCCTTTACAGGGCGGAGAAAGCGGGCGCTCCGGACGCGGAGCGCCCGCGGGCATGTCAGCCGTATCGTTTCACGCGCGGCGCGTTGCGTAATAGTGGTTGCGGTGGATGATCGCGACCGGACTTCCGACCAGGCCGAGATAGAAGCCGATGTCGTAGGCCACGCCCGTGCCGCGGCTCTCGTAGAGATGCACATGCCACGGCAACACCTTGGGAAAGAACTTGTCGATGATTTCGCCGAGCAGGGTGAAGGGCGCGATCATGCCGTGCCAGAAGCCCATGACGAACTGCACGATGAAGCCCTGATGCGCCGCGTGCTCCGCCGTCGCAGAGCCGGCGGTGCAGGCCGCGAGCGACAACAGCGCAAACGCGGCGAACGCAAAGACGGCGGCGCGTTTCATCGACGATCTCCTCTCCCGGCTCAGGCCGAGCGCCGGATCAGGCGCAGCAGCAACAGCAAGATGACCGCTCCGACAGTGGCGCCGATCAGTTCGCCAACGATGCCGCCGCCGGGAAAGATCCCGAAGTGGGCGAACAGCCAACCGCCCACGAAGGCGCCCAGGATGCCGATCACCATGTTGCCGATAATGCCGAAGCCGAAGCCCTTCACGATCAGCCCGGCAAGCCATCCGGCCACGGCGCCGACGATGAGAAAGATTACCAGGGATTCCAGATCCAAACCCATCTGCGCCTCCACGGCCCAGGCGGACAAACCCCGCCGCCACGCTTAACGCAGCGGACGGTCAAGCTGTTCCGGAAACAAGCTTGGCGTAAGTCGCTTACTTCGGCGGCGGCGCGCCGTTTTCACCGATGAAGACCGCGCGGATCACCGGGGCGGCGTCGCCCAGGGTGTAGCCTTGGGCCGAGACCGCGATGCCGGGCTTCAGCGCGCCGACCTCGATCTTGTCCCACTGGCGGATGACCATGTCGGCGGGCACGGTGATGTGGCGCGTGCCGGATTTACAGCGCGGACTGTCCAGGTGGTCCTTGCATTTGGGCGCATAGCCCACGTCCAGTTCGCGGCCCTTGGCCGAGGTGACCACGGTGTTGACCGTGCCGTTGGTCATGTTCTCGCCGTCCTGCATCGGGAAGCTGCCTTCGCCCAGGCCGTTCAGCGGCGGGGCGAACACGCGAAGCTCGCTCGACACCCCCGCGTCGGCGCTGTTGGCGGTGGCGACGAAGCTGCCCGGCTTGATCTGGTCGATGCTGATCTTGCTGACCCGGATCAGCCGGGTGTCGGCGGTCAGCATCACGCTCCGCGGCTTGCCGTCGGCGCCTTCGACGGTCAGCTTCATGCCGTCCAGCGAAATGAGCTTGCCCTCCAGGGCGAAGCCTTTCGGCTTCGGAGCCTCGGCCGGCGCGGCGGGCTGAGCCAGGACGGTCCCGGCAAGCGCGGTCGATCCGAGCGCCAGGGCGCAGAAAGAAATGCTCAAAAACCGCTTCATATCGAAACCCCTTTCCCAGAACGCCCCAGACTAGGCGCAAATCCTGCCGCGCTCAATCGTGCACCCCCGTCGGCGAACGCGGGTTTGGAGGCTTCACCCGGCCCCGGCCGCGATCCAGCGGTTGACCTCGGGCACGCGGATGCAGCGAGCGTCGGCACGTCAAAGGGTTCTCGTACTGGAGGGCTCCCGCTGATTGACTTCGCCGGGATAACCGCAGATACTTCGCTACGTGGCGAAGCATATCACATCGGATATGGATAGAATGTTCTGGGCGCTAGCGGATCCCACGCGACGGGGCGTCCTGCAGCGCCTGATGAATGAACCCGGCCTGTCGGTCAGCGAACTCGCGCGGCCGTTTTCGCTCAAGCTTCCTGGCATGACGAAGCATCTGGACGTCCTGGCCGATGCCGGTTTGATCACGCGGACCAAGACTGGCCGCACCGTGGCGGTGAAACTCTCGCCCGCGCCGATGCGCGAGGCGATCGCATGGCTCAGTCAGTATGAACGCTTCTGGACGGTAAGCCTGGACCGGCTTGTTGCGCTCGTTGAAAAAGACGAAGCGCTGTGATCGGCCCGCTCGCGAGCCTGACCATCGTGCGCCGAATCAACGCCCCGCCCGCCAAGGTCTGGGCGGCGATCACCCAACCGGAGCTGATGATGCAGTGGTGGGGTCCCGATGCCGGGCCGACCCTCAGCGTGGTGGCGGACGTTCGCCCTGGCGGTCGGTTCAGTGTCGTGTTCCGACTGCTGAACGGTGACGAGCACAATCCGACCGGCATCTACCGCGAGGTGGCGCCCGAAAAGAAGCTTGTCTTCACGTGGGACTTATCCGGAGCGCCGGAACCGGAGTCGCTGGTGACCTTCCGCCTGGAGCCGTTGGACGGCGGAACCGAGCTGACCCTCACCCATGAGCGCCTGCCCGATGAGAACGCCCGCTCCAGCCACGAGCACGGCTGGAACGGCCTTCTCGACAAGCTTCCCGTCTTCCTTGGAGTCAGCCGATGACCGACCTGATCCTGACGACCTACGACTGGGTCCCCGAACCGCCGCGCGGTTTCGTGCGCGACCTGCGGGTGCGTTGGGCCTTGGAAGAGGCTGGATTGGCCTATCGTGTAGTGAGCACGCCCTTTCGAGATCGCGGCCCCGAGCATTTCGCGGCGCAGCCCTTCGGTCAGGTTCCGTGGCTGACCGATGGCCAGCTCACCATTTTCGAGAGCGGCGCGATCCTGCTGCACCTCGGCGAGAAGAGCCCGACACTCATGCCTACCGATCCCCGGGGCCGAGCCGAGGTGATGGAGTGGGTCATCGCCGCCCTCAACTCGGTCGATCTGCCGAGCCAACCGTGGGCGCTATTCCGCTTCATGGGCTTTCCCGGCGAATCGCCCGAGGCCAAGTTCGTGGAGCAGTTCCTGAAGGCCAGGCTCGATCGGATGGAGGCGGTGCTGACGGGCCGCGAGTGGCTGGCGGGCCGCGGCTTCTCGATAGCCGACTTGCTGATGGCCGACGTGCTGCGGCAGGTGGACCGGTTCGATGGGCTCGCAAACTACGGTGCTTGCCGCGCTTACGTCGCGCGCATCACCGGCCGACCCGCATTCGCAAAAGCATACGACGACCAGATGGCCCATTTTGCCGCCGCAGATGCAGCTTGATACCTGGGCGCCGAATAGCTCGCCGACTCTGTTGCACCGAAGCTGAAGCGCGCCTTCAGTCCAGCATTTCGGCCATCAGCGTGATCGCCAGAGCTTGAGGTCGTCGGGCGTGTCGACGTCGAACAGGACGCCGCGATCGTCGACCTCGACCTTGATCAGGCCGTCCTCCAGGCCGTTGAGCGCGGCGCCCAGGCCCTGATCGCCGGCGAGCTGGTCCGCGATCCGAACCGCCCAGCGGAGGTCCGCCAGCACCGGATTGCCGCGCATCGCCTTCCAGATCGGAACCACGGCGGCGCAGTCCGGCCGCCAGGCCTCGATCAGCGTCTGCAGCGTCTGCGCCTTCACCAGCGGCATGTCCGCGAGCGCGATCAACACGGCGAGCGACGCCGGCGGTTGCGCCTCCAGCCCCAGACGCAACGAACTCGCGAGACCGTCTTCCGGATTGCGGTTTTCCACCACGGTCACCGCCTCGGCGTCCGGAAACAGACGCGGCGCGTCGCCGGGACCGGTGACGATCACCACCGCGTCGAGCCCCACCGCCTGCAGCGGGGCGAGCGACCATTGCGCCAGGGTGCGGTCCTGATGCGTCTCTGCGAGCTTGCCGCCGCCAAGGCGTTTGCCGAGGCCGGCCGCCAGCAACAAGCCCGATATGCGCGTGGGAACCGCCATGCCGTGATCTTAGTCGAACAAATCGATCAAAGCATCGCGCCACGGTTCACGCGGACGGTCGCTCCAGGCTCCCGCACTCGGCGGGAAATTGTTTCGTGAATAGGCCATCCGCAACCCAAAATCGACCGCGCCGCACAGGCGACCATCCAGCCAAATCCCAGCTTTTGCACCATCCGACGACCATCGCATCTGAAACAGAACAGAATGCACCGGCATTTGCGAGACGGCATAAATCTGGACCGCATCGAGAATCGGATCGTCCTTCAGCGACCGGTCGCAGGCATAAAGATAGCCCGTTTCGCTATCGTCCTCGAACACAATGCTCCAACTCGACGCAGGGCAATCGAGCGCCAGCCAGATTTTAGCTCCTGGGGTGGCATGGACCGATATTGCAGAACCGTCGCCGCTCACGCCCGCTTCGCCGCGGCGACGTAAGCGTCGATGGTCGCGCTGAGCGTATCCAGCGGCATGGCGCCTTCGAGCAAGCCCGCGTCGTGGAACGCCTTGATGTCGAACGCGGAGCCGAGCTGCGCCTTGGCGCGGTCGCGCAGCTGGTTCCAAACCGTATGGCCGATCTTGTAGCTGCAGGCCTGGGCGGGGATGGCGCAATACCGCTCGACCTCGCGCGTGGTCGAGCCGCGTGCGTCGCCGTCGATCGAGATCAGATAGTCGATCGCCTTTTCGCGCGACCATTGCATCGCATGCATGCCGGTGTCGACGACGCAGCGGCCGGCGCGGAAGATCTGCGCCTTCAGATAGCCGATGCGGCCGCGCGGATCGTCCTCGTACATGCCCATTTCGTCGG
>DASZMV010000086.1:0-47859 GCA_035551675.1 Caulobacteraceae bacterium | reverse complement strand
CGCAGCAAGAGATGCGTGGCGCCGGCGAAATCGTTGCCGTCGAACTCTTCCTCGAAGGGGCAGGCCTGCTCGCCCATGTAGACGAGGGTGCGCACCGAAATGACTTCCATCATCTCGTTCAGGGTGTGCGCGACGCTGACTTCGAGCCGGCCGTCAACGTCGGTGCGTGTGGCGCTGTCGATCGGAGCGCGGATGGGCGCGCTCATGCGGCCGCTCCCATCGCGGACGCCGCGGGCGAGACCATCAGCGGACTCTCCGGGACGGCGACGCAGCCGAGACGTTCGACCAAGACGCGGCGACCGGCGTCAGTGACGGGCCGCGCGTAGAACGCGACTTCCGGGAAGGCTTCACGCAGGCGCACGACGCCGGCGACCACCGCGCGCGCGGCGTCCTTGCCCACGGCCGCGATGCCCATGGCGTAGAGCGCAAAGGCTTGGTCGAACGTGTTTGCAACAATACTTCGCCGCGGATCGGTGAGCTCGAGCGAGCCGCCGAGCAGCCGTCGAAGCCCGGCCTCGGTCAGCGGCAGAACGCCGAGCACTCCCGTAACAACGTTCTTCGATTCAAAGACCAGGATCGACCCGGGCGCCAACAGCGTCAGCCGACGCAGCGCCGATAACGGCGCGACCGAGCGCCCCATCGCCTGTTCCGCAAGGCGCCGCGCGTCGGACAGCTGTCCGGATGCGACCATCGCGAGGCCGCAGGCGGCGACCGCGTCCGGCAGGCCGGACCGTTTGGTGAAGCTTGGAACGTTATGCAGCCTGGAGTTTGACACGGGTCTTGCGCTACCTGCTTGCGTCGGGCCCGCAGTTCGTAGACCTTGGCCGTATTCCCGGCTGTACGAGATAAGGAATAGGGCCCATGCCGAAACGCGAAGTCCCGCGCGGCCCCATTCGCCAGCGGGCCGACTGGTCCGACCTGCACGTGTTCTATTGCGTGGCCAGCTACGGGACCTTCGTGGCCGCGGGCCAGGCGCTGGGCGTCGGTCAATCCACGGTCAGCAAGCGAATCGAGGACCTCGAAATCCGGTTGAACACGCGGCTGTTCAACCGCGGCCCGCAGGGCGTGACCCTGACCGAGGCGGGCCGGTCGCTGTTCGACAAGGTCAAGACCATGGAGCGCGCGGCCGAGGACATCGAGGCCGAGATCGCCAACGCCGACAGGCGCGAAGAGGGCCAGGTCGGGATCGCCGCGCCGGACGGCATGGCGGGTTATATCCTGGGGCCGGCCTTCGCGAGTTTCTTCCACAACCATCCGAAGATCACCGTGGCGCTCGACTGCGGTCTGTGGCCGGCCGACAAGATCCCCAATGCCGTCGACATCTCGTTGCAGTTCGATGAGACGCTCCACGCCGACTTCACCGCGACGCGCCTGGCGCAACTGCACTATCGTCTGTTCGGCTCGCGCGCCTATCTCGACCTCTACGGCCGGCCGACGTCGGTGCAGGCGGCCGCCGCGCATCGCTACATCCACCACGCCGCCCAGAACAAGCAGGCCGAGAGCCTGCCGGCAACGACGCCCGCCCTGCAGCAACTCGCCCTGAAGCCGGTGGTGACCAATTCGAGCCTGGCCATGGTCGAGCTGATCAAGGGCGGCTCGGGCATCGGCCCCCTGCCCACCGCGGTGCTGACCGTCGAGCCGGACCTCGAGATGCTGGACATCGGCATGATCGCCTCGGTGACCCTGTGGATGTCCGTGCGGCGCGAGGTCGAGCAGTCGGCCCGGGTGCAGCGGGTCGCCGAGTGGCTGAAGCAGACCTTCGACGGGCGCACCCGTCCCTGGTTCCGCGCCGAGTTCGTGCATCCGCGCGACTTCGGCGATGCGATCCAACCGGCGCGTCCGGCCCTGGTCGCCGCCGCGGGTGAAGCGGTCTGAGGTAAGCGTTGCCGCAAACCTGCGGCGAAACAGGCTAAACGCGCCTCGAACCCCAAGTTTTGAATACCCGTTAACGTTTGGCGTGACACTTTGCTCGACCACCTGTTCGTGGGGGAGCCGCGTATGTCCGTCGATGCCGCCGAGCGGCTGAAGGCGCGGGAAGACTTCCTGCGCTTGATGAGCCATGAAATCCGCACGCCGCTGAACGGCGTAATCGGCATGCTCGGCCTGCTCGCCCGCACCCGTCTCGACGGCGCGCAACGCGCCTATCTCGGCGCCGCGCGCGATAGCGCCGAGCACCTGCTTTGGCTGGTCAACGACCTTCTGGACTTTGCCCGCATCGAGGCCGGCAAGGTCGAACTCGAAGCCTCGCCCCTCTCGGTCGAGCACCTGGTGCAGGGCGTCACCGAATTGCTGAGTCCGAAGGCGCACGAGAAGGGCCTCGACATCGCCTGGACCGTGGACGAGGACGTGCCCGACGTCCTGGCCGACGACGGCCGCCTGCGCCAGATCCTGTTCAACCTCGCCGGAAACGCGGTGAAGTTCACCGAAACCGGCGGCGTGCTGGTTGCGGTCTCCTGCGCGGGGACCAAGAAGACCGGGAAGACGGAACTGGCGACCCTGCACTTCGCGGTCAGCGACACCGGGCCGGGCGTGCCGGCCGGCGCGCGCGAAAAGGTGTTCGAGGAATTCGGCCACGCCGACCCGCAGCACGCGGTGAAATTCGGTGGCGCGGGCCTGGGCCTCGCGGTGGTCAAGCGTCTGGTCGAGGCCATGAACGGCGTCGTCGGGCTCGACAGCAACGAAGGCGAAGGCGCGACCTTTTGGTTCGAAGCCGCCTTCCCGATCACCGAACGCGTGAAGCGCGAAGCCACCTTGGCGACGCTGCGCGTCGGCGTCGCCTCGCCGTCGGAATATGTTCGCGAAGCCGCGGCCGGCCAGCTTTTGGCCTGCGGCGCGGCCGCGATCCTGGGCGATGGGGTCGATGTCGTGGTCGAGGCGACCGAGGAACAGAGCGTGGTGCTGGTCGATCACGCGCTGGCCCCGCAGGGCTCGCTGGCGCAGCGGCCCAAGCTGCGCAAGGCGCTCATCCTGTTGAAGCCGGAAGAACGCGAGTTGATCGAACGCTATCGCGGCGCCGGCTGGAACGGCTATCTGATCAAGCCGCTGCGCCGAACCTCGGTTTCGGCCCGGGTGCTGGCGGCGCTGAACACCTCCACCGCCTCGCTGCGCGCGCCGCCGGGGCCCGAGGACGAGCGCGTGTCGCCAGCCACGGTCGCGGGCGTGCGCGTGCTCATCGCCGAGGACAATCCGGTGAACGCGCTGCTGGTCCAGGCGCTGTTGAAGCGCGAGGGCTGCACCGTCGAACTCGCCGGCACCGGCGAAGAGGCGCTGCAGGCGCTGGCGCGCAGCCGCTACGACCTGGTGCTGATGGACATGCGCATGCCGGGCATGGACGGCACGGCCGCCACGCGCAAGATGCGCGCCTCGGGCGACGAGACCCCGGTGATCGCGCTCACCGCCAACGCCTTCGAGGAGGATCGCAAGTCCTGCCTCGAGGCGGGCATGAATGCCTTCCTGTCCAAGCCGGTGGACGCCGCGGCCCTGAAGACCGCGCTGGCCCGCTGGACGAACCGCGACAGCCGGGTAAAGCTCGCCTCCTGATTTGGGCCGCCCAGGGCGGCTCCGATGGAGCCGCCTGCATGACCGCAACCGCCGCCACGCGCAATCCGAGTTTCGGCGAGGCCGTTCGCGCCTTGGGTCGTCCGCGCGTCGCGCTGATCTTCGCCCAGGGGTTCTCGTCCGGCTTGCCGTTCTTTCTGACTGCGGCGACGCTCGGCTTCTGGCTGCGAGACGAGGGCACTTCACTCAAGGCGATCGGCTTCCTGTCGCTGGTTGGGCTCGCCTATTCATTCAAGTTTGTCTGGTCGCCGTTCATCGATCGGATCAAGCTGCCGATTTTCGGACGATTGGGTTTACGACGCGGCTGGATGCTGCTGACGCAGATCGCTGTGGGGCTCGGCCTCTTAGCCATGGCCGTGACCGGGCCGAAGGCCGGGCTCACGGCGATCGGGGTCGCCGCGCTCTTCGTCGCGTTCGCGGCGGCCAGCCAAGACATTGTGATCGACGCGTTCCGTATCGAGTGGGCGAGCGACACAAACGAACTCGGGATGTTCACCGCCGTGTTCCAGATCGGTTACCGCGTCGCCGTGCTGGTGAGCGACGCCGCCATTCTTTCTATGGCGAAGCATTTCGGGTGGCCCATCTCGTACGTCTTGATGGCGGTCCTGATGGGCGTCGGCATCTTTGCGACGTTCAAGGTCAGCGAACCGACGCAAGCTGACGCGGCCGTCGCCAGACGCCCTGCGCTCTGGACTCCTGCGGGCTTCGCCGATGGTTTCGGCGGGCCGTTCGTCGTGTTCTTCAAGGACTATGGCTGGACGGCGATCTTGATGATCGCGCTGATCATGCTCTACCGGCTGCCGGAATACGTCATCGGTCCGATGATAACGCCGTTCTACAGTGACCTGCATCTCGACAAGGATATGATTGCACTGGTTCGCACCTCGGTCGGATTGGTCGCTTCGTTTGTCGGGATTGCAGCCGGCGGGTTCGTGTCGCTTCGATATGGCTACATTTGGGCCCTGATTGTCGGCGGCATTTTTCAAGCCTTTGCGGAGGCATCTTTCGCCCTGTTGGCCGCGCACCACGACTCCATGTGGTTCGCGGCTGTGATGTGTTTCGATAATTTCGGAATCTCAATGGCGGGTGTTGCGCTGGTGACGTACATGTCCAGCCTGACGCGGCCTGGATACACGGCAACGCAATACGCCTTCCTGACATCGATGTTCGCGATGCTTGGCAAGGTGTTCAAGGGGTTTTCGGGCTGGATCGTAGAGAGCATCCAACACAGCGGTCACACGCTGATGGAGTCCTATTCGATATTCTTCATTTGCGCCGGCCTTATCGGAACGCCAGCTATCCTGCTGTGTTTCTGGCTGCTCGCGATGAAGCCGAAGCCTCAACCGTCGGTCAGCAGCGCGCCTTCCTCGTAGGCGGCGAAGACCGCCGCGTTCAGGATCTGCGAGACCGAGGCGCCCAGTGGCGCGATCTGGACCGAGCGTTCGAGGCCCAAGAGCAGCGGGCCCATCACGGTGGCGCCGCCGACCGCCTGGACCAGACGCGTGGAGATCGAGGCCGAGTGGATGGCCGGCATGATCAGGACGTTGGCCGGACCCGACAGGCGCTGGAACGGATAGTTGATCCAGGCGTCGGGATCGAGCGCGACGTCGGGCGGCATCTCGCCCTCGTACTCGAAGTCGACGTCGGAGCGGCGGTCCATCTCGGTGACCGCCTCGTGCACGCGTTGGCCGCGCGCGCCCGCGGGGTTGCCGAAGGTCGAATAGGACAGGAAGGCCACGCGCGGCGTGTAGCCCAGGTTGCGCACGGCGCGGGCCGCCTGGATCGCGATCTCCACCAGGTCATGCGATTCGGGCACTTCGGTGATCGAGGTGTCGGCGATGAACAGGGTGCGGCCCTTGGCCAGGACGATCGCCATGCCGATCACGCGCCCGACCGGGTCGAGCACGCGCCGCACGTCCATCAAGGCCTGGTCGAAGCTGCGGGTGACGCCGGTCACCAGGCCGTCGGCGTGGCCGCAGGCGACCATGGCGGCGGAGAAGGTGTTGCGGTCGAGGTTGATCAGGCGCTGCACGTCGCGGCGCAGAAAGCCGGTCCGCTGCAGGCGCTTGTAGACTAGGTCGACGTATTCGCTGTTTCGGTGCGACAGGCGCGCGTTGATGATCTCGACGCCCAGGTCTTCGAACTTCAGCCCCGCCTCTTCCGAGTTCCTGCGGATCAGTTCTTCGCGCCCGACCAGAACCGGCGTGCCCAGGTCCTGGGTGCGGAAGGCGTAGGCGGCGCGGATGACCGACGGCTCCTCGCCCTCGGCGAAGACGATGCGCCGGTTCGACTTGGCGTGGACGACGGAGGTGATCTTCTCCATCAGGGCCGCGGAGGGGTCGAGGCGCTGGCGCAGGCCCGCGCGGTATTCGTCCATGTTTTCGATCGGCTTGCGCGCGACGCCGGTACGCGCCGCCGCGTCGGCCACGAACGGCGGGATGTACCAGATCAAGCGCGGATCGAACGGGGTGGGAATGATGTATTCGGGGCCGAACTTCAGTTGACGCCCCTGGTAGGCGGCGGCGACCTCGTCGGGCACGTCTTCGCGCGCCAGTTCCGCGAGAGCGCGGGCGGCTGCGATCTTCATCTCGTGGTTCACCCGCCGTGCGCGCACATCGAGCGCGCCGCGAAAGATGTACGGGAAGCCGAGCACGTTGTTCACCTGGTTCGGATAGTCCGACCGGCCCGTTGCCATGATCGCGTCGGAACGGACCTCGGCCACTTCTTCGGGCGTGATCTCGGGATCGGGGTTGGCCATGGCGAAGATGATCGGCCGCGCCGCCATCGAGGCCACCATGTCCTTGGTGAGCACGCCCTTGGCGGACAGGCCGATGAACACGTCGGCGCCGACCATGGCCTCCGCGAGCGTGCGCAACGGCGTGTCGGTGGCGTGGGCGGCCAGCCACTGGTTCATGCCTTCGGTGCGGCCGCGATAGACCACGCCGTGCAGGTCGACAACGGTGGTGTTCTCGGGCTTCACGCCCATCGACTTCATCAGGGCAAGCGACGACAGGCCCGCAGCGCCCGCGCCGCACAGCACCAGCTTGATATCCTCGAAGCGGCGGCCGGTGACCTCGCACGCGTTGATCAGGCCGGCCGACGAGATGATCGCGGTGCCGTGCTGGTCGTCGTGGAACACCGGGATGTCGAGCAGGTCCTGCAGCGCGCTCTCGATGACGAAGCACTCGGGGCTCTTGATGTCCTCGAGGTTGATGCCGCCGAAGGTGATCCCGATGTTCTTCACCACGGTGATGAATTCGTCGGGGTCCTGGGTCGCCACCTCCACATCGAAGGCGTCGAGGTCGGCGAAGCGCTTGAACAACACCGCCTTGCCTTCCATCACCGGCTTGGCCGCCAGCGCCGCCAAGTTGCCGAGGCCCAGGATCGCGGTGCCGTTGGTGATCACCCCGACCAGGTTCCCCTTGGAGGTGTAGTCGTAGACCGTGTCCGGATCGGCCGCGATGGCGCGCACCGGCGCGGCCACGCCGGGCGAATAGGCCAGCGACAGGTCGCGCTGAGTCGCCATGGGCTTGGTCGGCAGGAGGCCGATTTTCCCAGGGGTCGGGTTCTTGTGGAAATCCAGCGCTTCTTCGTCGCTGATGGAACGGCGGGTGTCGGCCATGGGCCCCTGGGCGCTGCGAGACGGTGCGCCACCCTAGCCCGGCCCGCCTTAAAGGCTCAACAACGCTCGCCTTGGGAAAGGGCGAGATCCGTCTCGACTTTCTTCGAAACAGCCGCGCTGGTAGGGTTCTCAACCGTTCCGGGGGAAAGCCATGGGTCATAAACATTGGGTTGCGGCAATCGCCGCCGCGCTCGGAGGGCTTATCGGGTCGGTCGCGCAGGCCGCCGACCATCTGATCCTGCCGACCTATCCGAACGACCCGCCGATGGTCGAAGCCACCCACCAGGTCGCCGGCGCCAAGTTCCTCTACGAGTTTATTCCCCAGGGAGAGACCCTGGAGAACTACCGAACGATCCTTTCGGCCAAGTCGTTTCCGGGGACGACCTCGGCCGGCCCGGAAGACTTTCTGAAGGGGATGTTCGCGCGATCTTCGGCCGCCTGCGACGGCGTGAGGGTCAATGGTCCGAAGAGCGCAGAGGAAGGCCGCGCCTCGGTCGCCTACGGCCAGGTCTATTGCGGGCGGCAGAAGGGCAAACCGTACGGCGTCAATATGTTTTTCAAGGTCATTCAGGGGCGCGACGCCCTCTATGTCATTCACGTCGAATTTCACGTTCCGCCCTCATCGACGGGAGGCGTGCAGGCCTTCTCGCAGGATCAAGTCACCGAAATGGTCGCGATGTTGAAAGCCCAGTCGGCGGCCAACACCTATCTCGTCGAGTCTGTGTTCCTGTGCCTGGACGGATCGACGGACCCCCGCTGTCAGGCCGCCGCGAAGAACTGACCGCTTTGCTCGGTCACGTCTGACCTCGGCCGTCCCACGCAGGTCGCGGTCGGAACCGATCCAATGGCGTGACATTCAGGTCCCACAGCCTGAGGGAGTCGCCGTCATGCAAAATCGCATCGTCAACGTCGGCGAGGCCGAGCTGAAGGACAACGGCAACGGCCGGTCCTTCCAGGCCAGGATCGCCCGCCTCGGCCCCCTGATCGGATCGAAGGAACTGGGCTGCACCCTGGTGGTGCTGGCGCCCGGCAAGCGGGCTTGGCCGCATCACCGCCACCACGTGAACGGCGAGCTGTTCTTCGTGCTGTCCGGCGAGGGGGAGATCCGGCTGAACGACGAGAAGCGCCCGATCCGCGCCGGCGACCTGATCGCCGCGCCCGCGGGCGGCGAGGCCCACCAGATCGTCAACAACTCAGAGGGCGAGCTGCGCTACCTGGCGATCTCGACCCTGCAGGGCGCCGAGATTCTGGATTACCCCGACAGCGGCGCAGTCGCCTATGCCGCCGGCATCAAGGACGGGAACTTCAAGACCGCCACCGTCCTGAGCCACGGCCGCCTGGAAATTACCGACTATTTCGAGGGGGAAGAGCCGCCGAAGGGGTGATCCTTGCTGCGGGCGGCTTGTGGACAACCCGGGCTCAGGGTTTCGGGACTCGGCCGCCTCCGCTAGCGTCCGGCCGTGAACGCCCCCACGAGCCCGCCCCCGGATCCGCCCGCCGACGCCTCGCCGGTGATGGCCCAGTTCTTTGCGGCCAAGACGCGCCAGCCGGACGCGCTGTTGTTCTTCCGGATGGGCGATTTCTACGAGCTGTTCTTCGAGGACGCGGTGAAGGCGTCCCAGGCGCTGGGCCTGACCCTGACCAAACGCGGCAAGCACGCCGGCGGCGACATCGCCATGGCCGGCGTCCCGGTCCACACCTGCGAAGCCTATATCGCCAAGCTGATCCGCCTGGGCTTCAAGGTCGCGGTCTGCGAACAGCTCGAGGACCCGGCCCAGGCGCGCAAGCGCGGGTCGAAGGCGGTGGTGCATCGCGACGTGGTGCGGGTGGTGACGCCCGGCACCCTGACCGAGGACGGCCTGTTGGATGCGCGCGGGTCGAACCGGCTCGCGGCGGTGTCGGTGCGCCAGGGGCGCGCGGCGGTCGCCAGCGTCGAGATTTCCACCGGCGAGGTGGAATCGCTGCTGGTCGATCGCGAGGACCTGGCCTCGGCGCTGGGCGCGCTGCGACCGTCGGAGACCCTGGTCCCGGATCGTCTGTTCGCCGACGAAGTCGTGTCGCAGGCGCTGAAGGCGGCGGGCGGCGCCTTGCAGCCGATGGCGGCGGCGCTGGCCGAACCGTCGGCGGCGGAAGCGCGGCTGATGCGGCTGTACGGGGTCGGCACGCTGGACGGTTTCGGCGACTTCGCGCCGGCGGAGATTTCCGCGCTCGGCCTGATCGCCGCCTATATCGAAACCACCCAGGCCGGTAAGGCGCCGGCGTTGAAGCCGCCCCGCCGCGGGGTCGAGGCCGAGTTCATGGCTATCGATCCGGCGACGCGCGCCTCGCTCGAAATCGAACGGTCGCAGTCGGGTTCGCGCGAGGGGTCGTTGCTGGGCGCGGTCGACCGCACGGTCAGCGCCGGCGGCGCGCGTCTGTTGGCGGCGCGGCTGGGACGTCCGCTGCTCGATCCGCCGTCGATCGAACGCCGTCTCGACGCGGTCGCTTTCTTCACCGAGGATCGGCCGTTGCGGCGGCGCACGCGCGAACGCTTGCAGGAAACCGGCGACATGGCGCGCGCGGTGTCGCGCCTGGCGCTCGGTCGCGGCGGTCCGCGCGACCTCGGCGCCCTGCGCCAGGGATTGAAGACGGGCCTCGCGCTGCTGGCGGGGTTCGACGAACCGCCGCTGAAACCAGCGCCCGATGAAATCGGCGTGGCGCTTGCAGCCCTGACGCTGGCGCCCCCGCTGGTGGAGCTGCTGGCCGATCTGGAACGCGGTCTGGGCGACGCGCTGCCCTCGCTCGCGCGCGACGGCGGCTATGTCGCCGATGGTTTCCGCCCCGAACTCGACCAGGCGCGCGCGCTGCGCGACGACAGCCGCCGTGTGGTGGCGCAACTGGAAGCCGACGTGCAGGCGCTGGCCGGCGCGCCGCTGAAGGTGCGGCACAATGCGGTGCTGGGTTATTTCCTCGAGACCTCGGCGAAACAGGCCGAGCCGCTGTTGAAGCCGCCGCTCAGCGCCACCTTCATCCATCGCCAGACGCTGGCCAACCAGGTGCGTTTCACCACGGTGGAACTGGCCGACCTCGACGCCAAAATCGCGCAAGCGGCCGAGCGCGCGCTGGCCATGGAGCTGGAAACCTTCGAGGCGTTCCGTGTCCGCGCGCAGACGCTGGCGCCCGTGATCCTGAAGGCCGCCGACGCGTTGTCCACGCTCGACGTTGCTTCCGCGCTGGCGGAATGGGCCGAAGAGGTCGGCGCCGTGCGGCCACAGATCGACGCGTCGCGCCGCTTCGAGGTGGAGGCGGGCCGCCATCCAGTGGTCGAGGCGGCGGTGAAGCGCGAGGGTCAGGTGTTCACGCCCAACCCCTGCAAGCTCGACGGATCGGGCGACACCGGCGCGCGGCTGGCCATCGTCACCGGCCCGAACATGGCCGGCAAGTCGACCTTCCTGCGCCAGAACGCACTTCTGACCGTACTCACCCAGGCCGGCGCCTATGTTCCGGCCAAGCGCATGACGCTCGGCGTGGTCGACCGCCTGTTCAGCCGCGTGGGCGCCGGCGACGATCTCGCGCGCGGCCGTTCGACCTTCATGAACGAGATGGTGGAGACCGCCGCCATCCTGACCCAGGCGACGGATCGTTCGCTGGTGGTGCTGGACGAGATCGGCCGCGGCACCGCGACCTATGACGGCCTCGCCATCGCCTGGGCGTGCGCGGAGGCGCTGCACGAGACCAACCGGAGCCGCACCTTGTTCGCGACCCACTATCACGAACTCGCCACGCTCGAGGACCGCCTCGCCCACGTCTGCAATCTGTCGATGAAGGCCAAGGAGTGGAACGGCGACCTGGTGTTCCTGCACGAAGCGGCGCCCGGCGCCGCGGACCGATCCTACGGCGTGCAGGTGGCCAAGCTCGCGGGCGTGCCGGCGCCGGTGGTGGCCCGGGCGCGCGAAGTGCTGCAGCGGCTGGAAGCAGAAGAGCGGGCGCACGCCAGGCTCGACGACCTGCCGCTGTTCGCGGCGTTCGCGCCGCAAGTCGGCGCGGTGGCTGAACCCTCGCCCGCGGATCGCGCGTTGCAGGCCATCGATCCCGACGACCTCTCGCCGCGCGAGGCGCTGGAGGAACTCTACCGCCTGAAAGGCCTTCTGAGGTGAGCAACAGCCCCGGCGCGACGCTGCGCGCGCTCATCCAGTCATCGGCGCCGATCGAGGCCATGGGTTGCCACAGTCCGCTGTCGGCGCTGATCGCGCAGGAGGCCGGCTTCGAAGCGATCTGGGCGAGCGGGTTCGAACTCTCCGCGCTCTACGGCCTGCCCGACGCGGGGCTGGTCACCATGAGCGAGCACCTGGAGATGACGCGGCGCATGATCGAGCGCACGCAAGGCTTGGTCATCGCCGACCTCGACACCGGTTTCGGCAATGCGGTGAACGCCGCGCATGCGACGAGCGCCTACGCCCGCGCCGGAACCGCGGCGATCATCATCGAGGACAAGACCTTCCCGAAGATGACCAGCCTGGTCTCCGAACTCTCACATCCTGGTCGCCAGGAGCTGGTCCGCATCGAGGAGTACCAAGGCAAGCTGGAAGCGGCGCTGGAGGCGCGCGGCGACAGCGGCATGATGGTGATGGCGCGCACCGAGGCCTTGGTCGCGGGCGCCGACATGGCGGAGGCGTTGCGGCGCGGCGGTGCCTATGCCGAGGCGGGCGCCGAGGCGCTTCTGGTTCACTCTAAGGGGCCGCGGGTGGAGATCGACGCCTTCATCGAAGCGTGGCCGGGGAAGATTCCGCTGATCGTCGTGCCGACCGCCTTCCCCGACTTCAGCCGCGAGCACGCGCGGCGGAGCAGCAAGGTGGGCGTCCTGATCTACGCCAACCACGCGATCCGGGCGTCGGTGGCGGCGATGCGCGAAGCCCTGGCCGCGATCCGCAAGGCCGGCGCGGCGCAGGCGGCCGAGGCTGTAATCGCCCCGGTGTCGGAGATTTTCGAGCTTCAGGACATGGAAGGCTTGAAGCGGCTCGAGACGCGCTATCTTCGCTAGGTGACGAAGACCCCGCGCCCCGCCGCAACGACCCAGGACCGCCCGCCCGGCCTCCCCGCCGACGCGGGCGCGCTCGCGGCGCGGGTGGAAACCGTCGCGGCGGCGGAGAGCGATGACGCGGCGCGGCGCGCCGCGGTGCTGGACGCGCTTCGGCTCTACCTCGCCAAGCATCGCGCCGTGGCGGAGACGCGACTTCTCGCCGCCGGCGCCGAGGCCGGGGTGCGCGTGGCCTGGGACCTGTCGGCGGCGACCGATGCGGTGGTCATCGCGCTGTGGGCTTTCGCCTGGCGCCACGTTCTGAAGAGCGCCAACCCGACCGAGGGCGAGCGCATGACCCTGGTCGCTGTCGGCGGTTACGGTCGCGCGGTGCTGGCGCCCTTCTCCGACCTCGACCTCTTGTTCCTGCGGCCGTGGAAGGAGAACGCGACCAGCGAGAGCCTGACCGAATTCATGCTGTATGCGCTGTGGGATCTCGGCTTCAAGGTCGGCCACGCGTCGCGCACCGTGACCGACTGCATCAAGCTGGCGCGCGCGGACATGACCGTGCGCACGGCGACACTGGAGTCGCGCCTCCTCGCCGGCGACGAGAAGCTCTACAACGAGCTGCGCAAGCGGTTCGCGCGCGAAGTGGTGCGCGGCACGGCCAAGGACTTCGTCGCCGCCAAACTCGACGAACGCGACCGTCGCCACGCCAAGGCCGGCGCCTCGCGCTATCTGGTCGAGCCCAATGTGAAGGACGGCAAGGGCGGGCTGCGCGACCTGCACACCCTGTATTGGATCGCCTGCTATCTCGATCCGACCACGCCGCGCGGCGACAAAGCCTTAGACGATCTATTGACGCCGAAGGATCGCCGCACCCTGGCGCAGGCGTTCAACTTCCTCTGGGCGGTGCGCGCCAACATGCATTTCGTCGCCGGCCGGGCGGAGGAGCGGCTGTCCTTCGACTTGCAGCCCGAAATCGCCAAGCGGATGGGCTGGCGCGGGCGCGCCGACGAGAGCGCGGTCGAGCGGTTCATGCGGCGCTATTTCCTGATCGCCAAGGACGTCGGCGCCCTGACGCGCGCCTTCTGCGCCAAGCTCGAACAGGACGGCGCCAAGACCGCGCGCGGGCTTTCGCGGCTGCTGCCGAGACGGCCCAAGCGGCGCAAGCTCGACGATCCCGCGTTCGTGGAGGAGGACGGCCGTCTCACCATAGCCGACGCGAAGGTGTTCGAGCGCGATCCGGCGGCGCTGCTGCGGCTGTTCCGCTGCGCCGACCGCAACGATCTCGACCTGCACCCCGACGCCTTCACCGCTGTGTCGCGCTCGCTGAACCTGGTGACGCCGACGTTCCGGCGCGATCCGAAGGTGGCGGAGATATTCCTCGATATTCTCGCGCGCGGCTCGCGGCCCGGCCGCACCCTGCAACTGATGAACGACGCGGGCCTGCTCGGCCGCTTCCTGCCGGAGTTCGCGCGCATCGTCGGCCAGACCCAGCTCAATCGCCACCACGCCTATACGGTGGACGAACATACGCTCAGAGCCGTGGGCATCATCGGCGACATCGACAACGGCCGCTTAAACGCGGACCATCCGATCTCCGCCTCGATCATGCCGGTGATCGCCGACAAGGAGGCGCTCTACCTTGCCATGCTGATGCACGACACCGGCAAGGGCGGTACGCGGGGACAGGAGGACGACGGCTCCATCGCCGCGCGACGCGCGTGCGATCGGCTGGGTCTGTCGCATCCGAAGGCGGAGCTGACCGCATGGCTGGTGCGTCATCACCTGGTGATGAGCGACTATGCGCAAAAGCGCGACGTCTCCGACCCCGACACCGTCGCCGCCTTCGCCCGCATCGTGGAGACGCCCGAGCGATTGCGCCTTTTGCTGGTCTTGACCACCGCCGACATTCGCGCGGTGGGACCGGGCGTGTGGAACGGGTGGAAGGGCCAGCTGCTGCGCGAACTCTATTCCGCCACCGAAGCGGCGCTGCGCGGCGGTCGCGGCGCCGATCCCGCCTCCGCGTTTCGCAAGCGCGTCGAAGCCGAAGCCGCCGTAGCGCGCGAGACGCTGGTGCGCGCCGATGCGGAGGCTAAGACCTTCGCCGAGGCGATGGAGGATTCGTACTTCGCCACCACCCCGCCCGGCGAACAGCAGGCGCACGCCGCCTTGGCGCGGGAGGCGGAGACGTCCGGGGCCGCGGCGCTGGCGCGCTATCACGCGGAACGCAACGCGTTGGAACTGACCGTCGCGACCAAGGACCGGCGCGGCCTGTTCGCCGACATCGCCGAGCGCCTGTCGAGTCTGGGCGCCCAGGTCGCGGGCGCGCGGCTGTTCACCTCGCAAAAAGGCCTGGCGCTCGACGTCTTCTATCTGCAGGACGCCACCGGCGCGCCCTGGGGCGAGCATCACCCCGCCGAACTCGGACGCCTGAAGCGCGAGATCGAGACTGCGGCGAGGGAAGGCGCGTCGCGCCCGCGCGCGGAATCAGAAAAGCACCGGCGCGTGTCGGCCGCGACCGACCTGACGCCGACCGTGGTCATCGACAACGACGCGACCGACGCGGCGACCATCGTGGAGGTGTCGGGGCGCGACCGCCAGGGCCTGTTGGCGGCGTTGGCGCGGCGGCTGGCGGCGGCGGGGCTGTCGGTGCAGTCGGCGCACATCGAAAACTACGGCCTGCGCGCGGTGGACGCGTTCTACGTCCTGACCGAAACCGGCGAGAAGGTTACCGAGCCCAGGGCCATAGAGGCGCTCAAGACCGAACTGAAGGGCGTCTTCGCGCCCGCTCCGGCGCGCGCCACCGCCTGAAGGTCGTCGTCATTTCGGATTCTGCGCCAAGGCGGCGGCGGGCCACCCTGCCCCGCTTTGGCCGAGATCCCTCCTATGGCCTGGCTTTGTCCGCTTGAAACACGCCCGGTCCGTTCTCAAATAGGACTTGAAGCCTTGCCGCTCGCGCCTCTTGAGGGCGGCGGCCAGGGTTCGGAGTCGCTTGATCGAAGGACTTCCGCCGTGACCACGACCGTACTGTTCGACAGCCCGCTGCTGCTCGGTTTCGAGCCCACCCGCGCACTGATCGAGCGCGCCGTGAAGGCCGCCGCCGAGAGCTATCCGCCCTATAACGTCGAGGCGCTGGACCCGGACCGGGTCCGCATAACCTTGGCCGTGGCGGGTTTCACCCCGGAGCAGCTTTCGGTGACGGTCGAGGACCGCCAGCTCGTCATCCAGGGCAAGCGTGACGGCGAGGATCGGGCCTACCTGCACCGTGGCATCGCCGCGCGCGGGTTCACCCGCATCTTCGTGCTCGCGCCGGGCCTGGAGGTGTCTGACGCCGCCCTCGACCACGGTTTACTGCACGTCGAAGTCTCGAGGCCCGAGCCGGCCTCGGCGATCCGGCATGTGCCTATCCGGACGGGCGGATGAACCGCTTTCCGCGATTGGGCGTTTCGAAGAGGTAAGGAGGTGGTCGTCATGACCCCGCATCTCACCAACGAGGCCTTCAAGGCGCTAGGCGCGCCGGATCTGGTCTACGTCCGCCAAGTGAGGGCGAAGGAAGTATTGGCCAACGCCCACGTGGATGCGGTGGAAGGCTTTTCCATCGATCCCGGGCAGATGCTCTACGCCGTACACAGCGCCGATGGATCGCGTCTGGCCGTTCTGCTGGACAAGGAATCCGCCGTGGCCGCGGCGGTGGCGCACGAACTGGTGCCTGTCTCGGTCCACTGACCAGACGAGCGAAGTTTCACATCAATGGATGACGCGAGCGCGGCCGCCCAATTCAGGCCGCGTTCGTTCAAGCCGCGTTCGAACGCGAGTCGCCGGCCATCAGCGCATAGACCGCGTCGGCCGAACGGGCGTGGCGGATCTGTTCACGCAGTTCGCCCTGGCGAAGCGTGCGCGAGATGCGCGCCAGCGCGCGCAGATGTTCGACGCCCGCATCCTTGGGCGCCAGCAGGACACACATCAGATCGACCGGGCGATCGTCCACCGCGTCGAAGGCGATCGGCTGTTCGAGCTTGAGGAATACCGCGCTCAGGCGGTCGAGGTCGGGCAGGCGCGCGTGCGGCACAGCCACGCCCTGGCCCACGCCGGTGGACCCCTGGGCCTCGCGCTCCAGCAGCGCATCGAGAATGACTTGCGGCTTCACTTTCAGCCTGCGGCCCGCGATCTCCGCCGCGGTGGCCAGAGCCTGACGCTTCGATGACGCATTCACTCGCACCGCAATGGAGGCGCGGTCCAACAACTCACCGATGTCCATCGAGACTTCGATCCTACACAAACTTGGAAAGGGGAGGGTTTCCGGGGAGAGACGCCTTGATCTGTCCGTGTTCAAGCCACCGATCGGCGGCGGCCTTCGCGGTTCGCCCGTTCTGGGTCGATCCATCCGATGTTGCCGTCGGGCCGGCGATATACCACGGACAGGCCGCCGTGCGCGGCGTTTCTGAACAGGATCACGGGATAGTTAGTAAGGTCCAGTTCCAGCACCGCCATACCTACCGTCATGGTCCTAAGCTCTTGCTCGGTTTCCGCAACTACCATGGCGGCCGAGGGTTCCTGCGACTGCGACGAAGAGTCCTGATCCGGCGACTCCTCGTCCTCGTCTTCGTCTGGCGCGCGAAGAATCGTCAACGGCGCCGTTTCAGCCGGGATTTCACCCTCGCCCGGCTTGGCCAGGGCGCGGTGGTTCTTCAGCTTGCGCTTATAGCGCCGGACCCGCTTTTCGATCTTGTCGAGCACGCCGGAAAAGGCGTCGTGCGCGTCCGCCGCAAAGGCGTGGCCCACCACCTGCTGGCCCGAGGCCAGGGTGACCAGGCAGTCCACCCGAAACAGGTGACCCTCCTTTGCGACCACGACCTCGGCGGAGCCGCCCTCGCGCTCGAAAAACCGACCGATTTGCTGAGTGAGTTCGTCGACGATTCGAGAGCGTAACGCGTCTCCGACGTCGACATGCTTGCCGCTGACCCTGACTTGCATGGGGCTACAACGCGCCCGGGCCAAAAGGGTGTCAAGCGGGGTTGCGGGTTCCGCTTGCGCTCTCCTTAGCGGCGCTTACAAATCGGCCGATCACAAGGCGTTGAAGGGGCCCGCCATGGAGCCGAACGAACCCTCGGAGATGATCGCCGACCTCGAGGAGCAACGCGAGGAGTCGGCCAAGCGGGAAGCCAAGGAGGCGACCAGGGACAGGTTCCGCAGCCGGGCCGCGGTCTGGGTGGCGATCCTGGCGGCCTGCATGGCGATCCGGGGCCTCGGCGGCGAGGACGCCAAGGACGAGATGATTTCCAAGAACATCGAAACCTCGGACGCCTGGGCCCATTATCAGGCCAAGGACATCCGACAGGCGGACTACAAGATCGCCGCGGACCAGTTGGCGGCGGAGGTCAAATACGGCGGCTTCACCGGAGAGCGTCTGGCCGACGCGCAAAAGCGGCTGAAGAAGCTGCAGGACTCGGTCCAGCACTACGAGAGCGATCCCACCGCCAAGGGTGCGGGCGCCGGCGGCAAGCAGCAGCTCAAGGCCGAGGCGAGCGCGCTGCAGGAACAGCGCGAGCGATACGAACACAAGAACAAGAGCTTCGACTATGCCGAGATGTTTTATCAACTCGGCCTGGTGCTGGCCTCAGTGTCGATCCTGATCACTTCGCGCAGGCTGCTCATCGCGTCGATCATCCTGGGCGCCCTCGGCGCGGTCCTGACCGCCAACGGCTTCTTGCTCTTCCTCCCGGCGATCTTCGGATGAGGTGAGAAAGCGAGTCCACGGACCAAACGGAAATCACGGACAGAAGAAAGATCGCCCACGAAAAGCACGAATGCGTCGTGATTCCGCGCATGAGTCTTGGCGCGGAGCGCCTCTCAATATGAAAGCGCCTGCGGCGCAGGGTAAACATCTTTCGTGTTTTTCGTGGGCAAAAAAAAAGCGCACGCGCGACGTAGGCCGGATCACGAATCCGTGCTTTCCGTGTGGTCCGTGGACTCTCTTTAAACCGCCTGCTTGAGCAAGCGTTTACGTTCCAAGGAGGACGGAATGCGCATCGCTTCGCGGTATTTCGCCACCGTTCGCCGCGCGATGTCGACGCCGGCTTCTTTGAGGATTTCGACGATGCGGTCGTCGGAATGGACGTCGGCTTCGCCGCGTTCGGCCTCGACCAGCAGTTTGATCTTGTGACGCACCGCTTCGGCGGAGTGCGCGACGCCGCCGTCGCTGGACGCGATAGCCGAGGTGAAAAAGAACTTCAGTTCGAACACGCCGCGCGGGGTAGCGACGTATTTGTTCGAGGTGACGCGGCTGACGGTCGACTCGTGCATGCCGATGGCGTCGGCCACGGTCTTCAGGTTCAGCGGGCGCAGGTGTTCGACGCCGAAGGCGAGGAAGCCGTCCTGCTGGCGCACGATTTCCGACGACACCTTCAAGATGGTCTTGGCCCGCTGGTCGAGGCTCTTCACCAGCCAGCTCGCCGATGACAGGCATTCGGTGACGAAAGTCTTTTCCTCGTCCGAACGCGCGGCGCTTGCGACCTTGGCGTGGTAGCGCTGGTCAATGAGCAGCTTCGGCAGGGTGTCGCTGTTCAGCTCGACGCGCCAGCCGCCGGCCGGGTCCTCGCGCACGAACACATCGGGCACGACGGTCTGCACCGTTTCCGAGCCGAAGGCGGCGCCGGGACGCGGGGTCAGCGCCTTCAGTTCCGCGATCATGTCCTTCAGGTCGTCGTCGTCGACGCCGCAAGCCTTTTTCAAACCGGTCAGGTCACGCCGCGCCAGGAGGTCGAGGTTCTCGACCAGGGCCGCCATGGCCGGGTCGAAGCGGTTCATCTCTTTCAGCTGCAGCGCCAGGCACTCGGGCACGCTGCGCGCCAGCACGCCGGTCGGCTCGAAGCCGTGGCAGACGGCGAGCACGCGCTCAACCGCGTCCTCGGCGCAGCCCAGACGCTCGGCGATCTCGACGAGTGGCGCGCGCATATAGCCGCCTTCGTCGACAGCGTCGATCAGGGCGAGCGCGATGGCGTGTTCGGCCGGAGTGAAACCGGACATGGCCGCCTGTTCGACCAAGTGCTCCGTCAGGGTCTTCTCGCGCTGGCCGATGCGCTCGAAAACGTCGCCGTCGAGGTCCATCGAGCCGCCCTGGCCCGCGCGGCTCCAGTCGGTCAGCGGCTGATCGGTCGAGGCGTTCTCAGTGGCGGCGCGATCGGCGGCCTGGTCCGCCCGCGCCTCGTCGGAATAGAGGTCGTCGGCGCGCGCATCGACCGAGGCCTCCGCCATGGTCGCGTCGGCGCCGGTGAGTTCCAGCTCCTGGCGGTCGGTCTCCACCGGCGGCGCGGCGTCTTCGGCGTCCGGCTGGCGGTCGGTCTCGTCGCGTTGAAGCAGCGGATTACGCTCGAGCTCGGCCTCGACGAAGGCATCGAGCTCGAGATTGGACAGCTGGAGCAGCTTGATCGCCTGCTGCAGCTGCGGCGTGATGACCAGGGACTGGCCCTGCCGCAGTTCCAGACGTGCAGTGAGCGCCACGCAAGCCCCCGACAGATTGGGCCTCCGATTGGCCCGCTTCTTGCTTGAGCATCGCGCCCAACCGTTAACAGAGGGCGAACGAGGTCCTGGAGACGGAGGGCTTCGGGCCCACCTAAGATAAGAAAATGAACCACCAAGCGCACGAAGCGCACCAAGAGGTGGCGGGGTCTCGGCAGGCGTTGTTGGCGGCCTGAGCTTCGCTAGGATTTGCCCACGAAAAACACGAAAAAGGCAGAGCTTGCGCCGTAGGCGCTTTCAATTCGATAGGCGCTTCGCGCCGAAGATAATCCGCGGAGACGCGACGCGTTCGTGTTTTTCGTGGGCAATAAAATGGACGGTTAGTTCATCTGCGACGTTGGGCTGCAAAGCCTTGGTGTGCTTTGTGCGCTTGGTGGTTCAATTTTTTCTTAGATGAACCGCTCGCCCAGGTAGACACGGCGCACGTCCGGGTCGGCGAGGATTTCCTGGGGGGAGCCTTCGAACAGAACCTCGCCGGCGTGGATGATCGAGGCGCGGTCGATGATGTCGAGGGTCTCGCGCACGTTGTGGTCGGTGATCAGGACCCCGATGCCGCGGTCGCGCAGATAGCCGATCACGTCGCGAATATCGGCGATGGCCAGGGGGTCGATGCCGGCGAAGGGTTCGTCCAGCAGCATGAAGGCCGGCTCGCTCGCCAGCGCGCGGGCGATTTCGCAGCGGCGGCGCTCGCCGCCCGACAGCGACGCGGCCGGCGCGGTCTTGAGGTGCGAGATGCGCAGTTCTTCGAGCAACCGGTCGACCTCGACCTGCGCCTTCTTGCGGTCGCGCTCGTGCAGTTCGACCACCGCGAGCACGTTTTCTGCCACGCTCATGCCGCGGAAGATCGAAGCTTCCTGGGGCAGATAGCCCACGCCCAGCCGCGCGCGCTGGTACATGGGCTGGTTGGTGATGTCCTCGCCATCCAGGAAGATGTGGCCGTAGTCGGCCTGGATCAGCCCGGTGATCATGTAGAAACAGGTGGTCTTGCCCGCGCCGTTGGGGCCGAGCAGGCCCGCAACCTCGCCGCGGTTGAGACGCAGGCTGACGTCGCGCACCACCACGCGATCGCGAAACGACTTGCCGATCTTGTCGACGAACAGACCTTGCTTGTCGGCGGCCTTTTTCGGCGTCGCCGGTTCCGTCACCACGCGCTGAGTGTCTCCGTCGGGCATTGCGATCTTCAGCGTTTCAGGAGGTTCAGGCGCCGGGGCTGGTTTTCTTGTCGGGGTAAAAGATGGTGCGCACGCGGCCGCCGCCGGCATCCATGGTGCTCTTGCCGGTGGAGCGCACGTAGGTCAGTCGCGTGCCGCGCATGACGTCCTCGCCCTGGGTAACCACCACCTGACCGGTGACGACCAGCGTATCGGTGGCCTGGGTGTAGTCGGCGCGGTCGCCGCGGATCACCTGGGTCGGCGTCACGAAATAGACGTTGCCGATCGCTTCCAGATGGTCGATGCCGCCCCAGCTCGAGGCGGGACCGTCGTTCTTGGTCGACGACGCGGGTGTACCCGCGTGCTGTTTGAAAAAGACGTTCAGGGTGTCGGACCGCATGCGGTTGCCGCCCTGCAGCGCCTCGACGTGGCCCTCATAGGTGGCCGAGTGGGCGTTGTTGTCGGCCGTGACATGGTCGGCGGAGATGTCGATCGGGCCGCCGGTGGGCGAAATCTGCGCCTCGGCGACCGCGCCCATCACGAGGGCTGCCGCGCCGGCCAGTCCGATGATCAAGGTCCTGTTCATGGTCGCTTCCTCGCGTCCCCGCTGCCCGGGCCGCCTGTCTGGACAATGTGGGAGTGCACATTGCCGATAAACACCACCTTCGCCCCGTGGTCCAGAATGGCATAGGACGAGGCCGTCGTCGCCCCCAAGGGCCCGTGGCCCGACACGGGCTTGCTGCCGTTCACGTCGCCGGTCTTGGAATTGATCACCGCCTCGGCGGTGTCGAACACAAAGCCCGAGCCCGAATCGAACAGGTGCACCTTGTTGTTCAGGGTGGCGAATTTCGAGGCGATGTCGAAGATCCCAGTCTGCGCCGAGATGTCGAGCGTCTTTTCCGGCCCGGTGGAGAGCCTGAGCACCGGGGCGGTCAGGGTCACGTGGCCGCCGTCGCTGGTGTCACGCACCGCCTCCTTGCCGCCGATGACGTAGGAGCGGCCCTTGTCGTCCTGGCCGTAGAAGCGCGGATTGGTCATCCGCACCGAGCCGCCGTTGGTCGCCAGATTGGGCAGGTTGGCGATGAACGACTTCACCCCGATCCAGCCGACCAGCGACAGCGACACCAGCGCGATGCCGACCGGAAGCGCTTTGCGCAGGAATCGGATCAGCTTCGAGCGCCGGCGCCACTGGCGCATGGCGTTGTGCACGCGTTCGGCGTCCACCTCGGGGCGCACCGGCGGCGGCGCGAAGCCACGATCGTCGGCCGGCAGATCAGGCGTGGGCGAAGACATCCACGTCCTCCCAGCCCGCGAGATCGAGCCTGGCGCGCGACGGCAGGAACTCGAAACAGGCGCGGGCCAGCTCCGCGCGGCCCTCGCGCTCCAGCATGGCGTCGAGCTTGCTCTTCAAGGCGTGCAGATGCAGCACGTCGGACGCGGCGTAGGCGAGTTGTTCCTGGGACAAATCCTTGGCGCCCCAGTCGGAGCTCTGCTGCGTCTTGGAGATTTCGACGCCGAGCAGTTCGCGACAGACGTCCTTCAAGCCGTGCTTGTCGGTGTAGGTGCGCGCAAGCTTCGAGGCGATCTTCGTGCAATAGACCGGGCGCGTGATGACGCCCAGGTGCAGGGCGAACATGGCGATGTCGAAGCGGCCGAAGTGGAACAGCTTGGTCACGTTCGGATCGCTGAGCAGACGCTTCAGATTGGGCGCGTCGTAGCCCGGCCGGTTCAGCTTCACGACGTGCGCGGTCCCGTCGCCGGAGGACAGCTGCACCACGCACAGCGGGTCGCGCCGGAGCCGTAACCCCATGGTCTCGGAATCGATCGCGACGACAGGCCCAAGATCGAGGCCGTCCGGCAAGTCTCCGATGTGCAGGGTCACAGTCAAAGCGGCGTCCGTTTAGTATGTTGAAATAAAAGAGTTTTTTGTGCGCGCGTGCGGGCCCTATGTCTAGCAGACCTGAACATGGTGGCAAGCCTTTGAGAATCCAGGCGTCGCGCGTTCGAAGAGAGGCCGTTGCAATCGTCCGCCCCTGATGTTTCTATTTTTGAAAATCGGGGACTCCTCATGCCGCACGCCGCCCTCAACCGCCGCAGCCTGTTCGCCGTCGGCTCCGCCGGCCTGACCGCCTCGGCCCTCCCGCTGTCGCGCGCCTTCGCCGCCGACGCCGCCGCGGTCCGGTTCGATCCCGCCTTCATCGACGCCGAGGCCGAGCGCATGCGCCACGCGTTCGACGCGCCGGGCTTTGGGGTCGCGATCGTCGGCGCGGGACCCGAACCGTGGGTCAAGGGTTACGGCGTGCGCACCATGGGCCGCCCCGAATTGGTCGACGCCCACACCCGCTTCGCCATCGCGTCCAACTCCAAGGCCTATACCAGTGCGGCCATGTCGATCCTGGTCGACGAAGGCAAGGTCGGTTGGGACGACCCGGTGGTGAAGCACCTGCCCGAATTCAAAATGTACGATCCCGCGGTCACTCAGATGATGAGCGTGCGCGATCTGCTTTGCCATCGCAGCGGGCTCGCGCTCGGCGCCGGCGACCTGCTGTTCTTCCCCGACACGACGCACACGGCGGAAGACGCGATCCACGCGCTGCAGTTCCTGAAGCCGGCGCGTCCGTTCCGTGGCGGCTACGCCTACGACAACATTCTTTATACCGTCGCCGGGGTGTTGATCGCGCGGGTGGCGGGGATGAGCTGGTCCGACTTCGTGGCGTCGCGGCTGTTGAAGCCGATCGGCGAGGTCGACGCCGTTCCCAATCTCGACAGCCTGCACACCGACAACGTCGCAGGCCGCCACGGCGAGCGTAAGGGCTCGATGATGGGTATCGGCACGATGCAGATCGTGAAGCCGCTCGGCGAGCACAACCCCGCGATCGCGCCCGCCGGCGGAATCAATGCGAGCGCCACCGACCAGGCGCGCTGGTTGATGACGCAACTGGCCAAGGGCAAGGCGCCCGACGGCGCGCGCATCTGGAGCGAAAAGCAAGCCGACGAGATGTGGAAGCCGCAGGTCATCGTCGGCATGAGCGACGGTCCCTCGCCGGAGGATCCCTCGCGTTCGGTGTTGTCGGCCTATGCGCTCGGCTGGTTCATTTCGGACTACCGCGGTGAGCGGCTGGTCGCCCATTCCGGCGGCTTGCTGGGCCAGGTCACCCAGACCGCGATGATTCCGCGCCGCGGCATCGGCGTGGTGGTGTTCTCCAACTGCGAGGGCGCGGGCTCGACGATGCTGCGCAACGCTATCCTCGACCACCTGCTCGGCGCGCCGAAGACCGATTGGGCGGCGCTCGGCAAGGCGCGGGTCGCGGCGATGCAGGCGCAGCTGATGGCCGCGTCGGATCACGCGGTCGACAAACAACCCCCAGGCGGCCCGAGCCTGCCCATCGACGCCTACGTCGGACGCTACCGCGACAACTGGTACGGCGATGTGGTGGTGCGCCGCGAAGGCGGCGGGCTCGCCATCGACTTCGTCTCCACGCCGGTGTGGAAGAGCGTGCTCGAGCCCTGGGGCCCGGACAGCTTCCGCACTCACTTCCCGAAGGACTCCGGCGAGGACGCGTTGGTGAGCTTCGTGGTGAAGGACGGCAAGGTCGTGCAGGTGCTGATGAAGCCGTTTTCACCGCTGGCCGACTTCAGCTTCGACTTCCAGCATTTGGACTTCAAGCCGGTGGGATGACCGAGACCATGACCACGATCGTCTGGGGACTTGCGCCGCTGCTCGCTGTGGCGGTCATGTATTTCGGCGGCCTGTTGACCATTTCGCTGCTCAAACCACAGACGAAATCGTGGATCGAACGGTGGATTCTCGCCCCGCTGCTGGTCGTCGTGTGCTTGGGCGGTTTGACGATGTTCGCGGTGGAACGGAAGTGGCTGCTGCTCGCGTGGAACGGCTTCTTGGCCGCCGTGTGTCTCTCGAAGATTTATCGGATGTACAAACCCGCTCGGTCGCCGGAGACGCGCCAGTAACGACGTCGGACGATAGGTCGAAGGCGGCCGCGCAACCAGGTGCTGGTGATCCGGCGCGGCATGCCGAGCCGTAGCGCGGCAGCGCGAAGGCTGGTGCCCAGGAGAGGACTCGAACCTCCACGACCTTTCGGCCACTGGCACCTGAAGCCAGCGCGTCTACCAATTCCGCCACCTGGGCATCGGCCCCGAAGCCGAAGCCTGGGGGTCGAAGGGCCGGACACATAGGGCGCCGCTCCTTGGGGGTCAACGGCCCGTTGCGGGCCGGGCTCCCCTGGTCTATCCGGGGCCGGCTTCCCTCGCGAGCGAACGGAAAATCCCATGCAAGGCTTGGTTACGGTGTTCGGCGGCTCCGGTTTTCTGGGGAGCTATGTCGTGCGCGCCCTGGCCAAGCGGGGGTGGCGAATCCGGGTCGCCTGCCGGCGGCCGAACCTGGCCTATCGCCTGCGGCCCATGGGCGACGTGGGCCAGATCCAGCTGTTTCAGGCCAATGTCGGGGTCCCCGAAACGGTCGAACAGGCTCTGGAGGGCGCCGAGGCCTGCGTGAACCTGGTGGGGGTGCTCTACCAGACGCCCAAGCGCAGCTTCCAACGCGTCCACGTGGAAGGCGCCCGCAACGTCGCCGGGGCCGCTACGGCGCGCGGGATCACGAAATTCGTCCAGGTGTCGGCAATCGGCGCCGATCCCGATGCGCCGTCGGTCTATGCGCGCACCAAGGGCGAGGGTGAAGCGCAGGTGCGCAAGCAGATCGCGTCCGCGCGGGTGCTGCGTCCCTCGGTGCTGTTCGGACCCGAGGACGATTTCTTCAACCGCTTCGCCGCCATGAGCGGGTGGTCGCCGGCCCTGCCGCTGATCGGCGGCGGCAAGACGCGGTTCCAGCCCGCTTATGTCGCCGACGTCGGCCGTGCGGTGGCGCAATGCCTCGACGACGATGCGACGGCGGGCAAGACCTTCGAGCTCGGCGGACCGCGCGTCTATACGTTCAAGGAACTGATGCAGATCCTGCTGCGCGAGACGCACCGTTCGCGACTGCTCGTACCGGTGCCGGGTTCGATCGCGGGCCTGATCGGCATCGCGGGCGACATCGAGGCGGCGATCACCCCGTTCAAGCCGATGCTCACCTCGGACCAGGCGCTGCTGCTCGAAAGCGACAACGTCGTCGGCGACAAGGCCGAAGGCTTCGCTGCGCTGGGCATCACGCCCGCGGATGTGGAGTCGATCGTACCGACCTACCTGTGGCGCTACCGCAAGGACGGCCAGTTCGCGGACGCGGTCCCGACCTAGGAAGCGAGTCCACGGACCACACGGAAAGCACGGAAAGAAGAAAGGTTGACCACGAAAAACACGAAAAGCACGAACGCGTCGCGTACCCGCGAATAGCCTTCGGCGCGAAGCGCCCTTCCAGGAATGCGCCTGCGGCGCGGAAGTCAGCCTTTTCGTGTTTTTCGTGTTTTTCGTGGTCAAAAAAGGCAGCTGCACGCCGTTAGCCCGGCGTCCGTGTGGTCCGTGTGGTCCGTGGACTCTCTTCTCTCGGAGCCCCTACGCCCAGACGTGGCTGAAGTAGAGGCCGAAGACGCCGAGGCCGATGAGGATGCGCGCCCAGCCGAACGGGCCGAAACCGTAGTGCGACACGAAGTCGAGCAGGGTCTTCACCACGAAGGCGCCGACGATGAACGACACCACAAAGCCGATGGCGATGGTCGACACATGGTCCATGTGCATCAGCTCGGCGCGGTGCTTGTAGGCGTCCCATACGAAGGCGCCCGCCATGGTCGGGATGGCGAGAAAGAACGAGAACTCGGCCGCCGCCCGCTTCTCCACCCGCTGCAACATGGCGCCCACGATGGTGGCGCCGGAACGCGAGGTGCCGGGGATCATCGCCAGGCACTGGAACACGCCGATCCAGAACGAGGTCGACAGCGGCAGGCGCATGGCGTCGTCGCGCATGGGCGCGGGTTTGAACCGGTCGATCAGCAACAGGACCACGCCGCCGATGCAGAGCGTAGTCGCGATTACCCAGGTGGTGGTGAACAGCTTCTCGATCTTGTCGTGCAGCAACGCCCCCAGCACCATGGCGGGGAAGAAGGCGACCAGCACGCTCAACACGAAACGCCGCGCGTTGGGATCGTGCGGCAGACGCAGCGCCACCGACCACAGCCGCTGGAAATAGAGCGCCACCACCGCGAAGATCGCGCCGAGTTGAATCAGGACGGTGAAGGCGTCCCACTTGTCGACGTTCAGGCCGAGCGCGCGTTCGCTCAACAGCAGCATGGCGGTCGACGACACCGGGATGAACTCGGTCAGGCCCTCGACGATTCCCAGGATGATGGCGTTCAGCCAGTCAGGCAGCATGCGCGCTCCACTTCAGCCTGAAATCGGGCCGGGTCTCCGGCCTCACGCAAATTCGGGCTCCGCGCCCACATAGCGCAATCGCGCGCGGATGGGCGAGCCTTGCGTGACCTCTTCCAACGCGTGGGCGAGCCAGCCGGCCAGCCGGCCGACGACATAGATCGCCAGGGCGCCGTCACGCGGCAGGTCCAGATGGCGGCTGATCAGCGCCAGCGCCATGTCGAAATTCGGCGCCTGGCCGGTGAGGCCCTCGCCCACGCGCACGATGTCGAGCAGGTCCTCGGGTAGGCCGGCGGTGGCGATCAGCGCCTTCGCGCGCGGATCGCCGTCAGGGAACAGAGGATGGCCGAAGCCTGGAATTTCCAGCCCCAGCGCCAGGCGTTGCCGCGCGGCGGAACGGGCGTCGGCGCCGCGGCGCGACTCGGCCACATAGGCGTAGACCTGGGCGAGCTGACCCGCGTAGAGCGGCCCCGACAGCGCCGACAGACCCGCGAGACAACAGGCCGAGAGCGCCGCGCCGGTGGATGCCGCCATCCGCGTCGCCAGGGTTGGCGCATTGAGCTCGCTGTCCATGGCCAGGACCAGCGCCTTGCGCACGGTCTGGGAGTCCTTCTCCGACAGCTTCCACACCCGCGACAGCCGCTGGTGCAGGTACAGACGCGGGCCGCCGCCGGAGATCGCGTCGACCAGTTCGTTCAGCACCGATGCGGCTTCGCGGCGGAGCGAGCGCGGACTGCGGCCCGAGGTGGCGGCGTCTTCCTCGGCGCGGCGCGAGAGGGCGGCGAAGGCGCGGGCGCGCGGGCCGCCGGGGAAGTTCACGTCGATGCGCGGCTTGAGTTCGGCGAACGGATCCTCTTCGCCCTCCCACAGGATGCGCGCGCCCTGTTCCAGGGTCGCGGTCTCGGCCAGTTTCACCGCATCCTGGCCGCGGAAGAACAGGCGCCCGTCGATCACCGTGGTCAGGGCCGATTCCACCACCGCCTCGCCGCGCGCGGCGGCGCCGCCGCCGCCGGCGCCCTGGCCGTGCTTTCCCTGTTTGGGGGTGCGGTCGAGCAGGCGCTCCACGTCCTCGGCGGCGTAGAGGCTGCGGCGGGGATCGTCGGGGTCGGGGCGGGCGGCGATCCGCCCACGGCTGACGTAGGCGTAGAGGGTCTGGGCCTTCACGCCGAGCCGTTCGAGAACCTCGGTCCGGGGGATCCAACTGCGCGACATAGGCAACGCTTACACCGGAGGATGATCAAGATTGATCGAATAATCGCGGGGATGGACATTTTCGTGGCGATACGCGCCCGGGACGGGAGGTTATAAATCCGCCGCCCATGACCGACTCCGTCCCCACCTCCGCCAAGGCGGCCCACGGAACCGCCGACCTCGAGCAGTACGCCCGGGCGACCCGGCGCGTGACGCTCTATTCGGTGACGGTCGCCCTGGTGTTGATCGTCCTGAAGGCGGTGGTCTGGCAGCGCAGCGGGTCGGTCGCCCTGTTCGCGTCCCTGGCCGACTCGACGCTGGACCTGGTCGCCGCCCTGGTGACTTTTTTCGCGGTCCGCTACGCCGCCGCGCCGCCGGACGCGGAGCACCGCTTCGGCCACGGCAAGGCGGAGAGCTTTGCGTCGCTGTTGCAGGCGGGCCTGGTCTTCGCCTCCGGCGCCCTGGTCGGGCGCGAGGCCTTGCTGCGTCTGCTGCACCCGCAAGCGGTGGGCGACGGCGGCGAGGGCACGGCCGTGATGGCGGTCTCCATCGTGCTGACCGCGGGCCTGCTCATGGCGCAGACGCGGGCGCTGAAGTCCGCGGGATCGGTCGCGGTCGAGAGCGACCGGGCGCATTACTTCATGGACCTGCTGTCCAACCTCGTGGCGCTCGTCGGGATCGCGGGCGCGACCTTCCTGCATCTGAGGTGGCTCGACGGCGCCGCGGGACTCGCGGTGGCGGCGACCTTTCTGTGGGGCGCGGTCGGCGTATTTCGGCAGTCCGCCTATCAGCTCATGGACGAGAGCCTGCCGCCCGGGGCCCATGCCCAGATCGTCGATCTCGTCACCAAGGACCCGCGCATCACCGGGGTGCACCAGCTGCGCACCCGTGTCTCGGGCCCCTATGTGATGATGCAGATGCATGCCGACCTCGACCCGCATCTGACCCTGGACGAGGCGCACAAGGTGATGATCGAGGCCGAGGACCGCATCCTGGCGGAATATCCCGCCGCGGACATCATCATCCACCCGGACCCCCGCGGCCGCGCGGCCCCCCACGGCGGGGCCTTCGCCGAGCACGCGCACGTCGACGCCTGAAAGGCCGGGACCTGAGTGCTTAACGCCGTGGCGCGAAACCCGCAGCGGGCAACGCGGTAAACGACCCCTTAAGGGGCGTGCCCCATGGTGCGCGCGAACGGCTCCTCCAGCGACCGCATGAACGCTCCCACGCCCAACCGCACCCTGCACCACTTCCCCCTCGATCCGGCCTCGCGCCTGGCGCGCCTGGTCCTGGGCGAGAAGAAGATCGAGTTCGCCGACGCAACCGTGAAGCCGTGGGAGCCCAGTCCCGCCTTCGAGGCCCTGAGCCCATCGGGCGCGACCCCGGTCCTGGTCGTGGGCGACCTCGCTGACCGGCTGGTGCTGTGCGAGACGGCCGCCATCCTGGGTTGGGCCGAGGACACCACGCCGGAACCCGCGCTCATGCCCCGCCGCGCGAGCGACCGCGCCGAGACGCGGCGGCTGATGCAGTGGTTCGAACGCAAGTTCGACTGGGAGGTCAACGCGCTCCTGTTGCACGAGAAGATGGAGAAGCGGCTGTTGGGTCTAGGCGCGCCAGATTCCAACGCCGTGCGCGAAGGCCGCGACGCGCTCGAACGTCACCTGATGCATTTCGAGGGCTTGCTGAAGGCGCGCGACTGGCTCGCCTGCGGGCGCCTTACCTTCGCCGACTTCGCCGCCGGCGCGCATCTGTCGGTGCTGGACTATTTCGGCGAGGTTCCGTGGGGCGGCTTTCCGGCGGTGAAGACTTGGTACTCGAAACTGAAATCCCGACCGTGTTTCCGACCGCTGCTGTCGGACCGCCAACCGGGCATGCCGCCGTCGGCGCATTACGACGACTTGGATTTCTGACGAGAAGAGTGTCAGGGACTGGACGGAGTGTTTCGCTTTGCGCCCGGCGAGCTTGCCTCGGCGCGCAGCGCCAATTTGGATAGAGGACGCAGAGGAAGATTGAGCTGTCCGCGGGCTTCATCCACCGCCGGCTCTGCGCTTCTCTGCGGGCTCTACTAAAATGGCGCCTACGGCGCAGCGTGCGACGCCGTTCGATCCGTCGGCCACCCCGGTCGTGCCATCTGCCGCCATGCGCTAGATTAGGTCCATGACCGAACCCGAAGCCACGCTCGAAGCCGCCATCCGCGCCCAAGCCTTGGCGCTGGGGTTCGATGTGTGCCGGTTGGCGTCGGTGGACGAGGCGTGGCCCGCGGCGGAGCATCTGCGTGCGTTCGTGGCGGCCGAGCGGCACGGGACCATGGCCTGGATGGAGGAGACGCTGGAACGGCGTACGCATCCGCGGGCCATGTGGGCCGACGCGCGGTCCGCCATCGTGCTCGGGCTCAACTATGCGCCGGACGAGAACCCGCTGGCCTCGCTCGCAGACAAGTCCGCCGGGTCGATCTCAGTCTATGCGCGCGGCGACGACTATCACGACTTGATCAAGCAGCGCCTGAAACAGCTCGGCCGCTGGCTGGCGCAGACATCGGGTTGCGAGCTCAAGGTGTTCGTCGACACCGCGCCCCTGATGGAAAAGCCGCTGGCGGCGAAGGCCGGCGTCGGCTGGCAGGGCAAGCACACCAACCTGGTGTCGCGCGACTTCGGCTCGTGGCTGTTTCTGGGATCGATCCTGACCACGCTCGATCTCAAACCCGACGAACCCGAGACCGATCACTGCGGATCGTGCCGCGCGTGCCTCGACGTCTGTCCGACCGACGCCTTTCCGGCCCCCTACCAGCTCGACGCCCGCGCCTGTCTCTCCTACCTCACCATCGAACACGACGGCCCCTGGCCCGAGCGCTATCGCATCGCCATGGGCAACCGCATCTACGGCTGCGACGACTGCTTGGCGGTGTGTCCGTGGAACAAGTTCGCGAGCGAAGGCCGCGAAATGAAACTTGCGGCGCGCGACGGTTTGCGAAGACCACGCCTCGCCGACCTCGCCGCGTTGGACGACGCGGCGTTCCGCGCGCTGTTCGCGAAATCCCCGATCAAACGCATCGGCCGCAACCGCTTCCTCCGCAACGTCCTCTACGCGATCGGCAACTCGGGCGACGCGTCCCTGAGGGTTTCCGCGGAACGATTGTTGGACGACCCGTCTGAGCAAGTTCGGGACGCGGCTGCGTGGGCTGCGAGCCGGCTCAAGAGAGTCCACGGGCCCACACGGACACACACGGAATAAGGTACTCGCGCCGCAGGCGCATCAACTCGCACTGGCGCTTCGCCCCCGAGAAAACGCGCTGGAGACTCGACGCCGTCCGTGTGTTTCCGTGTGGGTCCGTGGTCCCTCTTTTCCTATCGAGCCGCGCGCTTGGCCTCGATGACGTTCCACAGCGCCACCGCCGCATCGGCGCCGCCGAAGCGTTTTAGTTGTTGGGCGCCGGTGGGCGAGGTGACGTTGATCTCGGTCATGTAGTCGCCAATGACGTCGAGGCCCACCAGGAGCAGGCCGCGCTTCTTCAGTTCGGGTCCGACCCTCTCGCAGATTTCGCGGTCGCGGGCGGTGAGCTCGACCGGTTCGGCCCGGCCGCCGACGCGCAGGTTCGAGCGCACCGCGCCCTTGGCTGGTATGCGGTTGATCGCGCCCACCGCTTCGCCGTCGACAAGAATGATGCGTTTGTCGCCTGCGGATACGGCGGGTATGAACGCCTGCATCACCACCGGATCGCGCCCGATGGCGACGTGCAGCTCCATGAGCGCCTCCAGGTTGGGGTCGCCTTTCTTCAGGCGCACCACGCCGCCGCCCGCGGCGCCGTGCACGGGCTTGACCACCACGTCGCCGTGCCGCGCCTGAAAATCGAGCAGCGCCTCAGTGTCCCAACTGATCAGCGTCGGCGGTTGCAGGTCGGCGAAGTGTTGCGCGAACAGTTTCTCGGGCGCGTTCCTGACCTCGGTCGGATCGTTCACCACCAGAGTGTGGGGGTGGATCATCTCCAGCAGGTAGGTCGCGGTGACATAGGCCATGTCGAAGGGCGGGTCCTGGCGCATCAGCACCACGTCCATGGCGTGCAGGTCGAGGCGTTCCATCTCGCCGAGGGTGGCGTGGTCGCCCTTCGTCGCGCGCAGCGACAGCTTGCGACCGCGCGCGCCGAGCCGCCCGTTTTCCAGCGCCAGGTGGTGCGGATAGTAGATCCACAGCGCATGGCCGCGGGCCTGGGCCTCCATCAGCAGCATGAAGGTAGTGTCCGCCTCGATGTTGACGGACTCGATCGGGTCCATCTGGACCGCGACTTTGAGGGACATGGAGCCTCCGCGTTTGGGGACAGGTTATGGTGTCCCAAAGCTGCGGTGGAAAGAGGCCATGTCGGGACACCATAACCTGTCCCCGATGTTTTCGCGTCAGTTCAGGCGCAGTCGCACGCGCTCACGCGCCGCCTGGGCCACGGCGGCGGCCCCGCCGTCGATGCGCTGGGCCCGGGCCAGGGCTTCGAGCGCCCCGGTCAGGGCGCCTTGCTTCTCGCGCGCCCCGGCCACGTCGAGCCAGGGGCGGTGGTCGTCCGGATCGAGCAGGGCGCGGCGCAGGGCGGACCGCTCCGCCGCCTCGAAGTCGCCCGAGCGGATGGCGCGGGCGAAGATCATGCCCTGCAGACGGATCAGCACCTGGCGGTCGGAGACGGGCGCCATCAGCACGTCGAGCCGGTCGGCCACGTCGGGCGTCAGGCCGGCGCGGAGCGCGCGGCGGGTCAGCTCGGACGGCAGCACCAGGCGCCCTTGGCTGAACGGATCGAGCGCGACGGGACCTTCGGAGGTTTCGACGCGCAGCAGGAAGTGGTTGGGGAAGTCGACGCCGTCGGCCTTGAGGCCCGACTGACGCGCCGCGTGCAGATAGAAGACGCCGAGCGCCGCCGAGATTCCCCGCCGCCGTTCCGCCACTGCGATGATGTCGGTGTTGGCGGGATCGTCGAAGGTGAGAAGATCGCCGTTCAGGCGCCCGTCGCCGGAGAGAGTCTCGGCCAGCGCTTCGTCGGGCGACTCCCTCTGCAGCCGTTCGGCCAGGCGCGACGCTGACGACGCAGCCAAGGCGCGCACCGGTTCCGGATCGCGGAACGGCGTTTCATGAATCGCGCAGGCGATCGTCGCCTCCAGCAGGGGGAAGTCCGCGTCACGCGTCTCCCCCGCCGTGGTCAGGGTCCGTTCGGCGTCGTCCCGGGTCATAGCCCCAATCACCCTTCCGCGCCCCGAGCCGCCGGGATCAGTCGACTCCGGCGGCGAGGATGTCGCGAAGATGTCTCGGAAATCGCCGCGGCGCCAGAGCGATCAGGTCCAGACGCAGGTCGAGTTGTCGCAGGGAGGGCCTGCGATCGGCCAGGGTGCGGCCCGCGAGCAACAGTCGCTGGCGCTGAACCGGGGTGATCGCCTGTAAAGCCTGCTCCACGGTACGGCGACGCTTGACCTCGACCACACAGAGCCAGCGACCGCGTCGCGCCAACAGGTCGATCTCGCCCTGACGGGTGCGGAGTCTGAAGCCAAGGATCTGGTAACCCTTCGCCATCAGCAGCAGCGCCGCGACGATCTCCGCCGCGCGTCCCTCTTCGCGCCCGAGACGTCCGCGTTCGCGACGGATTTCGCTGCGGGGCGCCATCACACGCGGCCTTTCAGTTCGAGCGCGCGTCGATAGAGCGTCTTTCGCGGCACGCCGAGCGCCTTGGCGACTTCCGACGCTGCGTCCGCGGGTCCCAGCCGGGTGAGCGCTTCACTGAGCGCCGCATCGGCGTCGGCTTCGCTCGCCTGAGAGTCTTCACCCGGACCGACGACGACGACGATCTCGCCCTTGGGCGAATCAAGTCTCGGATCGGTTGCGAGGGCTGCGAGATCGCCGCGCACGCAGGTTTCGTAGAGCTTGGTCAGTTCGCGCGTCACCGCGGCTTCGCGCGCGCCGAACACCGCGGCCATGTCCTCCAGCGAGGCGCGCAGGCGCGGCCCGGTCTCGAAGAACACCAGCGTCGCGCGCGCGGAGCGCAGTTCCTCGAACATCGCGCGCCGCGCGCCGGATTTCACCGGCGTGAAGCCGGCAAACAGGAACCGGTCGGTCGGCAGGCCCGCGAGCGTCAGCGCCGCCAGCGTCGCGGAGGGTCCGGGAATCGGATGCACTCGCGCGCCGGTTTCGAGGGCTGAGCGCACTAGCTTGTAACCGGGATCGGACACCAGCGGCGTCCCCGCATCCGACACCAGCGCGACGCAAGCGCCGGCGCGCAGCTCTGCGATCACCCGCGGCCGCATCTGTTCGCCGGTGTGGTCGTCGTAGCGCTCGACGCGCTTCTTCAGCGAATAGGCGGACAACAGTTTCGCCGTCACCCGGGTATCCTCGGCCAGCACCAGGTCGGCGGCGGCGAGCACGTCCAGAGCACGCAGGGTGATGTCACGCAGATTGCCGATCGGCGTCGCCACCACATAGAGCCCCGGCTCTACGGGCTTGGGCGGCGGGGCGTGGGCGCAGGGATCGGTCATACGTCCAGCGTGACAGCGCCGGGGCCGGGGTCAAGCATTCCAAGAGCGCTGGCTCGCCCTTCCCTGTAACTCATGGTATCCCCGCTGGATGAGTACAGATTGGAAACGCCTTCTGTCCGATCCGGGCCCGGACGGACATATAGTCCAGCTTTACCAGGACGGCGATTTTTACAGCGAGGCCATCAGCTATTTCGCCGCCGAAGGGTTGGCGCGGGGCGAGTCGATCATCTTGGTCGCGACCAGCGACAACTGGCGAAACATCTCCGGCAGGTTGGAGAGCAAAGGCTTCGACATTCCCGAGCTGTTCGACCGGGGCCAACTCACTTTGCTGGACGCGATCGAGACGCTCCCCAAATTCATGAAAGGCGGCGTGCCGGACGGCAAAATATTCAAGCCGCTCGCGGGAGAAACCATTCGCAAGGCCAAGCGCGATGGAAAATATTCCGCCGTGCGGTGGTGGGGCGAAATGGTCAACGTTCTCTATGTCGACGGGAACGGAAAAGCGTCTCACAAACTGGAACAATACTTTGACGAAGTCGCGCACGACGAAACGATTGCGATTTTGTTCTTTCCTGATGGATCATTACGATCCCCGGATCTATGACGGCGCTTTCGCAGATATATGCCACACGCACCGCAACGTCATTCCGGTGCGGGACTATGCCGGTCACCGCAACGCGGTGAACCGGGCCGTCGCCGAGGTCCTCGGCCCGATCCAGGGTCCGCTGCTACAGTCGCTTATGGGGTGGTCTGGCGACGCTTCCGGAGTGCCGACGTCGCAGGCGATGCTGCTCTGGATCAAGGAGACGCAACCGCGGCTGTTCGAAGACGTTCTGGCGAAGGCGAAACAGTACGACTCAGCGAATGCCGCGGGAGCGCGCGCATGAAGTCGCACCTCACGACCTGCGGAATACCCGGGATCGGGCAAGTTCCGTACGGCATTCACATGTGCCAGTTCTGTTCCTCTCGTGAGGATCTGGTCGACAGCCTGGGACCCTACCTTGCTGCGGGACTGGGCAATGACGAACGATGCCTATGGATCGCCTCGTCGTCGTTTCCGGCGGAGGACGTCGCGACGAAGATCGCAAAAAGCCCGGAATTGAATCATGGGCTGGCATCGGGCCAGCTCAGGATCTTGGACGCCGTGGATTGGTACGGGAAGCCGGGTTCGCTCACCGCCGAGGAATTCCTCCAGCGCTGTTTGCAGCACGAAGAGCAAGCGTTGGCGGACGGACACCAGGGTCTTCGCATCGCGGGCGACATGAGTTCGGTCAGGCGCACCGAATGGGATTGGCTCATGGAATGCGAAAAGCTTCTGCATGATCTGCTGCAGTCTCGACGGATCGTGATGTGTTGCAGCTATTCCAGCGAGGATTGTCAGCCCGTGGAAATACTCGACGCGTTGCGCTGTCATCACGCCGCGCTGGAGCGCACCGGTCCGCTTTGGCAGGTGTTCATGCAAGAGAGCAACCGCAATAGGGAACGCAGGTATCTGCATCACCCGTCAGCGGCTGCGTCAGACGAGATGTCTGAAAACCTTTAGGCCGCCGAACCCGTACTGCGCCCGGCGTCAAGCGTTGACCGCGGCGGCGCCGTGGTCGGCGATCGAGCGGCGGTAGATCAGGGCCTCGGCCACGTGGCGACGCAGGACCGGCGTCGACCCTTCGAGATCGGCGACAGTGCGGGCGAGGCGCAGGGTGCGGGTCCAGCCGCGCGCGGTGAGGCCGCCGAATTCAGCGGCGCGGTTCAACAGCGCCTTGCCGGCTTCGTCGGGCGTGGCGATGCGATCGAAGGCTTCACCCGCGAGCAGCGAATTCAGCCGCGCGGCGTCGCCGAAGCCGAGTTCGCCGGCGCGCTGTTCCTGCATCTCACGCGCGTGGGCGACGCGGGCGGCGACATCGGCGGTGCCTTCCGCCGGCGGCGGCAAGGCCAGATCGGCAGCGGTGACCGGCGGGACGTCGACCTGCAGGTCGATGCGATCGAGCAAGGGTCCCGAGATGCGCCCCTGGTAGGTGAGCTGACAGCGCGGCGCCTTTCCGCAATGACCCTTGCCGGCGCCGCCGTGACCGCAGCGGCACGGATTCTGCGCGGCGATCAACTGCACGCGCGCGGGATAGCGCACATGATGATTGGCGCGCGCGACGACGACCTCACCGGTTTCCAGGGGCTGACGCAGCGAATCCAAAACCTGCGGCGCGAACTCGGGAAGTTCATCCAAAAACAGCACCCCGTTGTGCGCGAGGCTGACCTCGCCGGGGCGGGCCTTGGCGCCGCCGCCGACCAGGGCGGCCATGCTGGCGGAGTGGTGCGGCGCGCGAAACGGCCGCGCGCGCGTGAGCTGGCCCTTGGCGATCAGGCCCGCGATGGAATGCACCATCGAGGTCTCGAGCAACTCCTGCGCGGTGAGCGGCGGCAGGATGCCGGGCAGGCGCTGCGCCAGCATCGACTTGCCCGAACCCGGCGGTCCGGTGAACAAGAGGTTGTGTCCGCCGGCGGCGGCGATCTCCAGTGCGCGCTTGGCCTGCTCCTGACCCTTCACTTCGCGCAGGTCGAGCCACGCTTCGCCCGGGACGAGCGGACCTGGCAGCGGCGCGCTCATCACCTGCACGCCGCGGAAATGGTTCACCAGCGCGATCAGCGAACGCGGCGGAAGGATCGCGACATCGCCGGCCCAGGCGGCTTCAGGGCCGTTCTCTTCGGGACAGATCAAGCCGAGACCGAAACTCGACGCGGCCACCGCGGCCGGCAGCGCGCCCGACACCGGTGCGATGCGGCCATCCAGACGCAGCTCGCCCACCGCCGCCCATTCGTCGAGCGCATCGTGCGGGATAACGCCCATGAAGGCCATGATCGACAGCGCGATGGGGAGGTCGAAGTGGCTGCCCTCCTTGGGCAGGTCCGCCGGCGCGAGGCTGACCACGATGCGCTTGGACGGGAGCGCCAGACCCAGGCCCGCGAAGGCGGCGCGAACCCGCTCGCGGCTTTCGGCCACCGCCTTGTCGCCCAGGCCCACGATGCTGAAGCTGGGGTTCATGCCGGCCGTGGTCATCTGGACCTCGACGTCCACGCGGCGGGCGTCGACGCCTTCGAACGCCACTGAAACAACCCGCGCGACCATAGCCTTCCCCCAGGCGCAACCTACGGCACTTATCCACACACCTAAGCGGATTTGTCGGACCCTATCAAGAACGAAAAGCGAACAGGGCGGGAAAACCGACCGAAATGGTCGGGATTTACCGCTATGGATTGTCCAGAGATCGTCCCCAGCCCGCTAGATGCTGAGGTCGGAGCCGCGCGAACCTCTAGCCCTGGGCGCCGCCGGCGCCGCCGTGGGGCAGAACGCCCAGCAGCTCGATCTTGAACACCATCACCGCATTGGGCGGGATCGGGCCGGCGCCATGGTCGCCGTAGCCCAGCGTCGGCGGCACGTAGAGGTACCAGACATCGCCCGGGTGCATCATCTCCAGCGCCTCGTTCCAGGCGGGCACCACTTCGCCCACGGTGAAGACGTCGGGTTCGCCGCGCTGGTAGGAGCTGTCGAAGACCGTGCCGTCGATCAGCGCGCCTTCGTACATGACCTTCACCTCGTCGCCGGCCTTCACCGACGCGCCGCCGGCGGGGCCGGACTTGACGACCTTGATCTGAAGTCCATCGGGCAGGGTCTTCACGCCCTCGGCGGCGCCGTTCTTCTTCAGGAACGCGGCGCTCTGCACCGACTGATCGGGCAGGCTCTGGGTGTGGCCGCGCGGAGCGCAGGCGCAGACGGCGATGGCGAGCGCCGCGACGGTAAGAACTCTAAGCGGTCTTGAGGACATAACCCTTCTCCTTCAGCGCGGCGCCGATCTCGGCGGCATGCTGCTCTCCGCGCGTTTCGATCATGATGTCGTATTCGGCGCCCTTGGCCGGCACTTCCAGCGCCAGGCGGTTGTGCACCACGTCTAAGATGTTGCCGCCGACGCTGGCGATGGCGGCGCTCATATCCGCGAGGACGCCGGGACGATCGTCGGCATAGACGCGGAACAGCACCATGCGCTTCTCGCGCACCATCTCGCGCTGAAGCACGGATGCGAGCATGCGCGTGTCGATGTTGCCGCCGGCGAGGATGAGACCGACCTTCATGTCCTCAAACCGATCGGGGTAGCGCAAGAGCGCCGCGAGTCCGCCGGCGCCGGCGCCCTCGGCCACGGTCTTTTCGACCGTCGCATAGGAGGCCACGCCCTCTTCGAAATCGGCTTCGTCGACGATCAGAATATCGTCGACCAGGGGATCGGCGATGGCGAAGGGGATGTCGCCCACCGCCTTGATGGCGATGCCTTCGGCGATGGTCTGGCCGCCCGTGTGCGGCGTCTCGCCGCGGCGGCGCGCCAGGAACGAGGGATACATCGCCGCCTCGACGCCGAAGATCTTGATGTCGGGCTTGATCGCCTTGGCCGCCGTCGCGCAGCCGGCGATCAGGCCGCCGCCGCCGATGGGGATCAGCATCGCCTCGAGCTCGGGCGCGTCCTCGAGGAATTCGAGCGCGCAGGTGCCCTGGCCGGTGACGATCCCGATGTCGTCGAAGGCTGAGACGAAAATGTAACCCTTCTCGTCGCGCAGTTTCAGCGCGTGCCGGGTCGCGTCGTCGAACCCGGCGCCTTCGATGACGACGTCGGCTCCGAAGCCGCGGGTCTTGTCGACCTTCACGAACGGCGTGCCGTGCGGCATGACGATGGTGACCGGAATGCCGAGCTGCTTGCCGTGGTAGGCGAGCGCCGAGGCGTGATTGCCGGCCGACGCGGCGACGACGCCACGCCTCTTCTCGTCGTCCGAAAGCTCCGACAGACGATTGCGCGCGCCGCGCTCCTTGAACGAGCCGGTGTAGTGCAGGTTCTCGAACTTGACCCATACCTGCGCGCCGGTGAGCTGCGACAGCTGGCGCGAATATCGCGTCGGCGTGCGGTCCACATGGCCCTTGATCCGCGCGGCGGCGGCCTGGATGTCGGCGAGGGTGAGGGTGGTCATCGGGGGCCCAGAAAATCCGGCGCGACCCTAATGGGGGGGTGAGAGGATGACAACGGGGGACGACCTTGCGGCCGACGGCGGTGGTTGGGCCAGCCTTTCAGACTTGGAAAGAGGGAGGAAGAGGAGAAAGAGGAGGAAGGGGAGAAAGAAGGGCGCTGGTCGCGCGCCCGCGCGCCTCGAATTTATTGCGCCTCGAATTTATTGCGCCTTCGGCGCGGTGTCTGGCGCTCGAAACGCCGAGTCCTCCCCGTTCTCCTCTTTTTCCGTGCTTCCCATTGTGCCCTTCGCATCCGCCGCGTTCGTCTCTATCTGAGCCCCCATGCCTGAGCTTCCCGAGGTCGAGACTGTCCGCCAGGGCCTGCGCCCCTCGCTTGAGGGCGCGCGGCTGAAGCGGGTGATCCAGCGTCGGCCCGACCTGCGCTTTCCCCTGCCCGATCGCTTCGCCGAGCGGCTGACCGGTGCGCGGGTGGTGAACCTGGGGCGCCGCGCCAAATACCTGATGGCCGAACTCGACACCGGCGAGACCTGGACCACGCACCTGGGCATGACCGGGCGATTCACCGTCGGCGCCAAGACGCCGGGACGGTTCGCGATGACCGCGCCGGATGACGACAAGCACGAGCACCTTGTGTTCGAGACCGACAAGAACGTCGTGATCGGCTTCGCCGACGCGCGACGCTTCGGCTACATGAACCTGATCCCGACGGCGGAGATCGACGAGCACCCGTGGTTCAAGGGCCTGGGTCCCGAACCGCTCGGCAACGGATTCAACGCCGAGCACCTGGCGGAAGCGTTCGCGGGCCGCAAACAGAACGTGAAGGCGACCCTGCTGGACCAGCGCGTCGTCGCCGGTCTCGGCAACATCTATGTGTGCGAGGCGCTGTACCGTTCGCACATCTCGCCGAAGAAGCCGGCCGGAAAGCTGAAACCCGACGCGCTCGAAGCGCTGAGCGTCACCGTGCGCAAGGTGATCGCCGAGGCGATCGAGGCGGGCGGCTCGACCCTGCGCGATTTCGCGGGCGCCGACGGCGAACTCGGCTATTTCCAGCACCGCTTCAAGGCCTACGGCCGCGAGGGCGAGAAGTGCCTGACCCGCGGCTGCGGCGGGACCATCAAACGCATCGTCCAAGCCGGCCGCTCGACCTTCTACTGCCCGAAGTGCCAGCGCTGAGCGGAGTCAAGAAAGCAAGGTTGACCACGAAAAACACGAACATGTCGCGGATCCGCAGACATGCTCCGGCGCGTAGCGCCTCTCCGAATTGATTGCGCCTGCGGCGCGGTCGCCAACCCCTTTTCGTGCTTTTCGTGTTTTTCGTGGTTCTCTTCCCTTTCTGCCCTCACCCTTGATCCCCTCGCCTGAACCGGCCTAGAGCGGCGCGACCGATTAGCGCGAGGCCGCCATGAAGACCGAATTCGAGACCCTGATCCTCGAGCGCGAGGACGGCTATGCGATCGTGCGGCTGAACCGGCCTGAGGCGCTCAACGCGTTCAACAACAAACTGATGGACGAGCTGACCGAGTGCGTCGAGGCGCTCGACAAGGACGACGGCGTCCGCTGCATCGTGGTCACCGGATCGGAGAAGGCCTTCGCGGCCGGGGCCGACATCAAGGAAATGATCGACCACGACTACGCCTCGGCCTACCGCGAGGACTTCATCACCCGGAACTGGGAGGCGATCAGCCGCGCGCGCACCCCCACGATCGCGGCGGTGGCGGGCTATGCCCTGGGCGGCGGCTGCGAACTGGCCATGATGTGCGACTTCATCATCGCGGCCGAGAACGCCAAGTTCGGCCAGCCGGAGATCACCTTGGGCGTATCCCCGGGCGCCGGCGGGACCCAGCGCCTGCCTCGCGCGGTGGGCAAGGCCAAGGCCATGGACATGATCCTGACCGCCCGGATGATGGACGCCGCCGAGGCCGAGCGCTCGGGCCTGGTCAGCCGGGTGGTTCCCACGGACAAGCTGATGGAGGAGGCCAAGGGGGCTGCGGCCAAGATAGCGGCCCTTCCCGCGATGGCCGTGAGAGCCACCAAGGAGATGGTCAACGCGGCCTTCGAAACCGAGCTGACCCACGGAATCCGCTTCGAGCGCCGCCTGTTCCACTCGCTGTTCGGGACCGAGGGCCAGAAGGAAGGCATGGCCGCCTTCGTGGCCAAGCGGAAGCCCAATTTCCATAAGGGGTAGAGGCATCCCCGCAGGGCGAAGAACCCCAAGCAAAATCTTGCTTTGGCCTCTTTCTAACGAAAGATGGCCTTGTTGACCCACCGGGCCCCTTTCGCTATATCCGCGCGTCCAATTTCCGCGCCGCCGCCGTTCCGGTAGCGGCGCTTGTCCGTTTCAGAGGGTCCACCATGGCCAATACGCCTGGCTCCAAGAAGGCGATCCGCAAGATCGCGCGCCGCACCGAAGTGAACACCGCGCGCCGCTCGCGCGTGCGCACCTTTCTGCGCAAATTCGACGACGCGCTGAAGGCCGGCGACGCCAAGGCCGCGGCCACCGCCTTCACCGAGGCGCAGTCCGAATTGATGCGCGCGGTATCCAAGGGCGTGATGCATAAAAACACGGGCTCGAGAAAAGTGTCGCGGCTGCATGCCGCACTGAAGAAACTCTCTGCCGCGTAAGGCGGACAGGGCGTCACAGGCGCTTCACGGAAGTGTCGTTTTTTCAACGCGAAGACACCCTTCGCTTCGTCTGATTTTGCAACGTAGGCGGATAAATCGACAGCCGATTGTCACACACGCCAAGGTTAAATTTCCCCAGGCGAGCGAGACGGTTAGCAAGTCAAACAATTTATTAACGCCGCAAGCGAATCAGACCCGTTGACCTCCCTCCGCCGACGAGTCCTTATGAGGTCTCTAACGCATTCGTCCGTGCAGGGATGAACGGAGCGGGTCCGGGGCGACGCGCGACGGCGCTAGAAGTCTGTTTTGAAAAAAGTTTCCGTCGGGAGGGAATCCCGGCGTCGGGGAAACGTGTCTAGGGGCTGGAGGCAATACGGTGAGAGCACACGAGACGGGCGCACCGCCGGAAGCGGTGTGGACAAAGGTTGCTGCGGCGCTGCGCAATGAGATGGGTGAAGGCGCGTTCAACTCCTACGTCGCGCCCTCTGTGGTTCGCCAAAGTTTCTCCGGCTCGATCTACCTCGTGACCCAGACCAGCTACGGCCGCGACTGGCTGAACCGCAACCTCGCGAACCGCGTCGGCGACCTGTGGGTCAAGCACGACCCGGCCGGCCGTCTGCTCAAGATCAAATCCAAGGCCGAGTTCGAGGGCGAAGAGCCGCAGCTCGGCGCGTCGCAATCCGCCCAGCAATCGTCGGATCCGGCGGAGCCCGCCGAGGTGGTGGAGATCGCCGACCGCGCGCGTCCGGGCCGCTCGGGCCTGCAGGAGCGGCTGACCTTCGACACTTTCGTCAGCGGTCACGGCAACGCCTTTGCGCTGGCCATGGCGCGCGAACTCGCCAAGTGGACCGACGGCCACTTCACGCCGGTGTTCTTCCATGGCCCCTACGGTTTCGGAAAGACGCACCTACTCAACGCCATCGCCTGGGAAGCCCAGCGACTGCGCCCCGACGCAAAGGTCGTCTATCTGACCGCCGAGCGGTTCCTGACCACCTTCGTGCGCGCCATCCGCGACCGCGCGACGCAGGACTTCAAGGAGAGCCTGCGCACCGCCGACATGCTGTTGATCGACGACGTGCAGTTCGTCGCCGGCAAGGCCGTGTCGCAGGAAGAGTTGCTGTACACCCTGACCTCGCTGATCGAAGACAACCGTCGCGTCGTGCTGTCCGCGGACCGGGCGCCGTCGCTGCTCACCGACGTGGACGCGCGGCTGCGTTCGCACCTGGGCGCGGGCCTCGTCTGCGCCGTGGAGCCCGCCGACCGCGCGCTGCGCCTCGGCATCGTCGAGCGCAAGCTGAAGGCGCTGGCGCAACGCCAGCCCGTCGACCTGCCGGCCAAGCCGGAAGTCGTGCAGTTCCTGGCCGACCGCGTGCCGGGTTCGATCCGCGAACTCGAGGGGGCGCTGAACACGCTGGTGGCCGGCGCCGGCTCGCGCCTGGCGCGGTTGACGCTGGAAGAGGCCCAGGGCCTGCTGCATCCCAATCTGCGCGGCGGCGGCGAGCGGCGGATCACGGTCGATGAAACCCAGAAGGTGGTCGCCGATCACTTCGGCCTCAAGCAGGCGGACCTGCTGTCCGAGCGGCGCACCCGCGCCATCACCCGCCCCCGCCAGATCGCCATGTACCTCTGCAAACAGCTCACCACCCGGTCCTACCCCGATATCGGCCGCCGCTTCGGCGGGCGCGACCACACCACCGCCATCCACGCGGTGAATCGGATCACCGAGCTGATGGGGAGCGACGAGCAGATCGCCCGCGACGTGGAAGCCCTGACCCGGAAGCTCCGCGGCTAGGCCAAGACCGCCGAACCGAGGCGGGGCCGGTTGCGGCCCCGTTTTCTTATCCGCTCCAGTTCCTTATCCGCCCTGGGTTCAGCGGGGCTTCCCCGCCCGCCGATTTTCGCTACTCTGCCCCACCCGTAACCGACCCGAGACGCCTGAGTCGCCGGTCGCAAGGCACGACGATATGCAGCTGACGATCGAGCGCGCGGCGCTCCTGAAGGCCCTGGGACACGTTCAAAGCGTCGTGGAGCGGCGCAATACCATCCCGATCCTGTCGAACCTTCTGCTGTCGGCCAATCGCGACGGCCTGTCCTTCGCCGCCACCGACCTCGACATGGAGATCGTCGACGAGACCGAGGCGGTGGTGAACGGCCAGGGCCAGATCACCGCGCCGGCGCACACCCTCTACGAAATCATCCGCAAGCTGCCCGAGGGCGCCGACGTCGAGCTGAAATATGCCGGCGACGATCCGCGCCTGGCGGTGTCGGCGGGACGCTCGCGCTTCGCCCTGCCGGTGCTGCCGGCAGGCGACTTCCCGATTATGTCTTCGGACGGCCTGTCGGTGCGCTATTCGGTCATGCGCGACGATCTGGTGCGGCTGATCGACAAGACGCGCTTCGCCATCTCCACCGAAGAGACACGCTACTATCTGAACGGCCTGTACCTGCACGCGGTCAGCGACGGCGGTCAGGCCAAGCTGCGCGCGGTCGCCACCGACGGTCACCGCCTCGCGCTGGCCGAGATGGATGCGCCCGAGGGCGCGATCGGCGGACCCGGCGTGATCATTCCGCGCAAGACGGTCGACCAGCTGCGCCGCCTGCTCGACGACGGCTCGGGCCCGGTGGACGTGCAGGTCTCGGCCGCCAAGGTGCGCTTCGAGTTCGGTCGCGCGTCGCTGACGTCGAAGGTGATCGACGGCTCGTTCCCCGACTACATGCGGGTGATCCCGCGCGACAACGACCGCTTGTTGAGCGTGCCCGCCGGCGTGTTCGCCGCGGCGGTCGACCGCGTCGCCACCATCTCCGCGGAGAAGGCGCGTTCGGTGAAACTGGCCGTCGAGCCCGGCAAGATCATCCTGACCGTGCGCAACGTCGAGGCCGGCCAGGCGGTGGAAGAGGTCGAGGTCGATTACGACGGCGAGGCTTTCGAAATCGGCTTCAACGCGCGCTATCTGCTCGACGTCGCCGGCCAGATCGGCGGCGAGGATGCGCAGTTCCGCTTCGCCGACCCCGCCTCGCCCACCCTCGTGCTCGACCCGGCCGACAGCGGCGTGCAGTATGTGCTGATGCCGCTGCGGGTGTAACGACGGAGCCGCCGAGCGCGCTGCGCAATAGTGGAAACCGGTTTTGCGGGCACAGCGCGCTCAGATTCTAAAATTTAGAGCACGATTCAACGATCGGGCTCAGCCCGATCGCATCGTGCTCTAATGCGCTCCGCTCTCACCCGCGTTTCGCTCACCGACTTTCGCTCCTACGATCACGCCGAGCTCGCGATCGAGGGGACCGCCTATCTGTTCGGGCAAAACGGGGCGGGCAAGACCAACTTCCTCGAAGCGATTTCCTACCTCGCGCCCGGACGCGGCCTTCGCAACGCCACCGTCGGCGAGGTCGGACGGCGTGAAAGCGGCGAAGCGCAGGGTCGCGCGTGGGCGGTGTCGGCGCTCGTCGCGGGCGACGCGGCCGGCGACGAAGCGCGTCTCGGCACCGGCATCGAGTTCGCCAAGGCGGCGCGCCGCACCGTGCGCATCGACGGGGAGACGGTGGCGCCGGGACGCCTGCTCGAACACCTGCGGCTGGTCTGGCTGACGCCGGCGCAGGATCGCCTGTTTCTGGAGGCGCGCAGCGATCGGCTGCGCTTCTTCGACCGCCTGGCCTTCGCCGCCGAACCCGCCCACGCGACCGCGGTCTCGACCTACGAGAAGGCGCTGCGCGAGCGGCTGCGTCTGCTCACCGACGGGCCCATGGACGAGGCCTGGCTGAACGCCCTGGAGGCGCGGCTGGGGGACGCGGGCGCACAGGCCGCCGGCGCCCGGGCGCGGACCCTGCAGGCGCTGCAGGACGAGATCGAGACCCGCGCCGACCGCCCCTTCCCCCAGGCCGACCTCTCGCTCACCGGCCCTGCGGAAACGGCCGCCGCCCGGGGTGAGGCGGCGCAGGCCATCGCCGCCGAGATCGCCGCCGGGATGCGCGCCTCGCGGGGCCGGGACGCGGACGCGGGCCGCTCGCTTTTCGGGCCGCATCGGACCGAATTGGAGGTCCGCCACCGGGAGCGGGGACGTCCCGCCGCCGAAGGCTCGACCGGCGAGCAAAAAGCCCTGATTTTGAACTTGGTTTTGGCCCAGGCGGCGCGGCTTTCGCGTGCAATTTCGCAGCCGAATCCTATATTATTGCTGGACGAGGTGGCGGCCCACCTGGACCCCTTCCGTCGGGCCGCGCTCTTCGACGAAATCACCGCGCTGGGGCTCCAGGTTTTTCTGACCGGCACCGAAGAAGCGCTCTTTGAAGGCCTGAAGGGCCGCGCCCAGGGCGTCCGCGTCGACCGCGGCGCCCTCACCACAGTGGATTGAAATGGCTGACAACAAAAACGGCGATGCCGAAAACGGCGCCCCTCAAAACGGCGCTGACGACTACGGCGCGGACTCGATCAAGGTGCTCAAAGGCCTGGATGCGGTGCGCAAGCGGCCGGGCATGTACATCGGCGACACCGACGACGGCTCGGGCCTGCACCACATGGTCTACGAAGTCGTCGACAACGCCGTCGACGAGGCGCTGGCCGGCTGGGCCACCCTGGTCGAGGTGACGCTGAACGCCGACGGTTCGGTCACGGTCGCCGACGACGGACGCGGCATTCCCACCGACATCCACGAGGAAGGGGTCTCCGCCGCCGAGGTCATCATGACCCAGCTGCACGCCGGCGGGAAATTCGACCAGAACTCCTACAAGGTCTCCGGTGGCCTACACGGCGTTGGCGTCAGCGTGGTCAACGCGCTGAGCGAGCGGCTCGACCTGAAGATCTGGCGCGGCGGCATGACGCATGAGATGCGTTTCGCCCACGGCGATGCGGTGACGCCCTTGGCCATCACGGGCACGGCGCCGACGCTCCCGAACGGTAACTTCAAGACCGGCACGGCGGTGACCTTCCTGCCGTCGACCCAGACCTTCAAGACGATCGAGTTCGACCGCAAGACGCTGGAGCATCGCCTGCGCGAGCTGGCGTTCCTGAACTCCGGCGTGACGGTGAAGCTGGCCGATCTGCGCGGCGCCGAGCCGTTCGAAGAAATCATGCACTACGACGGCGGCCTCGAAGCCTTCGTGCGCCACCTCGACAAGTCGAAACAGCCGCTGCTGAAGACGCCGATCGTGGTGCGAGGCTCCCGCGAGAAGGTCGAATTGGATTTGGCGCTGTGGTGGAACGACAGCTACCACGAGACCATGCTGTGCTTCACCAACAACATCCCGCAGCGGGACGGCGGCACGCACCTGGCGGCGTTTCGCGGCGCGCTGACGCGGGTGATCGGCAACTACCTCGAGAGCTCGGGCATGGCCAAGCGCGAAAAGGTCTCGCTATCGGGCGAAGACGCGCGCGAGGGCCTGACCTGCGTGCT
>DASZMV010000085.1:0-10548 GCA_035551675.1 Caulobacteraceae bacterium | reverse complement strand
AAGTAGAACTGCGGGCGATAGTTGGTGAAGAACGGGGTGTGACGACCGCCCTCTTCCTTGGTCAGGATATAGGCCTCGGCCACGAACTTGGTGTGCGGGGTGATCGAGCCCGGCTTGCACAGCACCTGGCCGCGCTCGACGTCTTCACGCTTGGTGCCGCGCAGCAAGACGCCGACGTTGTCGCCGGCCTGGCCCTGGTCCAGCAGCTTGCGGAACATCTCCACGCCGGTGCAGGTCGTCTTCTGACTGTCGCGCAGACCCACGATCTCCACTTCGTCGCCGACCTTGACGATGCCGCGCTCGATCCGCCCGGTCACCACCGTGCCGCGGCCCGAGATCGAGAACACGTCTTCCACCGGCATCAGGAACGGCAGGTCGATGGGACGATCGGGCTGGGGGATGTAGGCGTCGACCTGGGTCATCAGCTCCAGGATCGCGTCCTCGCCCATCGGCGCATCGCGGTCTTCCACCGCCGCCAGGGCCGAGCCCTTCACGATCGGAATGTCGTCGCCGGGGAAGTTGTACGAGCTCAGGAGCTCACGCACTTCCATCTCGACCAGGTCGAGCAGTTCCGCGTCGTCGACCATGTCGACCTTGTTCATGAACACCACCAGAGCCGGCACGCCGACCTGGCGCGCCAGGAGGATGTGCTCGCGGGTCTGAGGCATCGGGCCGTCGGCGGCCGACACCACCAGGATCGCGCCGTCCATCTGGGCGGCGCCGGTGATCATGTTCTTCACGTAGTCGGCGTGACCGGGGCAATCGACGTGGGCGTAGTGACGGTTCTTCGTCTCATATTCCACGTGGGCGGTGTTGATGGTGATCCCGCGCGCCTTCTCTTCCGGCGCCGCGTCGATCTCGGCGTACTTCTTCGCCGTCGCGCCGCCCGACTTCGCCAGCACCATCGTGATCGCCGCCGTCAGCGTCGTCTTGCCGTGGTCCACGTGACCAATCGTGCCGATGTTGCAGTGCGGCTTGTTACGGTTGAACTTTTCCTTGGCCATTGTCTTCTAACTCCGGCCCCGATGGGCCATCAGCTTGGTTGTTGTTGGTGTTGGGGTGATTAGGCGTACTTCTTGATCACTTCGTCGGCGACGGCCTGCGGCACCGCCTCGTAGTGGTCATACTGCATGGTGAACTGGGCCCGGCCTTGCGACATGCCGCGCAGGTTCGACACATAGCCGAACATGTTGGCGAGCGGGACGAAGGCGGTGATCACCTGGGCATTGCCGCGCTGGTCGGTGCCCTGGATCTGGCCGCGGCGGCTGTTCAGGTCGCCGATGACGTCGCCGAGATATTCGTCCGGCGACAGCACCTCGACCTTCATGATCGGCTCGAGCAGCTTGGGCGAAGCCTTTTCGCGAAGTTCGCGGAAGGCCGCGCGCGCGGCGATTTCGAACGCGAGGACCGAGGAGTCCACGTCGTGATAGCCGCCGTCGTAAAGCGTCGCCTTGAAGTCGATCACCGGGAAGCCGGCCAGCAGGCCGTTTTCCTTGGCGGACTCGAGGCCCTTGATCACGCCGGGGATGTATTCCTTGGGCACGTTGCCGCCGACCACGGTCGACTCGAACACGAAGCCCGAACCGGGCTCACCCGGTTCGAAGATCAGCTTGATACGGGCGAACTGGCCCGTGCCGCCGGTCTGCTTCTTGTGGGTGTAGTCGATGTCGGTCTTGCGCCCAAGGCTCTCGCGATAGGCGACCTGCGGCGCGCCGATGTTGGCTTCGACCTTATAGGTGCGCTTCAGGATGTCGATCTTGATGTCGAGGTGCAGCTCGCCCATGCCCTTCATGATCGTCTGGCCCGACTCCTGGTCGGTGACGACGGTGAAGGACGGATCTTCGGCGACCATCTTGGCCAATGCGACGCCGAGCTTTTCCTGGTCGGCCTTCGACTTGGGTTCGACGGCGATCTCGATCACGGGATCGGGGAACACCATCTTTTCCGGGATCACCGGCGACTTCACCGGATCGCACAGGGTGTCGCCCGTGCGCGTGTCCTTCAGACCCGCGAGCGCGACGATGTCGCCGGCGAAGGCTTCCTTGATGTCTTCGCGGTTGTTCGAGTGCATCAGCAGCATGCGGCCGACCCGCTCGCGCTTGTCGCGCGTCGAGTTGAGCAGGCCCATGCCGCTCGAGAGCACGCCGGAATAGATGCGGCAAAAGGTGAGCGAGCCCACGAACGGGTCGTCCATGATCTTGAACGCCAGCACCGAGACGGGTTCGTCGTCGGACGCCCTGCGCACCACCGGCTCTTCGGTCTTGAAGTCGAGGCCCGGCGTCGGCGGAATGTCCACCGGCGAGGGCAGGTAATCGACCACCGCGTCGAGCAGCGGCTGCACGCCCTTGTTCTTGAACGCCGAGCCGGCGAGGATCGGATAGAAGGCGCCGGTGAGCACCGCCTTACGGATGCACTTCTTCAGCACCGCTTCCGAAGGCGCCTCGCCCGAGAGGTAGGATTCCATCGCCTCGTCGTCGAGCTCAACCGAGTTCTCGACCAGATAGTGGCGCGCTTCCTCGCAGGCGGTCTTCATGTCCGCGGGAATCTCTTCGTCGTGGAACTTCGCGCCCAGCCCTTCGTCTTCCCAGACGACCGCCTTCATGCGAACCAGGTCGACGATGCCCTTCAGGGCGGCTTCCGAGCCGATCGGCAGTTGGATCGGCACGGCCTTGACGCCCAGGCGCTCGCGGATGGTGCGCAGGCACATTTCGAAGTCGGCGCCGATCTTGTCCATCTTGTTGACGAACACGATGCGCGGCACGTTGTAGCGGTCGGCCTGGCGCCAGACGGTTTCGGTCTGGGGCTCGACGCCCTGGTTGCCGTCGAGCACCGCCACCGCGCCGTCGAGCACGCGCAGCGAACGCTCGACTTCGATGGTGAAGTCGACGTGGCCGGGGGTGTCGATGATGTTCAGGCGCTTGTCGTTCCAGAACGCGGTCGTGGCGGCCGACGTAATGGTGATGCCACGCTCCTGCTCCTGCTCCATCCAGTCCATGGTCGCGGCGCCGTCGTGGACTTCGCCGATCTTATGGCTCTTGCCGGTGTAGTAGAGGATGCGCTCGGTCGTCGTCGTCTTGCCGGCATCGATGTGCGCCATGATGCCGAAATTTCGGTAATCTTCGATCTTGTGAATGCGAGGCATGGGAAACTCGATGAGCTGGACGTTCGGGGAGGAAGCGTCGCGATTGTGTTTTGACGGCGGCTACCAGCGGTAGTGCGAGAACGCCCGGTTGGCCTCGGCCATCTTGTGGGTGTCTTCGCGCTTCTTCACCGCGGTGCCGCGATTGTTCGACGCGTCGAGCAGCTCGCCCGCGAGCTTCTCGGTCATGGTGTTCTCGCCGCGCGCCCGCGCCGCGTTCACCAGCCAGCGGATGGCCAGCGCGCGACGGCGGTCGGGGCGAACTTCCACCGGCACCTGATAGGTGGCGCCGCCGACCCGGCGCGAGCGCACTTCGATGGCGGGCGCCACGTTGTCGAGCGCGGCGTGGAACGCTTCGATCGCGGTCACGTCCTTGCGCTTGGAGGCGATGATGTCGAAGGCGCCGTAGACGATGTTCTCGGCGACGGCCTTCTTACCTTCGTACATGACGTAGTTCATGAACTTGGTCACGACGAGGTCCCCGAACTTGGGATCCGGTAGAACTTCTCGCTTCTCTGCGCGACGACGGCGGGACATGGGGTGTTCTCTCTAAATTCTGTTTTCTGGATCCCCGCTCGAACGCGGGGATAATCTTCACTGCGTTCAGATCACTTGGGACGCTTGGCGCCGTAGTGCGAACGGCGCTGACGACGGTCCTTCACGCCTTGCGTGTCGAGCACGCCGCGCAGGATGTGATAGCGCACGCCCGGCAAGTCCTTCACGCGGCCGCCGCGGATCAGGACGACCGAGTGTTCCTGAAGGTTGTGACCTTCGCCGGGGATGTAGCACACCGCTTCGATGCCCGAGGTCAGGCGCACCTTGGCGACCTTACGAAGCGCCGAGTTCGGCTTCTTCGGGGTGGTCGTATAGACGCGGGTGCAGACCCCGCGGCGCTGGGGCGAACCCTTCAGCGCCGGCACCTTGTTGCGCTTCACCTTCGGCGAGCGCGGCTTGCGGATGAGCTGGTTGATCGTCGGCATGTAAGTCTCTCTGTCCTTGCGGGACGCTGTGCCTTTCGGCCGAGGGGCGTCCGGTCCTTCTTTTTGAACGGCCGGCTGGGCCGTCCGGGGTTGCAGCGCCTCTAAGACCTTGTCTACAAACAACAAAATGTGCCGGAACGCGCGCTTCGGACGCTCCGGCGAGGGCACAGCCCACATAGATTATGTTGTTCGGAGCGTGGACCGATCGCCTGGCCCGGGCCTCGAAAGCGCGCGCCCTATACGCGCTAAGGGGTTGAGGGTCAAGGGCGGGCGCTCCCGCTGGGACCGCTTGCCAGCCCTCATATCGCTGGCGTCGCGCCGCATTCAATTGCCCGGCCGGTCCGCGTGCTCAGCGCATATACCCGTTGTCAAACCCCGTCCGCTCAAGGTTGAATGGCGCTAGCGGTTGGGGACGACAGTGGCGTTGAAGAACGTGACGGCGGTGGGGATTGCGGCGGCGGGGTTGCTGTTGGCGGGCGCGGGCCACGCGGCGCCGATCGGCGACCTTCGCGCCGCGGTGAAGCGGGCCGATTGGCCGACGGTGCTCAAACTGGCGCAGCCGCTGGCGGAACAGGGCGAGGCCGAGGCGGAGAACGATCTCGGCGACCTCTATTGCGGCGGCAATGGTGTACCGCCGGATTACGCCCGAGCGGCCGTCTGGTATCGGAAAGCGGCGGAGCAGGGCTTCGCGCCGGCGATGGTGGGACTGGGCCAGCTCGCCGAGAACGGCCACGGCGTCGCCAAGGACGCGGCCGAAGCGGCGCGCTGGTACCGAAAAGCGGCGTACGCCGGTTCGGGCGACGGCGCGCTCTATCTCGGCCTGATGCATGACGATGACGGCGCGCTGACGAAGGACTATGCCGAAGCCGCCCGGTGGTATCGCCTCGCCTTCCAACATGGCGAGCCCATCGGGGCGAACAATCTCGGCCTGCTCTACAGCTACGGTGAAGGCGTGCGGAAGGACGCCGCCGAGAGCGCGCGCTGGTATCGCAAGGCCGCCGACGGCGGAGATGCGGACGGCGCCATGAACCTCGCCTTCGCCTATGAGGACGGCGCGGGCGTTCCGCAGGACTGGGGCCAGGCCTATGCATGGATGCGCAAGGCGGCGGAGCATGGAAAGGCGACGGCGCAGAACGGCCTTGGCTATCTCTATGAAACCGGCCGGGGCGTGACGAAAGACTACAAGGCGGCGTTCGCGTGGTACGCGGAAGCCGCGGACTCGAACAACCTGGCCGCCGTCGACAATCTCGCCCGCATGTACCGGTTCGGTCGCGGGACGAAACCCGATCTCGAGCAGGCGCTGATGCTTTATCGCGGCGCCGCAGCCGCGGGCGATGCGGATGCGCAGTACAGTCTCGGCGACCTCTATTATCGCGGGAGGGATGTGAAACAGAACTATGCAGAGGCGTTGAAGTGGTGTCGCAAGGCCGCGGACCAGAACAACGCCGATGCGGAAACCACACTTGGCGTCATGTACGAGGACGGCAAGGGCGTCGCCGCCGACGCTGGCGCAGCACTGCATTGGTATCGGAAGGGTGCTGAAAACGGCTCATCCGAAGCGGAATACGATCTCGGTTTGCTCTACGCCGCGGGCAAGGGCGTCGCGCAGGACTTTGCCCAAGCCGCGAAATGGTATCGCAAGGCAGCGGACTCGGACGATCCGGACGGCCTGGCGGCCCTTGGGCGGCTCTACGTCGACGGCAAGGGCGTCGGTCGCGATGCGGTCGCGGCCTATATGTATCTCAGCATCGCGCTTCGCAGCTACGCTAACGACGATGAAAATCGCGCCGCCGCCGCCGCCGATCTCGACACCGTGGCGGAGAAGATGACCGACGCAGAGATCGCGCGGGCGCGTAAGAAGGCCGCGGACTGGAAGCCGGTCGATGCGTGAGATTGATACTGCGGTTCAGCCTGCTCTTTCTTCCGTCAGCACGATCTGGACTCAGGCTTCCGTCTTGTCGACGCGTTCGCCTTCCATGAGGACCCGCGTGTTGGTTGACAGGGATGGCAGAACGGGCGGCGGGTTGGAGTCGGCGCCGTCGCATCGATGCCGAACGTCGAGAGGAATTGCTCGCCCGCGCGCGTGACTCGTCGCTCTCGCGGCGCCGGGCCGCGCGCTCAGTCCGCCGGGTACCCGAACGCCCGCACCCAGGGCTCCAACACCGGCATGACGGGCGCCAAGGCTTCGCGATAGGCGCGCCACTGGCCCTCGCCGCCGCGATAGAGACCGCGTTTGACTTGGGATCCGCTGGCCGTGCCGATAAGGCGTTCGCCGGTCGCGTGCGCGAAGTCCGCCACGCGCGGGTCCCAGTCGAGTCCGAGGAAGGTCAGAATCTGGCGCGCCTCGCCCTCGAGATCGTCCACCAGGGTTTCGTAGCGCGCCTCGCGCAGCGCCAGCTTGAGCTTGTCGCGCGACGTACGTGCGACCCACATGGCGGTGCTGTAGAGCGCGGCGGCGCCTTCGGGCGTCAGCATGAGGTAGGTCAGGCCGTTGGGCGCGAACAGCCTGCGGCAACAGCTCAGCACCACGTCGCGCGGATCGCGCACCGACAGCAGCACGCGCGCGTCGGGAAACAGGCGCGCGATCAGCGGCAGCGCCAGGCTGTTGAACGGCGACTTGTCGACCACGAACCGTCCGCGCACGTCGCCGCCCCAGCGCCGCACCGCCTGCCAGTAGGCGGCGCGATGGCGCACCACCTCCGCCTCGCTCAGGGTCGCGAGCCGCGGCAGCGCACCGTCGGCGTGCAACAGCGCCTGCTCGGCCTCGACCAACGTCGGGCGTTCCTCGAGCGTGAGCACGCGCGGATGCGCGCCCAGCACGTATTCCAGAAGCGTCGTGCCCGAACGGGGATACCCGACGAGGAAGGCGTGGCCCACTGCGCCGTCGCGCGGGTCGGGCGGATAGCGGCTCGGGTCCATCCACCCGCTCGGCTGCAAGGTTTCGAGCCAGCCGGTGAGACGCTCGATCGACGCCCTGGTGGCCTCGGCGATGGGCGCCATGCGCGCGGCCTGCGCCCGCACCATCGCCGTCTTCGCCTCGACGTAGGCCGGCCATGCTTCGGACGGCCGCCCCAGACCGTCCAGCGCGTCACCCAGGAGGTTCAGCAAGGTCGCCCGCCAGCCCTCACCCGATGCGCGCGGTATCAACGTTCGCAGTCGTGCCTCCGCTTCGGCGAACCGGCGCTCGGCCACGTCGGCGGCCGCGACGGCGGCGCCCGACTGCACGTCGTCGGGCGCGCGTTCGAGCGCGCGCTCGGCAAATTCACGCGCCTGCGCCGCCGCGCCGGCGCGAACCAACAGCATGGCCAGCCCGCCGAGGGCTTCCACGCTCTGGGGCGCGGCGACCAGGGCCGCCTCGAACCGCCGCCTCGCCTCCTCGACCCGGCCTATGGCGGTCAGACAGTGGCCGGCGCCGATCAGCGCCCGCGCAAGCGCCGGCTGCACGGCCAGGGCCTGGTCGTAGAGCTTCAGCGCCTCGGCATAGGAACCGGGCGTCGACAGCTGTCGCGCCTGCTGGAGGAGGTCGGCAAGGTCCGCGGTCGCCATCGCGCCACCCTAGCCGCGCTAGAGCGACACGTCGAAGGTCTTGCGAAAGCCCTGCTGGCCTTTGGGCGTGATGGCCAGGGCGCGCGTGTCCTTCAAGCGTCTCACCCACCCGAGTTCCAGCGTGCGGTCGAGCAGTTGCGCGCCGAGATGGCCCGCGAGATGCGGGCGCCGCTCGCTCCAGTCGAGGCAGGGACGGCAGAACGGGCGACGGCCTCGCGTCGGCGCCGTCGCATCGATACCGAACGTCATGAGGAATTGCTCGCCCGCGCGGGTGACTTCGCCGCCGTCGCCGTCGAGCTCGACCAACTTGCGCGCGACCAGGCTGTCGGCGAGCGCCACGCCCAACTGTCCGGCGAGGTGGTCGTAACAGCTGCGCGCCTTGCGCATGGCCTCGTCGCGCGGCCCCAGGCGCAGCGGCTTCTTCGGCTCCGCGAAACTCGCCACCTGCATCATGGCTTCGAGCATCGAGGCGACCTCCGCCGACGCGAGGCGATGGTAGCGATGGCGTCCCTGCGGTTCGACCCGGATCAGTCCCGCGGCGACCAGCCGCGACAGATGCCCGCTCGCCGTCTGCGGCGTGACCCCGGCCTGGTCTGCGAGCTCACGCGCGGTCAGCGCACGCCCGTCCACCAGGGCGAACAGCATGTTGGCCCGGCCCGGGTCGCCCACCAGGGCGCCGATTTCCGCGAGCGCACCGGTCTTCATCGTCCACTCTCCATGCGCCGGACCGTAGCCCCACGTCGTCTGCGACGTTTCGGTGAGGACCGAAGCGTCGGGTCTTGCATCCCTACCCGTTCGCGCAGACATCTCAAGCGCGGCCGCTCCCCGCCGCGTCCCATCCGGAGGATCGCCGATGAGCGACGCCCACCCCTCGCGCGCGGACCTCGCGCGTCGCCTGCAGGCCCTCCACGAAGCGCCGGGCGCCTTCGTCATTCCCAACCCCTGGGACCGCGGCAGCGCGCGCATGCTGGCCGCGCTCGGCTTCGAGGCGCTCGCCACCACCAGCGCCGGTTACGCCCATGCGGTGGGGCTGAAGGACGGCCAGCCCGGACGCGACGGGGTGCTCGAAAACGCGCGCGAGATCATCGAGGCGGCGCCAGGCGTGCCGGTGTCGGCGGACCTGGAGAACGGGTTCGGTCCTGATCCGAAGGACGCGGCGATCACCATCGAGCGCGCGGCGGACGTCGGGTTGGCGGGCGGCTCGATCGAAGACGCCACCGGCGATCCGTCAAAGCCGATCTATGAATTCAACCACGCGGTCGAACGCGTCGCCGCTGCGGTGGAGGCGGCGCGCGGCAAGGCGGCGCCCTTCGTGCTCATCGCGCGCGCGGAGAACTTCCTGCGCGGCGTGAACGACCTCGACGACACCATTCGACGCCTGCAGGCGTTCGAGAAAGCCGGCGCCGACATGCTCTACGCACCCTACCTGCCGGATCTCGAAGCCATGCGGACGATCTGCGCGTCGGTGTCGAAGCCGGTGAACGTGCTGGCCGCGGGACCGCTGGCGAAATACTCCGTCGCGGAACTGAGCGAAGCCGGGGCAAGCCGCATCAGCCTGGGCTCGGGCCTCAGCAACATCGCGCTGGGCGCCTTTGTGCGCGCGGCGCGCGAGATGAAGGAGCGGGGGACGTTCGGGTCGCTGGACGGCGCGATCGCGACGTCGGAAGTGCACCGGTTGCTGGACGGGCGGTGACGCTTGAATTTTCTGGTCCGTCACCCCCGGACTTGTTCCGGGGGTCCATGGTTAGGGTCGATGGCTTTGTCGGCTGCAGGTTCGCACGCGCATTAACACAGCGGTTCGGAGCAAGCTGAACGATGGGCCCCCGGAACAAGTCCGGGGGCGACGGACTGAATTGTGAGTGAGCGACAATTCGGCGGGCGCCGAACCTTCCTATCGTCGTGACGCTTACACCCGCTCCAAATCTTGGAGCGCACGCCCATGACGACCGTCACCTGTTTCATCAAATACAAGCTCGACCCCTACAAGCTGGCCGAGTTCGAGGCCTATGCGCAGGTGTGGATCGACGTGATCCCCCAGTGCGGCGGCGATCTGATCGGCTATTGGATGCCGCACGAGGGCACGAACTACGAAGCCTTTGCCCTGATCTCCTTCAAGAGCCTGGCCGACTACGAGACCTATCGCGCCGCGCTGCGCAAGAACGAAGCGGGCATGGCCAACTTCACCCGCTCGCAGGAGCAGAAGTTCATTCTGGAAGAGAGCCGCGCCTGGCTGCGCAAGGTCGAAAAGCCCTGGCAGCATTGAGGTCGCAGCACTGACGCAGGGCGCGCCCGCCCCTTGCCTTAGCGCCGCCGTGCCGCCAGTGTCCGCGGATCGTATACGCTGGAGACTTGGATGGCTTCCCCTGCCCTGGCCGCTTCGCCTCGCATCGCCGAACTGATGGCGCGCGAGGTGGTGTGGGACAATCACGCCTGCATGCCCGTCCGGCCCCAGGACGAGAGTTTCCTGCCCCAGCTCGAACGCTGCCGCCAGGCCGGGGTCGACGCCGTGACCCTCAACATCGGCTTCGGCGAGATGTCGATCGAAGACCACGTCCGCATGGCCGCGACCCTGCGCGACTGGGTCAAACGCCATCCGGGGCAATACGTCCTGGCGGGCTCGATCGAAGAGATCCGCCGCGCCAAGGCCGAGGGCAAGCTCGCGGTCCTGTTCGACATCGAAGGCATGCGCGCGGTCGACGACCAGCCGAGCCTAGTCGGCCTCTATTACGACCTCGGCGTCCGCTGGATGCTGATCGCCTACAATTCGAACAACAAGTCGGGCGGCGGCTGCCAGGACGAGGATTGCGGCCTGACCGAGCTGGGTTGCCGGATGCTCGACGCCATGGCCGACGTCGGCATGATCGCCTGCTGTTCGCACACCGG
>DASZMV010000084.1:0-2307 GCA_035551675.1 Caulobacteraceae bacterium | reverse complement strand
CGCCAAGGCCGCCAATCTCGGCCGCCGCCGCGACAGCGCCCGGGCCGCCGTCGACGCTGCGGAAGCTGAATGGCTAGGCGCCCAGGAGGCCTACGAAGCCCTCACCGCCGACTCCTGACGCTCCAACTCGCGCACCTCCTGGATCACGACCGCCGGATGGGTGTCGTGAATGCGCGTCAGGTCCAGTTCGATCATGCCGTCCGGCAGGTCGCGCAGCACATCGACGAAGACATGGCCGAAGCGCATGTTCTCGCGGCGGTAGGTCTGCCGGTCGTTGACCACCGAGGAGATGGCCTCGTCAAAACCGCTGATCGACAGCATCAGCGCCGGCGCCTCGGCCGCCATGCGCTCGTCGGTCATGCCGAACAGCGGGCTGTCTTCGTCGATAACGTGAATCACGGTCCACGACAGGGTCAGCACGGGAATGCTGACGCGTTCGAGCTTGAGTTCGTCGAACCGGCGGAAACGGCCCTCGCCATAGGGCTCGTTGCGGTAATAGTTGAGCCTCGCCCGGGCTTCGCTGATGCCTTGCAGCCGCCGGCTGGCCACCCGCATCATCAGGGCCTGGCCGCCGCGATAGGGCGCCACGACCGCGGTGTCGCTGAACACCATCCGCGCCGTGGGCCGGGCGAAGCGGGCGAAGAAGGCGCCTGTGGTCAGCGCCGTCAGGAACATGCCCCCAAAGATCTCCGCCGAGGCCACAACGTGGCCATAGAGGGTGGCCGGCGTCATGACGCCGTAGCCGACGGTCGCCAGCGTCTCGATGCTGAAGAAGAAGGCGTCGCCGAATGCGCCGGCGCGGGCGTTGGCGACGGAGCCCGGCGCCGCCCAGTAGAGCGTGGCGAACAGCAGGTTGGTCGTCAGGAAGACCCCCAGCACGACCGCAAGGAAGGTCGACCAACGCATGGCCAGGATGAAGTAGTAGGGATCGGCGATGCTGAAGCGCCGCACGCCGACCTTTACGGCGGTGAAGCCTCGAAGATCGATGCGGGGCGGCGGCAGTTTCATGCCGCGAGTGCTAGCACGCGGCGGCGGGTCCGTCGAAGGACCCGCCGCGGCTGAACTGGATCAGGTGATGTGCTTTGGGCTGATCGGGTCGCTGCCCGGGAACGTCTCTTCGATGGCCTCGTCCAAGAGAGCTTCCTGCCGGTCCTCGGCCGACTTTTCGCGCGCGGCCATGTGGTCGTGCTTCTCGCCGGGTTTGAGCGGCTCGGCCGCCTCACGGTGGTGCGGAACCTCGACGTGACGGTCTTCGTGGATCGGAGCGGCTTCCACGGCCATGTCGGCGTTGGCGCCGCCCGACCCGTGCGTGAACGCGCGCTTGGCCTCTTCGGTCTGCTTGCGGGGCATCGGGTGTCTCCTCTGCGTCTCGTGGAGACTAGAACCCCAAGCTCAGGCCAAGGTTGCCCGCCGCGGCCTAGAGAAAGGTCCAGTGCGTGTGGTCGCGGCGGCGCAGGTTGTTCTGCACATGGCGCACGCCATCGATCTCGGCCACGTCCTCGATCCGCCGCTTGTCGGCCTTGTGGCGCACGGTGCCGTTCAGGGTGACCTCGGCGTTCTCGACGATGACCTCCAGGTCGCGCAGGTCCAGACCACGCTCGTCCTCCAGCCGTTCGACGATCACCGCCCACAGCACCCGGTCCGAGGGCCCGCGTCGGGTGCGCGCCAAGCGGCTCTCGGGGCGACTTTCGGGGCGAGTCTCGGGGCGCGGCGGACGCGGCGACGGCGAAAACATTTCCCGCGCGCCATCCATCCAGGAACGGGGCTGGTCGGCGCGGCGATAGTCGCCCTCGTCCATGCGCCGACCGTAGTCGCGGTCGGCCTCATAGCGGCGCGAGGCGCTTCGGCGCGATGGATCGTAGGCGTAGTCGGTCGAGTAGTCCGCCTGGCCGTAGTCGTCGACCGAGGGACGGATGTCCCGCTCGACCCGATAGCCCGCCCGGTCCCGCGGGTCATAGCCGTAGTCGTCGGAATAGTCGGCCTGACCGAAATCCTCGCGGGCGCGCAATTCGGCGCGGCGGCGTTCGTCTTCGCGGTCCTGCCAGTCTTCGCGGGCCATGACGCGTCTCCTGATTGTCATCTGCTTGGGCGAAGAACCTGCGCCATGCGCTTCGGTTCCCATATGAGTCGGGAACTTAAAGGCCCGAGCGCCGTCCACCCTGGCCTGCGCCAGACTCCTTGGCCGACTCAACCGAGACTTCGCCCAACGTGACCTCGCCCGACCTCACTCGCGCCCAGAGCCGAAGCCCGGCCCCCGAAACCGTCGCGGCGGGCCCGGCGCAGGACATCGCCTACACAAAGGCCACG
>DASZMV010000083.1:0-28835 GCA_035551675.1 Caulobacteraceae bacterium | reverse complement strand
CGTTCGCTGGCCGAGCGCGTGGTCAACAAACTGAACCTCGCGTCGAATGGGCAGTTTCTGATTTCCGGCGCCCCGGTGCTCGGTTTCCTGCACGTGCGGTCGCAGTTTAACAGTCCACTCAACAGTTCCTTCGACTACCGCCGCCGCCACGCGATTGCGAAGTTCATGTCGCACATGAAGGTCACGCCGGTGCGCGGCTCGCGCTTGGTGAGGATCAGCTACGACAGTGTCGATCCGCAGCTGGCGGCGGCCATCGTCAATGCGACCATGGACGCCTACATCGAGTCGAACCTCGACCGGCGCTTCCAGGCCACCGCCTATGCGCGTCAGTTCCTCGACACGCATCTGGCCGACCAGAAGCAGAAGCTCGAAGACTCCGAGAAGAAGCTGGTCGCCTATCAGACCGCCCAACACATCGTGGATATCGGTCCGACGACCACCGGCGCCGACGGCAAGACCACCAGCAGCGGCCAGTCTCTCGCGTCGGCGAGCCTGGGCACGCTGAACGAATCCCTGGCCCAGGCCAAGGGCGCGCGGATCCTGGCGGAACAGCGGTGGAAGACGGCCAACTCGGCTTCTGTGATGTCGCTGCCCGACGTGCTCGGCAACCCCGCGGTGCAGGCGCTGCAGGCGCGCAAGGCCCAGCTCGAGAGCGACTACCAGGACAAGCTGAAGATCTACAAGCCGGACTTCCCCGCGATGCTGCAGATCAAGGCGCAGATCGACGAGACCGACAAGCAGATCCAGGCCCAGGTGGCCAATATCAAGGAGTCGCTGCACGAGCAGTACGAGGTCGCGCAGAAACAGGAAGCGGGTCTGAGCGGCCAGGTGTCGGGCCTGACGTCGTCGGTGCTCGACCTGAAGAACCGTTCGATCGAAGACAACACCCTGCAGCGCGAGGTGGACACCAATCAGCAGCTCTACGATGGCCTGCTGCAGCAGGCCAAGGCGCTCGCCGTCGCCGGCACGGCGGTTGTCAACAACGTGTTCAAGGTCGACAGCGCGACCACGCCGACCCACCCCGACCAGCCCCGGCCGTTGCTGAACGTCCTGGCCGCGATCGTCGCAGGCCTGGTGTTCGGCGTACTGCTGGCCTTCGGGCTCGAATATCTCGACGACTCGATCAAGGTGCCTGAGGACGTGGAGTCCAAGCTGGGCGTGCCGCTGCTGGGTTCGATCCCGGTGCTTGAAAAGGGCGTCGGCGCGAAGGAAGCGCTGGCGGACGGGCGTTCGGCGCTGTCGGAAGCCTACTATTCCGTGCGCACGGCGCTGCAATTCTCCACCGACACCGGCGTGCCGAAGAGCTTCCTGATCACCAGCGCGCGGCCATCCGAAGGCAAGTCGACCACCGCGCTCGCCCTGGCGCAAAACTTCGCACGTCTGGGCATGCGCGTACTGCTCATCGACGGCGATCTGCGCAATCCGTCGCTGCACCACTTCGTCAGCTGCGACAACACCGCAGGTTTGTCGAACTATCTCATCGGCGCCTCCAGCCTGTTCGACGTGGTGCAGGCGACCGACCGGCAGAATCTGTTCCTCCTGCCCTGCGGCCCCCTGCCGCCGAACCCGGCGGAGTTGTTGGCCAGCGGCAAGATGCGCGGCCTGCTCGCCAAGGCCGACGACCAGTTCGATCTGGTGGTCATCGACGGACCGCCGGTGATGGGCCTCGCGGACGCGCCGCTGCTCGCGAGCGTGACGTCCGGCACGGTGCTGGTGATCGAGGCGGGGACCACGCGTCGTGGTCTCGCGCGCGCGGCGATCCGGAGGCTGCTCACCGGTCAGGCGCATCTGTTGGGCGCGGTGCTCAACAAGTTCAGCCTGCGTAAGGCCGGCTACGGCTATGCCTACGGCTACGGCTATTCCTACGCCTACAGCTACGGATACGGCGCGAACGAGCCGCGCATCGAGGCGACGCGCAAATGACCACGGCGCCGGCGGGCGACCGCCTCGGGGCGGCGCCGTCCCAGTCGGGAAACACGAAGCCCCGCGCCTTGACGCGACCGCTGTGGCTGAAGGCGGCGGTGTTGGTCGTCGCGTGCATCGCGACGCTGTACCTCGGCCGCCAGGTGATCTCGATCGCCGTCGCCAAGGATCAGGCCGCCGACCATCCCGGTCGCGCGCTCCAGTTTCGGCCGCACGACAGCGCCGCCTTGGAAGGCGTCGGTGAACGCGTGCTCGCTTCCGCCGCGACGTCCGCCGACACCGCCCGCGTGCGCGATCTCGCCGGCCGCGCCCTCGATCGATCGCCATTGGAGGTGGGCGCCGTGCGTCTGCTCGCGCTTGCCGCCGAACGCGCGGGTCAGGACGATCGCGCGCTAAGACTGATGACGATCGCCGGCGACCGTTCCGTCCGCGACGGCCCATCCCACGCCTGGTTGTTCGACTATTGGTTCAAGCGCCACGACTGGGCGCGCGCCTTCCGTCACGCCGACCTTCTGCTGCGCACCCATCCGCAGGTGGCCAAACAGATCGATCCCTATCTCGTCTCCGCCGTCGTTTCCGACCCCGCCGCGCGGCTCCAGATCACCAAGCGGTTCGCGGACGCGCCGTTCTGGCGTGGAGCGTTTCTCTCCGACCTCGCCCAGTCCAACACCGATCCCGCGCCGCTGCTGGCCATCCTCACCGATCTCGACCGGGCGCATGCGAAACTGTCGGACATAGAGCTCGAAGAGGTGCTGGTTTCGCTGGTCAATCGTCACCTCTACGACGAGGCCTATCTGACCTGGACCCAATCGTTGCCGCCGAGCGCGCTGATGGGCCTTGGCTACGTCTACGATCCGGCGTTCACCGGCTTGCCGGGCGCCGCGCCTTTCAACTGGGCTCTGCATCAACCGAACGGCGGGGCGGTCGAGATGACGGCGTCGCCCGCGGGCGGACATCGTCGCGCCTTGGCGGTGCACCTCTATGACGCGCCGACCGCGCCGCTGGCCGCGCAGCTCATCACCCTGCCGCCGGGTCGCTATGTCCTGCACGGACGCAATCGCAGCGACGCGGGCGGCCGCTCGGGCCTGGCCTGGACGGTGCGCTGCGACGGCGGGCCGGTCATCGCTCGTCTCTCACCGACAGGCGGCGCGGGGCAGTGGACCGACGGATCCACACGCTTCGACACACCGCAAAGCGGCTGCGCCGCGCAATGGCTCGAACTGGTCGCCGACCCCGGCGCGAGCTTCCAGGGCGGCGGCGTCTGGTGGAGCGGTCTCGCCATCGACCGCGCGGCGTCATGATCAGACCGACGAACCTCGCCGCATGCTGAGCTACTGGATTCTGCTCGCCGCGCCGGTGATTTCCGGTATGGCGCCCTATCGCCTGAACGGCGGCGCGCGCAAGGTCGCCGTCGGTTTCGGCGCCATCCTGCTGATCCTGATGATCGGTCTGCGGTATCGCGTCGGCTGCGACTGGTTCAACTACATCGTCGACATCGACGACCTGAACTACACCGGCCCGCTGCAAGCGATGGAGATCGCCTCCGACCCGGGCTACGGCCTTGTCAGTTGGCTGTGTCTCAAGCTCAACCTGGGCATCTACGGCGTGAATTTTTTCTGCGCCGTGATCTTCACCTGGGGTTTGTTCGCCTATGCGGGCAAGCAACCGCTGCGTTGGCTGACCATCGTGGTCGCCGTGCCGATGCTGATCATCGTCGTGGCCATGGGTTTCACCCGCCAAGCCGCGGCCATCGGTTTCCTGATGCTGGCCTTCGCAGCCTTCGGCGAGCGCAACCTGGTCAAGTTTCTGATCTTCGTGGCGCTGGCCACCACCTTCCACAAGACCGCGGTGATCATGGCGCCCCTCGCCATCATCATCGATCCCACGCGCAGAGTCGGCCCGCTGATTATCGGCGGCGCGGTATCGGCGGCGCTGGTGGCGGCTTTCCTGACCTCAAAGCTCGACACGCTCACCCACAACTACATCGGCAACGCCGAGTGGGAAGGCGAGGGCGCCGCCGCCATCTATCGGCTGGGTTTGAATCTCGGTGCGGCGGCAGTGTTTTTCCTATGCCGCAAGCGTTGGCGCGAGAAGTACGACGACATTCGCCTCTATTTCGTTCTGTCGCTGGCTGCGGTCGCCGCTTTCCCGTTCGCCTTCGTCGAGCCGGTCGCCGCCGATCGCATGAGTCTGTACCTGTTGCCCTACCAGGCGGCCGTGTTCGCGCGACTGCCCGACATCTACGGACGCCGCCTTGGGCTTTGGATTTCCCTGGCTGCGGTCATTGCGACGGCCGCCCTGATGGTTGTCTGGTTTGCGTTCGCGAACAACTCCTGGTGCTGGAAGCCTTACGGGAACCTGTTACTGCCCTAGACAGCGAGAGCCTTGTTCGCTGAACGCTCATCAACGGCTTGGCGGCAAAGAGATTTTGAGCGCGACGGAGAGGGCTTGGCGCAAACCGCGTCCTGGTCTACGTCGTCCCGACAAACGGATTACACAGGGCTGGACGCAAGTATGGTCGACGTCAAGGACGCCCGGATCGGGGTGATCGGCCTGGGTTATGTCGGCCTGCCGCTGGCGGTGGAGTTCGGCCGCCTCTACGACACCGTGGGCTACGACTATAACTCCACGCGCGTGAACGAGTTGCGCGACGGCCATGACCGCACGCGCGAAACCGACGCAGAAACCATCGGCCGCGCGACCCGTCTCTCGGTCAGCGACGCGCCCGAGGCGCTTGCCCGATGCACCGTCTTCATCGTCACCGTCCCCACGCCGGTGGACGCCGCGCGCACGCCGGATCTCGGCCCCCTGCTCGACGCCACCCGCACGGTAGGCCGCCTGCTGAAAAAGGGCGACGTGGTGGTCTATGAGTCCACCGTCTATCCGGGCGCCACCGAAGAGGTCTGCGTGCCGGTGCTCGAGGCGGAATCGCAGCTGAAGTTCAACACCGACTTCTTCTGCGGTTACAGCCCCGAACGCATCAATCCCGGCGACCGCAAGCACCAGCTCACCACCATCGTCAAGGTCACCTCCGGCTCGACGCCCGAGACCGCCGATTTCGTCGATGCGCTCTATGCCTCGATCGTGCCGGCCGGCACGCACAAGACCAGCTCCATCCGTGTCGCCGAAGCCGCCAAGGTGATCGAGAACACCCAGCGCGACGTGAACATTGCCCTGATCAACGAGCTGGCCATGATCTTCAACCGCCTCGGCATCGACAGCCTGGAGGTGTTGGAGGCGGCGGGTTCGAAGTGGAACTTCCTGCCCTTTCGTCCGGGCCTGGTCGGCGGCCACTGCATCGGCGTCGATCCCTACTATCTGACCTACAAGGCTCAGGAGATCGGCTACCACGCCCAGATGATCCTGGCGGGCCGGCGGATCAACGACGCCATGGGCGACTATGTGGCCGATCAGGTGTTGCGCCTGATGGCGCGGCGCAAGATCAACGCCGTTGGCGCGCGGGTCCTGTTGTTGGGCTTTGCGTTCAAGGAAAACTGTCCCGACATTCGCAACACGCGCGTAATCGACATCATCCAGGCGCTTCGTCAGTACGGCGTGACGGTGGACGTCCACGACCCCTGGATCTGCGCAGACGATGCGGTCCACGAATACGGCGTCGAGCTGACCGACGCGCCCGGCAAGGGCGTCTATGACGCGGTGGTGCTCGCCGTGGCCCATCGCGAGTTCGTCGACCTGGGCGCGGACGCCTTGCGCGCCTATGGACGCCCCGGCGCAGTGCTCTACGATGTCAAGTCAGCGCTTCCGCGCGACAGCGTCGACGCGCGACTCTGAAATGATGAGCGATCCGGAAGGTGCGCGCAGTCATGGTGAAGCTGGGTCAAGCAGGCGCCGCCGCCCCTGAACAGACGTCGCCGATCTCCCCGTGCGGCGGCACGTCGAACATGGACGCCCGCGTCGTCGGCGACTTCGGTCGCGAGTGGGCGGCGTTCGATCAATCCGGCTTGCCTGCCGCCGAACTGCAGAGACTGTTCAACGGCTATTTCTCGATCTTCCCGTGGGATGCCCTGCCTTCCGGCGCCGCGGGGTTCGATGCGGGCTGCGGGAGCGGTCGCTGGGCGCGGCTCGTCGCGCCTCGGGTCGGCAAGCTCTGCTGCGTCGACGCCAGCGCAGCGGCGCTGAACGTTGCCCGCCGAAATCTGCAGGACCACTCGAACGTGAGCTTCTGCGAGGCAAGCGTCGGCGACCTTCCTTTCCCCGACGGTTCGATGGACTTCGGCTATTCGCTGGGGGTGCTGCATCATGTGCCCGACACTCAGGGGGCGCTTAGCGCCTGCACCGCCAAATTGAAGCCCGGCGCGCCGTTCCTGGTTTATCTCTACTACGCCCTGGAGACCCGGCCGGCGTGGTTTCGTGCGGTCTGGCGTTGCGCCGATCTGGTTCGCCAGATTACGAGCCGCCTGCCGTCGCCGCTGAAGCACGCCGTGTGCGGCCTGATCGCAGCGGTCGTGTACTGGCCGCTCGCGCGACTCGCGCGCGCCTTCCCCGATCGCACGATCCCGCTCTCGGCCTATAAGGACGCGAGCTACTATACGATGCGCACCGATGCTTTGGATCGCTTCGGAACGCGCCTCGAGCAACGGTTCACTCGAGCACAGATCGCCGGAATGATGACACAGGCAGGCTTGGTCGACCTGCAATTCTCGGAAGGAGAGCCGTACTGGATCGCCGTCGGCGTAAAGGCAAAGTCCTCGCCGACGATCCAATCGTCCGATCCCGCGGCTTGAGGCCGGGCATGCGGATTCTGTTCGTCACCATGCACCGACCAAGGCGTTCGCCGGGCCAGCGCTTCCGGTTCGAACAATATATTCCGTACCTGCGCGACAACGGTTTCGACTGTGACTTCTCCTACCTGATTTCCGAAGCCGACGATCGCGTACTCTATGCGTCAGGTCGGTACGCGGCGAAGTTCGGGATCCTGATGAAGAGCGTCGCTGTGCGTCTGCGCGACGTCCTGGCGGCGGGGCGCTACGACATAATCTTCGTTTTTCGCGAAGCCCTGATGATCAACACCGCGATCATCGAGCGCCTGCTGGCGGCGTCGCGAGCCAAACTCGTCTTCGACTTCGATGACGCGATCTGGCTGCAAGGCGTTTCGGAGGCAAACGGCATACTGGCCTTTCTGCGCGGAGGTCGGTCGAAGGTCCCGCAAATCCTGCGGCGCAGCGACATGGTGTTCGTGGGCAATCGTTATCTGGCCGAGTACGCCGCCGCGTACAACGACAACGTCCATGTGATCCCGACGACCCTGGACACCGCGAGCCACGCGCCGCGCGCCCATCCGCCGCGCGACCGCGTCTGTATCGGCTGGAGCGGCAGCCCTTCGACGGTGCCCTATTTCGACGCCCTGACGCCGGCGCTCGCCCGTCTCAAGCAACGCTTCGGCGATCGCATCTATTTCAAGGTGATGGGCGACGCGTCCTACGAGAACCCGGCTCTCGACGTAAAGGGCCTTGCCTGGCGCGAAGCCGCCGAGGTGGAGGACACCGCGGAGCTCGACATCGGCCTGATGCCCCTGCCCGACGATCCGTGGACTCGAGGCAAGTGCGGCTTCAAGGCGCTGCTCTATATGTCGCTCGCCATTGCGCCGGTGGTCTCGCCGGTCGGCGTCAACGCCGATATCGTGGAGGAAGGCGTGAACGGTTTCAGCGCGACAACCGATGATGAATGGGTGGCGAAACTGTCGACTCTCGTCGAAGACGCCGGGCTGCGCGAGCAGTTCGGAAAACGCGGCCGTGAGACGGTGGTCGAGCGCTTCTCCTTCGATTCCCAGAAGGACCGCTATGTGCAGCTCTTGCGAAGCATGGCGTAGGGAAGGGACCGGATGCGACTGAAGCTCCTCGACGTTCTGGCCTGCCCCACGTGCAAGGACGATCTCGCCTGCGAGGCGGAGCGCAGCGAAGGCGACGCCGTGATCGAGGGGCGGCTGACCTGCCGGGGCTGCGCCGCGGTCTACCCCATCGAAGACGCGATCCCGCGCTTCGTGCCGCGCGAGAACTATGCCGACTCGTTCGGCTATCAGTGGAACCTGTTCCGCACCGAACAGATCGACCAGACCAACGGTACGGAGCTTTCCGCACGCCGCCTGTGGAGCGAGACCGACTGGACGCCGCAACAGCTCGCCGGCCGCTGGGTGCTCGACGTCGGCTGCGGGGCCGGCCGCTTTCTCGAAGCCGCCGCCAAATCCGGCGCCGAACTGATCGGCCTCGACATCTCGTCGGCGATAGACGCAGCCGCCAAGACCATGGCCGCCGCCCCCAACGTCCATCTGGTGCAGGCGAGCGCGCTCGAGCCGCCGTTCAAGCACGAAAGCCTCGACTTCGTCTATTGCATCGGCGTCATCCAGCACACGCCGGATCCACAGGGCGTCATGCGCGCCATACCGCCGCTGCTGAAAGCCGGCGGCGAAGCCGCAGTGACCGTCTACGAGCGCAAGCCCTGGACACGGTTGAACGGCAAGTACCTCGTCCGACCGCTGACGCGGCGGATGAAGAAGGAACATCTGCTTGCCGCCATTCGCGGCGTGATGCCGGTGGTGTTCCCGCTCACCGATCTGGCGTTTCGCATTCCGGGACTCGGCCGCGCCTTCGAATTTGTGATCCCGGTGGCGAACTACGTGCGCGAGACGGCGCTCACGCGCAGGCAGCGCTACGACTGGGCGGTGCTCGACACCTTCGACATGCTGTCGCCGTATTACGATCGGCCACAGACCCAGGGCGAGATCGAACGCGCGCTCGGCGAAGGCGGTCTCGCGGATCTGCGACGCCTGCCTAACCCCGGCGCCAATGTGGTCGGCCGCAAACCCTAGTACACGGTGCTCTAGGACGCGGCAGGTGCGAGCTCACGATAGAGCTGGTCGTAGGTTTCAGCGCCGCTCTCCAGTGAGAAGAGGTCTTCGGCGATGCCCCGGCACCGGTTCGCCAATTCAGGGTCTTCGCATAGCGCCAACAAATCCGCGACGGCGCGATCCATGGCTTCGTCGCTTGCGTCTTCGACCAATACGCCGACACTGTGGGCGCGCACGATGTCGGCCACGTCGCCGACGCCGGAATTAGCGATCACCGGCAGGCCGCAACCCAAGGCTTCGCCCATGCGGGTCGGGCAACTGCCGAGCTTGGCCAGGCCCGTCTCCAGGAAGACCGCCACCGCGCGCAAGCCGCGCATCGCGTCCGGCGACTGGGCGAAGTTGACGCCGTAGACGCGCAGCCGGTCGACCGCGACGCCCTCTGATTCCGCAGCCGCGCGGATCGCTTCCGTGTCTTCGCGGGTCACGATAACGAGCGGTTGGTCGGGAAGGCGACGCGTCACCGCCCGGAAGAAGGCGGTCAGCCACGGAAAGCGGTACCAGCCGCTCATCACCGTACCGATCGAGCCGATGGCGCGCGTGGCTGCATCGTCGCTTGCCGGAGTGAACCGGTGGAGATCCGCGCACGTCGGGATCACGGAAAAGCGAATTCTCTCGCTCGCGGCGCCCGCGCGCTCCCGCAGGTAGGGCAGGGCGGCATGGGTGAGTGAGACGACCGCGCCGGACTTCAACAGGCACTGCCGTTCACCCCACTTCAGCAGACGATACATGGCCGAACGCGAATCGAGCCGGCCGGCTACGACCATTTCCTCGGGCCAGATGGCGCGCATGTCGAAGATGAAGGGCTTGCCGGTAAGCGTGCGCACCGCCAGCGCCACGAATGAGGCGATATAGGCGCGCGCATGGATGACGTCGACACGGCCGGCGTGCGTCAGAGCGATGAAGAAGAAGGCCAACATGTCCCACGCCGTCGCGAGCAGACGCGGCCGTTGATGATAGCGACGTGGAATCCAGGTAATGCCGTAGGTCTCACAGACCTCGCGTTGCGTCCGCATGGCGGCTTCGTCGGCGAGGTCCGCGGCCTTCTCGTAGCTGATCAAGGTAATGCTGTGCGCGCGCGACAGCACCTTCAGATAGGCCAGAACCTGTGACTGGCCGAGCGGCTCCAACAGTCCCGTGTATGAAAGATAGAGAACCCTCACGCCTCCACTCCCGGTGCATTGGCGCGGCCGCGACGCATGCGCAGTCGCCACAGTCCGTCCTTAAGGCGCAACAGAGACTTCGACAGCCGCGGCGCCGCGCGAAGCCGGTAGAGTACATTGCGCATCACCGCATCCTTGCGCCGGGGCAGCGGTGCATAGCGGCGGCTGAGTTCGATGCGGCGACGGAATTCGGCGTGGTCGCCGCCACGCAGAGAGAATAGCGCGCCTTCGAAGCAACCACGCGCGTAGGCGCAAGCCACGGCCGCCGGGCTCGCGCCCAGGTGCTCGGCCAGTTCGACGGCGCTCGCGTGATCCGCCAGCGGATCGCGGCCGGTGTTGATGCCCACGTTGATCCGGTACTTCAGGAGCGGCGCGTGGATATAGCCGACGTCGCCGTTCGCGGCCTGCAGAATGTGCATGTGAACGTCGAACAGGCGCGAGTAGTCGCCCATGTCCGGCGAAGCGGCGCGCCGGTACATCTTACTCGAATGGGTGAACATGAAGCCGTTCATCACGACGAAGGCGTCAAAGTCGCTCACCTCGGGATAGCGCTCGGCGCTGGTGTATCCCTCGAAACGATGCGACCCGTCCGGCGCGGTGCTGAAGGCGATTGAATTGGCGCCGACGAGCGCACAGTTCGGATGGCGGTCGAGAAAGTCGGCCTGGGCCTGCAGCTTGCCGGGCAGCATGACATCGTCGCCGTCCATGTGCGCCACATACTCAGCGGTCGCCGCCTGGTGCGCCGACAGATAGTTGGCGGTGACGCCGACGTTGCTCGGATGCAGAATCGCGCGGAGCCGGTCGGGGTGTTCGCGCGCATAGCGGTCGACGATCTCGCGCGTACCGTCGGTGGAGGCGTCGTCGGCGACGATGATCTCGACCGGAAAGTCAGTCTCCTGCTCCAGGATGCTGTCCAGGCACTCTCCGATGAAGCGGTGCTGATTGTAGGTCATCACACTGACGGAGACCTTGGGTGCGGGTGCAGAGCGGTCGGTCATGACGACGCAACGCGCTGAGGTCGGAGGACGGCCAGGGCGGTCTTACGGGCGCTCGGGACCAGCAGCCCCGAAGCCGCAAGCGACACGCACCCCAGAACCGCAAGCCAAGCGAAGCCTTCGAGCCGGCTCGCGGGCCATGCCAGGGGCGCCAGGCGGACGGCGACCAGGATGGCGGCGGCGGGCGCCGCCACGAGCGCGACGTCGCGTCCGAGCCAGCTCCAGTGCAGTCCCGGCGCGAACCGGGCATGAACGACCCAGGTCCAGGCCAGGACGTAGAACAGGTTTGCGGCGAACCACACCACGCCCGTTCCTATCGCACCGTAGGTGTACGCCGCATAGGTCGTGGCCGGGATGAGGACGGCCGCAAACACCACATTGCCGCGGACGTGCAGCTTCAGGTCGCCGTGGGCGAATTGCAGAAAATAGGAAAAGGAGGTGAAGCACTGAAGACCCGTTCCGAAGGCGTACCAGCGCAGGATGGGCGCGGCCTGAGCGGCGATCGCCCGATCGCCTGTCCAGACCCACATGACCTCGTTCCCGAACAAGCCGAGCAGCAGGGCGGCGGGTGTGACCAGGGCGGCGATGACGGTGGTCCCGGCGCGATAGATTCGGCGGAATTCGACCTCGTTGTCCTTTGCTTTCAGGGCGGTCATCCGGGGTAGCAGGACCTGGCTGATCGGCGACACCAGCATGCCGAGTCCGGCGGCCGCGATGGTCGCGAGCGCGAACACACCGTAGGATTTCAGAGGCAGGATCGAAGACAGGATAAGCTTGTCGTACTGCGAGACCGCCAGCCAGACGACGGTGGTGAATGCGATGCTGAAGGAGAACTTCAACAGCGGGCGCAGAGTCGACCACGTCCCTCGCCGCAGCTCGGACGCCAATCGGGCCGGCGGCAACAGCCGATGCGCGGCGATCAGGATCGTCGCTGTCTCCAACACCACGATCACCAGTTGGAATGTGAAGAATGCGACGACGGTCCGATTGACGAAAACAAGAACGAGGACCGCACCGAGGTAACGCACGGTGGTAAAACCCGCGTTGATGCCGTTCAACAGGACTTGCCGCTCGAAACCCAACAGCAGGCTTCGGAACGGTTCGGTTCGCCAGCGAAGTGCGACGACCACGACCATGACACCCACCGCGATGGTCACTTGTCGCGCCGGTATCGCGGACGCCTTGAGCCAGTCGTGGCTGATCCACGGTGACGCGATCAGGCCGGCGGCGGCGATCGCCACCCCCGATATGAGAAATACGCGACTGAGAACGCCGACCAGATGGCGGTACTCGGGCGCGCTTCCTTGACCGCCGTTGAAACGCGCGGTTTCGCGAGCCAAGGTGGCTGAAAATCCGAAATCGAGCAGCGCCATCCACGATTGCAACAAGGTGAAGACGCCGACGAGGCCATAACCTTCGGCCCCCAGATAGCGCACATACAGCGGCGCGATCAGCATGCCGATGAGGCTGACATAGGTCTGGCCGAAATAGCTCACCAACAGTCGGAGCTTCAGGTCCGAGCGCCAGGCCACGAAACTACCGACCCTCTAGGGCGGCGGCGCGCAGACGCGCTTCGGCGTCTTCGAAGTCGCGCGCCCGGTCCTTCAACCGGCGAAGCGGCGCGCCTGCGTAGATCCCGCAAGGCTCGGTCGACTGCGAGACCAGGCTTAGCGCGCCGATCGCGCAACCGTAGGCGATCGTCACGCCCGGTAACACGACCGATCCGCACCCGACCACGACATGGCGACCGATCACGACCGGCGCGCTGATCACATTGGTGAATTCAGCCGGCACTGTCGGATTGGTCATCGCAGCGCCGGAAAAATCGTCCGAACTGGAATAGAGGCTGACGCGCGATGAAAGGTTGGCGAAGGTCTCCAGCGTGATGTCGGCGCGGCCGATCAGCGTGGTGTGACAGGCTACGTGCACGTGGGCGCCGATACGAAACGAAGCGCCTTCGCCGGCGGACAGGATGCAGAAGTCGTCGACGCGGCTGTGGTCTCCGATCTCGATCCGCTCCGCGCCATAGATCGACGCCTTGCGCGAAATCTTCACCCCGCGACCGACCTGCCGCAGACCCAGCGCTTCGAGTTCATCGGCCTCGTAGAACGACATCCGCCCGGCTCCAGCGATCTCAGACCGTCCCGGACGCGGCATTGTCGCCCGCGACCCGACGTACGGTCTCGCAAATGGACAGGATATCGGCGTCTTTCAGATCGTGGAACACCGGCAGGCAGAGCACGCGGCGGGAGGCGTCATCGGCGATCGGCGTCTTCGCGCCGTGGTCGTAGAGCGGGACCCGGGCCAGCGGCGGGTGGAAATAGCGGCGGGGCTCGACACCCTCGGCCTCCAGCTGCGCCTTGAGGCGCAGGCATTGGGCCTCGTCCTTGAGCAGGATCGGGGCATAGGCGCCGTTGCGGGTCGCTGCGTCGGGCCATGTCTGGATCTGCACGGCGCCGTCGAGGCGCTCGAGATAGAGGCCGCATATGGCCCGCCGGCGCTCGAGGATCGCATCCAGGTCGTCCAGCATGGCCAGGCCCATGGCCGCCTGCAGCTCGCTGAGCTTGGCGTTGATGCCCGGGTCGACAATCGCGCCGTCGCTAACGTCGATGCCGAAATTGATCATGCGGCCGGCGCGCTCGAACACGTCACGGTTCTTGAACACGATGGCCCCGCCCTCGCCGGTGTGGAACAGCTTGGTGGCGTGAAGGCTCAGGGTGGCGGCGTCGCCGTGGTTGAGAAGGCTCCCGCCCGCATAGTCGACGGCGAAGGCATGGGCAGCGTCATAGATCACCTTCAGGCGGTGTCGGCGCGCCACCGCGTCGAACGCCTCAACCTCGCACGGCGCGCCATAGACGTGCACAGGCACGATAGCGCCGACCTCAGGCGTGATCGCGCGTTCGGCGGCTTCGGGATCGAGATCGAGGCTGCCGCGGTCGATATCGGCGAACCGCGGCTTGATTCCCTCCCAGTGCAGGGCGCTCGTGGTTGCGATGAAGGTGAAGGGCGAGGTGACCGCCATGCCCGTCACATCGAGCGCGCGGAAGGCGATCTGCAGCGCGAGCGTACCGTTGGCGACCAGCAGAAGGTTCTTCACGCGCAGGCGGTCTTCGAGCCGCGTCGTCAGTTCCTGAACCAACGGTCCGTTGTTGGTGAGCCAGGCGCGCTCGTAGACGCCTTCGAGATACTTCCGGTATCGCTCGAAGGACGGCAAATACGGTCGGGTGACGGGAATGCGCGGACGCGCGCTCATCGCACGGCCCCCGCCAGGGTCGCGGACTCGGCCGTGGGTTGGAACTGACGCGGCAGTAACAGAGCAAGATATTTTTCAACCGCCTTGTCGACTGAAAAATCCAACGAGCGGCGCACGAGGGCGGCTCGATCGTGTTCGCGGCCGAGCGATTCCAGCATGGCGGCGGCCAGAGCATCGGGATTGCTCACCGGCGCCAGGACGCCGTAGCGGCCCGCTTCGAGAATCTCGCGCGGGCCCGAGGGAGAATCGGTGCTCACCACCGGCGCGCCACAGGCCAGCGCCTCGATCAGCACCGTAGGCAAGCCTTCGCCGGTGGACGACAGGACGAACAGGTCGGCGCGTTCGAGATAAGCTCTCGGATTGGGGACGACGCCCGGCATGGCGACGCAATCTTCCAGTCCCAGTTCCGCACGCAATTGCTCCAGCTCAGCGCGCTGGGCGCCGTCGCCCAGCAACAGCAGACTCACTGGTGTGGTTTCGCGCACGCGGGCCACGGCGCGAAACAGAGTCGGGAAGTCCTTGGCGGGCTTGAAGACGCCCACGGCGATCAACTTGCGTCCCGGGCGGGCGAGCCAAGGGTCGAGGATCGCCGGATCCGGCGGCGCGGCCGGCGCCAGGGGCGTCACCGGATTGACCACCACCTCGATCTTGCGCGGAGAGATGCGGGCGATGCGCGCGGCGGTGCGCGCCACGCCTTCCGAGACCGCAACTCGCGCGTCCGCGCCGTGGTAGGCCATCCACATCTGCAGCTTGAACCCCAGCCGCGTAGGATCGGGAGGCACGCCGCGTCGCGCCGACCAGTCGAAATGCTCTGCGATCACCACCCGCGCCGGGAGACCGGTCAGCGCCCGGGCCGCGACCGCCAGCGAGGTGACCGGCGGCATGGCGGCCAGGATCGAGCGGGGCCGGGTGTTTGCCAGGTGACGGCACAGCGGCCTCAGACTGTGGCGGAAGCGCGGGGCGTGCAGGGCGGTGACGCGCACCTTCGGTTTCACTTCGCCGGCAAGGGCCCCCGGCTCGCCCAACAGCAGGATTTCCGTTTCGAGCCCGCGGTCGACCAGAGCGTTGGCGAAGGTGAGCGTGACGCGCTCCGCGCCGCCCACCTTCAGCTCGGGCAGGACGAAGACCACGTCGGGCGAGACGGATGGGTTCAATGCACGCTCCCGCGCGCGGCGACGCGAGCGGCGCCCGCCGTCGAGCCTGCCGTTCGAGGCCTGGATCGACGCACCATCAGGCGACCGCCGACGCGGCGGCGCGCCGAGGCTGGGGCGCCGATCGATTGGCGCCGGCGTGGACGTCTGCATCCAGCCGCCAGGCCTGAAACATCACGACGGCCCACAGGCGGAAGTCCCAGTTGCGATCGCCGCGCTGGTGCTCCTCCCACACGCGACGCACCTGGGCGACGTCAAAGTGACCCGCGTCCGCGAGCGCCTGGGGCGACAGCAGAGCTTCACCCCAGTCGCGCAGATCCGTGCGCAGCCAATCCGCCACCGGCATGGCGAAACCCTGCTTCGGACGTTCGAACAGATGCGGCGGCACGTAGCGCCCGAGCATGCGGCGCAGAATCTGCTTGCCGGCGCGCCCCCTGATCTTCATCGCCATCGGCAAGGACCACGCAAAACGCAACACCTGACGGTCCAGGAACGGGGCGCGAACCTCCAGGCTGTTGGCCATGCTGGCGCGGTCGACCTTCACCAGTATGTCGTCCGGCAGATAGTTGCCCGTGTCCAGGTACATGGCGCGCTGGGCGAAACCGCCGAGATCGAAATCCGGAAGCCGCGCATTGGGAATGTGGAGTCCTGACTGCCGCGACAACAGCATCTGTTCCGGCGCCTCCCAGGCCGACAGCAACATCTGCAGGAAGGCGTTCTCGTCGCGCGCGGTCAGCTTGTCGGCAAACTTGTGCAGCTTGTGCGCCCCGTGCCCGTGACGCAGCACCGCCGGCGCCAGCGGACCCATGCCACGGAACGCGGCGCTCCACACCTTCGGCGGCACCGCGTGCACCCCGCCCGCGACCATCGAGCGAAGGCCGCGTGGGAAGCGGCCGATCCAGTTCCAGGTCGGTCCGAAACAATGGCGGTTGTAACCGCCGAACAATTCATCGCCCCCATCGCCGGACAAGGCCACGGTGACGTCGCGCCGCGCCAGGGCGGACACCAGGAACGTGGGAATTTGCGAAGAGTCGGCGAAGGGCTCGTCGTACATGGTCGAGAGCCGAGGCACGACTTCCAGCGCCTCGCGGCCGCCCACATAGAGTTCGGTGTGTTCGGCGCCGATGACCTTGGCGACCTCGCGGGCATAGTGGGCCTCGTCGAGGGCGGCGTCGCGCGTGCCGATGGTGAAGGTGCGAATCGGACGCGACGACTGGGTCTGCATCAAAGCGACCACGGCGGAGGAATCGATGCCTCCGGATAACAGTGCGCCCAGCGGAACGTCGGAAGCCATGCGCGACTTCACCGTCCGGCGCATCATGGCGTCGAAGATGTCCACGGCCTCGTCTTCGGAGCCTTCGAACGGCGCAGCCAGCCCCGCCTGCACTTCGTCGGCAAGAGTCCAGTAGGGCCTTGGCGCCGGCGGCCGGCCGGCCAACTCTTCGGCGCCGATGCTGAGGAAGGCGCCGGCTTCGAGTTTGCGCACTTCGCGATAGATCGACTGCGGCGTCGGGACGTAGGAGAAGCGGAAATAGCTGGCGATCGCAGCCTCATCGAGGGTGTCGTCGAACAGCGGGTGCACGCGCAGCGCCTTGAGTTCCGAGGCGAAGACGAAATCTCTTCCCGCAAAGCCGTAATAGAGAGGCTTCTCCCCAAACCGATCGCGTCCCAGATAAAGCCGCCGCTCGATGCGGTCCCATACCACTATGGCCATCTGTCCTTCGGCCCGGCGCAGCGCTGGTTCGAACCCCCAGGCTTCGATGGCCTGGAGCAGGATCTCGCTGTCGGAGTGGCCACGCCACGCCGGCGCCGCTCCCGACGCCTCCAGTTCGGCGCGCAGGTCGCCGTGGTTATAGATCTCGCCGTTGAACACCATGACGAACCGGCCGCCGGCCGAGATCATGGGCTGGGCCCCCTGAGGCGACACGTCGATGATCGACAGGCGCCGGTGACCCAGGGCCACGCCCGCCTCCATGTCGCTCCACAGGCCGTCGCCATCCGGCCCCCGGTGGCGCAGGGTCTCGGTCATCTGCGCGACCGTCGCCACGGAGCGCGGATCCTTCCCGGCGGTGAAAAGGCCTGCGATGCCGCACACGTCAGGGATTCCTCGACTTCGGCCCGGGAGTCGGAGGGCCGGGGCATAAGGGCTTTACATACACGCTCGCCGCGCTGCGCCGCACTGCGAAATCTTTGCCGACGGAAGGAACCAAAGCGGCCGGTCTCAGGCCGGTGAGGCGCGGACGCGCCGGTAGTAGAGGTCGAAAAAGAACGCCAGCCGATGCTTCAGATAGAGCCTCAGCAAGGGTCCGGGCCTGGCCCCGCGGCCAAGCCACGTGGCCAGCCTTGCCTCCAGCGACCAACGCGGCGCGTCGGCGAAGTCCAGGAACGCCTCGTGGTCGGCCACGGTGGCGGTGCAGGCGCGGTGCAGCGCGGTATCGCCGGGCGCCGCATTCCGGGCGTCGCGGAGCCGCTGGCGTGCGTCCTCGAGCATGCGTGCATGGCTCGCGCGGCCGGCGCCGAACAGATAGCCGCGGCCGGTGAGGGGTCGCGACCGCGATATGCCGCCGGCCGTGCGGTAGCGCACGAGCTTTTCGTTCACGGCCTCGACCCGGCCGCCCATCAGCAGCGCCCGAAAGGCCAGCACCCGATCGACGTGGGTCAGCGACGGCAGCATCGCGTCGAAACCGTCCGCGAGCGACCTGGACATGGCGGAGGCGGCGCACAGGATGCTCACCCGTCCTTGCGCCATGCGACCGATGCTCGTTTCGCCGACGGCAGCAAGGTTGGGAAATCCGGAGACCGGACGGCCTTCGCGGTCGATCGCCTCCACGTCCGAGAATATCAGCGCGTCGCCCTCCCCGCCCGCTTCCCAGCGTTGCACGAGCACCGACGTCCTCTGCGGAAGAGAGATGTCGTCGCCGTCGGCATAGACGATGAATTGGCCCCGCGATTCGCCGATCAGATAGTTGAAATTGCTGGCGATGCCGGCGTTTTTCGCTGCCCGGCGGGTGCGCACGGCGTGCGGCCCGCGATAGGCGGCGACGATGTGGTTCAGCACCTCGAAGGTGGCGTCGTTCGAGCCGTCGTCGGAGATGATGATCTCGAGCGGCGAATAGTCCTGCGCCAAGGCGGCCGTAACCGCCTCGGCGATCACGGCTTCGTGATTGAACGCCATCATGACGAACGAAACGAGCGGCTTCACAGTTTCCGACGCCAAGGGTCTCCTCCGCTGCCGTTGTACACTGGACGCGCCGGCGCTCGGGGCTGCAACTTCATATTGGCCCTCCCGGTCCCATGTCACTCGCCGAACGGTTTGAAACCCTCGTCTGGTACGCCGCGGACCCCGGCCGGCGGTCCGCCCTGCTGCCGCTCATTCGCGCCAAACTCGCGCCGCATCCCAAGGAGCGCTCAAAGGACGAGGCGGTTCGACTGTGCGAGGCGCACGCCGTGTCCACGTCCGAAGCGCTGGCGCGCCTGGCGCCGGACCACCAGCCGGTGTCGCTGCACGAGGCCTTCGCCCAGACCATGGCGGACGCCGAGCGCCGCTGTGCCGCCGCGCCGGTGCGCATGGGCGGCCCGGGCGACCTGGACCTGCTGTTCAACCTCGCGGAGGCGGCCCAGGCCACCTCGGCGGTGGAGACCGGCGTCGCCTACGGCTGGTCGTCCCTGGCCCTGCTGCTCAGTCTCTCATGCCGCGAAAGCCGGCTGATCAGCACCGACATGCCGTACGCCAAGGCGGGCAACGAGCCCTACGTCGGCGTCGCTGTGCCGGAAACGCTCTCGGCCGGCTGGACCCTGATCCGTCAGGCCGACCGTTCGGGGCTGCCGCGTGCGTTGCGCATGGCCGGGCCGATCGACCTTTGCCACTACGACAGCGACAAGAGCTACGCTGGCCGGCGGTTCGCCTATCCCAGACTGTGGGCGGCGCTCAAACCCGGGGGCTATTTCATCTCCGACGACATTGGGGACAACGTGGCGTTCCACGAGTTTGCGGCCGACGTCGGCGCGCCCGCCACCATCGTAGCCACTCAAGACAAATTCGTCGGCGTGATCCGCAAGCCGGGCGGCGCCGACGGCGCGGCCATGGCGTCCGTCCCGCATTGACCGGCGTGGTGGCCGAGCTCGACCGGATCGTCGCCGACGCGGTTCCAATCAAACTGCGGGGCCTGCTGCAATGTCCGCGCTGCGCCACGTCTCTTGAGAGCCTGCATTGTTCGAATCCGCGCTGCGTCTATGCCGGCGGATTCCTCAGCGTGCGCGGCCAACCGGTTTTGATCGATTTCGACGACAGCATCTTCGACCGCTCCGACTACGAGGACGGCCGCGGCTATGCCGAGGGCCGTCGGATCAGCGACAGCGTCGGCGCGCGGATGCAGCGCCTGCTGTACGGTGAGAACAAGGTAAACCAAGCCTGCAGCGCGCGTTTCCTCAACGAGGTCTGCGCCGCCGATACCGCCGGCGCGGATGTCAACCGCGCCCGGCCACGCGTGCTGGTGATCGGCGGGGGCACCATCGGTTCAGGCGCGGCGGCGTTGTATGCGGACGAGCGCATCGAACTGATCGGGTCGGACGTCTATGTATCGCCGCACACCGATCTCGCCCTGGATGGGCATCGGTTGCCGTTCCGCGACGCCTCGCTGGACGGCGTGTGGATTCAGGCGGTGCTTGAACACGTGCTCGAACCGGCGCGCGTGGCCGCGGAAATCCATCGCGTCCTGAAGCCCGCAGGGGTGGTCTTTGCCGGCACGCCCTTCATGCAACAGGTGCACGAAGCCGCCTACGATTTCACCCGCTTCACGCTCAGCGGACATCGTTGGCTGTTTCGGCGCTTCAGCCAGATCGACGCGGGAACGTCGGCGGGCGCCGGCACGGCGGCGATCTGGTCGGTCCGCTACCTGCTGCGCGCGCTTGGGTGGCCGCGACCGCTGATCAGCGCCGCGAACCTCATGCTGTTTCCGCTCCGCTACGCCGACAACACCGCGAGCCGGCGGCTACAGGCCGACGCCGCATCCGGCGTCTATTTCATCGGCAGAAAATCGGAAGCGCCGCTGGGGCCGAAGGACATGCCCGCCTACTACGAGAGTCAGGACGCCGTCCGCCCGACCGCCGCCGCGTCCCCCAGCAACTCGCGATAGACCGCAACCGTGGCGGCGAGGACGATCTCTTCGTCGAAGTCGCTGAGCGCGCGCTTGCGCGCCGCCTCGCCCAGGCGCTGGAGCAATGCACGATCGTCGTCGAGCCGCGCGATGGCGCCGGCCAGGGCCGCCGCATCCTTCACCGGAACGAGCAGCCCATCGACGCCGTCGGCGACCACTTCGCGACACCCGGGCGCATCGGTGGTGATCAGGGCGCGCGCGCAGGCGCCGGCCTCGATCATCGACTTGGGCAGGCCTTCGCGATAGCTCGGCAGGGCGACGACATCGACGCTGTGGAACAGGGCCGGCATGTCCGACACATGCCCGAGCCATTCGATCAGGCCTTCGTCGGACCATGCTTTGATGGTTTCCACCGGCACGGCGGCGGGATTGCCCGGGTCCGGATCGCCCGCCAGGAGGAAACGAATGTTGCGTCCCAGCGCTTTCAAGGCGCGCGCGGCATCGACGTATTCCTGCAGGCCCTTGTCCCAGAGCAGGCGCGCCGCGACGAGCACGCGGAGCGGCGGATCATCAGATCCAGGCGCATCATTTGAGGCTCCCGGTGGTGTGAAGCGATTGCAGTCGACGCCCGACCCCTTGATCACGCGCACGCACTTGGGGTCTATCAGTCGCGCCTGCGCGAACAGCGCCTCGTCGTCGGGGTTTTGCAGGATCAGCCGCGCGCCGTCTCCGCCGAGCGCCAGCCTCAACAGCGTCGCCACCACAGGGCGCAGCGCGCGCGCCTTGACCGAAGAGTTGATGAACACCCACCCCAGGCCCGCGACGGCGCTCACCCGCGCCCTTACGCCGGCGCGACGCCCCGCCAATCCGCCGTAGACTGCGGGCTTGATGGTGAATCCGTGAATCAGATCGGCGCGCTCGTCGCGCAGCAGGCGTGCGATGTGGTTGACCAGCCCGGCTTCACGGAACGGATTGAGACTGCGCCGCTGCATCGGCAACGCGATCCAGCGAAAGCCCAACGCCTGCAGCTTCTCGCCATAATCGCCGGGCGGCGAGATCAGAACGACATCGCAACCGTCGTCACGCAGGCGCCGGATCAGCGACAGGCGGAAATTGTAGAGATACCAGTCCGTGTTCGCGAACAGCACGACCTTCGGCGGGCGGCTTTCATCGCGCATGGCGGTTCAGAGTACGCCGGGCGCGGCGCCCTGGGCGAGGCGTCGAAGATAGGCGGCATAGGGCGACTTCGCGTCGCCGGCGAGTTCGACGAGACGCCCCGCATCGAGCCAGCCGTGGTGATAGGCGATCTCCTCGAGACAGCCGATGCGGTAGCCCTGGCGGTTCTCGATGGTGCGAACGAACTCGCCGGCTTCGATCAGGGAATCGTGGGTGCCGGTGTCGAACCAGGCAAAGCCGCGGCCCAGGACCTCCAGGTCCAGTTCGCCGGCGTCGAGATAGCGGCGGTTGAGGTCGGTGATCTCGAGCTCGCCCCGCGCCGAAGGTTTCAGCGACCGGGCATAGTCGCTGGCGCGGCCGTCGTAGAAATAAAGCCCGGTGACCGCGAGCTCCGACTTCGGCGCCTTTGGCTTTTCCTCGATGCCGATCACCTTGCCCGTCGCATTGACTTCCGCGACTCCGTAACGCTCGGGATCTTTCACCGGATAGCCGAACACGGTCGCGCCCTTGGTCTTCGCGGCGGCGCGGGCGAGCTGGGCGGAAAAGCCGGAGCCGAAAAAGATGTTGTCGCCGAGCACCAAGGCGCTCGGCTTTCCGCCGAGAAAGCCTTCACCCAGGATAAAGGCCTGGGCGAGTCCGTCGGGCGACGGCTGCACGATGTAATCGAACGACACGCCGAAACGCGAGCCGTCGCCGAGCAGCCGCTTGAACGCGGCCTGGTCGTCGGGCGTGGTGATGATCAGGATCTCGCGGATGCCGGCGAGCATCAGGGCCGACAGCGGATAGTAGATCATCGGCTTGTCCCACACCGGGAGAAGCTGTTTCGACACCGCCAGCGTCAGGGGATGCAGCCGCGTGCCGGCGCCGCCGGCCAGAATGATCCCGCGCCTCATGCGTTCGCCTCCGCGCCCAGTTTCGCCAGCGTCTCAGCCAGCCCTTCGCGCCAGGGCCTGGGCGCGACGCCCAGCACGCGTTCGATCTTGCCGCAGTCGAGCACCGAGTTCAGCGGGCGCCGCGCGGAGGTAGGATATTGGGCGGTGGCGATGGGCGTGATCCTGGGCCTGGGTCCGGCGCCGAGGTCGAAGATCGCCTCCGCCAGCCCGCGCCAGGTGGTAGCGCCGTCGCCGGCGAAGTGGAAGACGCCCGCGCTGGCGTCGCCGACCGCGCTGGTCAGGGCGGGCGCCACGGCGAAGACGAACTCGGCGATCTCGCTCGCGGCGGTCGGGCGACCGTGCTGGTCGTCGACGATGCGCAGTTCGTCGCGCACGCGGGCCGCGGCGAGCATGGTCTTCACGAAGTTCGAGCCGAAGGGCGAAAACACCCACGAGGTGCGGATGATCAGCGCGCGCGCGCCGCTCTGCGCCACCGCCGCCTCGCCCGCCGCTTTGGTGCGGCCATAGGCGTTGATCGGTCCGATCGGATCGTCCTCGCGCCAGGGGCCGTCCTTGTCGCCGTCGAAAACATAGTCGGTGGAGAGGTGGACGAAGGGCAGCGATCGCCGCGCGCAGGCTTCCGCCATGGCGCCGGTCGCCACCGCATTGACGGCAAAGGCCAGGTCTTCCTCGCTCTCGGCGCGGTCGACGGCGGTATAGGCGGCGGCGTTGACCACCAGATCGACGTCGGCGCCGGCGATGGCGTCGGCGATGGCTTGCGGATTTCTCAGGTCGACCTGATCGCGCGACAGGGCGGTGATGACGCTGTTGCGGTCCCGCGCCCTTAGCTCACGCGCCACCTGGCCGGTCGCGCCGAATTGCAGGATGCGCGGCGCCCAATTCACCTGACGCTCCTCACCCGGCCGCCTTCAGTCCGAGCCGCTCGCCGGCGCCGCCTTCGCGCAGCGGCCGCCACCAGGCTTCGTTGTCGAGATACCAGCGCACGGTCGCCGCGATGCCGTCTTCGAAGCCGGTGCGCGGCCGCCAGCCGAGATCGCGGCCGATCTTCGCGCAGTCGATGGCGTAGCGCTTGTCGTGTCCCGGCCGGTCGGCGACGAAGCCGATCAGCCGCTCGTGCGGGCCGCCTGCCGGGCGCAGCTCATCCATCACGCGGCAGATGGTGCGCACCAGCTCGATGTTCGAGCGCTCCGCCTCCCCGCCGATGCAATAGGTCTCGCCGCGGGTTCCCTTTTCGAGGACGAGCAACAGCGCCTCGGCATGGTCGTCCACATAGAGCCAGTCGCGCACGTTCTCGCCGCGGCCATAGACCGGGATGGCGCGTCCCTCCAGCGCGTTCATCACCACCACTGGGATCAGCTTCTCCGGATACTGGCGCGGGCCGTAGTTGTTGGAGCAGTTGGTGATCACGAACGGCAGGCCGAAGGTGCGGCCCCAGGCGCGCACCAGCATGTCCGACGCCGCTTTCGACGCGGAATAGGGCGAACTCGGCGCATAGGGCGTGGCCTCGTCGAACCGGCCGTCCTGGCCCAGCTCTCCGAATACCTCGTCGGTGGACACGTGGTGAAACACGAACCGCTCGCGTCCCGCGCCGTCGAGCTTCGCATGCCAGCGCCGCGCGACCTCGAGCAGGCAGCCCGTCCCCGACACATTAGTCTCGACGAAGGCCATGGGCCCGTCGATGGAGCGGTCGACGTGCGACTCGGCCGCCAGATGCAGAACGGCCTCCGGCGCGTGACGCGCGAACACCGCCTCCATCGCCGCGCCATCGCAGATGTCGGCCTGCTCGAAGACGAAATGATCACGCCCGTCGAGCGCGGCGAGATTGGCGCGGTTGCCGCTATAGGTCAGCTTGTCGACGACGACGATCTTGCGGCCTTCGTTCGCGGCGCGCAGCGCGACCGCCGAACCGATAAAGCCGGCGCCGCCGGTGATGATGAGCGTCATGCGACGTCTCCCGCGACGCGGTCGTAGACGAACGGACTCTCGAAATTCGCGAACAGCGGCGCTTGCGCATCCTTCGGCGACAGGATCGCCTCTTGGTTCGACACCGGCCAGGCGATGGAAAGGTCGGCGTCGTTCCAGCGCACCGCGCCGTCGCACTGCGGCGCATAGGCCGCGCTCGCCTTGTACGCCACCAAGGTATCCGGCTCGAGCGTCGCATAGCCGTGCAGGAATCCCTCGGGCACGAAAATTTGATGGCCGTTCTCGGCCGACAGCTCCGCGCAGACGCTCATGCCGTAGGTCGGAGAGCCGCGCCGCACGTCGACCGCGACGTCGAAGATTCGGCCGCGCACCGCGAACACCAGCTTCGCCTGGGCGTGCGGCGGCCTTTGATAGTGCAGGCCGCGCACGGTTCCCGCACGATGCGACATCGACAGATTGTCCTGCACGAATACGGTGTTGATCCCGGACGCCTCCAGCGCGCGGCGGCTGTAGGTCTCGCTGAAATAGCCACGCTCGTCGGCGAAACGCCGGGGCGTGATCAAGAGCACCTCCGCAATCGCCAGTCGCTGCAGTTCCATGTCCTTGCCCATGGCCGCTCCGCGCCTTGCGCCGGCGCTTGGGCAGACCTGTAGCCTAGTCCGCCGCATTTTCCGCAACAAACCCCGTGCGCCCGATGTTGTGCGAAAAACTGAGGCTGTTCGCCAGGGCCGCGGAAAGGGTTCGCGACGTGGGGCCAGCAGTCATCGGATGGTACTCTGGATTAAGGAGCGGCGCCGACGCGGGTAAACTTGGCTATTTGTGGCGTAACAAGATTCGTGGCCTTCAGGTTTCGTAACGACCCACATAGGTTTAGTCATATTTACTTACGCCTCGTGGCAAACACTCGTTAATCCTTAAAGCATTCAGCGTGCGTGACTAGAATATTGCGCGCGATTCGACGGCGGGTTAAGGATTCGAACCTCATGACTATGTTTATTCCGCGCGCGAGGACTGACCGGTGAAACTGATCACCATCCTCGGCTTTGCTGCGGCCTTCCTGCTGACGGCGGCCCTTGTGCTCGCGCTGCGTCCGATCGCGGCGCGCCTGGGCCTGCTCGACCATCCCGGCGGCCGCAAGGATCACGCGACGCCGACGCCGGTCATCGGCGGACTTGCGATCGCCCTGGGCGCGGCGGCGTCCATCGGCCTGTTCGGGGGACCCGGCACGGCGGGCGCTCCGGGTCTCGCGCTGGCGTGCGCGGCGCTCCTGCTCACGGTCGTGGGTCTGATCGACGACCGTTACGACGTGCGCTGGTACTGGCGCCTCGGCGCCCAGGCGGCGGCGGGACTGATCCTCGTCTATGTCGGCGGCGTGCGGGTCGAACAGATCGGACCGGTCTTCGGCCTGAGTCCCGTATCGCTCGGCGCCCTGTCGATCCCGTTCACGGTCTTGGCGACGGTCGGCTTGATCAACGCCCTCAACATGATCGACGGGGTCGACGGTCTCGCGGGTTTGCAGGTGCTGGCCGCGCTGGCCATGCTCGCGGCCGCGGCGCTCTACGCCGGCAATACGCCGCTGTCGTCGGTCCTGATTATCACCGGCGGCGCGGTGGCGGGCTTCCTCGCCTTCAACCTGCGCAGCCCGTTGCGCAAGCGCGCCAGCGTCTTTCTGGGCAACGCGGGCAGCGCGGTGCTGGGCCTAGTGATCGCCTGGGCCAGCTTCCGGCTGACGCAGAACCCGTCGCATCCGGTGTCGCCGGTGCTGGCGCCGTTCCTGATCGCCTTGCCGGTGATCGATTGCCTGGTTCTGATGGTGCATCGCTCGCGCATCCACGGCCGTCCGTTCGCCGCCGACCGCACGCATGTGCACCACCGCATGCTCGACGCCGGTTTCAAGCCGGGCGAGGTCGCCGTCGTGCTGGCGGTGTTCTCGCTGATCATCGGTTTCGGCGCCGGCCTCGTGCGTCTCGCGCACGCGCCGCAGCCCCTGTTCATCCTCGCCTTTCTGTCGGCGGTGGCCTTCTACGCCTGGACCACGGCGGACGAAGCGCGCGCCGCGATTCTGTTTCGACGTCTGCACGCGTGGCTGATCGAGGACAGGACCTCGCCGCCCGCGCCCGCGCCTGACCTGTCCGCCGAGGATCTGCGCCAGGCGGCGCTGCGCTCGGTCGCCAAATTCAAGCCGCCGGAACCCGCTCCCGCCGCCGCCACTTCCCGTGTCGTCCTGACCGAGGCCGAGGCGGCGAAGGACGAGGCGCGCGCGGTCTCGCTCTGAACTCTGGACATTCGGGCGCCGAAGCTGGCAAGGCAGGGAACGCGCAGAGGATCGGGACCGCCAATCGCCATGGCTCCCCAACGGATCACGGATCGCCTGTTCGAAAGCCTGAACCTTCTGGTGGTGGTGGGCGCCTTGGTGCTCGGCGGCGCCACCCAGGAAGGCGCCATGGTCCAGGCCGCCGTGCGCCTGCTCAGCTTGCCGCTGTTTTTCTGGGCGGCCTGGCGCCTGACCGGGCAGAGGCCGCGCGGTCACGCGCTCTGGTCCCTGGCGCTCCTGGCGGCGGTGCTGTTGGTCCCGGCGATCCAGCTCATTCCGTTGCCGCCGGCCTTCTGGCGGACGCTGCCGGGTCGCGCCGACTTCGCCGCCACCTATGGCGCCGCGGGCATGGCCGTGCCTTGGCTCCCGCTAAGCCTGACCCCCGACGCTACCTGGGATTCGGGCCTGGCGCTGCTGCCGCCCGCCGCGGTGTTCCTCGCGGTGACCACCCTGCGCGAGCGGTCGCGCAATCGCGTCGCCGCCGCCATTCTCGGCGTCACCGCGCTCGGCCTTTTGCTGGGCCTGATGCAGATGGCGACGGGGCCGGCCTCGCCGCTGCGCTTCTACGTCCGCACCAATGTCGAGTACGGCGTCGGCTTCTTCGCCAACCGCAATCACCAGGCGGCGCTCCTGCTCACCTCGGTGCCGCTGGCCGCCCATTTCATCGCGGCGCGGCGGCGTGAGGATGCGCCCTGGACGCTCGCGCCGATGCTGTTCGGCGGTGCGGTCATCGTGGTCGCGGCCGTGGGCGTGGTGGCGGCGGGTTCGCGCGCGGGTCTGCTGTTGCTCGGGCCCGCGGTGGTGGCCGGCTTCCTCATCGCCACGCGCACTCGCAAATTCGACTGGAAATGGAGCGCGGTCGCAGGCGTGGTCCTGGTCGGCATCGTCGCCACTGCGGTCTTCGTCGATCCTGAAGGCCTCACCAAGTTGCGCCAGCCGCTGAGCCACGAGGTCCGCGCCCAGGTCGCGCCCGTCATCGCGCAGACGGCCAATCACTATTTCCCTGTGGGAACCGGCCTCGGCTCCTTCGATCCCGTCTATCGCACGGTCGAGCCGGAGCGTGCGGCGGACACCAGCTTCCTCAACCACGCCCACGACGACTACCTCGAACTGTGGCTAGAGACGGGCCTCGTCGGGATCGTGCTTCTGATCCTGTTCTTCTACTGGTTCGGCCGCGCGAGCTGGCGCGCCTGGATCAGCGAACGCAAGCTGGTCGGCGCCTCCCTCGGCCGCGCCGGCTCAACGGTCGCGGCGCTGTTGCTGGTGCATTCCGTCGTCGACTATCCGCTGCGTACGACGGCGCTCGCGGTGGTGTTCGCCTTCGCCTGCGCCGTGCTCAATCCGCCGGCCTCCGATCGTGAAGCGGCCGCCGCTTGGCCGCCCAAGCCGGTGCGCCCCAGGGTCGAACGCAACGATCCCGGCGCGCTCACCGCCCCGCAGGGCGCATGAGGCGCTCGCCGAGCCGGCGCATGATCTCCTCTGCCGCCGCGGTCGTGAAGCGACTGTTCGCCGGCGCCGGACCGGTGGCGCCCGCCCGCGTGCCCGATAACACGGCGGTCTACGCCGTGGGCGATGTGCATGGCCGCGAGGATCTGCTGCGCGACATACTTTTCATGATCGGCGAGGACGCGGCGGAGAGCGCCGATCACGCCACGGTGGTCTTTCTCGGTGACTATGTCGACCGCGGCCCTGCATCGCGCGAGGTCATCGCGCGCCTGATCGAAGCCGCTGCGGACGACGACACGCTCGCCTGGCGGTTTCTGCGCGGCAATCACGACCAGTCGGTGCTCGACTTTCTGCGCAATCCGATGACCGGCGTCGCCTGGTGCGACTACGGCGGACGCGAGACGCTCGAGTCCTATGGCGTAGCGCCGCCACCGCCGTGGGCCGACACCGAGACCTGGCGCGCCGCCGCCCAGCAGTTCGCCGCGGTGCTGCCGCTCGATCACCTGGGTTTCTTCGAGGCGCTCGAGCCCTGCTGCGAGATCGGCGACTATTTCTTCGTCCATGCGGGCGTGCGGCCGGGCGTGCCGCTCGACCGGCAAAGCGCGCGCGACCTGATGTGGATCCGCGAGCCCTTCCTCAG
>DASZMV010000082.1:0-79650 GCA_035551675.1 Caulobacteraceae bacterium | reverse complement strand
ATCTTGTGTCCGGCGGATACCCGTATCCCCATCCGCCGCTACTAATCGTAAACGGATGGTTAAGAGACGCAATATGTAGGGTGGTCGATTTCCACAGCTTCTATATCTAGCGCCACCGACTCGGAATATACGGCCCAGCTTTTTCGCGAGCTCTGACCGTTGCGAATCCAGGCGCCGGGGCGCATCTGAACCCCATGAACGTGATGTCGAAGGCGTCCCAAGCCGCGGTCGCGCCGCCGCAGCCGCGCAACTACGCGTCGGTGAACTGGACCGGGCTGTGGACGCTTTATGCCCGCGAGGTGCGGCGGTTCATGAAGGTCTGGACCCAGACCCTCGCCGCGCCGGTCATCACCGCCTTGCTCTATATGATGATCTTCGTGGTCGCCGTCGGCGGCAACCGCGTCATCGTCATCGACGGGGTGCGTATCCCGTTCGGCGAGTTCGTGGGGCCGGGTCTGGCGATGATGTCGATCCTGAACAACGCCTTCGCCAACGCGTCCTCGTCCTTGATCCAGGCCAAGATCATGGGCACGGCGCCCGATTTCCTGACGCCGCCGCTCTCACCGCTCGAACTGACCCTGGGCTTCGGCCTGGGGGCCGCAACCCGCGGCGTGGTGGTGGGCCTCGTGGCCGTCGCCGCGGTCTGGCCGTTCTCGCACTTCAGCCATCTGGCCTTCGGCAACCTCTGGGCCATCGTCTTCTTCAGCCTGGGCGCATCGATGGTGATGGGCTTCATCGGCGTCCTGACCGGCCTGTGGTCGGAGAAGTTCGACCAGCTGGCCGCGGTGACCAACTTCCTGGTCATGCCGATGACTTTTCTGTCAGGCACCTTCTATACGATCGACCGCCTGCCGCCATTCTTCCGCGAGGTCAGCCGCTTCAATCCGTTCTTCTACCTGATCGACGGCTTCCGCTACGGCTTCATCGGCCAGCACGAAGGCTCCGTTGTCGTGGGCATGAGCATCACGGTGGTGCTGACCCTGGTGCTGGGCCTCGCCTGCTTCGAAGCTTTCCGCCGCGGCTGGCGCCTGAAGACCTGACGGCGTGGTGGCTGCCTTTACATGCACGGCAATCGCGCCTCTGCCGCGCGCCAGCAATGGGTGGTACCCAATCTCGTATGCGCCGCTACTTGATGGTTCGCTCGCCTGTTTCGAAGCGACGACCGACGTAAAAGCGACGTGGCGCGCCAATCGAGAGTTCTGTGAGAACGGCGAGTACGAGCGTCAGAGGCCTCTTTTTGTTTCGGGTGATCGCGGGAGGCTGTTGGTCGGTGCTGCGCCGCCGGTGGAGTTCCCACTCGAACACGCGTTTCCGAAGTTCGATCGTCTCGCCGACGGTGACTGGGTTGTCGTCGGCACGAGATGTGCGCCTGGGGCTTCCAACGCTCGACGTCTGACGCCCCGGGGCGAACTGGTCGCTCGTTTCGCGGTCGGCGATGGCGTGGAACAGATCCAGGCTGATGACGGCGGCGGCTTCTGGGTAAGCTATTTCGACGAAGGCGTGTTCGGCGACGACCCTTTGTCTGCAGCAGGTCTAGCTCGTTTTGATGCGTCTGGCCGACCGACTTGGGCCGCAAATACTTGCGCCGCGAATACAGGAGCCGCCGCCCCACCTCACATCGGCGACTGTTACGTCCTGAATGTCGCCGGTAGCACCGCGTGGGCCTGCTATTATAGCGACTTTCCGATCCTCGCGGTTGGTCGCGATGGCGCCGCAAGAGTTTGGAGGAACGAGATTGATGGTGCTCGGGCTATCGCGGTGGATGGGGATCACGTCGTCCTGTTCGGCGGTTACGCGGAGCGGTCGCGCCGAATAGCCTTGCTCAAGCTCGGGCCAGCTGCGGTGGAGTGGATCGGAGACTTGCACCTCGCTTCGGGAGATGGTCGTGAGCCTCAGGCAGTTGTAGGGCGCAGCGACACGATCCACCTAATCGGAAACGGCGTGTGGGAGCGCTTGACTGTCGGCGAAGGCCTTGCGGCCGTCAGATCAGCCGGTGAGGCAACCCTTCCTCGCGCAGGGGGTCCAGGCTGACGGGCAATTTATTGACTTCCCGCCCGCCAAGGCGGAAAACGCCCCCCTCAGTCCCCGCCGCCCCCGCGCCGGGGACGTTCGCATTTCGGAGGCGGCTATGGCGGAGCAGGCTCAATCGCATTTGATGGGGGTCTACAACCGCGCGCCGCTGGCCTTCGACCACGGCAAGGGCGCCCGGATCTGGTCCACCACGGGCGACGCCTATCTCGACTGCGTGGCGGGCATCTCCACCGACGGCCTGGGCCACTGTCATCCGGTGCTGGTCGGGGCGCTGGAGAAACAGGGCAACAAGCTCTGGCACGTCTCCAATATTTTCCAGATCCCCGGGCAGGAGGAACTGGCCGACAAGCTATGCGACGCGACCTTCGCCGACGTGGTGTTCTTCACCAACTCCGGCACCGAGGCGATCGAGTGCGCGCTGAAGCTGGCGCGCAAATATCAGACGGCGCAGGGCAAGCCGGACAAGATCGACATCATCGGCTTCGACGGCTCGTTCCACGGCCGCAGCTATGCGGCGGTGAACGCCTCGGGCAATCCGTCCTACCTCGACGGCTTCGGGCCGCGCCTGCCGGGCTACAAGCAGATCGCGTTCGGCGACGTCGATGCGTTGACGGCGGCGATGGATGAGAACACCTGCGCGGTGATCATCGAGCCGGTGCAGGGCGAGGGCGGCGCACGCTCGGCGACCGACGACTATATGCGCGAGATCCGGCGCCTGTGCGACGAGCACGGCGCGCTGTTGATCCTGGATGAAGTGCAATGCGGCATGGGCCGTTCGGGCAAGCTGTTCGCGCACGAATGGGCGGGGATCACGCCCGACGTGATGGCGATCGCCAAGGCGCTCGGCTGCGGCTTCCCGGTCGGCGCGTGCCTTGCGACCCGCGATGCGGCCAAGGGCATGACGGTGGGCGCCCATGGCTCGACCTTCGGCGGCAACCCGCTGGCGATGGCGGTGGGCCTGGCGGCGTTCGGGGAGATCTCGAAGCCGGAGACGCTGGCGAACGTCAACGCGGTGGCCGGTTACTTCAACCAGCAGCTCGAGGGTTTGCGCCAGCGCTATCCCGACATCATCGTCGACATCCGCGGTCGCGGTCTGTTGATCGGCGTCAAGCTGATCCCCAACAATCGCGAGTTCATGGCGCTCGCGCGCGACCAACACCTGTTGGTCGCCGGCGGCGGCGACAACTGCGTGCGCATCCTGCCGCCGCTCAACCTCACCCTCGACGAGGCGCGCGAGGCGATGGAAAAATTTGAAGCCACCTGCGAAGCGGTGCGGGCAAAGGCGGCGGCGTAAAGAAAAGATCGCCCACGAAAAACACGAAAAGCACGAAGCTGACAGTTCAAGGATGCGCCTGTGATTTTGTCCCGGCGCGAAGCACCGCAATCATTCTCTCTATTTCGTGCTTTTCGTGTTTTTCGTGGGCAATAAAGAGAACGGTTAGTCCATGACGCAACCTCGCCATTTTATCGATCTCTGGAAGCTGTCCAGCGAAGAGCTGCGCGAGATTCTCGAGGATGCGAAGCGGCGCAAAACCGAGAGGGCAGGCAAGCCGAAAGGGTTCGTGGACGTCGATGCGCCGGCGCGGGATCGGACGCTGGCGATGATCTTCGAGAAGAACTCCACGCGCACGCGGTTCTCGTTCGACGCGGCGATCCGTCAGCTCGGCGGCGACAGCATCATCGCCAACTCCGACGACATGCAACTCGGCCGCGGCGAGAGCGTCGAGGACACCGCGCGCGTGCTGTCGCGGATGGTCGACGCGGTGATGATCCGCGCCCATCGCCACGAGGACGTCGAGCGCTTCGCCCAGGCGTCGACCGTGCCGGTGATCAACGGCCTCACCGACAAGAGCCATCCCTGCCAGATTCTGGCCGACCTGATGACCATCGAGGAGCATCGCGGCTCGGTCGAGGGCCAGACCATCGCCTGGGTCGGAGACGGCAACAATGTCTGCGCGAGCTTCATCCACGCGGCCCCCAAGCTCGGTTACAGCTTAAAGATCGCGTGTCCGCCGCAATACCACCCCGACCTCTATGACCTCGCGCGCGCCCACAAGGAACAGGGTCGCGTCGAACTGCTCGAGGATCCGCATCAGGCGGTGCAGGGCGCGAACGTGATCGTCGCCGACACCTGGGTCTCCATGGGCGACGTGGATCACGACGAGCGCATCGATGCGTTCGAGGCCTATCAGGTAGACGAAGCTCTGATGGAGCTCGCGGCGGGCGATGCGGTGTTTCTGCACTGCCTGCCCGCGCACCGCGGCGAGGAAGTTACCGACGACGTGATCGACGGGCCGCGTTCGCTGGTCTGGGACGAGGCGGAAAACCGCATCCACGCCCAGAAGGCGGTGCTCGCCTGGTGCTTCTCCGGCTGATCGCGATCCTCCACACCTGCGGAATTTCGCGTATCGCCGCTTCGGCCGTATAAGCGGCGTCGCGGCCTGCGCCGCCTAAGGACTGCATGCGTCTTCCGTTCCCTCAGTTTCGAGCCGCCGTAGCGACGGTCGCGCCGCAGCTCTGCGCCGTGCTCACCATGGCGGCGGGGATCATGCTGTTGATCTCGGGCGCAACGCCCTCGGACCAGGACCGCTTCCTCTGGCTGGTCGAACACATCCCGCCCGAGCTGGTCAATTTGTCGCACTTCGTGTCGAGCCTGCTCGGCCTCGTGCTGCTGCTCGTCGCCTGGGGCCTGAAGGAGCGGCTCGATGCGGCGTGGACCACCTCGATCATGGCGTCGGCGCTGGCCGGCGTGCTCGCGCTCACCAAGGGTCTGAACTGGGAAGAGACGGTGGCGCTGGCCCTGCTGGTCGCGCTTCTCTACTCGCAACGCAAGGCGTTCAGCCGCCACGCGGCGCTGTCAAAGATGGAGATCACGCCGGGGTGGATTCTCTCGGCGCTGGCGGTCGTGGGCGGCGCGGCCACCCTGATGGTGTGGGCGTTCCGCAACGTCGACTTCGCCGACGAGTTCTTCTGGAAGCTGCTCGCCGACAACGACGCGAGCCGCGCGCTACGCGCTGCGGTGGGGGCGGGGGTTCTGCTCCTGGCGTTCGGCGTGTGGCGCCTGTTCTCGACCGCGGCCACGCCGCCGGTGATCGGCGAGACCGATCCCGACTTCGCGCGCGTGCGCCAAATCTTGGCTGAGGCCGAGGACTGTTCGCCCGAGGCCAATCTCGCGTTGCTCGGCGACAAGCGCTTCCTGTTCTCCGAGAGCGGCGAGACCTTCCTGATGTTCGGCGTGCGCGGCCGCTCGTGGATCGCCATGGGGCCGCCGGTGGGCAAACGGTCCGAGCGCCAGGACCTGCTGTGGCGCTTCCGCGAACTGGCCGACGCGCACGCGGCGCGGCCGGGCATCTACAACATCGGCCCGGACTATCTCGCCGAACTGGTCGAGATGGGCTTCAACATTCAGAAGATCGGCGAGTTCGCGGCCGTGCCGCTGATCGACTTCTCCATCGCCGGGCGCCGGCGCGAGGTGCTGCGGCGCAACTGGCGCAAGGTGAAGGAAAACGGCGGCAGTTTCGAGGTGGTCCCCCCCGACCACGTGAAGGACATCCTGCCCGAGCTGCAGCGCGTGTCCGACTCCTGGATGAAGGACCAGCCTGGCGGCGAAAAGGGCTTTTCACTGGGCGGCTTCGTGCCGCGCTACCTGGAAGAGTTCCCCTGCGCCTGCGTGCGCCAGAACGGTAAGTTGGTCGCTTTCGCCAACCTGTGGCCGACGCCGGATAAGACCTCGTTCTCCATGGACCTGATGCGTTACGCCGACGACGCGCCCAAGAACGTGATGGACTATCTGTTCGTGGAGCTTCTGCTCTGGGGCCAGGCGGAAGGGTTCACGGCGTTCGAGTTCGGGGTCGCGCCGCTGGCCGGTCTGACCGACCGGCCGCTGGCGCCGATCATGTCCAGGCTCGGCCGCTATGTCTTCGACAAGGGCGAGGAGTTCTACAATTTCCAGGGCGTGCGCCGGTACAAGGACAAGTACGATCCGATCTGGCTGCCTCGTTACGTGGCCGCGCCGCACAAGTGGGCGCTGCCGATCCTGATGGCCGACGTCGGTCTGCTGTCCTCGGGCGGAGTCGCGGGCCTGCGCCGTAAGAAGCCGGAGACGCCGCCGCTCCTGGCCGCGCCCGAACCCCGCAGGCTCGAGCCGCCCAAGGCCGATCCCGCCGACCAGCAAAGCGTGGACGCAGCGGAATAGGCCGGCCGGATAAGCCGCGGCGCGCCGTCCGGATCCTGGCGAATTCCTTAACCGGAACCTGAGCGCTTAACGGCCGATTAACCCTGTTTGGCCCTACGCTCGCGGTGGGTTGGCGTCTTCCACAGGAGAATGCGCGGACCCTACATCTTGGGGTTAACCCTTCGTTTACACCCAAGACCTGGGGCGATACCGTCCTAGGGTTGGCTGGGAGAGGATTCGCATGAGTGCGGGGGCGCCCTGGAGCGTTAAGGGCATCGATCCCAAGGCGCGCGAGATCGCCAAGGATCTGGCCCGCCGCTCCGGCATGACCCTCGGCGAGTGGCTCAACCAGATGATCATCGAGGGCGACGGCGACGAAGGCGTCGTTCCGTTCAGCCGCAAACAGTCTCCCTATCAGGGCGCCGATCGCCGCGGCCGCCTCCGCCGGCTCGACGACGCCTACACCGATCGCGACCCGCCGGCGCGCGACGCCGGCCGCGGGCGCGGACGCGTCGATAACGACGAGGAAGAAGAACAACTCTCCCGCGTCAGCGAGGCCATTGAGGCCTTGAGCGCGCGGCTGGAAACCGCCGAGAACCGGACCACGCTCGCGATCGGTGGCGTCGACCAGGCGGTCGCGGGCCTGCTCGCCCGGCTCGAAACCAACGAACGCGACCAGTACGCAACCGCCGAGCGGCTGGAGAACGTCGCCGAGGATCTGCGCGACAGCCAGGGCCGCGTGCTCGACCGCTTGCGCGAACTCGAACACGAAACTCAATCGCCGCGCACGGTCGAAGCCATGCGCGCGCTGGAAGGCGCGCTCGGCAAGATCGCCAACCAGGTGCTCGAGGCCGACACCCGCAATCGTCTGTCCATCGAGGGCGCCCGCGAAGACGTCTTCACCCTGGCCCAGCGCATCGACCGCGTCGAAACCCGTCCCGCCGGTCCCGACCCGCAGGTGCTGGTCGACGGCGTGGTCGCGCGCGTGGCGGAACGGCTGGAGCAGGCCGAGGCGCGCACCTCAGGCGCCATCCGCACCCTGGAAAGCTCGCTCACGCATCTGGACGAACGTCTGCGCGGCGCCGAGAACCGCCTCGACACCGACCGCGAGACCCGTTTCGAGAAACTCGCCGCGGACCTGTCCCAGCGCGTGGAGGAAGCACGCACGGAACTGGTGCGCCGTTTCGACGCCGCCGCCGACGGACGCTTCGACCAGGTCGACCGCGGCATCGCCGAACTGACCACGCATGTGCAGGCGGCCGAGCAACGCTCGGCCCAGGCCATCGAACGCATGGGGCATGAGGTGTTGCGGATCGCGCAGAACCTGAACCGTCGCATGACCGGTGTCGAACGGTCGAGCTCCACCGCCGTTGAACGCGTCGGCGGCGAGATGGCGCGCGTCGCGCACGCGGTGGAGGACCGGCTGCGCAAGGCCGACGATCAGCAGGTGCAGGCGCTGGAGAAGCTGGGCGGCGAGATCGCGCGCATCTCCGAACGCCTGACCGAGCGCATCGCCCACTCCGAACGCAAGAACGCGCTGAGCGCCGACGACGTGGGCGAACGTATCGGCCGCGTCGCCGACAAGCTCGAGGCCCGTTACGAGCGCGCGTCGACCGAACTGGCCGACCGTATCCGCTCCAGCGAAGAGCGCACAGCGCGCCTGCTGGCCGAAGCGCGCGAGACCATCGACCGCAGCCTGACCCGCGATCCGCGCCCGGTGGCGCCGGCGCCGCTGGTTCTGCGCGAAGAGCCGGCGCCCGCGCCCGCATTTCCGGCCTTTCCGCACCAGGACGCGGCGATCTTCGACGAGCCCGAGGCGGACTCGATCTTCCAGCCCGCGCCCGCCTTCGCCGCCCCGGTCTTCACTGCTCCAGCCTTCGCCTACGCGGAGCCGCAAACGCCGGTGCACGCGCCCGCGCCGGTCGCCGCCGAGGCCGATCCGGTATTCGATGACTATTTCGAGCCGCCGCACGAGGCGTTGAACCACGACACGCTCTCGCCGCCGCCGGCCGCCGCCGGCTTCGACGAGTTCTCCGCCGACACCGAGTTCATGTCGCCGCAGGAGCTGCGCGCCAAGCCCGCCGTCTCCACCCGCGAGGCGATCGAAGCCGCCCGCGCCGCCGCGCGTCTGGGCGTGCGCAACTCCGCCGACAACGGCGCCCTGTTCGCGGCCATCCGCGGCAAGAGCAAGCTGAACGACCGCGTCGAACAGCAGGGCCGCCGCGAAGGCTCCACGGTGAAGACCGCGCTGGCCGCCTCGGCCGTCGCCATGCTGCTGGTCGCCGGGACGACGACCTATTTCCTCCTGGCCCAGGACCAGGTCGCGCAGGGCAAGCCCGGCGGTCTGAAGGTTCTGGCCGGCGACCTGTTCAACGGATCCGACAAGGCTGCGCCGCTCGCGGCCGTGGCGTTGACGCCGGGCGGTTCGGCCAACGCCGGCGACCAGAGCGAAGCCAAGTCGCTGTATCAGACCGCGGCGCAGCACATCGAGGACGGCGCCTCCCAGGGCGTGAACGAACTCAGCCGCGCGGCGAACCTGGGTTATGCGCCGGCGCAGTTCTATCTCGCTTCGCTCTACACCAACGGCGCGTCGGGCGTGGCCAAGGATCCGACCGAGGCCCGGCGCTGGACCGAACGCGCCGCGCTGGGCGGCGATCGCCGCGCCATGTTCAATCTCGGCATGTTCTACTACGAAGGCACGGGCGGTCCTAAGGACGAGACCGAAGGCGCCAACTGGCTGAAGAAGTCCGCCGAGCTCGGCCTCGTCGACGGCCAGTACAATCTCGCCCTGCTGTATGAGCGCGGCCTGGGCCTGAAGCGCGATCTCGCCGAAGCCTACAAGTGGTACCTGATCGCCGGCCGCGCGGGCGACGAGACCTCGCGCACCAGCGCCGCGCGCCTGCGCGCTTCGCTCAGCGACGACCAGCGCACCACCGCGGAAGCCCAGGCCGCCGCCTTCAAGGCCCCGAACCAGACCGAAGCCGAAGCCGCCCCGGCGCAGTAAGAACGAACCTCCACCGATTTCGGCAGAAATCGGGGGAGGGGGACCGCGTGCGGAGCACGTGGTGGAGGGGGAAGCGGGCGTGTTGCGCAAAAAGCATCAGACGATTGCAACTGAACCGGCGTGATCTCGTCGTAGCGCCTGGGGCTTCCCCCTCCACCGCGCCTGATAGGCGCGGTCCCCCTCCCCCGATCGCTACCGCGATAGGGTGAGGTTCTGCTACTGCGGTCCGCTCTCAAGGCGCCTAACCAACGATCCCTTTTCGTCGGAATGGCAAACGCGGTGCGGATCGCCCGGCGGGCATGCCCCGATTGGCGAGCCTTGCATCGGTCGCGCCTGCTCTTTCCGTCGTTCGATCTCGGCGGCGAACTCTCCGCCGGGATCGTTGGGCGGCGGGTGGTGGTGCATGCCGTCGTCGGGCGGGACCTTGCTGCCGAGGCGCGCGAGACATTTGTCCTGTTCTTCGCGCGGCAGCTTCCACAACTCGCCCTTTGAGCAGGCGGCGCCCGCGCGCAGGTAGCGCTGTGCGCTCGGCTGGTCGACGAGCTGGCTGTGCAGATCCGGCGCTACGGTCCATTTCCCCGCCGTCGCGGGCGCCGGCGGAGTGGGCAGAGGTTTTGGCGGCGCCGGCAGCGGGGCGGGCGGCGGCTTCACGGCCGGCGGAGGCGGCGGCGACGTGTGCAGGCGCGCGTTCTGGATGGCCGGCGCTGCGCGTTTTGGCGCGATCGGTTTGGGATGCTGAAACCGGAACGGCGGCACGATGGTCACGGTGATGGCCCGGCCTTCGGGCAAGCGCATCACCTGGATCGATGCGACGAACCCCGCGACGACCACCGCGTTGACCGTCAGCGCAACCGCGAACGCACCGCCGCGACGGCGGTGACGCCGCCACAGCGTCCCCACGGTGGTCTGCCAACCCATCGCTATGCCAGCCCGCATGCGCCCCGCTTTCGGTCGATTGTGGAAGCATGGCTTTACGGCCGTGAATTGACCAGCGTCGCCGTACACGCGGCAAGAGTGTGGCGTCAGTCGCCGATTAAGGCCGCCCAGGTCAGCGCATGCACACGCCCGCGCCCCAGGGCGCAGGCGGTAAGTGCGCCGGAAAACAGCCCCGCGAAGGCGCGGTCGCGCACGTTCAGGCCGCCGGCATAGGCGCCGAAGGCCGGCAGGATCATCCGCTCGCCGTCGGTGAGGAAACAGCGCGCGCGCACCGAGCGCGCATAGCCGCGCACCTTGGACGCCGGGTGCAGGTGGCCGGCAAGTTCGCCGCGCACCGGATGCGGCGAGGGCTCATGCACGAGGTCGAGGCCGTCGACGTTGAGGGTATCGCGCACCGCGCCCGGGAGAAAGCGCGGACCGTCCGCGTCGTGGTTGCCGACGACCCAGATCAGCGCCGTCCTTGCCGCCAGCGCCTCGATGCGTGCGACGTCGCTCTCGTGCATCCGGCCCTCGGCCTTGCCGTCGTGAAAGCTGTCGCCGAGCAGGACGGTGACGGCCGGGTTGCGGCGGTCCACCTCGGCCTCGAGCCGGCCCAGCGTGTCGCGCGTGTCGTAGGGCGGCAGCATCTGGCCGCGCGCGGCGTAGGACGAGCCCTTCTCGAGGTGCAGGTCGGCGACGATCAGCACGCTCGACCCGATGAGGTACACCGCGCCCGATGCGCAAAGCACGGCCTCGATCCCGGCCACCCGTGTTGTGAGGCCGCCGCAGGAAGCGCGGCGGAACACGGCGGGTGGAAACAGCGCGGCGGCCTCGCTCAAAAGTCCTCCTCCAGCGCCTCGGCGATCAGTTCCTCGGCGTTCTCTTCCAGTATGGCCTCGTGCGCCGCGCCGAACACCGGTTCGCGACCGATTTCCAGAAGCACCGGCACGGCGAAGGGCGAGACGCGCGGCAGCGCCACCGGGGTAATGCGGCCCTTGATGCGCTGAAGCAAGCGTCCGACGCGGCCGATGTCCAGCTGCCCCGACGCCGCATCCGCCCGCGCGCAGCGGAGCAAGAGGTGATCCGCCTGGTGCTTGCGCAAGACGTCATAGATCAGGTCGGTGGAGAAGGTGATCTGCCGCCCGGACTTCTCCTCGCCCGGAAAGCGGCGTTCGATCAGGCCCGACAGTTCCGCGCACTGGCGGAAGGCGCGTTTCATCATCACGCTCTCAGCGAGCCAGGCCTCCAAATCGTCGCCCAGCATGTCCTCCTGAAACAGCTGGTCGAAGTCGAGGTCGCCCAGCGGCCGCATGGCCCATAGCGCCAGCGCGTAGTCGTTGGCGACGAAGCCGAGAGGATGTTTGTTCAGCCGTTCGAGCCTGCGCGCGAGCAATTGGCAGAGGGTGCCGTGACTGATGCGTCCGTCGAAGGGGTAACAGACGATGTAGTGACGCGACCCCCTGCGGAATGTCTCCACCAGCATCTCGTTCTCATGCGGAATGTGCGAGCGTCGCGACTGCAGCTCCAGCCACTCGTTCACGTCGTAGGGCAGGCGACGCCACGACAGCTCATCGGCGATCATTCGCCGCACCCGCTTGGCGAGATAGGTCGACAGCGCGAACTTCGAGCCGCCCCAGCTCGGCACCTTGGGATCGGAATTGGCCGGCGCGCGGGTGACGAAGGCGTCGAGCCCCTCCACCCCCTCGAACCGCCAGATCTGACCCGCGAAGATGAAGGTGTCGCCGGCGGTCAGTTGTTCGATGAAGCCTTCCTCCATCTCGCCGATCTTGCGCCCGGGTCCGCCGCGGCTGCGGCCGCTCGACACGCGGATCGACAGCATGGGGATTTCGACGATTGCGCCGACGTTCAGGCGATGCCGCTGGGCGAACTGCCCATTGCGTACGCGCCAATGGCCTTCGCGGTCCTGCACAATGCGCTTGAACCGGTCGTAGCTCTTCAGCGCATAGCCGCCGGTCGACACGAAATCGAGCACCCGGTCGAAGTCTTCACGCAGAAGATCGCGATACGGTCCGCTGCTGCGGATCTCGGCGTAGAGATCGTCGGCCAGAAAAGCCTCGCCGCAGGCGCAGCCCATCACATGCTGGGCGAGAATATCTTGCGCGCCCACCCGCTCCGGATCGCCGTCGAGGTCGTTCTCCGCCACCGCTTCTTTCGCCGCCTCGCACTCCAGCACCTCGAACCGGTGCGCCGGCACCAGCACCGCGCGCGACGGTTCGTCGAGCCGATGGTTCGCTCGCCCGATGCGCTGGATCAGCCGCGCCGATCCCTTGGGCGCCGCGAGCTGGATGACCAGGTCTACCGCCCCCCAGTCGATGCCGAGATCGAGCGTCGAGGTGCAGACCACCGCGCGCAGTTCGCCGCGCGTCATGGCGGCCTCGACCTTGCGCCGCTGTTCGGGCGCCAGCGAGCCGTGGTGCAACGCGATCGGCAGGCCGTCCTCATTGATCTCCCACAGCATCTGAAAGGCCATCTCGGCCTGGAAGCGCGTGTTGACGAAGACCAGTGCGGTCTTGGCGCTCTTGATCACCTCATAGACGTCGCCGATCGCGTGCGCGGCGGTCCAACCGCTCCACGGCGTGCCGCCCGACGACAACACCTCGACCACCGGCGTTGCGCCCGGATCGCCCATCACCAGGTCCGCCATGCCCGGCTGCGGCGCGAGCCAGCGGCGCAGCATTTCCGGATCGTTCACCGTCGCCGACAGGCCGGTCCGCCGAAGCCTGGGCGCGAACTGCTGCAACCGCGCGAGACCGAGGTTCAACAGGTCGCCGCGTTTCGACCCGTGCAAGGCGTGGATCTCGTCAAGCACCACGCACGACAGGTCCGAGAACCAGTCGCGCGCCCCCTCCCAGGCGCAGAACAGCGCGAGCTGTTCCGGCGTGGTGAGCAGGATGTCCGGCGGGCTGACCTTCTGCCGCTGCCTCTTGGAGACCGAGGTGTCGCCGGTGCGCGTCTCGATGCGCAGGTTCAGTCCCATCTCGGCGACCGGAATGTTCAGGTTGCGCTCGACGTCGACGGCCAGCGCCTTCAGCGGCGAAATATAGAGGGTGTGCAGCCCCGGCCTGCGGTTCGGCGCCGGCCGCTCTGAAAGCTCGATGAGCGACGGCAGAAACCCGCCCAGCGTCTTGCCCCCGCCGGTCGGCGCGATCAACAGGGCATGGCGCCCCGCCAGCCCCTTCGCCACCATCTCGAGCTGATGCCGCCTGGGCCTCCACCCCCGCGACGCAAACCACCCCTCGAACCGGGGCGGGAGCGGGGGAGGGCCTTGGACGCGGTTCAGCTGGGGTTGGGCGGAGGACACCCAAGGCCTATAGCAATGTTCCCGTTCCGTTTCACCCCGTGGCGCGCTATCTCAATGGGGTGACCCCGTTCGACCCCGAAACCTTCCACCCCCACTCCCAGGCGGACGCGACCCCGCCGGTCGAACTGCCGCCGGCCCTGGCCGTGCCGCCGGGGGCGGGGGCGATTGCGGATGAGGGCTCGAGCCGGGCGGTCCCAAGGTCGCAGGCGGCGCGGTTGTTCGAGGAGGGGCCGCTTATCGTGGCCCATGCCGGGCTGACGGCGCGCAGGCTCGGCCTCACGCCGCCGCCGCGGTCGGCATCGATCCTGGATGCGCTGGAGCTGTTCGCCTTCGTGCGGCCGGCGCGGTTTTGCGCGCCGTCGGCGGCGGGCCTGGCGCTGGCGCTCGGATTTCCGGAGCCGGCGGGGCCCGAGGCGCAGGCGGTGGCGTTACGCCACGCCTGCCGGCTGCTGTTGGACGAGGTCGCGGCGTCGCCGGTTCCTACGCGCGAGGAGGCGCTGCAGGTGGCTGAGACGTTGGCGCGCGCGGGGTGGAGCTGGGCGCCGCGCGTGCTGATGGCCCTACGGTCGCAGCCGGTGCGCGAGCGCAAGCATCGCGGCTCGGGGCTCGACGTCTGGTCGCGGTTGCCGGAATGGGAGGACCACGCGCCGTCCGGCGAACCCGGCTCGCAATCGATCGACGCCGAAGCGACGCGCGCGCGGCTGGCGGAGTTGCTGACGCGCGCGGGCCTGGATGAAGCGCGGCCGTCGCAGGCTGAGTTCGCGGCGGAAGTCGCCCACGCGTTTCAGGCGCGCGACAAGGAAGGGGCTCCCAACGCCATCCTCGCGGAAGCGGGCACCGGCGTTGGGAAGACACTCGGCTATCTCGCGCCCGCGTCGTTATGGGCCGAGCGCAATGGGCCCTCGGTGTGGATCTCGACCTACACCCGCGCACTGCAGCGTCAGATCGATCGCGAGAGCGCGGCGGTGTTTCCCGATCCGGCGGTGCGCGCGAAGAAGGCGGTGGTGCGTAAAGGGCGCGAGAATTACCTCTGCCTGTTGAACTTCCAGGACATGGTGCAGGCGTCCGCGCTCGGCGGTTCCGACGCCGTGGGCGTCGCGCTGGCGGCGCGTTGGGTGGCGGCGACGCGTGACGGCGACATGACCGGCGGCGACTTTCCGGCGTGGCTTCCGACCTTGTTCGGCGTGGGATCGTCGGCGCAGGCGTCGGCGGCGAACCTGGTCGACCGTCGTGGCGAGTGCGTGCACGCGGCCTGTCCGCACTACAAGACCTGTTTCGTGGAGAAGGCGATCCGCGCTTCGCGCAAGGCGGACCTGGTGATCGCCAACCACGCGCTGGTGCTGACGCAGGCGGCGTTCGACGGCGCGCGTTCGGCGCGGGGGCTGAAGGCGGACTCGGAAACGACCGCGCTGAAACGCATCGTCTTCGACGAAGGTCACCACCTGTTCGAGGCGGCCGACAACGCCTTTTCCGCCTGTCTGTCGGGACAGGAGGCGGCGGAGCTGCGCCGATGGATTCGCGGGCCGGAAGGGCGCGGACGGCGCGGGCGGGGACTCGAACAAAGGCTCGGCGACCTCGTCTCCGACCGCGAGGATGCGCACAAGGCGCTGTTCGACGTGCTGCGCGCGGCGGCCCAGTTGCCGGGCGAAGGCTGGTCGGGCCGCATCGCCCCGCCGTCGGGCGAGATCAATCCGATCGGACCGATCGAGACCTTCCTCGCCGCGGCGCTCGATCAGGTGCGTGCGCGCGCCGACACCAAGCTGGGCGAACTCGGGTCGGAGTGTTCCGCGCGCCCGGTGACGCCGACGCTGTTAGCGGCCGCACCGCCCGCGGCCCGTGCGCTCGCCGCCATCGAGGCGCCGTTGTTGGCGCTGGCGCGCGCGCTCGAAGATCTGCTCGACGACGAGGCGGAGAAACTCGAATCCGGCGAACGCGCGCGCATCGAAGGCGCCTTGCGCGGGCTCGACCGGCGCGCGCGCATGACGCTCCCGGCCTGGCGCTCGATGCTGCAGGGCTTGAGCGAAGCGGCCGCCGAAGACGATCCCGATTTCGTCGATTGGATCTCGGCCGAGATGAAGTTCGGCCGGGTGGTGGATGCGGCCCTGCGCCGCCACTGGGTCGATCCGACCCTGCCGCTGGAGGCCGCGGTGATCGCGCCGTCGCACGGCGTCCTGATCACCAGCGCCACGCTCACCGATCCCGCGTTGGAGGATCCGTTCGAACTCGCGCGGTTGAAGTCGGGCACCGCGCGCCTGCCGGTCGCGCCGAAACTCACGCGGGTGGAATCACCCTTCGACTACGCCTCCCAGGCGCGCGTCTTCGTGGTCACCGACATCGCGCGCGACGACGCGCGGCAGATGGCGGCGGCGATGCGCGAGCTGTTCCTCGCGTCCGGCGGCGGCGCGCTCGGCCTGTTCACCGCGATCCGGCGTCTGCGGGCGGTTTACGAACAGCTCGCCGGCCCGCTCGCGCAGAAGGGCCTGTCGCTCTACGCCCAGCATGTCGACCCGCTGGAGGTCGGCGCTCTGGTCGATGTGTTCCGCGCGGAGGAGCATTCGTGCCTGCTCGGCACCGACGCGGTGCGCGACGGCATCGACGTGCCGGGAACGGCGTTGCGCCTGATCGCCTTCGACCGCGTGCCGTGGCCCAGGCCCGACCTGTTGCACAAGGCGCGGCGCGCGCGCTTCGGCGGCAAGAGCTATGACGACGCGGTCGCCCGCGCCCGCATCGCCCAGGCCTTCGGCCGCCTGATCCGCCGCGCCGACGACCGTGGGGTGTTCGTGCTCCTGGACGCCGCGGCCCCCACCCGCCTGTTCGCCAGCCTGCCGCCGGGGGTTGAGATTCAGCGGGTCGGCTTGGTCGATGCGCTCGATGGCGTGCGCGCCTTCCTTCAAACCGGCGGCCAAACCGCCTAGAACATCACCATGAGCGAGACGAACCCCAAAAAACGCGGCGGCTACGTCGGCCTGCTCGCCCCGTTTGCCGTGGTCCTCCTGGCCCTGGCCGCCTGGACGGTCTGGTGGTTGGTGGTCGCCCACCGGGTCGAGACCGAGAGCGACGCCAAGGTGAAGGAACTCGGCAAGGCCGGCTACACCGTGGTCTGGCGCGAGCGTCACGTGAGCGGCTGGCCGTTCCGCACCTTCGTCCAGTTCGAGGACGTGCGCATCGATGCGCCGGGCGGCGCGAGCCTGAGCGCGCCGGAGGTCGCCGCCGAGGCCGAAACCTACGCGCTCGGCAAGTGGGTCGTCGCCGCGCCCAAGGGCCTGATCTGGACGCGCGGCAAGAGCGAAGGGGCGGTGAAGATCGACGCCGTCGCGATCCGCGCCAGCCTCGACCATCTGGATAGCTTCCCCGGCGACATCCGCTTCGAGATGCGCCGGCCGGTGTTCACGCCGCAACCGGGGTCGCAGCCGTTCCCGCTCGCGTCGGCCGAGTACATCGACTTCAACATGCTGCCGAAAGCCAACGACGCGGGCGCCGGCGCCTTCATCGTCGTGGTCCAGGGCGCCAAGGCGCAGCCGGCGAGCCAGCTCGGCTCGATCATCGGCGACCAGCCGTTCCTGGCGCGCTGGGAAGGGTCGCTCGAACATCTCGATCGCGCCAAGGCCTCGTCGTGGAAGAAGGCGGTGGGCGCCTGGACGCGCGCCGACGGCGATATCACCGACAACCACGCGGAATTCGTTCAGGGCGACGCCGCGGTCGAAGCCTCCAGCCCGGCCATGACCGTTAGTTCCGACGGCCGATTGAGCGGCGACGTGACCCTGGATCTGCGCCGCTCGGGCAAGGTGCTCGACCGCGCGATGACACAGTCGCTCGGCGCGGATAACGCCTCGGGCTTCGCGGGCTCGGTGCTGAGGGGTCTCGCGAGCCAGAGCAAGGTCGTGGTCACCTTCGACGGCAAGGACACGCGCTTCGCCGGCCAGCACCTCGCCGGCGCCCCGAAGATCTTCTGAGGTGAGCGAAAGCGACGATCCGGACGCGCGCCTGTTCGAGGCGCTGAACGCCTGGTCGGCGTCGCGCCGGGACGTTTCGGTGGAGATATTCGCGCCGAGCGACGACGCAATCCGCACGCGCGCCTTGTTGGGCGACGCGTCGGAAACCTCCCTGATCGCCTGGCGTGCGCTGAACGCACGCACTTCCGGTCTCGAGGTCATCGCCCTTTGGGGCGGAAACGATCCGATGCAGGTCGCCGACCTGACGCGCCGGCGCTTCGGCTTTCACGCCATGCTGCAGCCCTGCGCCACGCCCGAGGCGGCGATGGCGGCAGCCAAGGGTCCCGGCTGCGCGGCGGTGCTGGCGCTCGACGCCAGGTCGGCGTGGTGGGGCCGCTTGCTGGTCGAGCCCAGGCTTCAGGTCTTCGCCCTGCTGCCTGAGACCCGGTGGGAAACCGCCGTGGACGCGCTCGCCGTCGCCGAGGTCACAGTCGAGCCGACCGGGGCGGACGAAACCCTGTGGATAACCGATGCGACGGCCACGGCCTCGGAAATCGAGGCCGCGCTGGCGGAGGCCGGCTTTGCCGCACGTTGGATCGCGGCCGCGGGCGGGTTGAAGCTGTTCGGCTTGGCGGGCTATGTGCAGCGTCAGGACCCGCGTCTCAGGTCCGCGCCCGGTCGGTTGAACGGCGTGATCGGGGCGGCGGCGTCTCCCTATCCCGTTTGAGGCCTTTTCCCCGGAGGCGCGCCATGACTATCGAAACCCTCGCGACCAAACCCGCCGCCTCCGCGCCCGAGCCCAAGCCCGGGATCCTCGACATCGCGCCCTATGTCGGGGGCAAGGCGCGCATCGAGGGCGTGGCCGATCCGATCAAGCTGTCGTCGAACGAAAACCCGCTGGGCGCCAGCCAGGCGGCCAAGGAGGCGTACTTCGCTGCGGTCGAGCGCCTGCACATCTATCCCGAGGGCCGCGCGTCGAAACTGCGCGAGGCGGTGTCGAAAAAATTCGGCCTCGAGCCCGAGCGTCTCGTCTTCGGCAACGGCTCGGATGAGATCTTCGCGCTACTGAACCAGACCTATCTCGAACCCGGCGACGTGATGGTGACCAGCCAGTACGGTTTTCTCGCCTATCGCATCTCCGCGCGCGCCAACCAGGCGGAGATCCGCATGGCGCCCGAACCAGACATGCGCGTCGACGTCGACGCCATGCTCGATCTGGTCGACGAGCGCACCAAGATCGTCTTCATCTCCAACCCCGCGAACCCGACCGGCACGTGGAACTCCGGCGAGGAAATCCGCCGCCTGCACGCGGGCCTGCCCGAGCGCGTGTTGTTGGTGGTCGACGAGGCCTACGCCGAATACGTCACCGAACCCGATTGGGAATCGGCGCTGGATCTCGCGCGTCATGCGCAGAACCTCGTGGTCACCCGCACCTTCTCCAAGATTCACGGTCTCGCTGGCCTGCGCGTCGGCTTCGGCTATGCGCCGATCGCCGTAGCCGAGGCGGTCGATCGCATTCGCTTGCCGTTCAACAACGCCATCCCCGCGCAGGAAGCCGCCATCGCCGCGCTCAGCGACGACGCTCACCAGGAAAAGTCGCGCGAACTGGTGCGTCAGTGGCGCCCGCGCCTGACCCAGGCGATCCGCGGCATGGGCTTCGAGGTGTTTCCCTCCGCCGGCAACTTTGTGCTGGTGCGTTTCCCGAACCCGGCGAAGACCGCACCCCAGGCCGACGCCTTCCTGCACTCGCGCGGCGTGATCGTGCGCCCGGTCGGCGGCTACGGTCTCGCGGATTGTCTACGCATCACGGTGGGAACGGAAGAACAGAACCGCGTGCTGCTCGATGCGCTGCAGGCGTTCGCGGACGCTTAAGCGTTGCGCATTTTGAGCACGGAGAAAGAGGAGGAAGCGGAGAAAGAGGAGAGTTGCGCAAACAATCCGCTGTCGCGCGACAGGAAGGATCGATCGCGCGAAGCGCGGTCAGTAGCTTCGATCGCAACAGCCAGTCGGCCCCGCTCCTTCTCCTACTTCTCCTCTTTCTCTATGAATCATTGCGCCAACCGTTACGGCTAACCGCGGTTTCCGGCCTGTCTACCGGTTAGGTTTCCGCCAGCAGCGCCTTTGACGCGGTTTCGATGCGCGTCTCGAGTTCACTCATGAACTGTCCGCGTTTCAGCCCGGCCGGGATTGGTTCGAGGATTTCGAACACCACCTTGCCCGGACGGCGCATGAACCCGTGCGCGGGCCAACAGACGCCGGAGTTGGTCGCGACCGGATAGCAGGGCACGCCGAGATCGCGGTAGAGCGCCGCGATGCCCGGCTTGTAGTCGCCGGTCTCGTCGGGCGCGATGCGCGTGCCTTCGGGAAAGATCACGATCTGGCGCGCTTCCTTAAGGCGGTCGTTGACGTCGGCGACCATCTTCTTCAGCGCCTTGGCGCCCGCTGAGCGATCGACCGGGATCATGCCGGTCTTCCACGCATGCCAGCCGAAGAACGGCAGATACATCAACTGCTTCTTCAGCACGAAGCACGGATCGTCGAGATAGGCGTAGGGCGCGATGACGTCGAACATGCCCTGGTGCTTGGCCGCGATCAGGGCGGCGCCCTTCGGTAGATGGTGCAGGCCCCGGAGCTCGACCGTCACCCCGCACAGAGACTGAAACACGCTGCTGACGAGCTTGGCCCACAGGCCGACCAGATAGTTGGAGAACCGACGCGGTCCCAACAGCGCAGGAAGGTACAGGATCCCCGCCACCGCGATCGAGAGGTAGAGGAAGGCCGCGAACAGCAGTGAGGTGACGACGCGCAGGGCTCAGCTCACTTCGCGGCGTTGGACGCCGGCGCATTCGGCGCGGCGTTCGCCCCGGTCTTGTGCGACCCGTGATCCATCGCATTGCCGAGGCTGATGAAGCCTTCGCGCGTCAGCACCGCGAGGTACTTGCAGTACTCCAGCGTCATGAACCAGGCGCCGCCGGAGGTCTTCCACCAGCGATGGGTGTCGAGCGCGGGCGTTGCGATCGGATAGGGGACCAGCGTCGCTTCCGGCAATGCGCCGTGGATCTCGAGCAGGCTCCTGGGCATATGATAGTCGCTGGTGACCACGATCAGGGTCTTGAAGCTCTTGCCCCGCGCCCAGTCGGCGATCTGCTGCGCATTGCCCTTGGTGTTCTGCGCGTCGAAGTCGAGGTCGACGCAGCAGTCGTAGAGATTGGCCGGGGCGTTCGCGACCTTGTTCAACTGATCGCGGGTGACCTCTTTGTTGACGCCGGAGACCAGCACGCGGCGGCCCTTGCCGGCCTGCAACAGGTCCATGGCTTCCTGGATGCGCGCGTTCGAGGCGCCGGTCAGGGCGACGATGCCGTCGGCCTGGGGCACCGGGTCGGGGGGCGTCAGGCGTTGGACCCGCTGGGCGAAGGCCACCAGGCCCGCCAACCAGACCAGCGCCACCACCAGGATCGCCACCAGGACCTTCATCGTCGCTCACTCAAGGTCAAAACTCAGGGCCAAGACTCAGGGACTGCGGTGCAGCAGGCGCAGGGTCGTCGCCCGCGCCGCCAGAACCGCCACCGTAGCCGCCACGAACGGGCATGGCGAGACCGCCAGGAGGTCCGACCACGCCAGGGGCAGGACGGGCGTGAATCCATCCCCTCCGCCGAGGCTTTTCAGCAACGCCATGGCGAAGGCCGCCGCCAGGGCGCCGGCAAGCCCGGACAGCGCCGCCAGCTTGGCGAACCGGAGTTGGAACAGGCCCGCGATGTAGTTGTCCCGGGCGCCCGACAAGTGCAGCACCTCCACCAAGTCCTTCTGCGCCGCCATCCCGGCACGGGTGGCGAAGGCGATGACGGCGGCCGCAGCCGCGGCCAGCAGGGCGAACAGCCCCGCTATGGCCCAACGCACGACGCCGGCGGAGCGCTCCACGTCGGCCAGCCAGCGCGAGTGGTCGTCCACGTCCCCGTCCACTCCGGCCATATCCAGCGCGCGCTTGAGGTCCCGCGCGGTCGCCGGGTGGCGCGGGTCGAGCTCGACCGTCACCAGCTGCGGGATCGGCAGGTCCTTCAGGGTCGCTTCGCCGATCCAAGGTTTCAGCAGCTTTTCCGCCTTGTCTCGCTCCAGGGCGACGGCCTCGCTGACCCCCTTCACGCCCGCCAGCGCCTCGGCGGCCCGGCCGGCGGCGGCGGTTTCGGTCTCGCCGACTCGGGGCCGGACCTGCACGGTCGCTTCGCCGCGGAGCTGACCTGCCCAGCCGTCTGCCGCGCGGCTGGCGGCAAGGCCGGTCACCGCCGCCAGGCACGCCAGGAAACACAGCACCGCCACCACGAAACCCAAGGAGACCTCGCGATCGTCCTCCTTGGGCAAGAGCGGGCCCGGTTTCCAACGCTGCCAACCGCCTGTGGAGACGCTCAAAACAGGTTCCCCTCTTCGGCGTCGGCGGCGTAATCGGCCTCGGTTTCAGGTTCGGATTCGGAGTCCGGCTCGACGCCCGCCGAGGCGGCGCGACTCAGCCGGCCGCGGTCGAGGTACAGCACCGGCATGCGGGAGCGGGCGACCAGTTCCTCGTCATGGCTGGCGATGACCACCGTGGCGCCGAGGCGGTTCAGCTCGACGAACAGGCGAATGATCCGAAGGCTCATCTCATGGTCTACGTTGCCGGTGGGCTCGTCGGCGAGGATCAGTTCGGGCCGGTTCACCACCGCGCGCGCGATGGCCAGCCGCTGTTGCTCGCCGCCGGACAGGGTGCGGGGCAGGGCGTGCATCCGCTGGCCCAGGCCCACCCAGGACAAGAGCTCGGCCACGTCGTCGCGGTAGCTCGCCGGCTTGCGACCGCACAGTCTCAGCGGCAGGGCGACGTTGTCGAAGGCCGACAGGTGGTCGAGCAGCCGGTACTCCTGAAACACCACCCCCACGCGCCGCCGAAGCTCCGGCACGTCGCGGCGCCTCAGCTTCTCCACGTTCTCGCCGAACAGGTGGACGCTGCCGCGCGAGGGCCGGCCGGCCAGGTACATCAGCTTGAGAAGTGAGGATTTTCCGGCGCCCGACGGCCCGGTAAGGAAGTGGAAACTGCCCGCCGTTAACTTAAATCCGATGTCTTTCAGGACTTCCGGCGCGCGCCCGTAGCGCATGCCGACGTTCTCGAAGCGAACAACCGGAGCGTCGGACCGGCCGAAGTCTTCTTCGGCCTCCTGGGAGGCAGCGTGATCGGCGGCGTTCCTGGACATGCGGTCCGAAATCGGAGACCTCAGGAGGAGGGGAATGCGCCTCCGATTCGTTGGCCATGATACTGACCTGTCCTGAGTGCGCCACCCGCTATTTCGTCGACGATGACCGTGTCGGGACGTCGGGCCGCACCGTGCGCTGCGCCGCGTGCGGATCGAACTGGCGCGCCACGCCCGAACAGCCGCCGCTCGACCTGAAAGCGGGCACTGAGCCCGCGCCGGTCGTGCGTACGGCCGAACTCCCGTCGTTTGCCGCGCCGGACGCCGGGGTCTCCGACATCGCATCGTCGATGTCGTCGTCGCCGGACGTGCACAAGACATTTCGCGCCAAGGTCGAACAGAAGCGCAAGGTGCGCGAGGCCGCCGCCGCGGGCGTGGTCTGGGGCCTGATGTGCGCGGCCTTCGCCCTGTTGCTCGGCGCCGCCTATCTGTTCCGCGTCGACGTGGTGAAACTCTATCCGAAAGCCGCCGGCGCCTATGCCTGGGTCGGCGCACCGGTAAACCCTACCGGTCTCTCGTTTGAGAAGATCGCCGCGACGCCTGCCCCCGACGGCCTCGCCGCCGTCACCGTGTCGGGCCAGGTGCGCAACGTTATCGGCCGCGCCGCGTCGGCGCCCCCCATCCGCGTCGCGCTCATCGACAAGTCGGGCGCGCGCATCGCATCGCAGATCCTGCGTCTGCCGACGGTGCGGTTGGCGCCGGGCAAGGTGCAAGCCTTCTCGGTCTCGCTGCCCGACCCGAAGGGAAGCGCGGTGGACGTCGATGTCGCGTTCGCGCTCGATCTCGCGCAACCGGCGCAGAGCAGGCCGCGGACGGTCGCGGTGCACCCCGCGCCCGTGCATACGCCCACGCTCGCAGCGACGCCTTCAGTAGCGCCGGCCATAACGACCGCGAAACCTGCGTCCGCCGCCGCCGTTTCTACGGCTGTGAAAGCTCCTGTCTCCAAACCGGCCGCCAATAAAGCAACGCCCGCGCCGACCCGCCTGCGCCCGCCGCTCGGCGTCGCGACCCAGCGCGCGGAAGACGCCAAGCCGCTGCCTGCGAACGATCCCTACGCGCTGACGCCGCAGGGTTGAGCCCGTTGGTTGACTCTGGGCGCCTTACCCTTTTGCTTTCCGAGGACGAGATCCGAAGACGCGTCGAGCAGATGGCCGATGCGATTGCGCCGCGCGTCGATGACGAAAGCGTCGCAGTCTGTCTTCTGACCGGCGGCTTGTGGTTCGCCAGCGACCTCACCCGCGCGCTGGCGCGGCGAGGCAAGCATCTGGCCTTCGACGCGATGTGGCTCGCTTCCTACGGCGACGAGACGGAAAGCGCGGGTCGCGTGCAGGTGCGCGCGGCGCTGCAGCGACCGGTGAGCGGACGCAAGGTGCTCATCGTCGACGACGTGTTCGATTCCGGCCTGTCGCTCCACGAAGCGGTGAAGATGGTCAAGCTCGCTGGCGCGACGTCGACCTTGACCGCGGTGTTTGCGCGCAAGCCCTGGCCGCATGCACGCGCGCTGGAGCCCGACTTCGTCGGTTGGGAAGCGCCGGCGCGCTATCTGGTCGGATACGGCCTCGACGCCGCGGGAAGGCTGCGGGGCTTCCCGGGCATCGCCGCCCTGGACTGAACGGCGCCGACCCTCAAGCCTGCGACCTCATCGCGCCTCAGTCTGAAAAGACCAACTCGCTCGCCTTCACGCCGCCCGCCTCGACCTTGACGCCGAGGTAACGCATGACACCGTCGATGAAACTGATGTCCGCCAGGGCGACGTTCCCGTCACGCTTCAACAGGCTGGCGTCGCCGTGGGTGAGCCGAAGCGTCATCTCCGGGCGGGTCCGGCCGTCGGCTTCAGCGCTTTCGATCTGATCGCGAAATCGGACCGCGACGGGGCGGGGCGGTGGAACGGGTTTCGGACTCATAAAATGCCTCGCGACTGTGCGGTGACGTTTCGTCACCTGAAGCGCGTCCTGCATGCCAGGCGCGACGATGCGAGACGGCTTTGGGGGTTGTGCGATCGTTCGAAGAAACGGCCAAGGTCACGATCGCCCAGATGGTCGTTCCTAGCACATTCCCGCCGAAAAGAACGGTCTCGCTGAAATAACGCTTGATATTTTGTCAAATGACGACCACATGCACGCCATCGAATTTCGATTTGGCTCGGCACTCATCCGCAGGAAATCAACGATTCCCTTTCGGTATAGCCACTCGACCCCTCCGAAAATTTGATTTCGCCGCCTGTTTTCTGGGCGCGAAAACCCGTTCCTCGAAAGGGAAAACTATGGCGACCGGTACTGTGAAATGGTTCAACGGCCAAAAAGGCTTCGGCTTCATTCAGCCCGATGACGGCGGCGCGGACGTTTTCGTCCACATCTCGGCCGTCGAGCGCGCCGGGATGACGTCGCTCCAGGAAGGCCAAAAGCTGAACTTCGAGCTCGAGCGCGACCAGCGCAGCGGCAAGATGTCGGCGTCCGGCCTCCAGGCGGCCTAAGCTGAATGCGGCCTGCCTTCAGGCGGGCTGCAGCCAACGGAATGGACGGTCCGCGATGCGGACCGTTCAAGTCCCCCTAGCGGCAAAAGGGGGCTCGGCGAGCGAATCGCCGTCCCATGCGAACCGTCTAGGCGTCAGCGCCTTGGACGCGTAACCCAAGTTTTCACCGCGATCTGCGAAGCGTCCGCAACGCGATGTCCGAGTGCGACCGCTATCGCCGTCGGACGGAAGTCGAGCAGCGCCGTACGCACCGTGTCCGGCCCGCGCGCCCACACCGCGAGCGCGGCGACGACGAGCAAGGCATAGCGCAAGGCGAACGGATCGGCGGCGGCAAGGCCCGCGCGGGCGGGGCCGACGCGCAGGGTCCGCACGGCCTCGGCGGCGCGTTTCACCTGCAGGGCCCAGAGGGCGTGGTCGCCGACCGCCGGCCGGTCGGCCAACAGACTGACCGGCGCGTGCTCGAAACCGGAATCCCGTTCGACGCGACGTGTGGTCTCTGTCCGCTTCGGAAGGCGGATCTTCAGACCGCCGTGGACCGCAAACACCAAGGCGATGAGAAAGGCGGCGCCCAGCACGCCGAGCTGCGCGCGGGTCGTAAGCGGCGTGAACGCGCCCCAACAGGCCGCCGCGATCAGCGCGAAGGTGGCGATCAGAAACGGCGCCCAGACGACCGCCGCACGCTCCCACAGCATCACCCGCCAGCCGGCGCGAAGGGCGCGGTTCAGCCGGCGGCGCGAGGCGGTGTCGAGTGCGTCTGACATGTCACAACCAGGGCGCCTGGGATTCCCGCTCGAACATTTCGGGATAGCCGGGCCTGGGTCGCACGACGTGCCACTGGCTGTCGCGAACCAACACCTCCGGCGCGAGCGGTCGTGAATTGTACTCGCTCGCCATCACCGCGCCGTAAGCCCCCGCCGACATGAAGGCGACGAGATCGCCGGTGGCGAGTTCAGGCAGTTCGCGATCGCGGGTGAAGGTGTCGCCGGTCTCGCACACAGGCCCCACCACGTCGTAGTTCAGGCGTCGCGCGTCGGCGCGCGGGCGGACGGGCCGGATATCATGGAAGGCGTCGTAGAGCGCCGGCCGCATCAGGTCGTTCATCGCCGCATCGAGCACCAGGAAGCGCCGCCCCTGATCAGGACGCTTGTGCACATGGACCACGCGCGAGACGAGAACGCCCGCGTTGGCCACGATCATCCGCCCCGGCTCGAAGATGTACTGCAGGTCCAGGCGGCCGGCGGTCTCGGCCGCGGCGCGGGCAAAGGCTTGCGGCGACGGCGGCTCGGACTGGTTGAAATAGGGAACGCCCAGGCCGCCGCCGAGATCGAGAGTCGATACCTCGAAGCCGTCGGCGCGCAAGCGCTCGACCAGGGACTTCATCACGGTGAAGGCCGCGCGCGGCGCGTCCAGGTCGGTGATCTGGCTGCCGATGTGGCAGGCGAGGCCGCGCGCTTTAAGGTGACGCGAATTGGCGGCGCGCGCGTAGAGGTCCAGCGCTTCGTCTGCCGTCACGCCGAACTTGTCGGTGATCCCTCCGGTGGTGATCTTGGCGTGGCCCCCCGCGCCGACGCCCGGGTTCACGCGGAAGGCGACCGGCGCGCAAAAACCGCGCGCCGCAGCGATGGCTTCGATCCGATCGAGTTCGGGCGCAGCCTCGACGTTGATCTGAAAAACGCCGACTTCCAGGGCGAAGGCGATCTCACGTTCGAGCTTGCCGACGCCGGAGAAGACGATGCGGTCGGCAGGGATTCCGGCGGCCATGGCCTTGCGGATCTCGCCCTCGGACACCGTATCGGCGCCCGCGCCCTGCCGCGCCAGCGTGGACAGCACCGCCAGGTTGGCGTTGGCCTTCACCGCATAGGCGACCAACGGCGCGCCGAGCGCCGTCGCCTCATCCGCGAGCGCCTCGCGAAACACGCTGAGATGCCGCTCCAGAGTCGCGGTCGAATAGACATAGACCGGCGTTCCGACCTCGCGCGCGATGTCGGACAGCTTCACGTCTTCGCAGCAGAGTTCGCCGTCGCGAACCTCGAAGTGATTCACTCGAAACTCGCCGCCTCAGTTGTGCGGAACGAGGTTGCTCGGATTGCCCGGGCCGGAGGTGGGGCCCTGCGGCACGCCGTCCATCGGGTCCTGGGCGATGGTGCGGTTGTTCGCGTCCGGCGACAGGGCGGTTGGATCGCCCTTGCGTTCCGGCGTGGTGCGCTGCGCGCCGGCGTCGGCGCCGGTCTTGTCCTTGTGATGACCCCACATGGGCGGCGGACGATCCAGCGTGCCGCGCTTGCCGCAGGCGGAAACGCCGAGACCGGTGGCGGCGACCAGCGCGACGATCAGGACGAAGCGGGTGTTGAGGCGGGGGGTCATGGCAGACGCTCCTTCCAACGCGCGATCTGAAGTCGGACCTGGGAGGGCGCGGTCCCCCCGTAGCTCGTCCGGCTGGCGCAGGAGGCCGCGGGCGAAAGCACACTATAGATCGCTTCCGTGACACGCGGTTCAAGCTTCTGCAGTTCGGCGAGCGGAAGTTGCTCGAGACCCACACCCAGGATTTCGGCCCGCTTCACTGCGGCGCCGGTGACGTGGTGCGCCTCACGGAAGGGCATGCCCAATGCCCGCACCAACCAGTCGGCCAGATCGGTGGCGGTGGAGAAGCCCGCGCCGGCCAGCTCGGCCATGCGATCGCGATTGGGCGTCAGGTCGGCTGCCATGCCGGCCATGGCCTTCAGCGAGAGGTCCAGCGCGTCGAAGGCCTCGAAGACCGGCGCCTTGTCCTCCTGCATGTCCTTTGAATAGGCGAGGGGCAGACCTTTCATCACCATCGATAACGTGGTCAGCGCCCCCATGATCCGGCCGCTCTTGGCGCGGACAAGCTCGGCCGCGTCGGGATTGCGCTTCTGCGGCATGATCGAGGAGCCGGTGGTGAAGGCGTCCGACAGGCTGACGAAGCCGAAGGCGGGCGAGGTCCAGAGCACGATTTCTTCCGCCAGTCGCGACAGGTGCCCGGCGCAGATCGCGGCCGCCGACAAGGCCTCCAGCGCGAAATCCCGCGCCGAGACCCCGTCCATGGAATTGGCCATCGGCCGGTCGAATCCGAGCGCCCTGGCGGTCATCTCGCGGTCGATGGGGAAGGGGGATCCGGCGAGGGCAGCCGAGCCCAGGGGGCTCTCGTTCATCCGCCTGCGGGCGTCGGCGAAGCGGTCCGCGTCGCGACCCAGCATCTCCACATAGGCCATCAGATGGTGCCCGAAGGTCACCGGCTGGGCGATCTGCAGATGGGTGAAACCAGGCATCAGGGTGTCGGCCTCGGCCTCGGCCTTGGCCAGGAGCGCCCTTTGCAGCGCCTCAATCGCGGCCCGGGCCCCGTCGCAGGCGTCCCGGACCCAGAGGCGGAAGTCGGTGGCCACCTGGTCGTTGCGCGACCGGGCGGTGTGCAGCCGGTCGGCCGGCTCGCCGATCAGCGCCTTCAGTCGGGCCTCCACGTTCATGTGGATGTCTTCCAGGTCCGCCCGGAAGGGGAATTTCCCTGACAAAATCTCGGCTTCGACGCGTTCTAACCCATGTTGGATTTGACCTTCGTCCTCGCTTGATATGATTTGTCGCGCAGCCAGCATGGCCGCATGGGCTCGCGATCCGGCGAGGTCCTGCGCCCACAGGCGGCGGTCCACGTCGATGGAGACGTTGATCGCCTTCATCAGTTCGGCCGGTTCGGTGGAGAAGCGGCCGCCCCACATGGCCTGACCCTCCTGGGAATGTCCCGCTGGGTTTGGCTCGGGATCGGGAGAGAGGTCGGAGCGGTCGTTCATGAGCGAAGTCTCGGACACGGCGGAGAAGAGCGATCGGCGGGGGAAAATCATCCTCGGCGCCGTCGTTCTGGCCGTGGTGATCGCCGCCGTGCTTGGGGTTTTATACGTTAGGACCCACAACACCAGTCAGGAGGCGGCCGTCCCCGGCATCGAGCACGCCGGGCCGCTGGGCCGCTACGCGAAGGGCTCCCTGGCCAAGCTGAATACCTGGGCCCACCCCAAGGCCGCGGGCGCCATCGCCTTCAACGACGCGGACGGCAAGCCGGTCTCCCTGGCCACGTTCCGCGGCAAGGTGGTGGTGGTGAACTTCTGGGCGACTTGGTGCGCGCCCTGCCGCACCGAAATGCCGACTCTCGCCGCTCTGCAGCGCCGCTATCCGAACGACGTGGTGGTGGTGCCGCTGAGCGAGGATCGCGACAACGCCATCGACGACGCGAAGAGTTTCATCGGCGTGCACGATCCGCTCTCGTTGTTCCACGATCCGAGCGTGCTTGCCCTGCCGTTCAGCATGGGCGTGCGCATCCTGCCGGCGACGGTGATCTACGATCGTCAGGGCCGCGAAGTGGCGCGCCTGATCGGTCCGTCGGCGTGGGATTCCCCGGACGCCGACGCGTTCTTCGACGCGCTGTTGAAAGAACGCTAGAGCGGTTTCCGGCGAAGTGGAAACCGGTTCGCCGTCAGAAACCGCCACAAAGCAACAATCTAGAGCGCCGGTCTGATTCAATCAGAGCGAACGGCGCTCTAGTCGATTTCAGGCCGCAGCGCCGCCTCGACATCGGTTTCCGGATGCGGCGGCGGCGGCGCGGGCTCCGGTTCGACCGGCCTTGCGCTGTAGGTCACGACGGGCGACGCCGCGATCTCGGGCTGCTCCATCAGGAAGTGGCGCGGCCGCACGCTGGCGGGCCTGGGTCCGAACGCGATCAGGCTCGTCACCACGCCGGACCAGACCGTGTAGCTGACGCCTGCAAGCAGGATCAGCGGCATCATCACCAGCGCGACCCACATGGTGGCCTTGGCCTCGCCCATGCGGCGGAACAGGTCGCCATACGAGAAGGCTTCCATGAGGGCCAGCACGATGGCGAGTGCGGCGACCGCGATGACGGTGAACACGAAGCCGTAGCCGATGAAGCGCATCAGCACGCCGAGCCGCGTGCGCGGCGTCCCGTCCCGCTTCCGCTCGCGGTCGATCATCATCAGGGTGACGGTCACACTGACCGCGCCCAGGATCAGGGCGACGGCGCGCGGGTCCTTGATGGTCATCAGGCCGGTGTTGTTCGAAGGCCAGAAGATCAGCGTCAGCGGCAGCGGCGGCCAGAGCACCGCCAGCAGCCAAGCCAGCGCGACCCACAGCGAAGCGGGTCCGCGCCAGTCGACCTTGCCGGTGGCCCAGGCCTTGATCATGCGCCGATCATCCTGTGCAACGTCACCGCGTGGGCACCGGCTTTTCGCCGCTGTAGTCGTAGAACCCGCGCCCGCTCTTTCGCCCGAGCCAGCCGGCCTCGACGTATTTCACCAGGAGCGGACAGGGCCGGTACTTCGAATCCGACAGACCCTCGTAGAGGACGTTCATGATCGCCAGGACCGTGTCGAGACCGATGAAGTCGCCGAGTTCGAGCGGGCCCATCGGATGGTTGGCGCCCAGCTTCATCGCCGTGTCGATGGCTTCGACCGTGCCGACGCCTTCGTACAAGGTGTAGATCGCCTCGTTGATCATCGGAACCAGGATGCGGTTGACGATGAAGGCGGGGAAATCCTCGGCATTGGCGGTGATCTTGCCGAGCGAGCGGGCGAAGTTGACCGCGGTCTCGTAGGTGTCCGTGTCGGTGGCGATGCCGCGGATGATCTCCACCAGCTTCATCACCGGCACCGGGTTCATGAAGTGAAGCCCGATGAACTTGCCCGGCCGGTCGGTGGCCGAGGCGAGACGCGTAATCGAAATCGACGAGGTGTTGGACGCCAGCAGCGCCGACGGCTTCAGGCTCGGATGCAGGTCGGCGAAGATCGCTTTCTTGACGCTCTCGTCCTCGGTCGCCGCCTCGATCACCAGGTCGGCGTTGCCGAGGTCCGCGTAGGTCGCGGCCGGCCTGATGCGCGCCACCGCGGCGTCCATCGCCGCCTGATCGATGATGCCCTTGGAAACCTGACGCGCGAGGCTCTTCCGCGCCGCGTCGAGGCCGTGCTCGATGTGATCAACGTTGACGTCGTTCAGAAGCACGTCGTAGCCGGCGAGCGCGCAGACGTGGGCGATCCCCGCCCCCATCTGTCCGGCGCCGACGATGCCGACGATCTTGATTTCCGCCATGAAGACCAAGCCCTGAAAGACTGAGGCAAACCCTTAGCACAGCTCCGGGAACGGAGCCTATTGCGATGCAACATACTCGCGCCGGGGGAGGGCCGCCGCAAGCCGAAGTGAGGCTATGCGGCAACGCTTCGCAGGCCGCTATTTGCCGATCTTGGTCAGTTCCTCCATCAGCGCCGGGATCGCGGTCTTATAGTCGGTCACCCAGCCGTAGTCGGCGACCTGGAAGATCGGGGCGTCGCCGTCCTTGTTGATGGCGACGATGATCTTGGAGTCCTTCATCCCGGCCAGATGCTGGATCGCGCCCGAGATGCCGATGGCGATGTAGAGGTCCGGGGCCACCACCTTGCCGGTCTGGCCGACCTGGTAGTCGTTGGGGGCGTAACCCGCGTCCACCGCCGCACGGCTGGCGCCGACCGCGGCGCCCAGCTTGTCGGCCAGCGGGTCGAGCACCTTGTGGAACTCCTCCGCCGAGCCGAGCGCGCGACCGCCGGAGACGACGATCTTAGCGGCCTGCAGTTCGGGCCGGTCCGACTTGACCATCTGTTCGGAGACGAACCGGGTCTTGGGCGCCTTGGGGCCCGCCGCCAGGTTTTCCACAGCCGCCGAGCCGCCGCCGTCCGCCGCCTTGAACGCGGTGGCGCGTACGGTCATGACCTTTTTCGCGTCGGAGCAGGACACCGTCTCCAGCGCGTTGCCGGCGTAGATCGGACGCACGAAGGTCGAGCCGTCCACGATCTCGATCACGTCGGTGATCTGGTTGGCCTCGAGCTTGGCCGCGATGCGCGGCGCGCAATCCTTGCCGCTCGTGGTCGAGGGAACCAGCAGCGCGTCGTAGTTGGCCATCAGCGGCAGGACCGCGAGCTCGACCGCTTCGGCGATCATCTTGCCGAGGTCGTCGCCCTGTTGCACCAGCACCTTGCGCACGCCGGCGATTTCCGACGCAGCTTCGCCCACCGCGTCGCAGCCTTGGCCCAGCACTAGGACATCGACGTCGGACGACAGCGCCCTGGCGGCGTTGACGGTCTTCGACGTGGTGTCGCGCAGAGTTGCGTTATCGTGATCGGCGAGAACCAGAACAGCCATCAGATCACCCCCGCGGACTTGAGTTTGGCCACGAGATCGGCGGCGTCGGCGACCTTCACCCCAGCCTGGCGCTTGGGCGGTTCGGTGACCTTCACGACCTTCAGCTTCGGCGCGACATCGACGCCGTAGTCGGCGGGAGTCTTCATGTCGATCGGCTTCTTCTTCGCCTTCATGATGTTCGGCAGCGAGGCGTAGCGCGGCTCGTTGAGGCGCAGGTCGGTGGTGACCACCGCGGGCAGATCCACATTGATCGTCATCAGACCGCCGTCGACTTCACGCGTGACGTCCGCGGTCTGGCCCTTCAGTTCGAGCTTCGAGGCGAAGGTCGCCTGCGGCCAGTCCAACAGGCCCGCCAGCATCTGACCCGCGGCGTTGTTGTCGCCGTCGATCGCCTGCTTGCCCATCAGCACCAGACCCGGCTGCTCCTGCTCGACCACCGCCTTCAAGAGCTTGGCGACCGCGAGCGGTTCGACGTCGACGTCGCTGGTGATGAGGATGCCGCGGTCGGCGCCCATGGCGAGCGCGGTGCGGAGCGTCTCCTGCGCCTGCTGCACGCCGATGGAGACCACCACGATCTCTTCAACCGCACCCTTCTCCTTCAGGCGCACCGCTTCCTCGACCGCGATCTCGTCGAAGGGGTTCATGGACATCTTGACGTTGGCGAGGTCGACGCCGGTCTGATCCGCCTTTACGCGGACCTTTACGTTGGCGTCGACCACCCGTTTTACCGGGACGAGGACCTTCATTGGCTGGTTTCGCACCTTGGGAGGACGAGGCGGGAAAGCCCCGCCGCGGGAGGGGGTTTAACAGCACCGGGCCCCGACCCTGTCAACGTGCTGCAATGCAGTAAGCCTTTGCCGGAAATCCTTGCTTGGCCTCTTTCTGACGAAAGATGGAAATCCTTGCCGGCCTCTTTCTGACGAAAGATGGCCTAGCGGGTGGCCCCGGGCTTCCAGAGGACGTCGGCCTTGCCCCGGTCGTTGGCGCGCCGGGCCGCGACGAACAGGAGGTCGGACAGTCGGTTCAGGTATTTGACCGCCTCGGGGCTCACCGTCTCGTGGGGGAGCGCGGCCAGGGTCACCGCTTCTCGCTCGGCCCGGCGGCAGACGGTCCGCGCCAGGTGCAGATGGGCCGAAAGCGCCGTCCCGGCCGGCAGGACGAAGGAGTTCAGCGGTGAAAGATCGGCGTTCAGATCGTCGATCTCGCGCTCCAGCCGTTCGACCTGGGGGGCGGTGATCCGCAGGGGCTCGAAGGGCAGGGGCTTGTCGCGCTCGGGGGTGGCGAGGTCGGCCCCCAGGTCGAACAGGTCGTTCTGAATCCGCTCCAGAATCCTATCCAGGTGCGGATCGCCTTGGGTGTGGAGTCGCGCCAGGCCCAGGCACGCGTTGGTCTCGTCCACGGTCCCGTAGGCGCACACCCGCGGATCGTCCTTGGGCAGGGGTTCGCCGGTGGCCAGGCGGGTTTTCCCGCCATCGCCGGTCCGCGTGTAGATCTTGTTCAGGGTGACCAAGCGCGCCTCAGCCCGAGCCCTTGGCCTTGATCAGGAGACCGATCGCCAGGAGCACGATGGCCGCCGCCTGGGCCATGACCCGGTAGCGCATGAACTTGTTGGAGTTCTTCAGCGCGTAGTCGCCGCCCCGGTAGAGCGAATAGAAGCCCATGCAGAGGGTCGCGACCACGACGGCCAGGGCGATGACGATCAGGACGTCGATGAAGTGCATGCGCCAAATCTAGGCTCGTCGCCCAGGCCGCGCCAGGGTTGAAAGGCCTGCGGCCTATTGGCGTCGCGCGAAGGAAAAACCTGCGACAAAGTGGCGAGCTAGTTCGATGAACGTTGAAATAAAACAGATTTCAGCTATGTCGAGAAACTGACATTTTACCTGTGCAGTACTAGGACGCCCTTTAAATTCAAAGATTTCCGCCCATATCGTCGATCTGGAACAGGGTTGGCCGAGACGGTTGATCAAGCTCGTCGACCCTGGGTATCGTGCAGCAAGTAACAAGGCCGGACACCGAGTCGGGCCGATGGGTGAGAGTAATGAAACAAGCAGCCGTAAGGGCGACGGAGTCGGTGGACCTGAACGAAACCTCAGGACCTGCCCCCAACCGCCGGGCCCTGTCCAAGATGCGCACCCGCCAGAAAGTCCTGGCCGCCGCGCGCAATCTCTTCAACGAACGCGGCTACGAGGCCGCCACCGTCCGCGACATCGCCCGCAGCGCCGGCATGTCCACCGGCGCGGTGTTCGCCAACTTCGAAGACAAGTCCGACCTGTTCGAAGCCATCGAAATGGAGGACTTCGAGCGCCTGGCCGACGCTATGCGTGAGGCGGCGTCGGGTTCCCATAAGGATGTGGAGACTAAGCTGCTCGACATCCTGTCCTGCGGCTATGTCTACTATACGGACACCCTGCCGCTGGCCCAGGCGATCCTCGCTCAATCTTGGCTGCGACCCTTGAACGCAGAACTCCGGGCGCGCAACGTTCTGAAAGTTCTGTTAGGAATCATCGGCGACGCCCTAAGAGACGCAGCCCGCCGGGGTGAGATTCGTCAGGATTTCGACGTCCGGCTGGTTTCCGAGATGCTTTGGGGTGCGTATTTGGCCAACTTCCGTCGGGCCATTTTCGACGGTTGGAATCTTGAGACCCTCAGGGCGCGCCTGGCCGATCAAGTCGGTCTGGTGTTGGCGGGTCTCAGGTAGGAACGGCGGAGGAACGGCCGTCCGGAGGGGTCAACGCCGAAATCGGCGGGCTTCTCCGGGGCCGATCGTCCGATAGGGGGCGATACATTGGGGGTTCGTGAAGTCCAGAAACAGGCGACGCGCGAGAAGGTCGTTGAGGCCGCTCGCAGCCTGTTCGAGGAAATCGGGTACGAAGAGACGACCATCCGCATGGTCGCCGAGCGCGCGACCGTGTCCGTCGGATCGGTATTCACCACCTTCGAAAGCAAGGTGGATATCTTCAACTACATCCTGTTCGAAAAATTCGAAGCCCTGTTCAGCGAGTTGCAGCGCATCTCGCCCTATCTGAAGGGCTCCGCCTGCCACCGCATCGCGTCCTTGATGTCGATCGCCTACGGCGTCGAATGCCGCCAGCTCGACCTGATGATCTCGCACCTGTCGGCGTCCTACGGCTGGCCGCGGCGGATCGAGGACGAGCACAACAAGCGCCGCGCGCGTTTGATCGGCCTGTTTCGCGACGTCCTCGACCAGGGCGTCTCGCAGGGCGAGGTGCGCGCCGACGTCGACCTCGACTCGTTCATCGACATCCTGCTGTCGGTCTATTCGCGCAACTATCGCCGCGCCTACTACGAGAAGCTGACGCCGGAAGAACTGTCGGCGCTCGCCGAACAGCAGGCGAGTATCCTGTTCCAGGGCATCGCCACGCGGACCGAATATGCGGCGACCGACGATGCGCGCGACATTCGCGCCGCCGGCGCCTGAACCGGGTCGAGGAAATGTGTGAAGCGGTTTTCCGCGCGCAACCCGCTCAAATATTCTAGCTCTTCCAGCGAAGCGTCGCCGGTTTCACCGGATTGACGAAGGCCCGGCCTTCCCGCCGGCTCGCCCCCCACTCCTTCTTCAGCGCCTGATACCACTTGGCCTGACGGTCGGCGTCGTCGACCCACAGCAGCGGCGGGTCGTACTTCAGGCCCTCTTTCTGCAGGTTCACCATGTCGCCGTCCTGGCGCAGAAAGGCGCGCGCGCCGGCGCGCACGAACGGCAGGATCAGGCTGACCATCGGATGGTCCGACCACAGCACCTGGGTGATGCGGGTCTTTGCCTCGGTTACCGGCGTCAGGCAGGTCAGGCTCAACACCTGCCGCTTGCCGACCAGAATATGCTCCCAGCGAAACGCCGGCAGGGCGAAGGTGATCTCGGTCAACGGCTCGCCGCCCAGCGCCGCGTAAGCGCGGCTGTTCTTCGACGGTTGATGGCGCACCATGGCGAAGCCGTGTTCGCGCGGTTCGAACGCCTTGGACTTCTCGTGCGCGCTCTTCGACGAGCGCCACCACCACTGCTGGTGCACGTACGGCCCGTGCGCGGGATCCATCAGGCCGACGATGGCATGATCGATGTGGCTTTCGAAGTCCATGCCGTCGACGAGCTTTGGCTTGCCGCCGACGACGCCGGGAAACTGCGGCGGCTCATGATCGGGCGCCGTCGGGTTGCGCGCGTCCGACGCCATCCAGACGAAGACCAGACCCTGGCTCTCGCGCACCGGATAAGCGCGCACCCGCACCCGCTCCGTCTCGAAGGCCTGACCCTCGACCAGGGAGGGAACGGCGCTGCACACGCCGTCGGTGGCGAAACGCCAGCCGTGGTAGCAGCACTCCACCGCCTCGCCGCACTTGGGATCGGGCACCAGACGCCCCGCCGACAAGGGTGCGGCGCGATGGGGACAGATGTCGCGCAGCGCGAATACCTCGCCCTTGCGCGTACGGCCGAGCAGCACCGGTTCGCCGAGGAGTTCGTAGCGCTTGAGGTCGCCCGGACGCAGCGCCGATCCCAGGGTCGCAAACCACCAGGTGTCGCGCAGGAAACCGCGGCCGAAGGCGGTATCGGCCGCGGGTCGCGTGGCAAGGTCCTGATCGGCGTCGGCGCCCATGACGCCCTGTTACAAGGTCCCGCTTCGGACCCCAAGGGCCTGGCGGAATCCATCAGGGGCGCCGCACCCGCGGGCTCAGTGCTTGGACTTGCCGCCCTTGATCACCTTGTCGGCCTTACGGTCGATCTTCTTTTCCTCGGCCTTGGACATGCGGCCCGCGTTCTGGGCCTGGCTTGCGCGCGCCTTGGCGTTCCGGGCGTGGGCCTTGTCCTCGATCGGATACTTCCGCTTTTCCGGCTCGGCGAATTGGGAGCTCTTCAGCCCCTTGCGGGTATCGGTACGCAGTTCAGCCATGACGGCTCTCCTTTACTTAGGAGCCGTTGAACGCGCAGGCGTCCGGTCCGTTCAGCGCGGCCGTTGAACTTAAGACCCTGAAATCAAACCAAGGCGCCGTGGCAGTGCTTGAACTTGCGCTCCGAGCCGCAGGGGCAGGGCGCGTTGCGTGCGGTCCGCTCCCAGCCGGCCGGAAGGGCCGAGTGCGGCAGCCCCGCGCGTTCGTCCATCCCCATGGTCTCCACCGCCGCCGGCGTCAGGCGTCCCGCTTCGTTCTCGCCGGTGAGCGGATTGATGTGGATTTCCTCGAACTCGGGCGCGACGGGCTGCGGCGGCTGCTCGAAGCGGAACTCCACGTTCATCAGCCAGGCGGTGACGCCCTGGCGGAGTTCGGTGAGCAGGCGTTCGAACAGGGTGAAGGCCTCGGTCTTGTACTCGTTCAGCGGATCGCGCTGGCCGTAACCGCGCAGGCCGATCACCGAACGCAGGTGGTCCAGGTGCACCAGGTGCTCGCGCCAGTGATAGTCGATCATCTGGAGCAGGAAGCTCTTCTCGACCGACTTCATCTGTTCGGCGCCGACGGCGGCGGTGCGTTCGTCCGCGCGCTGCGCGGCCGCGTGCTGGATGCGTTCCTCGATCTCCTCGTTGGAGACGCCTTCTTCCGCCGCCCATTCGGCGATGGGAAGCTCCAGGCCCAGAATCTGACGGACGCGTTCGTCCAGGCCGGCGACGTCCCACTGCTCGGCATAGGCCTTGGGCGGCAGGTGGCGGTTGACCAGGTCGGCCACCGTGTCCTTGCGGAACTCGGTGACCAGCTCGGTCAGGTCTTCGGATTCCATGAATTCCTGGCGCTGCTCGAACACGGCCTTGCGCTGATCGTTGATGACGTCGTCGTACTTGAGCAGGTTCTTACGGATTTCGAAGTTGCGCTGCTCGACGCGCTTTTGCGCGGTCGCAATGGCGGAGTTCAGCCACTTGTGGGTGATCGCCTCGCCTTCGGCGACGCCGAAGGTGCGCATGATCGAGTCGAGACGCTCGCCCGCGAAGATGCGCAGCAGGTCGTCCTCGCACGACAGGAAAAACTTGGAGTGACCCGGGTCGCCCTGACGGCCGGTTCGACCGCGCAGCTGGTTGTCGATGCGCCGGCTTTCGTGGCGTTCGGTGCCGATCACGTACAGACCGCCGGCGGCCAGCGCGTGGGCGCGTTTTTCGGCGATGTCGGCTTCGAAGCCCTTCTTGGCGGCCTCTTCCGCTTCCGGCGTGATCTCGACGCCGAGGCCGCGCTGTTCGAGCTTCCAGCGCTGCAGCTTCATATCCAGGTTGCCGCCGAGCTGAATGTCGGTGCCGCGGCCGGCCATGTTGGTGGCGATGGTGATCGAGCCGGGCACGCCCGCGTCGGCGACGATATAGGCTTCCTGTTCGTGGTAGCGCGCGTTCAGCACCTGGTGCGGAACGCCCTTAAGGCGCTTGCCCTCGTACTCGAACTCGTGCGCCTGGATCAGCTCCGACAGAACCTCCGACTTTTCGATCGATACCGTACCGACCAGCGCGGGTTGGCCGCGGCGGTAACAGTCTTCGATCTGCAGCAGGATGGCCTGGTTCTTCTCCTTGGCGGTGCGATAGACCTCGTCGTCCTCGTCGATACGGATGATGGGGCGGTTGGTCGGAATCTCCGTCACGCCCATCTTGTAGATGTCCATGAACTCGGCTTCTTCCGTCAAAGCCGTGCCGGTCATGCCCGACAGCGTCGAATAGAGGCGGAAGTAGTTCTGGATGGTGACCGAGGCGAGCGTCTGGTTCTCGGGCTGGATCTCGACGTGTTCCTTGGCTTCGATGGCCTGGTGCAGGCCTTCCGAGAGGCGCCGGCCATGCATCATGCGGCCGGTGAACTCATCGATCAGCATCACCTCGCCGCCCTTGACGATGTAGTCGCGGTCGCGAAGGTAAAGCGTGTTGGCGCGCAGCGCCTGGGTGACGTGGTGCACGGCGGTGACGTTGGCGGCGTCGTACAGCCCGGCGGTGTCTTCGCCCAGATGGCCGCCCGCCATCAGCATGTCTTCGACCTTCTCCGAACCGTACTCGGAGAGCATCACCTGACGCTGTTTCTCGTCGAGCTCGAAGGTCTCGGGGTCCTTGACCAGTTCGCGCACCACGTCGTCGACGATGCGATAGAAGTCGGAACGGTCTTCGGTCGGGCCCGAGATGATCAAGGGCGTGCGCGCTTCGTCGATCAGGATCGAGTCGACTTCGTCGACGATCGCGAAGTTGTGGCCGCGCTGGACCATCTCGCGTTTGTCGTAGACCAGGTTGTCGCGCAGGTAGTCGAAGCCGAATTCGTTGTTGGTGCCGTAGGTGATGTCGGCCTTGTACGACGCGGTGCGCTGGGCCTGCGTCAGGCCGTTGACGATCACGCCCACATCCATGCCGAGGAAACGATAGACCTGGCCCATCCACTCCGCGTCGCGCCGCGCGAGGTAGTCGTTCACCGTCACCAGGTGACAGCCCTTGCCCTCGAGCGCGTTCAGATAGATCGGTGCGGTGGCGACCAGCGTCTTGCCTTCGCCGGTCCGCATCTCGGCGATGCCGCCTTCGTGCAGAACCATGCCGCCGACCAGCTGCACGTCGTAGTGGCGTTGGCCCAGCGTCCGCTTGGCCGCCTCGCGCACCGTCGCAAACGCCTCGTTCAGGAGCTTGTCCAGCTTCTCGCCATTGGCGAGGCGCTGACGGAAGTCCTGGGTCTGGGCCGCGAGCTGATCGTCGCTCATCGCCGCGTACTTGGGCTCGAGCGCATTGATCGCGACCGACCGCGATAGGAAGGTCTTGACGCGACGGTCGTTGGAGGAGCCGAAAATCTTCTTGGCTAGGGCAAGCATCGAGTAGTCCGAAATCGGCGAGCGGAGGCTCGAAGGGTGGGGCGGCGGCGCAGCGAAATCCCGGCGGCGAAATCCCGGCGGGCGGTGCGGCGGCCGAAAGCCTCGGAGACCTTAGAAACCCCTCGACTTGCGCGCGCGCGAGACTTAAGCACCGACCCCGGACCTGTCAACGAGACGGGTTGTCCTGAAAGGGATTTCGGGTCGCGATGTTCCGCTTCATGCGCCTTTTGAGACCCGCCGCCCTGGCGGCCGGCGCGGCGGCCCTGATCGCGCTCGCCGCCTGTCAGAACCCTGTGATCGGGGGCCGTGCGCCCCAGCCGGGCGACGTGGCCGTGGCCAAGGTCGCGGGCGAAACCGTCTGGGCGTCCGATGTAAAGCGCGAGGCGGTGGCCCAGGGCCTTATCGGCGAGGGCGAACCCCTGGATCGGACCTCGGACCTGTTTCGCCGGGTGCTGGACGAGGTGGTCGACCAGAAACTGCTGGCGCGGGAGGCCCGGCGACGGGGGCTGGACAAGAGTCCCCTGGCTCAGCGGCGCCTGGCCGCCGCCAAGGAGCGGATCCTGGGCGATATGCTGGTGGAGAAGACCGTCGACGACAACATCGACGAGGACAAGGTCCAGGCCCTCTATAACGAGCAGCTCCGCCTGGCCAAGCAGTCGGAGGAGATCCGGGCGCGCCTGATTCTGGTGAAATCCCAGCAGGAAGCCCAGGCCATCGCCAACCTGCTGCAGACCGGCGCCTCGTTCGAGGCCCTGGCCATGGAGCGGTCGATCGACCAGACCACCCGCTTCAACGGCGGCGACCTCGGCTATTTCACCACCGACGTCATGCCCGAGAACTATGCCGCCGCGCTCAAGTCGGCCAAGGCCGGTGAGACGGTGGGCCCGTTCCAGACCGACGGCGGCTGGGCGATCCTGCGGGTCGAGGACCGGCGCGAGGAGCAGCCGCTCTCCCTCGAACAGGCCCGGCCCCAGATCCTGCGCTTTTTGACCTACGACCAGGTCCGCCAGCTGCTCAGCAAGCTGCGCGCCCAGTCCAAGGTCCAGATCCTGATCAAGGGCGACAGCCTCGCCGCGCCCGGCGCCGCGCGCGAGCCCGCGTCCGCCCCGCCCGACGCGCTTCGCCCGCCCGAGGCCGCGCCCGGCGCCGCCGCCTCCAGCGCGGTGACCGCCGGGCGGACCGCACCCGCGCCCCGGCCCTCGATCTCCGCCGCCGCGGCCGCCGCCGCCGCCAAACCCGCCCCGCCGCCCGCCAAAACGCCGCCTGCGAAGAGCCCGTCGAAGTGACCGTAGCGCCCAAACCCTCACCCCGCGCCCGCGCCAAGTCGGACGCCGCGCCCGCGCCGGTGAAATCGGCCCTGCCGGTCTCGCCTCTGGCCGTGCCCCTGCCCGCGATGCCGCCGGTGGGCGGGGTCGAGCTCGCGGTCGGGTGCGCGGGTTTCTACAAGCACGAGCGGCCCGACCTCTTGGTGTTGCACTTCCCCAAGGGCGCGGATGCGGCGGGGGTGTTCACCTCCAACACCGTCGGTTCGGCGCCGGTCGACTGGTGCAAGAAACAACTGAAGGCGAACGGCGGCCACGGCCTGCGCGCGCTCGTGGTCAACGCCGGCTGCGCCAACGCCTTCACCGGCAAGCCCGGCGATCTCGCCTGCAAGCGCACCGCCGAAATGATCGCCGAGCGTCTCGACTGCAGGAAGCGCGACGTGGTGCTGGCCTCGACCGGGGTCATCGGCGTGCTGCTCGACGACAAGAAGATCGGCGCCCGGCTTCCCGTGCTCACATCGCACATGTCGCTCGACGGCTGGCAAGACGCGGCGCGCGCGATCATGACCACCGACACCTTCCCCAAGGGCGTTCACGTCGTTACCGAGATCGACGGCCATCCGGTGCGCATCGCGGGCATCGCCAAGGGGTCCGGCATGATCGCGCCGGACATGGCGACCATGCTGGCGTTTCTGGTCACCGACGCGGATATCGCACCGCTTGCCCTGCACGACCTCTTGCAGCGTTCGGTCGGGACGACGTTCAACGCGGTCACCGTCGACGGCGACACCTCGACCAACGACACCTGCCTGCTGTTCGCGACCGCCGCCTCGGGCGCACCGAAGATCAACCGTGCGAGCGACCGCAGGCTCGCCAAGTTCCGCGAGGCGCTGGACGCGGTCTTGCTCGATCTCGCGCAACAGCTCGTCCGCGACGGCGAGGGCGCGCGCAAGTTCGTGAAGATCTCGGTTTCGGGCGCCAAGTCGACCGCCTCCGCGCGCCGCATCGCCAAGACCATCGCGGAAAGCCCGCTGGTGAAGACCGCCATCGCCGGCGAAGACGCCAACTGGGGCCGCATCGTCATGGCCGTCGGACGCTCGGGCGAGCCCATCGATCGAAATCGCGTCTCCGTGAAATACGGCGCCCTTTGGGCCGCGCGCGCGGGTCTGGTCGCCAAGGGCTACGACGAGAAGAAGATCAGCGCCTATATGAAGCGCGACGAACTCGAGATCGCGGTGGACGTGGGTGTGGGCCGCGGCGAGGCGGTGGTCTGGACCTGCGACCTCACCAAGGGCTACATCGAGATCAACGGCGACTATCGTTCGTAGCGCCTGACAGTTGGGGAACTCATGACGCCGGACGGACAACAGGACGCGCTGAGGCTGCGCGGCCTTAGCAAGACCTACGGCGGCAAGATCGCGGTCGATAAACTCGACCTCGATGTGCGGGCGGGCGAGCTCTACGCCCTCCTGGGTCCCAACGGCGCGGGCAAGACCACAACGCTGCGCATGGTCGCGGGCCTGCTGAAACCCGACGCCGGGACGATCGAGCTGTTCGGCATCGACGCCCTGAAGGACCCCTCCGCGGCGAAACAGATCACCGCCTGGGCGCCGGACGAGCCTCTGCTCTACGACAAGCTCACCCCGGTGGAATATCTCGACTTCGTCGCGGGCCTGTGGGGCGTCGATCCCAAGGTCGGGCGCAAGCGCACGGAAGACCTGCTGAAGTGGCTCGATCTGTGGGACCAGCGGCAACAGCGCTGCGAGGGTTTCTCGCGCGGCATGAAGCAGAAGACCTCGCTTGCCGGCGCCCTGATCCATGAGCCGAAACTCTTGATCCTCGATGAACCGCTGACCGGTCTCGACGCCGCCGCGGCGCGCGAGGTGAAGGATCTATTGCAGGAGCGCGCGCGCGCGGGCGCGACCGTTATCCTCACCACCCACATTCTCGAAGTCGCCGAGCGCATCGCCGACCGGATCGGCATCATCGCGCGGGGCAAGCTGCTCGCCCAGGGCACGCTCGAGGAGTTGCGTAATCAGACGGGGGCGGATCAGTCCTCCCTGGAGGACGTATTCCTGCGGCTCACCGCCGAACCGACGCCGTGAGCCCGATCGCATGAGCACCCCCTCCGGCGCTTCGACCTTCTTACTCCTGGGCAACGAGCTTCGCTTGTTCTGGCGCAGCTGGGGCGGCAAGCAGAAGGGCGCGCGCGGCCGCCTGATCGGCTTCGGCGTAGCCCTGGCGGTGATCGGCTTCGGCCTCGGCTGGCCGTTTGCGCTGTTGCTGAAACTCATCCCCAAGGATCCCGGCCCCGAACTGACGCTCGGTCTCGACGGCGGTCTCCTGTTGCTCTTGACGCTGATGATGTCGTCGACCGTCAGCTCCGCGGCGCTCGCCTTCTACGAACGCGGCGATCTCGATCTCCTGCTGTCCTCGCCCACGCCGCCCTATCGGGTGCTGACCGTGCGCTGCGCCAGCATGGCGATCATGTCGTCGGCCTTCTTCATGTTGCTGGCGACGCCGGTGATCGGGCCGGCGGTGGCGATGGGCCATCCCAAGTGGCTGTTGATCTACGTCGTCCTCATCGGACTGGCTTTGATCGCGACGTCGCTCGGCCTGATGATTGCGACGACCCTGTTCCGCGTGATCGGCCCGCGTCGCACCAAGACGCTGTCGCAGGTGATGGCGGCGGTCATCGGCGCCGCCTTGTTCCTGACCTCGCAGCTGCGTTGGATTCTGCCGCCCGAACAGATCAAGGGCCTGTGGAAGAGCGCCCTCGACTTTTCGCGCTCGGGCCCCTTCGCCAACACCCAGATTCTGTCGCTGCCCGCGCGCGCGGTGCTGTGCGAGCCGATCCCGGGCATCGTATTGTTCGCCTTCGGCCTGTTGCTGTTCCTCTTGGTGACGCGTTGGCTCGGCGCCCGCTTCGCCCAGAATGCGGCGGCCGCGGCCGGCGTCGGCGCCGGCGGCCGCAGGGTCGCCCGGGGCGGGATCAGGGGCTTCGAGGGCGGTCCCTACGGCGCAATGGTGCGCAAGGAGGTCCGCCTCCTGCTGCGCGATCCCGCGCTCCTCTCCCAGGTGCTGTTGCGCGTGCTTTACCTCATTCCGATCGCGGCGCTGGTCCTGCGCGGCGGCAGCATGCGCACGACCGCCTGGCTCATGGGCGGCGGCGCGGGCCTTCTGTTCGGCCCCGACACCTGGATCGCGCGCAGCGGCGCGGTGCTGGTGTTCCTCACCACCCAGCTCGCCGGCACCCTGGCCTGGATCACCGTCTCGGCCGAAGACGCGCCCGAACTTCTCGCCTCGGCGCCGGCGAAGGAAAGCATCCTGCGTCGCGCCAAATTGACCGCCGCCATGACGCCCGTTTTCATCATCCTGGGCGGGCCGCTCGGGGGCCTGGTCTATCTGCATCCCTGGGCGGGGATCGTGACCGCCATCGGTTGCGCCTCGGCCGCGCTGTCGGCCTGTCTGATCGCGCTGTGGTTCGAGAAGCCCGCCAAGCGCAAGGACCTGCGCCGGCGTCGCTCGGGTTCGCTGCTGGGCGCCCTGGCGGAAACCTTCATCAGCTTCTGCTGGGCCTCGGCGACATGGTTCGCGGTGGTTAAGCTCTGGTGGGCGGTGGTCCCCGCGCTCCTCGCGGTGGTGATCCTGATCGCCATTCGTAAACCGGTGCGCTCCTTCGTCGAGGTTCTGGAGCTCGCGTGAGCAAGCCGCTGGTCATGGTGGTTGCGGCCGCCTTGGTTGACGTCGATGGCCGCGTCCTGATCGCGCAGCGGCCCGAAGGTAAACAGCTCGCCGGTCTTTGGGAGTTTCCCGGCGGCAAGCTCGAAGCGGGCGAAACTCCTGAACAGGCCTTGATCCGCGAGCTGAACGAGGAGCTCGACATCGACGTGGTCGAAAGCTGTCTGGCGCCTTTCGCGTTTACCAGCTTCGCTTACGAAGCGTTTCACCTGTTCATGCCACTATGGCTCTGTCGTCGATGGTCTGGCGTGGTTAATCCGCGCGAGCACCAGGCGGTAGCGTGGGTGAAACCGGTCCGGCTCGCGGACTATCCCATGCCCCCGGCGGACGAACCCCTTGTCGCGTTCCTGCGCGACTTTTTGTGAGAGGGCGTCGTGTCGAAGGTCTTTAGACGGTTCGCCAAGGACGAAGACGGCGCCACGGCCATCGAGTATGGCCTGATCGTCGCGCTCATCTTCCTGGTGGCGTTGAGCGCGATCACGTCCTTCGGGACGAGCATGAACACGATGTACGGCGTGATCAGCTCCACGATCGGCGGCGCCACGCACTAAAAGGTCTCAAGCGGCCGCTGGCGCCCACCCCGTCGCGGTGACGATCTCGAACGTCGCCTCGACACTCTCCTTCGCACCGAACCGTTCACCATAGATCTCGAACGCCCGCGCCAGCACCGCACGGTTCAGGACGCCAGCCCGATCCGACAGTACGCTCGTTTCGCCCATGCGGCGCAGGTCTGCGATCAGCGCCAGCGGATGCGCGTAGCGCACGCTCACCCGATCGAAGTCCGCCACCGGCAATTTGAATCCCGCCCGCTGGAGCAAGCCCGCCGCGTCTTCCGCGTCGGCGAAGGGCGACACCCGCGGCCCCGCGCCGCCGCGAATTTCGGTCTCGGCTTCGACCAGGCTCTGACGCAACTCATAGAGCGTGCCGCCGCCCAGAAACGAGGCGATGAACACCCCGTCGGGCTTCAGGGCCCTGCGCGCCTGGACGAATACGCCCGGCAGGTCGTTGGTCCAGTGCAGCGACAGGGTCGAGACGATCAGGTCCAGGCTCGCGTCCTTGAACGGCAGGCGTTCGTCGTCGAGCACCAGCCGCGGGCCCGGCCGGCCGGCCAGCATCGCCGCCGACAGGTCCGTCTCGATCAACAGGCCGATCCGGTCCCGGACCGGACTCTGCGCCAGCAGGCGGGCGAAGGTCCCGTCGCGCGCACCGAGGTCGACCGCGACCGGAAAGCTGCGCATTATGCTGGCGATGCGGTCGATCGCATCCTCGCAGGCGCGGACCTTCAGGAAATCCGCCTCGGCGAACCGCGGCGCAGCGCGGTCGAGGCGGCGGCGGTGCAGGGCGCGATCGAACAGTTTGGGTGGGGACTTGGGTGACTCTGGCATGCTTTCCCGGCTGAAGCGGCTGGACCATGGCGCGGTTCTCGGCGCGTTGAAACCCGGCGCGCGCGTACGGGCGCTGGTTCGCGGCTGCGCGGACGCGATCTTTCCGCCGGCCCATTTCGACGGCGGACCGGCGCTGGAAACCGGCTATTCGGCCCAGGCCTGGAGCCAGGTGCGCTTTCTGGAGGCGCCGGTCTGCGACGGCTGCGGCGCGCCCTTCGAGTTCGAGACCCCTGAGCGCTGCGCCGCCTGCCAGGCCAAGCCCTTTGCCTTCTCCCGCGCCCGGGCCGCCTGTCTCTACGACGACGCCTCGCGCGAGCTTGTACTGAAATTCAAGCACGGCGACCGGGTCGAGCTGGCGGGCCTGTTCGCCCGCTGGATCAGCCGGGCCGCGCCCGACCTCCTGGCCGAGGCCGACGCCATCGCCCCGGTCCCGCTGCATCCGCTGCGGTTGCTCAAGCGCCGCTATAACCAGGCCGCAGAGGTCGCCCGCCCGCTCGCCCGCGGCGCCGGGATCGAGTACCTGGCCGACGCCCTGGTCCGCAGCCGGCGCACCGAAAGCCAGGGCGCCAAGTCCGGATCGGGCCGTCGCCGCAACGTCCAGGGCGCCTTCGCCGTGCCGCAGGCGCGGATGAAACAGGTGAAGGGCCGCCGGATTCTGCTGGTCGACGACGTACTCACTACCGGCTCCACCGCCGACGCCTGCGCCAAGGCCTTGCTGAAGGCCGGGGCCCGCGCGGTGGACCTGGTTGTCGCGGCAAGGGTTTCGACACGAACCGACCTCACTATATGAAGGCGCTGTTACAGCGCCAGTTCGAGAGGCTTTGAGCGTGTCCCCGGTCGTCATCTACACCCGTCCGTTCTGTGGCTATTGCGAACGCGCGAAGGCCCTGTTCGAGGAGAAGGGGGTCGACTTCGACGAGATCATCGCGTCCATGGACCCGGAAATGCGGAAACAGATGCAGGAACGCTCGGGCGGCCGGATGACCTATCCCCAGATTTTCGTGGGTGACCGCCACGTCGGCGGCTGCGACGAGCTGATGGCGCTGGAACGCGAGGGCAAGCTCGACGAGCTGCTTGCCGCATGAGCGCGTCTCAATGACATCGAACACAGCCAAGATCGCCCTGATCCAGACGCGCGCACCCGCGACCCAGGCCGCCGCGCTCGAACACGTGACGCCGCTGATCCGCGAAGCTGTCGCGGGCGGCGCGCAGTTCATCCTCACGCCCGAAGGCACAAACCTGCTCGAACAGCGGCGCGAGTTTCGTCGGAAGGCGATCGTTCGCCAAGCCGACGACGTCGTGGTCAAGGGTCTGACGGACCTCGCGCGCGAGCTGAAGGTGTGGTTGCTGATCGGTTCGGCCATCGTCCTGCATGAGGACGCCGACGAAACCCGCGCGGCCAACCGCTCGATCCTGGTCGGCCCCGACGGCGAGATCAAAGCGACCTATGACAAGATGCACGTCTATGACGTGGACCTGCCCACCGGCGAGAGCCACCGTGAGTCCAACAACATCCGCCCGGGTGAACGCGCCGTCGTCGCCGACACGCCGTGGGGCAAGCTCGGCCTGACCGTCTGTTACGACGTCCGCTTCGGCCACCTGTTCCGCGCGCTGGCCCGCGCCGGCGCCGATATGATCAGCGTCCCCGCGGCTTTCACCGTCCCCACCGGCCGGGCCCATTGGGAAATCATGCTGCGCGCCCGCGCCATCGAGACCGGCGCCTTCGTGCTGGCGCCCGCGCAAGGCGGCGCCCACGAGGACGGTCGCAAGACCTATGGCCATAGCCTGGTAGTCGCGCCCTGGGGCGAGGTGATCGCCAAGCTCGATCACGACGAACCCGGCGTGCTCTACGCCGATCTCGACTTCGCAGAGGTCGCCAAGGCGCGCAACGCCATCCAGCAGTTGAAGCACGACCGGGAGTTTGCCGGGCCGTGATCCGTTACAACCTTCTTTGTGAGCACGATCACGACTTCGAAGCCTGGTTCGGCTCGTCGGACGACTATGACGCGCAGGCCAAGCGCGGCCTGGTCGAATGTCCGTTCTGCGCCTCGCATCAGGTGCGAAAGGCGATCATGGCGCCCGCGGTGCACGGCGCGAAAATGGGCTCGCTGACCGACGCGCCGGCCGATCCGTCGCAGACCATGGTGATGGAGGCGATGAAACAGGTGCGCGCGCACGTCGAGGAGAACTTCGACTACGTCGGCGACGCGTTCGCCAAGGAGGCGCGCGCCATCCACGACGGCGACGCGGAAAATCGCGGCATCTACGGCGAAGCCACGCCGAAAGAGGTGCGCGACCTGAAGGAAGACGGTATCGCGGTGGCGCCGCTCCCGCCCGCCGCCTCGCCGCGGCCGAGGAAACAGGTCAATTGAAACGCCGCGGGCTCTGGCCTCCCATGCGTGAGCGGAGCGACGACGGCGGTGTGACCGCGGTGCCGCCGACCCCGCCCGCGTCGCAGCCCGCCTCTCAGCCCACACCGCCGCCCGAACCCACCATGGGCGACATCCTGAAGAGCTTCACGGCGCGCGAGATGCTCTTGATGTTCACCGCCGGATGGCTCGGCGGCCAAGGCGTGATCGCGCTTCTGTTCACCCGCTACGCCACCTGGCCCGAACGCATCGTCGGCGGCGCCGAGCTGGCGGCGGCGATCCTCTGGTTCATTCCGGGTCTGCGACAAATGGGCTTCGGCGCCATGCTCGGTGTGTTGCTGATCGCCGCCCTGCACCAGATCAGCATCGGCCAGCTCCCCGGCGCGATCATCTTCTATGTGGTGGTGGTGGGCTATCTGGCGCTGGAGGAGATCCAGCGGCGGCCTGCTGCAAATAAGTAATTCCACCTCCGTCATCCCGACCAGAGCGCTCGCGCGGAGAGCCGGGACCCAGCAGCTTCAACCTCAAAGTTGCGATCGTCTGCACGCCGCCGACGGGAAAGCGAGCTAAGCTCACTGCAAGAGTCGTGGATGCAGCAACCGTAGCTCGATGCGTTCAGGTTGGAACTGCTGGGTCCCGGCTCTCCGCGCTCTGCGAGCGCTACGGCCGGGATGACGAGAGAAGGGGGAAGGAGGCGTGGCCCGTTCTTGCCGGGCTGTGTCCGTTACAGGCGTTGCGGGCTATGAACCGAATGCTCACTTTGGAGGCGACCACATCAACACGTCCCCAAAGCTCTTGTTTGTCGCCAGAATAGTGGCTGCAAACGTCCAAACTCCGAAACCCAAGACGAAGCTGAAGCCAATGACGTCCGAGATCCAAGTCCAGGGTTCTTTGATGGGGCCGAGCAGTATCACGCCGTGTAATGGGAGGCTCATCAACGACGCTCCGAATGACGCCGCTAATCCCGTCTTCGGCCGAGCGATCGCCCGGCCCCGTCGGTAATTCACGATCCAGACGACAGGCAGCCAGGCGATGAAGATCGCAAGCCCAAATGGTGGAAACCAAGAAGCCCCAAAAACAGCGTACAGCCCAAGTGTCCAGGCAGCGTAGGCCCAGCCGTTCGTCGCAGGGCTAGCGCGTTCACTCAGCATGGCTCGTCTACCTATATGTCGCGAAAGACTATTCGAGATTTCCTGTCGGTCGAATGAGCGCAAGAACGCCCGACCTTAAGCCGCCCGCGTCACCGTCATCATATAGTTCACCGCCGGGTCGGACCCGAGCGACCAGCGGTCCGCCAGCGGATTGTAGCTGACGCCGAACGGCCCCTGCACGTCGACCGGCTCCCCGTCGAGAAAGGCGCGCAGCTCCTGCGGCTTCAGGAACTTCTTCCAGTCGTGGGTGCCGCGCGGCAGCCAGCGCAGAATGTGTTCGGCGCCGACGACGGCCAGTGCATAGGCGCGCGGCGTGCGATTGAGCGTGGCGACGATCATCAGCCCGCCGGGCGCAATCAGCCGCGCGCAGGTCTTGAGGTATTCGGCGGGATCGGCGACGTGCTCGATCACCTCCATGTTCAGCACCACGTCGAAGGGGCCGACGCCTTCCTCGAGCAACTGCTCGGCGGTGGCGCAACGGTAGTCGATGGCAAGGCCCTGTTCCTGCGCGTGGGTCGAGGCGGTCCCGATGTTGCGCGCCGAGGCGTCGGCGCCGGTCACCTTGAACCCCAGCCGGGTCATGGGCTCGGACAAGAGTCCCCCGCCGCAGCCGATGTCGAGCAGGTTCAGCCCCTCGAACGGTCGCCTGGCCGACGCATCCCGCCCGAAGCGTGCCAGCGCCTGGTCCCGAATGAAGCCCAACCTCACCGGATTGAACTTGTGCAGCGGCGCGAACTCGCCCTTGGCGTCCCACCACTTGGCGGCCAGCGCCGAAAAGCGCTCGACCTCGGCCGGATCGACGCTGAAGCCTTGGGCCTGGTCCGGATTTGACCGGGTGGAGGCGGTCTCCATCGCACGCCTTTCAATCGCTCGCGCCGCTCTGTAAGAACGCCGCGACTTGCGCGTCCGACATAGCGGGCGAAGGCCGCCCTGGCGAGGCCCTGCAAGGGGGGCAACCGATGTCGCGACTGGTGATGAAGTTCGGAGGGACGTCCATGGCGGACCTCGAGCGCATGCGCCGGGTCGCCCGCATCGTGGCCGCCGAGGTCGAGCGCGGTAAGAAGGTCGCGGTGGTGGTCTCGGCCATGGCCGGCAAGACCAATGAGCTGATCGCCTGGACCGATGGGGCCGGCAAGGCCGCCCAGGGAACCCTCGACGGCGATGACGAATATGACGCGGTGGTCGCCTCCGGCGAACAAGTGACCTCGGGTCTGCTCGCCATGATCCTGCGCAACCAGGGACTCAAGGCGCGTTCTTGGCTGGGCTGGCAGGTGCCGATCCTGACCGACAACGCCCACGGCAAGGCGCGCATCGAGGATATTCCGCCGGAAAAGCTGGCGAGCGCCGTGGATTCGGGCGAGATCGCCGTGATCCCGGGCTTCCAGGGCGTGACGCGGGACGGCCGGGTGACCACCCTCGGTCGCGGCGGGTCCGACACTTCGGCGGTCGCCATCGCCGCCGCGCTGAAGGCGCCATGCGACATCTACACCGACGTGGACGGCGTCTACACCACCGACCCCCGGATCGAGGCCAAGGCCCGGCGCCTGGCCAAGATTTCTTACGAAGAGATGCTGGAAATGGCGTCGCTGGGCGCCAAGGTTCTGCAGACGCGCTCGGTCGAGCTGGCGATGGCGCATAAGGTGCCGGTGCGCGTGCTGTCGTCCTTCGTCGAACCCGGCGAAGCGGAAGGGCCCGGAAAGTCTCTGGGAACCCTGGTATGCGACGAGGAGGAGATCGTGGAAAAACGGATCGTCAGCGGCGTGGCGTTCAGCCGGGACGAGGCGAAGATCATCCTGCTCGGCCTGCCCGACCAGGCGGGGATGCCCGCACGGGTGTTCTCGATCCTCGCCGAAGCCAACGTCAATGTGGACATGATCGTGCAGGGCCAGGCGCGCAGCGCCGACACCATGCACATGACCTTCACGGTCGGTCGCCGTGACGCCGACAAAGCGCAGAAGCTGATGGAGCAGGCTCAGTCCGAACTGGGCTTCGACGAGATCCGGGTGGACCAGGAGGTGTCGAAGATCTCCGTCGTCGGCGTCGGCATGCGCAGTCACGTGGGTGTCGCCGAGACAATGTTCCGCTCGCTCGCCGACAAAGGCGTGAAGATCCAGGCCATCTCGACATCGGAGATCAAGATCAGCGTCTTGATCGACGCGGCCTACACCGAGCTTGCCGTGCGCGCGCTGCACGCGGCCTACGGCCTGGAGCAGGTCTGATCCTCATGGACGCGCGCCGGGCGGACAGGAGCGCGCGATGCTAGGGGGCGGTCTCGGAGGCCGCGGCCCGCGCAGCCTGCTGCGCCAGATCCGCGAAGCGCTCTCCGCCGGAGGGCCCGCCCAGGCGCGCCTCGACATGGTGGTGCGCATCATCGCCCAGTCGATGGTCGCCGAGGTGTGCTCCATCTATCTGCGCCGCGCGTCGGGCGAAGAAGAACTGTTCGCGACCCACGGCCTCAGCGCGGCCGCGGTGCACACTACGCGCCTGCGTTCCGGCGAAGGCCTGGTCGGCGAGGTGGCGCGCTCGGCCGCGCCCCTGAACCTGTCCGACGCGGCGACCCATCCGAGCTTCTCCTACCGTCCGGAGACGGGCGAAGATCCGTTCCATTCGTTTCTCGGCGTGCCGCTGCTGCGCGGCGGGCGGACCATCGGCGTGCTGGTGGTGCAGAACCGCGCCATGCGCGTCTACGACGAGGAGGAGGCGGAAGACCTTCAGATCGTCGCCATGGTGCTCTCCGAGATGGTGGCCGGCGGCGAACTGGTCGGCCTCGCCGAACTGAAGGACGTCGAGCTCGCGCCCGACCGGCCCGAACGCGTCAAGGGCCAGCGTTTCGCCGAAGGCCTGGCCATGGGCCACGTCATCTTCCACGAGGCGCCGGTCGCACCCGAACGTTTGCTCGCCGACGATCCCGCGGCGGAAGACCGGCGCCTGAAGGCCGCGGTCGAAGCGCTGCGCACCCAGATCGACGAGATGCTCGACGGCCAGCACGGCCTGGTCGGGACCTCGTTCGAGGTGCTCGAAACCTATCGCATGTTCGCTCACGACCGCGGTTGGAACCGCTCGCTGGAGGACGCGGTGCGCCAGGGTCTGACCGCCGAGGCCGCGGTCGAGCGCGTGCGCAACGAGCACCGCGCGCGCTTCGCCCAGGCGCGCGATCCCTACCTGCGCGAACGGCTGCACGACCTCGAGGACCTGGCCAACCGGCTGCTGCGCGTGCTCGCCGGCGAACAGCCCGGCGTGCGCGACCTGCCCGACGACATGGTCCTGGTCGCGCGCAATCTCGGTCCCGCCGACCTGTTGGAATACCCGCGCGACAAGCTGCGCGGCCTTTTGCTGGAAGAGGGTTCGGCCGCGAACCACGCCGCCATCGTCGCGCGCGCGCTGCAGATCCCCTGCGTGGGCCGCCTGACCGGCGTGCGCGATCGTCTGTCCGAAGGCGACGAGGTCATTGTCGACGGCGAAGGCGGCGAAGCCTTCCTGCGTCCGCGCCCGGACATGGTCGAGGCGTTCAAGTCGCGCCTGGCCGTCCGCGTCCAGCACCGCGCCGAGTTCGAACGGCTGAAGGACGCGCCCGCCGTCACCCTCGACGGCCGTCGCGTGACGCTGTTGATGAACGCGGGTCTCGCGGTCGATCTCGACAGCCTGTCGACCACCGGCGCGGAGGGCATCGGCCTGTTCCGCACCGAATTCCAGTTCATGGTCTCCGAGGACCTTCCGAGGCTCGATCGGCAGACCGCGCTCTACGCCAAGGTGATGGATGCCGCGGGCGAGCGGCCGGTGATCTTCCGCACCCTGGATCTCGGCGGCGACAAGGTGCTGCCCTATCTCGAAACCGAGCGCGAGGAGAACCCGGCGCTGGGCTGGCGGGCGGTGCGCATGGGCCTCGACCGGCCGGCGCTGCTGCGCATGCAGCTCCGCGCCCTGCTGGCCGCCTCCAACGGCCGCGAGCTGCGGATCATGTTCCCCCTGATCGCCACGGTGGACGAGTTCCGCGCCGCCCGGGACATGGTGGACACGGAATGCGAGTGGGCGCTGCGGCGGGGCCGCAAGCTGCCGACCCTGCTCAGAGTTGGGGCCATGGTCGAGGCGCCCTCGCTGCTGTGGCATCTGGACGCGCTTTTACCGCTCACGGACTTCGTCTCCGTGGGGACCAACGACCTGTTCCAGTACATGTACGCCGCCGACCGGACCAACCCGCGTGTATCGGACCGGTACGACCCCCTGTCGCCCCCGGCGCTGCGCGCACTTGATCAAATCCAAAGATCCGCGGTCGAGACCGGCACCCCCGTCTCGGTCTGCGGCGAGCTGGCCGGGCGGCCGCTGGAGGCGTTCGTCCTGATCGCGCTGGGCTTTCAGCGGCTGTCCATGCCCCCCGCCGGGATCGGGCCGGTAAAGCGGATGATCCTATCCTGTGACCGCGAGTCCGCTCGAAAAGGGGTGGCTAATCTACTATCCAGCTCCAACGGAACTATTCGGAACGAAATCGAGTCTCTGGCCCGTAAATTGAACGTCGCGCTTTGATAGAAATCCTAACAAAACGTTGCCTTCGGCGGGTCTATGGTTTATCCACAGGGGCTGTTTACGACATCGGCAAGTAATCGGGGTAACGGTCCGGGTCCTGATCCGGATCGGGTAGTGAGTTCGGGGGTAGCGGACACGATGACTCCGCTGGATACAGGTAATAACGACAACGGCCACGAGGCCTATATAGCGCCGTCCTGGGACGACGACGTCCAGCCCGTGTCCCTCTCCGAAGCGCCCTCCCTGGCCGCCGGCCTGAAGGCCGCCCGCGAGGCCACCGGCCGCACGCTCGAAGACCTCAGCGATGCCACCCGCGTGCGCAAACAGTATCTGATCGCACTGGAGGAGGGGGCCTACGACCGCCTGCCCTCGCGCCCGTTCTCGACCGGCTATGTCCGCGCCTACGCCCGCGCGCTGGGCCTGGACGAAGAGACCGCGGCAGACCGCTTCAAGACCGAATGCCCCGACGCGTCCGCGACCCTGCGCGCGCCGGTCGGCTCCGAACTGGACGAGGTGAAGCCGCGCCACACTGGCTGGATCGTCGCCGGCGTCGTGCTGATCTCCGCCGTTGTGGTCTGGAACGTCGCGCGCCGCACCCTGAACGCGCCCAAACACGAGTCCTCCGCCCTCGCCCAGGCGGCGACGCCCAAGGAGCAGTGGACCCTCGGCGCCACGCCCAACGACGGCGACAACGCCATCCGCCTCAGTGCGCCCCTGCCGCCGCCGAAGGATCAGAACGTCCCGGCGCCCTACTACACGCCGGGCATCGAGAAAGAACTCACCTCGCTCAACCAGACCGGCGACCAGGCCCAGGGCGCGGTGACCGCAACGGCGGTGAAGATCCCGGTCGGCGCCGCGTTCAATCCCAAGGGCGCCGTGTTCGGCGCCGCTTCGGACGAGTCGCTGGTGACCCTGCAGGACCGCGCCGCGATCCCGGTGTCGCTGGTTCTGCGCACGGCCGACAACGTGATCCTGTTCAGTCGCACCCTGGGCCCCGGTGAAGCCTATCGCGCGCCCCGCGCCGACGGCCTGCAGATCGACGTCTCCGATCCGGCCGCCATCAGCGTGTTCCTCAACGGCGAGTACCACGGCGCGCTGCAGCAGACCGTGACGCCGCTGCAGAACCTGAACGCCCAGGCCCAGGCGCTCGCCGCCAAGGCGGCCGCCGCGGTTCAGGCGGCCGCGCCCCAGGCCAACACCGGCGGCTGATCTCCCTGGGCTTTGGGCCGCCGCGACTTCGGGGCCGTGGCGGTATCGGCCGCAAAGGCCTATGTTCCAGCCCGTCATGGCCACCCACGAGCAGCTCGCCCACGTCCGCCCCTGGCGGGCCATCCATCGCCGCCCGTCGCGTAAGATCCGCGTGGGCTCGGTCGAGGTCGGCGGCGACGCCCCGATTACCGTCCAGTCGATGACCAACACGCCCACCGCCGACGCCGGCGCGACCATCGACCAGATCCGCGCGCTGGAAGACGCCGGTTGCGACATCGTGCGCGTCTCGTGCCCCGACGAGGACTCGACCCGGGCGTTCAAGACCATCGCCAGGGCCGCCAAGGTCCCGTTGGTGGCCGACATTCATTTCCACTACCGCCGCGCCATCGAAGCGGCCGAGGCGGGCGCCGCGTGCCTGCGCATCAACCCCGGCAACATCGGCTCCAGCGAGCGCGTGCGCGAGGTTGTGCAGGCGGCCAAGGACCACGGCTGTTCGATGCGCATCGGCGTCAACGCCGGTTCGCTCGAACGCGACCTGCTCGAACGCTTCGGCGAACCCTGTCCCGAGGCCATGGTCGAGAGCGCGCTCAGCCACGCGCGCGTGCTGCAGGACCACGACTTCCACGAATTCAAGATCAGCGTGAAGGCGTCCGACCCGTTCCTCACCGTCGCCGCCTATCAGCAACTGGCCGAAGCGATCGACTGTCCGCTGCACCTGGGCGTGACGGAGGCCGGGCCGCTGCGCACCGGCACGATCAAGTCCTCGGTCGGCATCGGCTCGCTGTTGTGGGCGGGCATCGGCGACACCATCCGCGTGTCGCTGGCCGCCGATCCGGTAGAAGAGGTGAAGGTCGGCTTCGACATCCTCAAGGTGTTGGGTCTGCGCCACCGCGGCGTGAACATCATCGCCTGCCCGTCCTGCGCGCGTCAGGGGTTCGACGTGATCAGCACAGTGACCGAACTGGAGGCGCGGCTGGCGCACGTCGCGACGCCGATGTCGCTGTCGATCATCGGCTGCGTGGTGAACGGCCCGGGCGAGGCGCTGTTCACCGACGTCGGTTTCACCGGCGGCGGCAAGGGCGCGGGCATGGTCTACGTCGCGGGCAAGCCCGACCACAAACTCGATAACACGGCAATGATCGAACACATCGTCGAGCTGGTTGAGAAGCGCGCGGCGGAGATCGAGGCGGAGCAAGCCGCCTCCGTAGGCCAAGCGGCGGAGTGATGACGACGACTTTCCTTTTCACAAACGACAAGGACGTCGAGGTTTCGCTTTGTTATTGAGCCCTGGGCCGAGGTCGAGCCCGTACCGCCTGGCGGTAAAGTCAAATTCGTTCTGACGGGCAACAAGGTATTTTGTGAAACGAGTAACGATTACGAAGGTTCGCCGTTCGTGGCCGTGATGGCCGAGACGGTCGAGATGATATCGCCGCGGCGCACAATGACGTGGGCTTGGCCGAGTACATCCGCCTTGCCAGATGTCTAACACCCTCTAGAAAGACGCCGGGCGTGCGCTACGCTTTTCAGGAGTGCTATGGACATGCGCCTCTATCTCTCCACCGGTTCGCCGTTCGTGCGGAAGTGCCGCGTCGTCATTCGCGAGAAGGGCTTGCTGCCCAAGGTGGAAGAGGTCGCCATCGACTTTCCGTATAAGAGCGATCCGGGGCATCTGGCGGCCAATCCCATCGGCCAGGTGCCGGCGCTGGTGGCCGACGACGGGACGACCTTCTTCAACAGCCCGGTGATCTGCGCCTATCTCGACAGCCTGTCGGGCGATCCGCGCCTCCTGCCGCGTGAGGGTCCCGATCATTGGCGCGTGCGTCGTCTTGAGACCCTGGGCGACGGCATGAACGAGATGACGGTCAAGCAGGTGCTGGAGAGCCGCCGTCCGGAACAGCAACAGTCGGCGCAGTGGAAGGATTTCTGGATGGGCGGCCTGATGCGCGCGCTGGACCAGGCCGAAGCGAACTGTCCCGACCCGTCGTCCTTCGATCTCGGTTCGATATCGGTCGCGATCGCTGCGACCTATCTCGACTTCCGCCTGCCGTCGCTCGACTGGCGCGCGGCGCATCCCAAGCTGCATGTCCTGCGCGACGCGCTGGAAGCGCGCGACAGCTTCAAGGAAACCTATCCTAGATAAACTTGTAGAGTGTCAGCGTCTGCCAGATTGCGAGGCCGACAACGAGCAGGCCCACAAGCCAGGTCAGGACGCGCGGCGGTAGGATCTTTGCCAGCCGCCCGGCCATGGGCGCTGCGATCAGGCCGCCGATCAGCACTCCGGCTACCGCCAGATACTGGTGCGGCGTGCCCACCACGTTCTTCCAGCGTCCGGTCAGGTAGGACTCCAGGAAGGCGCCGGCGATGACCACGGCGACAAAAAACTGAGCGACGTTGCTCGTACCCACCGCCTTGCGCGGCTCGCGGCCTGCGCCGACGAGCGTTGACGTCACCGTCGGGCCCCAGCCGCCGCCGCCGACGCCGTCGAGAAATCCGCCGACCAAACCGAGCGGCAAGCCCTGCCACCAGTGCATCGGATTGGCCGCGACGCCGCGAAACGCCCGCCAAAGAATGAGCAAACCCATGAAGCCGAGATAGAGAACCACGAACGGCTTGACCGTCCCAGGGTCGAGACCGGTGATCAGATAGGCCCCGGCCGCGCCGCCGATGCAGCCGGTGATCGAAAGGACAATGAGCAGCGTCTTGTCGACGTTGCCGTGCTTGAAATGCGATGAGGCCGAGGCGCCCGAGGTCAGGATCTTGGCCACGTGCACGCTGGCCGACGCCGTCGCGGGCGCCACCCCGACGGTCAGCAGGGCGGTGGTGCAGATCAGGCCATAGGCCATGCCCATGCCGCCCTCGACGACCTGGGCGAAAAATCCGACGGCCAAGAAGACCCAGAAGTCGTGATCCACCCAATTCGCTCCAGCCCGCGAGAACCCTGTGGCTCAACTCCTACTAGGTCAATAGAGTTTTACTGATCTCAGCTTCAGATCCTCTCGCCTCGGGGCCTTCGGCCAGGGCAGAGGCCAGGCTCCAGCCCTCGAGAACGGTCGCCACCGCGTCCCGGCTGGCCAGCAGGGCGGCGCGGATCGGACAGGTTTCCACGTCGAAACAGTCCTTGCACGGCTTATAGGCCGTGCGCGAGGCGCAAGGGGCCAGCGCCAGGGGCCCCTCGACCGCCCGGATCACGTCGGCGAAGAAGATGTCGCGAGGGGCGGCGGCAAGGGCGTAGCCGCCGAACCGGCCCCGCCGGCTTTCCACGAACCCGGCCTGTTTCATTTCCAGGAGGATGGCCTCCAGGAACTTGCGGGGCGCCTTGGCTCCGACCGCCACCTCGGCAATGGAGGCGGACGCCCCATTTTGGGACGCGAGGTAGGTGAGGGCCCGGAGCGCGTACTTGGTCTTCTGCGAAAGCATGGTTCCCGCCCTAACACGGCGTGACGAAGTTGCGAACCAAGGCTAGATGCGGGCAGAATTATCGACGGACTGCTAAGTGCGACTCCCCCAGGCCAAGCTCGATCAGGTGCTCGAACGCTTCCACCAGGTGGAGGCGCGCATGGGCTCGGGCGCCGACGGCCAGGAGATCGTGCGCTTGGCCAAGGAACACGCGGAGCTGAAGCCGGTGGCCGACGCCGCGGCGGCGCTGGTTAAGGCGCGCGCGGAGCTGGACGACCTGGAGGAGATGGTTGCGTCCGGCGACGCGGAGATGGCCAGCCTCGCACGCGCTGAACTGGAAGCGCTGAAAGCGCGCCTGCCGGACCTCGAGCACGCCATGGCGCTGCTCCTGGCGCCCAAGGACAAGGACGAACACGCCTCGGCGATTCTGGAAGTGCGCGCCGGCACCGGCGGCGACGAGGCCGCGCTGTTCGCGGGCGATCTCTTCCGCATGTATCAGCGTTATGCGCAGACCCAGGGCTGGAAGGTCGAGGTCGACAGCGTCTCCGAAGGCGAGGCGGGCGGCTACAAGGAAATCGTCGCCTCGGTCTCGGGCGACGGCGTGTTCGGCCGCATGAAGTTCGAAAGCGGCGTGCACCGCGTGCAGCGCGTGCCCGCCACTGAAGCGCAAGGCCGCATTCACACCTCGGCCGCGACCGTCGCGGTCCTTCCCGAACCCGAAGACGTCGAGATCGAGATCGAGGACAAGGACATCCGCATCGACACCTATCGCTCGTCCGGCGCCGGCGGCCAGCACGTGAACAAAACCGATTCCGCGGTGCGCATCACCCACCTGCCCACCGGCATCGTGGTGACCTCGTCGGAGAAATCCCAGCACCAGAACCGCGCCAAGGCGATGAAGAACTTGAAGGCGCGCCTCTATGACGCCCAACGCCAGGCGCTCGACCAGGCCCGCGCCGACTCGCGCAAGAGCCAGGTAGGCTCCGGCGACCGGTCCGAGCGCATCCGCACCTATAACTATCCCCAGGGTCGGGTGACCGACCACCGCATCAACCTGACGCTTTATTCCCTGCCGCAGGTAATGGAGGGCGACATCGACGAACTGCTCGACGCCCTGATCGCCGAGGACCAGGCCGCGCGCCTGTCCGCGCTGGAGGAAGAGTTCGCCTGATGGCCGGCGCCGCGGTTCGCATTGCGCGTCATCCGGTCAAGGGCTTCACGCCCGAACCACTCGAACGCGTGCGTCTGAACGCGCGGGAATATTTTCCGTGCGATCGTCTCTATGCAGTGGAGGACGGGCCGTCCGGCTTCGATGCGTCGGCGCCGGCGCATATTTCAAAACAGCGCTTCACCGTGCTCGCGAAGATCCCGAAGGTGGCTCGTGCGCGTACGCGTTACGACGAAGCGAGCGCGACGCTTTCGGTCGAAGCGGCAGGATGCGCCCCACTCGATGCGCGGCTGTCTGAACAGGAGGGTCGCGATGCGTTCGCCGCCTGGCTGACCGATTTCCTGGGTGAAGACGCGTCGGGGCCGTTGCGCGTGCTGGCGGCGCCGGCGGGACATCGCTTCATGGACCATCCGCAGGGCTACGTCTCGATCATCAACCTCGCCAGCGTGCGCGAGATCGCAGAGCGAGCCGCGCGCCCGCTCGATCCGCTGCGCTTTCGCGCCAATGTCTATGTCGAGGGTTGGCCCGCCTGGGTCGAGAACGCGGCGCCCGGTCAGCGCGTCCGTGTCGGCCAAGCTGAGGGCCGCGTGTTCAAGACCATCACCCGCTGTCTCGCGACCCATGTGGATCCAACCTCCGGCGAACGCGACGTGGATGTGACCGGGACCCTGTTCACCGCGTTCAACCATCTGCTCTGCGGCGTGTACGTGGAGATCGAGCGCGGCGGCGATCTGGCGCTGGGCGACGATGTGGAGTTTGCGCCATGACCACCCTCGTCCAGGCCTGGACCGGCGCCCAGAAGCGTCTGAAGGCCGCGGGCGTCGACAGCCCCGCCATCGATGCGCGCCTGCTGCTCGAGGCCGCCGCCAACGTCACGCGCACGGACGTGATCGCCGATCCGCACCGCGAGCTTCAGGACGCCGACGCCAGGCTGCTCGAGGACTATGTCGAACGCCGCGCGCGGCGCGAGCCGGTGGCGCGCATCCTCGGGCGCAAAGGATTCTGGAAACTGCTGCTGAACGTCTCGCCCGCGGTGCTGACGCCGCGTCCCGAAACCGAGACCCTGGTCGAGCTGGCGCTGAACGCGCACCCGGAGTTCGCCGCCTTCACCGTGCTCGACCTCGGCGTGGGCTCGGGCGCCATCCTACTGTCGATCCTGGCCGAACGACCCGCCGCCAGGGGCCTGGGGGTGGACGTCTCGGAGGAGGCGCTCGCGGTCGCCCGGGACAACGCCGCCAACCTCGGCCTCGGCGGGCGGGCGGCCTTCCTTCGCACCGACTGGACCCAGGGCCTGGCCGACGAGAGCTTTGACCTGGTGGTCGCCAACCCGCCCTATATCCGTTCCGGCGAGATGCCGGACCTGGACCCCGAGGTGAAGGATCACGAGCCGCATTTGGCCCTGGACGGGGGCGTCGACGGCCTGAGCGCGTACCGCGAGCTGGCCCCTCAGATTCTTCGGGTGCTGAAGCCGGACGGGCTTTTTCTTGTGGAAATCGGCTGGAACCAGGCCGGCGAGGTCAAGACCCTTTTCGAGGCGGAAGGCGGCTGGGACGTGGGCGTGGTCAAGGACCTGGGCGACCGGGACCGGGTGGTCGCAGGGCGTAAGAAAGGTCTTGGAAAAGCCTCGGCGAGTCGCTAAGTCATAGCCGTCTCCACCCACATCGCCGGGCTTTCGATTCCTCATCGAATAGAGGTTCCGGTGGACAGGGGCTTGCGGCGCAGGATCGCTAACAATCCTGCAGACCGGGGCGGTAGACGAACAGCGGCTCTAGATACGCAAGCGGAGCTTTTCCCCGCCCGTCGAGCTGCACGCGCCGGCCTGTGGGAGCGCCGGCTTCAAACATCGGTTTGAGTGAATGAGAGATTTCAGAGGCATGAAACGGCAACGCGGTCGCAACCGGAAACCCGGCAGCGGCGGCAGCGGTGGTGGCGGCGGCGGCGGCGGAAACAATCCGAACCGCGCGTTCGAATCGAACGGCCCCGAAAACATGAAGATTCGCGGCAACGCGCAGCACGTCTACGAGCGCTATCAGCAGCTCGCGCGCGACGCCTTCACCTCGGGCGACCGGGTGCTCGCGGAAAACTACCTGCAGCACGCCGAACATTACTTCCGCGTCCTGCGCACCCTGCAGCCGCAACGGCCGGTGTCCGAGATCGCCGCGCGCGACGCGTTCGCGTCCGGCTTCGACATCGACTTCGAAGACGAGTCTGGCGCCGAAGCCATGGGCGACGAGGGGCAACCCTCCGATGGCGGCGAGGGCGACAACGGCAATCGTGACAACAACAACGGCGACTATCGCCGCGATCGCGACGACTATCGCAGCGAGAACCGCGAACCGCGCGAGAACCGCGAGTTCAACGACGCGCGCCCGCAGCGCGATTTCGGCGCACCCAGAGACAACGCATCTCGCGACAACGCATCTCGCGACAACGCGCCCCGCGACAACGCCCCTCGCGAAGGTGGCGAACAGCGCGAAGGCGGACGTCGTGAAGGCCGCCGCGAGCGCTTCGAACGCCGTCGCGACCGCGACAACAACCAGCCGGCCGGCGCCAACGCCGATCCGCTCGCGGTGATCGAACCGCGTGGCGAGCAGCCGCAGGCCGAGACGCCGCGCGAACCCGATCCGCGCGACGAGCATCTGCCCGCTTTCCTCCGGCCGGCCACCGCGGCGCCTCAGGCTCAATCTCAACCGGCGGCCGCCCCGGCGTCGCCGGAAGCGACGACCGAGGAGCGTCCGCGTCGCGCCCCGCGCCGTCGTCGCACCGAGGAAGAAAGCCCGTCGGTCGAGGCCGCTGAGGAAGAAGCCTGAGGCTTCGCCGTATCGGATAGGCCGGGGTAAGGTCTTACGTCCTAGGGTTCGCCCATGACCTCGGCTTCCAACCACGACCATGACAGTCACGACCACGCGCATGATCATCACGATCATGAATCGGACGGGCATGGCTCGCACGATCACGGCTCGCATGGGCATGGCCATCCGCACGGCGGCCGCGGCCATCATCACCATCATCACGGTTCCGCCGGCGCCAACGACCCGCGCTGGCTGATCGGCATCGGCCTGAACCTGACCTTCGTGGTCATCGAGGCGGTCGCCGGCTTTTTCGGCAGCTCGACCGCGCTGCTCGCCGACGCGGGACATAATCTTTCCGACGTGCTGGGCCTCGCCATGGCGGGCGTCGCGGTGTGGTTGGCCCGGCGCCCGGCGAAGGGCCGGCGCACCTACGGCTGGGGCAAGGCGACGGTGCTGGCCGCGCTCGCCAATGCGGTCGCTCTGGTGTTCGCGTCCGGCCTGATCGCGGCGCAGGCCATCCACCGCTTCGGCCAACCCGCCTCGCCGCAATCGGGCGTGATCATGGGCGTCGCAGCCGCGGGCCTGGTGATCAATCTGCTCACCGCCATGCTGTTCCTGCGCGACCGCAACAGCGACGCGAACGTGCGAGCCGCCTTCGTGCACATGATGGGCGACGCGGTGGTGTCGGTGGGCGTCATCGCCGCGGGCGCGATGATCTATGTCACCGGCCTCGCCTGGATCGATCCGTTGGCCAGCCTCGTCGTTGTCGTGGTGGTGCTGTTCGGAACCTGGGATCTTCTGAAGGAAGCCCTGTCGCTCGCCATGGACGCCGTGCCGCGCGGCATCGACCCCGACGCCGTGCGCGACTGCTTGGCCCGGCGTCCGGGGGTCACCGAGGTTCACGACCTCCACGTCTGGCCGCTGTCGACCACCGAGGTGGCGCTGACCGCGCACCTGGTGCGCCCCGGCGGGGCGGACGACGCGTTCCTGCAAGCCGTCTGCGATACCCTGAACCGCGAGTTCGGCATCGCCCACGCGACGCTGCAGGTTGAAACCGACGGCATGATCGACTGCCGCCAGCTGCATGCTCACGCTTAGCCGGACGCGCGTTTGTCGCGGGATTGGTCTATGACGGACGCGAAACCTGCAGCCTCGGGAGGGCCCATGCGCCGGATCGCCGCCTGCCTCGCGCTGCTGCTGCTCGCGGCCTGCACGACCGTGCCGCGCTATCCGCCCGCACCGCCGCCGGGACCGGTCGGACCGCCGCCGCCGCCGCCGCCCGCGCCGCCCTCGGGGCCCGTGCTGCTCGACTGGCGCGCGATTATCCGGCCCGCCGAGCTCGGCCGGCTCGATCGTCTGGGCGAAGCCTGGACCCAAGCGTTGAACGAGGCGCGCGTCTCCGGCCGCGCCGACGATGTCGCGGCCATGGGCGAACTGCTCGATCCGCAGGCGGGCAGGGATGGCGTCGTTCCACCGATCGGCGACTATCGCTGCCGCACCGTCAAGCTGGGGGCCAAGGTCTACGGCATGCCGGCGTTCACGCCCTACGGCTGGTTCAAGTGCCGCATCAGCGCGACGCCCAAGGGCTTGAAGCTCGAAAAGGTCACCGGCTCGCAGCGCCCCTCCGGCCTGCTATTCCCTGACAGCGAGCGGCGCATGGTGGTGCTGGGCTCGGTCTCGCTGGCCGAAGAACCCGCCGCCAACGCCTACGGCCTGCACCCCGAGCGCGACTTCGTCGGCGTGCTGGAGCGGATCGACGAACGCCGCTGGCGCGTGGCGATGCCGTGGCCGTACCTGGAATCCAACCTCGACCTGATCGAGCTTGAGCGGACGCCCTGAACGTCGACCGGGCCGCCTTGTGTGGCCCATCTGCCACACCTACATCGAGAGCACCCGCGGCGGGCCGCTTATTGCAAGGGCCCAGCCATGCCGCGGGATTCCGCCTCCCGAGGGGACTGAATGAATCTCGACCTCTATTCCGACCGCGCCAAGCAGGCGATCCAGTCGGCCCAATCCCTGGCGCTCGCGCGCCGGCACCAGCATCTCGGCCCTGAGCACCTGTTGAAGGTGCTGCTGGAGGAGCGTGACGGCCTGTCGCGCGCCCTGATCCAGGAAGCCGGCGGCCAGCCCGACGTCGCCGTGCGCGAGACCGACGCGCTGATCGCCAAGCTGCCGACCGTCGAAGGCGGCTCCGGCGGCCTCTACCTGAAGCCCGAAATGGCGCGCGTGTTCGCCGTGGCCGAGGACGATGCGAAGTCCGCGGGCGACGCCTTCGTCACCACCGAGCGCCTGCTCGTCGCCATCGCCAAGGAAGGCGGCGACGCCGCCGCCGTGCTGAAGAAGGCGGGCGTGAACGCGTCCGCGCTCGAAGCGGCGGCCAAGTCCCTGCGCAAGGGCAAGACCGCCGACAGCGCCTCGGCCGAAGACGCCTACGACGCGCTGAAGCGCTACGCCCGCGACCTGACCCAGGCCGCGCGCGACGGCAAGATCGACCCGGTGATCGGCCGCGACGAAGAAATCCGCCGCACCATCCAGGTGCTGTCGCGCCGCACCAAGAACAATCCCGTGCTGATCGGCGAACCCGGCGTCGGCAAGACCGCCATCGTCGAGGGTCTGGCCGCGCGCATCGTCAACGGCGACGTGCCCGAGGGGCTGAAGGACAAGAAGGTCCTGGCGCTCGACATGGGCGCGCTGATCGCCGGCGCGAAATACCGCGGCGAGTTCGAAGAGCGCTTGAAGGCGGTGCTGAACGAAGTCATGGCCGCCGAGGGTGGCATCATCCTGTTCATCGACGAGATGCACACGCTCGTCGGCGCCGGCAAGAGCGACGGCGCGATGGACGCGTCGAACCTGCTGAAGCCCGCGCTGGCGCGGGGCGAACTGCATTGCGTCGGCGCGACCACGCTCGACGAATACCGCAAGCACGTCGAGGCGGACGCCGCGCTCGCGCGCCGGTTCCAGCCGGTGTTCGTGAACGAGCCCTCGGTCGAGGACACCATCTCGATCCTGCGCGGGCTGAAGGAAAAATACGAACTACACCACGGGGTGCGCATCTCCGACAACGCCATCGTGTCGGCCGCGACGCTCTCGAACCGCTACATCACCGACCGCTTCCTTCCCGACAAGGCCATCGACCTGATCGACGAGGCCGCTTCGCGCGTGCGCATGCAGGTCGATTCCAAGCCCGAGGCGCTGGATGAGATCGACCGTCGCGCGGTGCAGTTGAAGATCGAACGCGAGGCGCTGAAGCGCGAGACCGATGCGGCGTCCAAGGCCCGCCTCGAAAAACTCGATGTGGAACTGAAGGAGCTCGAGGCCGAGTCCGCGGAGATGACCGCGCGCTGGAAGGCGGAAAAGGAAAAGGTCGGCCAGTCGGCGCAACTGCGCGAAACCCTGGACCGCCTGCGCGCGGAACTGGGCGACGCCCAGCGTCGCGGCGACTTCGCCCGCGCGGGCGAGATCCAGTACGCCCAGATCCCTGACATCGAACGCCAACTCAAAACCGCCGAAGAAGCCGCCCAGGCCGATCCGCTCACGCCAGAGGTCGTCGACGACCAGCAGGTCGCCGCCGTCGTCTCGCGCTGGACCGGCGTGCCGGTGGAAAAGATGCTCGAGGGCGAGCGCGAAAAGCTGCTGCGCATGGAAGATGCGCTGCGTCAGCGCGTCGTCGGTCAGGAAGAGGCGCTGGCGGCCGTCTCCGACGCGGTGCGCCGCGCCCGCGCAGGCCTGCACGACCCGTCACGTCCCATCGGTTCGTTCCTGTTCCTGGGTCCGACCGGCGTGGGCAAGACCGAACTGACCAAGGCGCTGGCCGAGTTCCTGTTCGCCGACGAGAGCGCGGTGACGCGCCTCGACATGAGCGAGTACATGGAAAAGCATTCGGTTTCGCGCATGATCGGCGCGCCTCCGGGCTACGTCGGCTACGACGAAGGCGGCGCGCTCACCGAAGCCGTGCGCCGGCGGCCCTACCAGGTCGTGCTGTTCGACGAGATCGAGAAGGCGCACCCGGACGTATTCAACGTCCTCCTGCAAGTGCTCGACGACGGCCGGCTGACCGACGGCCAGGGCCGCACGGTCGATTTCCGCAACACCATCATCGTCATGACCTCCAACATGGGCGCCGAATATCTCGCGGGCCTTCAGGAGGGTGAGACCGTCGAGGACGTGCGGCCGCAGGTGATGGACGTGGTGCGCCGCCACTTCCGGCCCGAGCTCCTGAACCGGATCGACGAGATCATCCTGTTCCACCGCCTGGGCCGCGCCCAGATGGGCTCGATCGTGAAAATCCAGCTCGACCGGGTGGAGAAGCTGCTGGCGGACCGGCGCATGGCGATCTCGCTCGACGCCGGCGCGATGAACTGGCTGGGCGAGCGCGGCTACGACCCGGTCTACGGTGCGCGTCCCTTGAAACGGGTAATCCAGAAGGAGCTGGTCGATCCGATTGCGCGGCTGTTGCTGGAAGGCTCACTCGCGGAAGGCGATGTCATCGCGGCCTCGACGGAGGGCGACGGCCTGAAGATCGGCAAGGCCAGGGTGCACTGACCTGCGACAGTTCCTCCCCGCGCGAAGCGCGTAGGGGAGGAACTCGATGCGCGAGCGCTCGGCCTAGCGAACCAACAGGTTCTGCGCGGCGTAGATCGCCCCCGCCGCCAGGGCGAACAGCATCCCTCCGCCCACCATCGACGCGACGGCATAGGTCTTCCAGGTCGCCCCGCGGGGCGGATAGCGGCGGATCTGGACGATCTTGTGCCCTTCGAACGCTTCGCTGCCGATGATGTTGTGTTGGGACAAAACTCAGATCCCCCGAATGGACGCCGCTGATGGTTGCTGATCGGCAAGCTATGTGGCGGAATTTAGAACTTGGCCGTACAGGCCTGTGTGCAGCCTCTCGAGGCCCCACGACTGCGACAACAAAAGCCACGCCGTGCGGTCGACCGCACAGCGCACGCAAGCTTAACGAGAGCTTGGCGGTTGTTTGCCCAGCGCCGGCCGAAGCACGTCGATCGAGGCGTCAGAAGCAGCGGCCCGCGTAGAAACGCCCGCCATCGGCCTCGCACTCGATGCGCCGGCGGTCGCGCCTGATCTCGCGGTGCGAGGGGTCGTAGTTGCCGTAGTTGGAGTAGTAGACTTTGCCGTTGCGGCGCGGATAGCCGGAGCCGCCGTAATAGCCCCCGTCGCCATAGCCCTCGTCGCCATAGCCATAGCCATAGCCGCCGTCGCCGTAGCCATAGCCGCCGTAGCCGTAGCCGCCGCACTCGTCGCAGCCATAGCCGTAGCCGTAACCATAGCCATAGCCGTCGTAGGGCCGCTCCCAATAGCCGCCGTAGCGATGGCGGTAATAGCCGTCGTAGCTGTTGTAGGCGTTGTAGAAGACGTTGCCGTCGCGTCGCACGTCGTCATACCAGCCGCCATCCCCGTACCAGCCTGTGTCGTAGCCGGTCTCGTAGGTGCCGTAGGCGTAGGGGTCGCCCGCGAGGCTCTTGCCCGGCGCGCTGAGGGCCAGGGCGGCGGCCAGGGCCGCGACGGCGAGGCTGAGCATGGCGTGACGCATCGGACCCTCCCAGGGTGTCCCGTTAACCATAACGCAGAATGCAACGCCCGGCGAATGGCTCCCGTTCGCCTGACAGGCGAATACGGCTCACCCCGCCTTGGCGGCCTTGGCCTCGCCCAGCAGCTTCTGCGCCCGGATGTACATCTCGATCGGCGTCACCCCCACCGCCCCGACCGCGAAGGCCACGAAATAGGCGTTGAGGAGCTGCGACTCGTGGGAGCGGAAGTCCATGTTGGGAAACAGGAACAGTTTCAGCGCGAAGCGGGCGACGAACAGGAGCACGATCAGCACCACCGCGAAAATAGGGGTGACCGAGGTGATGGAGTGGGTTTCGGGATGGACCTCGATGTGGACCATCTTGCCGCGCCACCAGCCGATGGCCGCGCCCACGAGCAGGCAGGCGGCGATGATGCCCAGGCTCTTGGCGTCGTAAGGCTGGGCCGAGAACAGGACCAGGGCGAACAGCACCACGAAGATGATCGGGCGCACCAGGAGGCCGCCAGGCTGCAGCGGTCGCGCCTTGCCCGCGCTGCGGAAGCGGAAGAAGTAGATGACCAGCACCAGCAGTATCGGGATGCCGTAGCTGATGTACTTGATCGTCTGCGGATCCATGTGGCCGCCGTTCATGCTCGTAACCCCCAAGCGTCCGTGACGCTCCCTATCGCCGCCGGACCCCCGTCCGGATGCAGCAGAGATACCCGAGATTTAGGGAACCGCGATAGCCAAAGCCGCACGCGCAACGCCGATGGCTTCGACCTTGGCGTGGAACGGGGACCAGTCGTCCCTCTCGGCGATGGCGGCCCAGATCGCTTCGATCTCGTCGTAGAGCAGTTCCTCCGGCTCCGGCCGCGCGAAATAGCGGGCGTTCAGTCGCTCCGGCCGGTCCGGCTCATAGTCCGCCAGCGCCGCCTCGAAGGCGGGAAAGCTCTCGGCCAGGGCGCCGCTCCTGTAGAACGCGGCGCGAGGCCCGCCCGTCGCTCGCCCGCGCGAGGCCTCGCCGCCGAACCAGTCGAAGAACAGGGGCTCCCAGCGCAACGCCTCGCCGCCCGCGGCGAGCACCTGCAACAGGGTCTGCGCCAGCGCACTATCCTCTTCCGGCGTTCGCGGCTTCACGCCCAGGCGCCGCACGAACGCCGCGCGCAGTTCGCTTGGCCAGAGCTCGCCGTAGCGATTGAGCGCGTCCGTCAACACCTCCGCCTCCGCGACCAACGCGAGACAGCCGGCGAGCTGCGCCAGGTTCCAGTAGACCGCCTCGGCCTGGCGCCCGAAGGCGTAAAGGCCGAACTCGTCGAAATAGGCGGCGGTGAACTTCGGATCGTAGAGCGGCGCGAACCGGTAGGGGCCGTAGTCGAAGCTCTCGCCGGTGATGTTCATGTTGTCGGTGTTGAGCACGCCGTGCACGAAGCCGGCCGCCGTCCAGCGCGCGACCAGGCGCGCGGACTGTTCGACGACCGCGCCGAGCAGAGCTGCAGGCCGCGCATTCGAAGGCGTGGGGACGAGCGCCGGATAGTAGGTTTCGATCACATAGTCGACGAGACGCGCGATCAGGTCGGCGCGGTCGAAATAGGCCAGCCGCTGAAACGTGCCGAACCGGACGTGGCTGTGCGACAGCCGCACCAGCACCGCCGATCGCGTCGGACTGGGTTCATCGTGGCGATGCAGCGCTTCGCCGGTCTCAATCACCGACAGGGTCTTGGAGGTCGGCACGCCCAAGGCCTCGAGCATCTCGGTCGCCAGGACCTCGCGGACCGCGCCTTTCAGGGTCAGCCTGCCGTCGCCCTGGCGCGACCAGGGCGTCTTGCCCGACCCCTTGGTCCCGAGATCGAGCAGCCGACCCGTCTCCGCTTCGCGCATCTGGGCGTAGAGAAATCCGCGTCCGTCGCCGAGGTCGGGGTTGTAGGTGCGGAACTGATGGCCGTGATAGCGCAGCGCCAGGGCCTCGCCGAGATTGCCGGGCAGGGGGTCGAACCGCGCGAAGGCCGAAATCCACTCTTCGTCGCTCAGGCCGTCGAGGCCGATTCGTTCGGCGATCCGATTGTTGCGAAAGCGGATTTCAGACTTCGGGAAGTCTGCCGGCGCGACCGGGTCGTAGAACTCAGGTCCAAGCGCCGTGAATTTCGGATCGGGCCGGTAGGCTTTCGGTAACCGCATGACCCCCTAATCGTCCGCGCGAGTTTTGGCTGCAAGCGCGCCGTGTCTCATTTGCGTCACACGTCGAGCGACCCGGCCCGGACTTACGTAGGGTCAATCTTGTGACGGGCAACGCCGTATATTACTGGGATTCAGTCAGAATCCGTCTGCACGTCTAACGAACGGATTCGACCGAACATCGCGGCGCCGGGGAGGCGCTCTCAAACGTCGGGGTATGACATGCGCTTCTCTCACTTGCTTCGCGGCACGGCTTCTGTCGCCGTTCTGACCGCCTTCGGTGCGGGCGCCGCCTACGCCGCCGCTCCGGCCCCCGCTGCCGCGCCTGGCCAGCCGAACACGGTCTCCGAGATCGTGGTCACCGCTCAGAAGCGCGAACAGAGCCTGCAGGACGTGCCCATCGTGGTGACGGCGCTGCCGGCGCGCCTGCTGCAGGACGCGGGCGTTAAAGACATCAAGGACATGCAGATCCTGACTCCGGGTCTGACCGTCACCTCCACCTCGAACGAGACGATCACCAGCGCGCGCATCCGCGGCGTCGGCACCGTCGGTGACAACCCCGGCCTGGAAAGCTCGGTCGGCCTGGTCATCGACGGCGTCTATCGCCCGCGCAACGGCGTGAGCTTCGGCGACCTCGGCGACGTCAGCCGCATCGAAGTGCTGAAGGGTCCCCAGGGCACGCTGTTCGGCAAGAACACCACCGCGGGCGTGATCAACGTCATCACCAAGGAGCCGCAGTTCACCTTCGGCGCGGGCGCCGACGTCGATGCCGGCAACTACAACTACCTGCACGGCGACGCCTGGGTGACAGGCCCGATCACCGACCAGCTCGCCGGCATGCTGTACGTGGCCGACGGCAGCCGCGACGGCTTCTACAAGGTCAACACCGCCGGCGGCCCGCGCACCGACACCACCGACCAGGACCAGGATTACTGGACCGTCCGCGGCCAGTTGCTGTGGCAGCCCACCGACAAGACCAGCCTGCGCATCATCGGCGACTACACCAAGCGCGACGAGAACTGCTGCGTCGCCGTGCAGACGCTGGACGGCCCGACGGCAGGCCTCCTGAACGCGCTGGCGCCGCTCGGCCAGGGCGTGCCTGTGCCGGCCGATCCGTACTCCCGCGTGGCTTACGCCAACCGCGCCACCACTCAGAAAATCACCGACGACGGCGTCTCCGCCGAGTTCAATGCGGACATCGACGGCGTCGGCAAGCTCAGCTCGATCACAGCCGTGCGGCACTGGGACAGCACCAACGCCCAGGACATCGACTATTCCGGCGCCGACCTTCTCTATCGTGAACCCCAGGGCAACGACGAGTCGTTCAACACCTTCAGCGAGGAACTGCGCCTCGCCGGCAAGAGCGAGCATCTGGACTGGCTGGTCGGCGGTTTCTACGCCGACGAACGGCTGAAGATGGACGAGAACTATTACGCGGGCGACGCGCTCACGCCGTACCTCTCGCTGCTGTTCACCAGCGGCGCCAGCGCCGGCCTGATCCCCTGCCTCACCGGCCAGTTTAGCGGCGGCTCGCCGCTGTGCAACGGTCAGGGGTTCGGTCCGGGCAAGATCGTGGAAGATCACTTCGACCAGGATGACAAGACCTGGGCGCTGTTCACCAACGAGGACATCCACGTCACCGACAAGTTCGATATCACCGTCGGCCTTCGCTACACCGAAGACGACAAGAAGCTGACCTCGCAGTACAACAACCTCGGCAACAACGGCGCGGCCTGCGGCGGCGCCATCGCCAACGTGGGCGCGAACTGGGCGGCGCTGGGCATTCCGCCCGCCGAACAGGGACTGCCGTTCGCGGTGATGTGCCTGCCGATCTTCGATCCGCTGTTCGACGGTTACGTCGATCACCAGTCGTCGAGCGAGAACTTCCTGGGCGGCACGCTGAAGGCCGCCTACCACTGGACGCCCGAGTTCATGACCTATGCGTCCTACGCGCGGGGCACCAAGGCCGGCGGCTTCAACCTCGACCGCGTGGCGACGGCGTCGGGTTCGCCGTCCGATCCGAACTTCGGCGTCGTGCCGGTGGCCGACACGTCGTTCGCACCGGAGACCGCCGACAGCTACGAACTCGGCTTCAAGTCGACGCTCGCCGGCGGCAAGCTGCTGTTCGACGCCACCGCGTTCTATCAGCAGTTCCACCACTTCCAGCTCAACCAGTTCAACGGCCTGGTGTTCGTGGTCGACTCGATCCCCGAGGTCACCTCCAAGGGCGTCGATGCCGATGTGGTGTGGTTCACGCCGGTTGACGGCCTGTCCTTCCAGGGCGGCCTGACCTACGCCGATACGCGGTACAACAACTTCACCGCGGCGGACCTGGTCAACGCCGCGAACTTCCCGTCGCTGAGCCTGTTGCCCGGCAACCAGATTTCGTTTGCGCCGCTGTGGTCGGTGTCGGGCGCGCTGACCTACGATCATGAGGTGGCCGACAACATCCGCCTGCTGGCCAACCTCGATGCGAAATACACCTCGGAGTACAACACCGGCTCGGACCTCGACCCGAACAAGGAACAGGGCGCGATGACCCTGGTGAACGCCCGGGTCGGGATCGGTTCGACGAACCGCCGCTGGACCCTGGAGTTCTGGGCGCAGAACCTCACCAACGTGCACTACAAACAGGTGGCGTTCGACGGTCCGTTCCAGGGCTCCGCGTTCCAGCAGACCGTGCAGCCGAACCACACCTACTTCAACCAGGCGCTGGACACCGCGACCTACGACGCCTTCCTGGGCGCCCCGCGCACCTTCGGCGTCACTCTGCGCCTTCGCTACTGATCGCTTCCCTCAACGGGGGCTGGAGAGCCGGTCGGGACGAAAGTCCCGGCCGGTTTTTCTTTGCACGGTGTGAGGAAGAAGCGAGTCCACGGACCACACGGAAAGCACGGAAGGAAGAGAAGACTGCCCACGAAAAACACGAAATAGCGGGCTTCTTCCCGCCGAAGGCTCTGTCAAATCGATGGGCGCTTCGCGCCAAAAACATTTGGCGCGTTCCTGCTTTTCGTGTTTTTCGTGGGCAATCTAAAGCGACGTCTACGGCACGCGCTGCCGCGAAAACGGCGTGTCGTTTTCCGCGATTTCGGTGTGGTCCGTGGACTCTCTTAAATCTCAGAGCCGCTGCGTGCCGCTGTCCAGTTTCTGGAACGCCTTGGGGGTGATCTTCAGATAGCCCTTGTCCGGGTCGCGGTACCACATCGGGTCCTTGGTCTTGGCCGGGTTGAACCCGTCCGCCACCAGGTCGGCTTTCTTGTACTTGAAGGTCCCGGTGGTCACGATGTCCTTCTGCAGACGCACGAACACCGGCCGCGCGAAGTCGGCGACGATGTGGTCCGAGAAAGCCGCGAAGTCTGCGATGTTGAAGTCGGGCTCGGCCACGATCGCGGCCATGCCGGCCTTGCCCTCCATGCCCGGCACCGGCACGCCATAGACGGTGATCTCCTGCACCTTGGGCGCGCGCGAAAGCGCATCGGCGACCTCGGTGGTGGAGACGTTCTCGCCCTTCCAGCGATAGGTGTCGCCGATCCGGTCGACGAAATAGAGATAGCCGTCGCCGTCCTGGCGCATCAGGTCGCCGGTGCGGAACCAGGCGTCGCCCTTGGCAAAGGCGTCGTGAAGCACCTTCTTCTCCGATGCGGCCTTGTCGGCGTATCCGGTGTAGCTGCCGCGCGCGTCGTTCTTGATCTCGCCCAACGCTTCGCCGATCTCGCCGGGCTTGCACTCGACGCAGAGGCCGTTGGCCAGGCGCACCTCTTCGTTGGCGTCGGTGTCGAACTTGGCCAGGCGGACGTTGAAGTTGCTGCGCAGATAGGGAGGGATGCGTCCGACGGCGCCGGGGCGACCGTCGAAGTTGAACAGCGAAACGTTGCCCTCGGTCGAGCCGTAGAACTCCAGGATCTCCGGAATGTGGAACCGCTGCTGGAACTCCTTCCAGACCTCGGGGCGCAGGCCATTGCCGAAGGCGAGCTTCAGCTTGTGCTGGGTCTCGAGTTCGTTCGGCGGCGTGTTCACCAGATAGCGGCACAGCTCGCCGATGTAGACGAACATGGTGCACTGATGCTGAACCACGTCGGCCCAGAACTGGGTCGCCGAGAAGCGCCGCTTCAGCACCACCGCCCCGCCGTTCATCAGCGCCGCGCCGACGCCGCACAGTCCTCCGGTGGAATGGTAGAGCGGCAGGACCACATAGACCCGGTCCTTGTCCGTTCCGTGCGTCGCCGCCGCGAAAGCCAGCATGTACATCTGCGCCCGCGCGTGGGTGATGCGCGCCGCCTTCGGCAGGCCCGTGGTGCCCGAGGTGTAGATGAGGAGCGCCGTTTCCTTGGCCTCCATGCCGTAGCGTGAGGCCTTGTCGGGACGCACCGTCGAGCCGCCCTTGACCGCGGCATCCAGCCCGCGCCGCTCGGACGTCTCGTCCTCGGTCCTCAGGCCCAGCACCCACAGCATGCCCGACTTGGGCAACTGGCTGCGCACCTGCTCCACCGCCTCGAAGGTGGTGAAGTCCGCGATGATCTGGGTCGCGCCCGAAATCGACAGGCTGTGCGCCAGCGCGGGACCGGTCAGGTTGTTGTTGATCAGCGCGGTGGCCACGCCCACCTTCGAGAACCCCAGCCAGATGGCTAGGTATTCGATGCGGTTCGGCATCACCAAGGCGGCGATATCGCCGCGCCTCAGCCCGCGTCCCTTGATCCAGTGGCCATAGCGGTTCGCCATGGCGTCGAGCTCGCGATAGGTGACCTGGCGATCCTCGAAGATCACCGCGACGTGGTCGCCCCACTGGTCGACCGACTTTTCCCAGTCGTCGGGGAGCAGGTGGGTGGAGTCGGGCGTCACCGGCTTGATCCGGGCCAGGACGCGGTTCAGGGCGCTGATGAACTTCAGTTCCCGTCCAATTCGCGTCCAAAGACCCATGGGTCCCGCCTCTCTCGCCTCTGAGGGGTTCTACTGGCTGCGGGCGGCGCACGGGTCAAGGATTGCTTCACGTCAGCCCCTGCGCGCGTTTGTCGCCCGATTGGGGCGAGGGTTGGGCGGGGCTTCGAGGCGAGCGATATTCGCGCTCCTGAGGGGACTCCGGACCACGCTCGCCGGCCTCGCCTCCGCAAGATGGAGGCTGGGCTGTTCGGCGAATCGACTCACGACGCAGCCAGAGCGAGGAACCCGTTTCGAGTATCCAGCTTGGCGGTTCCGCCGCTCAGGTCTCGACGTAGATCTGGCCGCCGCCGTCGCGGAACTTCTCCGCCATCTCGGCCATGCCCGCCTCGACCTCGTTGGGCGCCATGGCGGCGGCGTACTCGCGCACCTCCTGGGTGATCTTCATCGAGCAGAACTTCGGCCCGCACATGGAGCAGAAGTGTGCGGTCTTGTGCGCGTCCTTGGGCAAGGTCTCGTCGTGGTACTGGCGCGCGGTTTCCGGATCGAGGCCCAGATTGAACTGGTCCTCCCAACGGAACTCGAATCGTGCGCGCGACAGCGCGTCGTCCCACGCGCGAGCGGAGGGGTGGCCCTTGGCGAGGTCGGCGGCGTGGGCGGCGATCTTGTAGGCGATCACCCCGTCCTTCACGTCCTTGCGGTCGGGCAGGCCCAGGTGCTCCTTGGGCGTCACGTAACAGAGCATCGCCGTTCCGAACCAGCCGATCATCGCCGCGCCGATCGCCGAGGTGATGTGGTCGTAGCCGGGCGCTACGTCGGTGGTCAGCGGTCCCAGCGTATAGAAGGGCGCCTCGCCGCACGCCTTCAGCTGCTTGTCCATGTTGGCCTTGATCTTGTGCATGGCCACGTGGCCCGGCCCTTCGATCATCGTCTGCACGCCGTGCTTCCACGCCACCTTGGTCAGTTCGCCCAACGTCTCCAGCTCCGCGAACTGCGCCTTGTCGTTGGCGTCCGCGATCGAACCCGGACGCAGGCCGTCGCCCAGCGAGAACGACACGTCGTACGCGCGCAGGATTTCGCAGATCTCTTCGAAGCGCGTGTAGAGGAAGCTCTCCTTGTGGTGCGCCAGGCACCACTTGGCCATGATCGAACCGCCGCGCGAGACGATGCCGGTGACCCGGCTCGCGGTCAGGTGAATGAAGGGAAGCCTCACGCCCGCGTGCACGGTGAAATAGTCGACGCCCTGTTCGCACTGTTCGATCAGGGTGTCGCGGTAGACTTCCCAGTTCAGGTCTTCGGCCACGCCGTCGACCTTCTCCAGCGCCTGATAGATCGGCACCGTGCCGATGGGGACGGGGCTGTTCCTGATAATCCACTCGCGGATGGTGTGGATGTTGCGTCCGGTGGACAGGTCCATGACCGTGTCGCCGCCCCAGCGGATGGCCCAAACCATCTTGTCGACTTCCTCGGCCATCGACGAGGTCACCGCGGAGTTGCCGATGTTGGCGTTGATCTTGACCAGGAAGTTGCGGCCGATCGCCATCGGCTCCAGTTCGCCGTGGTTGATGTTGGCGGGGATGATCGCACGCCCGCGCGCGACCTCGTCGCGCACGAACTCGGGCGTCACGAAGTCGGGAATCGAGGCGCCGAAATCCTCGCCGTCGCGCAGCACCTCAGCGTCCTGTTCGCGGCGCAGGTTCTCGCGGATGGCGACATATTCCATCTCCGGCGTGATCAGGCCGCGCCGCGCGTACTCCAGCTGCGTCACCGCGACGCCGGTTTTGGCGCGCAGCACCGGCGCGCGCTTGGCGAACAGCGGCGCGGCGCGTTCGGCCGAGACGTTGCCGTTGTCGACCGGCAGAACCACGCGGCCTTCGATCTCCTCCACGTCGCCGCGGGCGCGCACCCAGGCGTCGCGCGGACGCGGCAGGCCTTCGGCGATGTCGATCACCGCATCGGCGTCGGTGAACGGTCCGGAGGAATCGTACAGCGTCACCGGCGGCTCGTTGGCGCTCGGATGCAGCGCCACCTCGCGGAACGGCACGCGCAGGTCCGGGTGCAGGGTTCCGGTCTGATAGACCTTGCGCGAGCCGGGGATCGGTTCGGCGATGACGGTGACGACAGGATTGTGGACGTTCACGGCGGAGCTCCCGGTTCGAGCGGCCGGACCTCGCCTGCGATCGGTTGAAACGGACCCCCCGGTCCCGTTCCCGTCCCTTCGCCGGCATGACCCGGATCAGGTTCGACGGGTCGCCGCGCCACGTCGCGGCCTCTCAGTCCCGTTGGCGGGACACCCCGGAGAACGGCGCGACACTAGACCTCGCGGCGAGGGCGTCAAGCACGGTGTCGGGCGCGCGGCCCCACTAAACGGCCTTTCGCCCGGCGACGGCTTCGGCGCGGCGAAGCTCGCTCCAGGCCGGCGCATACGACAGCGCTTTACGGTACTTCTTCAGCGCCTCGTCCCACTTGCCCTGGCGTGCGAGCACGTCGCCCCAGGCCTTGAGCGGATCGGCCCAGTGCGGGCCGCGCTTGTTGGCGGCGGCGAACTTGGCCATGGCGCCTTTCAGGTCGCCGTGACGGACGAGCGCCATGCCCCAGCTGTAATACGCAGCCGGAAGGTCGGGCGCCAACGCGACGGCGGCGGCGTATTGGCGTTGCGCGCCGGCCCAGTCGCCGCGGTGGTCGAGGATGTCGGCTTTGAAACGATAGCAGTCGACGAAGGTCCCGCCCTTCGCCAGCACCGCGTCCGCCTTGTCTGGATGGCCCGTCGCTTCCTCCACGGGCGCGACCCAGCAACTATAGCCGGGGTAGTTGCTCCAGACCATCGGGTTGCTGAATCCTGCGCCGAAGGCCTCGAGTTCGCTCGCCGCGCGCGTCAGGTCCCCGCGCTCCTCAGCAATGCGGCCCTGGATGAAATGGCGCATGGCTGCGACGGTGGGGTCGTTGGGATCGTCCTTGATGTTGCGGAGTTGAAGGTCCGCGTCGTCGAGGTCGTGAAGACGGATATCGACGTCGGCCATCAGCGGCGCGCCGGCGGCGAGGCCCGTCCCGGTGCCGCCGTTCGCTTCGAGGTCGGGCGCCAGTGCGTTGCGCCAGGCGAGCAGGTCCCAGGTCAACGTGTCCCAGCTCAAGTAGTAGAGTTCAGGCGCGCGTCCGGGACGGCCGCCGGCGGCCCTGCGCAGAGCCTCGCCGTCGCGCCAGGCGCCCTCTTCGCGTCCGAGCACCCAGTCGCCGTTGATGACGTTGTTCCAGGCCGGCCAGAGGTCGGGTTTCAACCGAAGCGCTTCGCGATACAGCGTCAGCGACTGCGCCGTGTCGCCGCCGGACGAAACGCCGTTGCCCCATGCATTGAGAAGATAAGGGCGCTCCGACTTGGGCGCTGTCGGTAGGGCGGCCTGGGCGAAGGCAATGGCCTCGGCGGTGCGGCCCATGTTCTCGAGATAGGTCACGTACTGCGCCGGCTCCGCATTCCCGTAGATGTATTCGGCCGCCTGGGTCGTCAGTTTTCCGAGATCTGCGGCCCCGCCGGTAAAGGTTTTCGGGAGGATGCCGTCGCCGCGCACGGTGAGCGCCAGACCGCCGCTATCGGTCTCGACGAGGTCGCCGCCGATGTGCACGTCGTGACCGAAGCGCTGTTTCAGGTAGCGGTCGATCTCGCCGATGGAGACGCCCGTCTCGGGCACCTCGATCTTGATGTCGTTGACCCAGGCGCCCGAGAGGTTTCGCTTCGCCAATGATGTCCGGTTCGCCGCCTGCAGGCGCGTGAGCTCGTCGAGCAGACCGCTCGCCACCACCCTGCCGGTCAGACCCCGCTGCGCCATCGCCGGCGGGGCGTCGAAAGCGTCCACGACGACCTGTTTAGACGTGAAGGCGCCGTAGATCATGGCCCCAAGGATCAGCCCCGCGACGGTGGCGGCGATGACGACGAAAGCCTGCAGGCCGAGTTGCAGCCGTTCGCGCCAGCGGCGATTGCGAAGGTGCGCGCGATTGAACGGGGTCTGGCCGTCGAGATGTTCGATCTGAATGTCGAGCAGGCGCTCCTGCTTCTTCAGCACGGCGCGCTCTTCGATCAGGTATTCGGTC